>NZ_JAEKKT010000193.1:0-31248 GCF_019510245.1 Streptomyces sp. | reverse complement strand
GAGGGTCAGGCGGCCGGGGGTGACCTGGTACCGGGTGGGGTCGGGGAGTTCGGCTTCGATGACGCGGCGCACGATCGTGCGGGTGACCTCGGTGGAGCCGTCGGCGGGGGCGCCGGCGCGGACGACCGGGTAGACGAAGGTGTAGTCGGCGTGCACCGCGACCCCCTGGTACTTGCCCTCGGCGAAGGTGATCCGGCCGCGCACCTTGACGACCTTCCCGGCCGGCTTCACGTCCTTCGGATTGAAGCGGCTGAAGAGGAACAGCGGGTCGTGGGTCTTGCTGGGGCTGCGCAGCGAGGTGTTGAGGTTGTCGAGCACGCTGGGCTGCTTGGGGTCGAGCACCGAGAGGGCGGCCGCGGGACGGCCGCCGGCCAGCACGTCGGGGTTCAGGTTGGCGTCCACCAGCAGTTTCCTGGTCAGCTGGAGGGCCAGTTCGACGCGGTCCTTCGGGATGGCGCCGAGCGCGGTGGCCTTCGGCAGCACGATGCCGGCCGCGCCGTCGGCCCAGCGGAGCGCCGGGGAACCGGCGAACGGGTGGGCGAGCGTCGGGGTGTCGGGAGCGGCGGCGGAGGGCGGGGCGGTCGGGGCGGCGGTCTCGTCGGGCAGCTGCGTGGTCGCGGTGTCCGTGCCGGCGGACGAGCCGAAGGGGTCGCCCGGGATCAGGGACGGCCGCATCGCCACGACGGCCACGGCGATCGCCAGCGGAAGGCCGACGACCGCCCAGACCCTGCGACGCCGGGCGGCCCGCCCGCTCTGCTCCTGCCAGGCGGGACCGGTCCGCCACCCCTCGGGCTGACCCTGCTGCCCCTTGAGCCGCTCGGCCACCTCACGGGCCCGGGCGGAGGGTTCCTTGGGGGCGGACTTGCGGATGTCCCGTTCGCTGTCGCGGAGGAACTGCTCCCACACCTCGTCGGATATGGAGGACGACGGCTCGTCCCCCGACGATTCTTCGGACCGTCTGTCAGACATGACACTCTCTCGCTCGGCCGTTCGACGGGGGCGAGAATAACCTTGGAACCGGCTGTGTCCATGCCATCCGGCACTCCAGCGCTCCGCCAGACCGAGTGACTCACATCACATGCGGGTTCTGTGAATGCGGAGGCAACCATTCACAGGACTCACCGGTCACATCTGCGGAACCAGCAGTGACATCCGATGAAGCTACGCCGGGTCACGGCCGTGATCTAAGAGGGACCTGGGCTCGGAGGGGGGCACAGGTCCCTCTTCGCTGTCCGGCCGCTCCTTAGGCCTGCTTCTTCGGCGGTACGGCCGGAATCCCGAGGAACGGCAGCCGCAGTGCGCCGAAGGCCTCGGCCGGGACCGCCGGGCGGTGCGGCTCGACCGCCCGCAGGCGCCGGTACGGCTCGCTCTGCCGCGGCCGCGGGTCCGCCTCGCCCTTGTTGGGCCAGTACGACATCGCGCGCTCGGCCTGCGCCGTGATGGTCAGGGACGGGTTCACGCCCAGGTTCGCGGAGACGGCGGCGCCGTCCACCACCGAGATGCCCGGGTGGCCGTAGAGGCGGTGGTACGGGTCGATGACCCCGGTCTCGCGGGAGTCGCCGATCGGGCAGCCGCCGAGGAAGTGGGCGGTGAGCGGGGTGCCCATCAGCTCGCCGACGTTGCTGCCGGCGAAGCCGTTGATCTCGGCCGCGAGCGTGCTGGCCGCCTCCGAGGCGGCCCTGATCTGCTTGGGATTGGGGGCGCCGTGTCCCTGCCGGGCGGTGAGCAGGCCCTTGCCGACGCCGTCCGGTTTCAGGTACGTCGTCAGGGAGTTGTCCAGCGACTGCATGACCAGCCCGATGATGGTCCGCTCCGACCAGCGCCGGTTGGAGAGCGAGCGCAGCACCAGGAGGGGGTGGCGGGCCGCGTTCGCCAGCCAGCCGCGTACACGGGAGGAGCCGTCCGCGTACGGCACCTGGAGGATCGACAGGCCGCCCATCGCGTTGGAGCCCTTGCCGTAGCGGACCGGCTCGATGTGCGTGTTCGCGTCCGGGTGGATGGACGAGGTGATCGCGACGCCCTTGGTGAAGTCGGCCTTCGGGGTGGCGTGTGCCTTGCGGTAGCGGCGGTCGTCGGTCTGGGCGCCGACCAGGGCCTCGGAGTTGGTGCGCGTGAGGTCGCCGAGGCGGTCGGAGAGGTACGGCAGCTGGCCGCCGGCCTTCATGCGGTGCAGGAGGGTCTGGGTGCCGTAGGTGCCGGCGGCGAGGACGACCCGGCGGGCCTTGAAGATCCGGCCCTTCGCCTTCCTGTCGTCGGTGGGGAGGGTGGCGACCGCGAAGCCGCCCTGGGAGTCGTCGGTGACGGAGACGACGGTGGTCATGGGGTGGACCACCGCGCCGGCCTGTTCGGCGAGGTGGAGGTAGTTCTCGTTGAGGGTGTTCTTCGCACCGTGCCGGCAGCCGGTCATGCACTCGCCGCACTCGGTGCAGGCGTTGCGGGCGGGGCCCGCGCCACCGAAGTAGGGGTCGGCGACCTGGTCGCCGGGCGCCGCCTTCGCCTCGCCGTCGGCGTCCTTGCCGTCACCGAAGAAGACGCCGACCGGGGCGAGGTGGAAGGTGTCGCCGACGCCCATCTTCTCCGCCGCCGCCTTCAGGTGGACGTCGGACGGGGTCATCGTCGGGTTGAGGCGTACGCCGAGCATGCGCTGGGCCTGGTCGTAGTACGGCTTCAGCTCCTCCTCCCAGTCCGTGATGTCGCGCCACTGGGGGTCGTCGAAGAAGGGCTTCGGCGGGACGTAGAGGGTGTTGGCGTAGGTGAGCGAGCCGCCGCCGACGCCTGCGCCGGCCAGGACCATGACGTTGCCGAGGAGGTGGATGCGCTGGATGCCGTAGCAGCCGAGCTGCGGGGCCCAGAGGTAGTTCTTTATGTCCCAGGAGTTCTTGGGGAGGTTCTCGCGGGTGAAGCGGCGGCCGGCTTCCAGGACGCCGACCTTGTAGCCCTTTTCTGTGAGGCGCAGGGCGGTTACGGAGCCGCCGAAGCCGGAGCCGACGACCAGGACGTCGTAGTCATAGGTGTCCTGAGACAACGTGCCATCTCCCCTTTGAGTGTGCACTGCGGGTGCTCGGTGACTGGTCGCGCCCACGCGGCGGAGCCGCACATCGAATGCAGCCCCGCGCCCCTGAAAGCAGGTCGGCTAGCGCAGCCTCAGTGCCTTCATCACCTTCAGGCTGGTGCTCATGAACTGGGCGTACTTCTCGTCGTCCATGCCCAGTGCGGGCGCCATCGGCAGGAGGCGCTGCTGGGCGACGGTCTGCGCCTCGGTGTACTTGAGGATGCCCTCCGAGCCGTGGCGGCGGCCGAGGCCGGAGTCCTTCATGCCGCCCATCGGGGACTGGACGCTGCCGTAGGCGGGGGCGTAGCCCTCGTTGACGTTCACCGTGCCGGTGCGCAGGCGGGCGGCGACGGCGCGGCCGCGGCTGCCGTTCCTCGACCAGACGGAGGAGTTGAGGCCGTACGGCGTGCCGTTGGCGTGTTCGACGGCCTCGTCGTCCGTCTTGAAGCGGTAGACGGAGACGACCGGCCCGAAGGTCTCCTCCGTGCAGACGGCCATCGCGTCCTCGACGCCGTCGAGAATGGTGGGCTCGTAGAAGTAGGGGCCGATGTCCGGGCGGGCGGTGCCGCCGGCGACGACGGTCGCGCCCTTCTCGACGGCCTCCTCGACGTGCCGCTTGACGGTCTCCAGCTGCCGTTCCCCGACCAGGGACCCCATGTCGGCGCCGTAGGCGAGGGACCGGCCGAGCCGCATGGCCCTGGTACGGGCGGCGAAGCGCTCCAGGAACGCGTCGGCGACGGACTCGTGGACGTAGAGCCGCTCGATGGAGATGCAGAGCTGGCCGGCCGAGGAGAAGCAGGCGCGGACCGCGCCGGCGGCGGCCTTCTCGATGTCGGCGTCGTCGAGGACCAGCATGGCGTTCTTGCCGCCGAGTTCGAGGGAGACGCCGACCAGGCGGGCGGCCGCGCCCTGGGCGACCTCGCGCCCGGTACGGGTGGAGCCGGTGAAGGAGACGTAGTCGGCGTGCCGGACGACCTCGGGGCCGACGACCGGCCCCTCGCCGAGGACGACCTGGAAGACGTCTGCGGGCAGCCCCGCCTCGATGAGCAGGTCGCGGGCCCACAGGGCGGTCAGGCAGGTCTCGGTGTCCGGCTTCATGACGACCGCGTTGCCCGCGACGAAGGCCGGGAGCGCGTCGCCGACGGAGAGTTCGAGGGGGTAGTTCCAGGGGGCTATCTGGCCGACCACGCCCCGCGGGTGGCGGAGTTCGGTCACGCGGGTGAGGGTGGGCATGGCGCCCGCGTGCCGCTTGGGGCGGAGGTAGGCGGGGGCCTTGCGGCCGTAGTGGCGGCTGGCGACCGCGACGGCCTGGACCTCCTCGTGGGCGTGCAGGCGGGCCTTGCCGGTCTCCAGCTGGATGAGGTCGAGGACCTCGGCCTGGCGGGCCAGGATCAGGTCGTGGAAGCGGAGCAGGACGGCGGCCCGCTGCCGTACCGGCACCTTCGCCCACACGGCCTGTGCGGCACGGGCCGCGTCGAAGGCCTTGGCCACGTCCTCGGGGGTGGACTCGGGCAGGTCGGCCAGCTTCTCGCCGGTGAAGGGCGTGTGGTTGGCCGTACGGCCGGAGCCGACGACACCCTTGGTGAGCTGGGCGACCAGCTCGGGGGTGACCACGTCGGCGGCGGTTCGGGCCCCTGCGGGGGCGGGGGCGAGCGGGTTCGTGCCGGTGGGGGCCGGTGCGTGGGCCGGGGCCTGCGAGTCCGTCATGAGCCGCAGGGTATTCGGGAGCGGGGCCTTTGGGTACCCGTGGGTAACCCGGTTTCACCGACCGCACACACACTGCCAGTGATCACTGGCAGGGAATGTGCTGATCAGCGCCTCGGGAGCGGACGATCAACCACGTTCCGGTTTTTTGGCGAGGAGGAGGCCGAGGGCGGTGAGGGGGGTGAGGCGGCGGGGTTCGGGGGGCGCGGGCGGCACGGGAGCCGGCGCCGGGGGCGGCGCGGCGGCGGGTTCGGCCGCCCAGGCCGGAAGGGTCGCTCCGGCGGCCTCGGCGAGCGCCTCGGCGGCCTCCCGGGCCGTCGGCCGGGACTCCGGTTCCGGGGCGAGGAGCTGCTCGAGAAGCGGTCCGAGAGAGCCCGGTGCGCCGTCCGTGGCCGCGCGGAGCAACGCGCCCAGGGACCACAGGTCGGAGGCGGGACCCGCCCCGCGCCCCGCACCGCACTCCGGGGCGTCGAAGGGGCCGCACCCCTCTCCCCCGCCGATGCCGAAGTCGGTGACGACGACACGGTCGCCGTCCGCTCCGAGGAGGACGTTGGACGGCTTGAGGTCACGGTGGACGATGCCGACGCAGTGCGCGGCGTGCAGGGCGCCGAGGACGGCGAGCCCGATCCGGGCGGCCTCGGCGGACGGCAGCGGGCCCCGGGCGGCGAGGACGGCGTGCAGCGCCTCCCCCTCCACCAACTCCATGACGACCCAGGGAAGTTCGTCATCGAGGAGTACGTCGTGAATGGCGACGGCAGCCGGGTGGTCGACGCGGGCGGCGGCCCGGGCCTCGTGCAGCAGCCGCTGGGCGGCGCGCTGCCGTTCCGCACCGCCCGGCTCTTTGGCCAGGCGCGGCTCCTTGACGGCGACGTCCCGCCCGCCCTGCTCGTCGCGGGCCCGCCACACGGTGCCGGCCGGCCCGGAGCCGATGCGCTGCGCGAGCCGATAACGCCCGCCGACCAGACGTCCCTCGACCGGCTGTTCGCCGTCTTCGCTCATGCCACATGAGTACCTTGCGCACCATGCCGTTGTCGAAGCGACGCGGTCAGCGGCGTACGGGTCGGGGCCCCTCCCTGTGGGAGGGGCCCCGACCGCCGAACGGACGCGCCTGTCCAGGCGCGGTAAGGAACATCAGGGAGTTACGGCATGTGGCCGTCCCGCACGACTTCTTCCGCCTCTTCGAGCGCCTCACGGCAGAGTGCCTGCCGCTCACCGTCGAGGTGGTCCGCCGAGCGCCTGAGGCAGTCGACGACCTCGGGGGACGAGTCGGCCAGTTGCGGCACGAGGAAACAGAACTCCTTGTACCAGTTCAGGCTTTCGTCCTCCGCGTGGCGGATCAGCGCCGGCACGCCGTCCAGGATTCGCCGACGCGCGTACTGGGCGACATCCGTGTCCGCCCCGTCCAGCACCACGAAGAGCCCGGCTGCGCGAGCATTCAGGACTGCCTCCAGCAGGCTCACCGCCTCAGCGGGGAGACGTTCGCGGTTCTCCAGACGCTCGACCAGCACGTCGACGCAGGCCGCCGCCGCCGAGTACAGCTGTCCCTGGTTCGCGACCTCGCAGTACAGAACCCCGTAGGCCCGCTGCCGCTCGCCGCCGTCCTCGTCCAGCAGCAACTCCAGGTACCCGGGAATCCGCTCCCCCGGGAGGGTCTGGCAGGTGAGCGCCGACCAGTCCCATCGGCCGCTTCCTTTCACTGAAGGTCACTCTCCCACGTCGTTGTGTCGTACTTGGTGACGGAGAGCTTGGTGCCCGTGCGCGCCTCGCCCTGCCAGGTGGAGACCGCCCGGCCCGGTTCGTCGTGGACCGTCGACGTCTTGTCGCCGTTCACCGTGACGGAGGCGGCCCGCGTCGTCGTAGCCGTACGACGTGGTGACCGCTGCGCCGTCCGCGGGACACTGGATCTGGGGCGTGTTGTCCCGGCCGTCCTTCACCACCGTCGACTTGACGCCGCCCTGCGGCGGGGTGGTCGTGACGCGGTCGCCGCCGTACGCGTACGTGGTGCGGTACTTCTCCGTGCCCTGGACCTTGAAGACCGACGCCGTGGTGCGGCCCGCGCCGTCGCACTCGGTGACCGTCTGGGCGTCGAGGCCGGCGTCGTCGTTCCGGCCCGCCCCGGGCCGCTGCTCGTCCCGCTGCTCATCCCGCCGTGAACGTGTCGACGGCGACGTCGAAGTACTCCCGCGCCTCCCGCACCTTCCCGACCGGGGCCGACACCCACACGTCGTACAGCCGACCGCCCTCCTCCCAGCAGAGGTCGTAGGTGTGCCGCGGTCCCTCCGCCGCGCTGAAGCCCTGCCAGGTGAACTCCCAGAACGCGGCGGGGTGCCCGGAGTGGGTGGTGTCGGTGACCCGGCCGTCGTGGTAACCGGGGTTCGTGCTCGGCCCCTCGGCCGCCGCGCGCCGCATCACCCCGCCCGGTCCGCCGGTCTGCGTCTCGGAGAGCCTGATGCCGAGCCGGAAGGTCTGCCCCGGCGACAGGTAGAAGACGCGCTCGCCCTGCGGCTCGCGGGTGAAACCCTCCGGTACGGCCAGGGAGAAACCGGCCGGGTCGCGCGCGAGGCGGTAGCCGGAGGGTGCGGTGCTGGAGTGGGAGGTGGGGGGCGGCTGGGCGGTCGGAGAAGAAGAGGAAGCAGAGGAAGCAGAGGAAGCGGAGGAAGCGGAGGAAGAAGGAGTCGGGGAGGTCGCCGTGGCGGAGGAGCCCGTCCGGTGCGACGTGGAGACGCCCGTCGTGCCCCCGGGACCCGGGGTGCTGCCGCCGCCGTCCCCGTGGAACAGCAGCGTGGCCGCCGACACGCCCGCCCCGGCCATCGCGGCGACCAGCAGCGCGGCGACCAGCACCCCGCGGGTGGAGGTCCGGGGCGGCACGGCGGGTTCCGGAGGCGGCGGTCGCGGAACGTCCCGCTGGGTCGGCGTGTACGACGCGACGCCCGCGCTCTGCGCCGCATCACCGGCGCCCGTCACGGCCCCCGTCTCCAGGAAACCGCGCAGCATCAGCTCGGCCTCCGCCGCACCCAGCCGGAGCTCGGGGTCACGCTCCAGCAGCCCGCGGACGACCGGCAGCAGCGGCTCGGCCTGGACCGGTGGCCGGATCTCGTCGGAGACCACGGCGTGCAGGATCCCGCCGAGCGAGTCGCGGCGGAACGGCGACTCGCCGCTGAGCGCCGCGCACAGCAGCACCCCCAGCGACCACAGGTCGGCGGCCGGACCGGACCGGCCGCCCGACATCCGCTCGGGCGCGGTGTACTCGGGCGAGCCGACGAAGGAACCGGTCTCGGTGAGCGTGGTGGCGCCCGCGACCTGCGCGATGCCGAAGTCGGTGAGCACGACACGCCCGGTGGCGGCCTCGACGAGGACGTTCGCCGGCTTGATGTCCCGGTGCAGCACCCCGGCCCCGTGCGCCGCCCGCACCGCGCTCAGCAGCGCGATCCCGATCCGCGCGGCCTCACCGACGTCCACCGGCCCGCTCCGCGAGATCCGGTCGGCGAGTGAACCGCCCTCGATCAGCTCCATGACGATGTACGGCCGTCCGCCGTCCTCGACCACGTCGTGCACGACGATGATGTGCGGGTGGTGCAACTGGGCGACGGTCTGCGCCTCCCGCAGCGCGCGTTCGCGGCGCAGCCGGGCGTCGTCGTCCGGGAGGGAGTCGTCGACGGTGAGCTCCTTGACGGCGACCTCCCGTCCCAGCAACTGGTCGGCCGCGCGCCATACGACACCCATGCCGCCCCGCCCGAGCCGCGCCTGAAGGCGATAACGCCCCGCGATCAGACGGACGACGTCCCCGTCGGTCCCCATGGCCCCATGATGCCGCACCGGACGCCCCCCTTCCGGCGCGGTGACCGGCCAAGTGCGCCGCCGTGACCACTTCAGGGCCGACCGTTTTCAGCCACATCGAGTTCTGAAATGGATACAGGGCACGGCAAATCATCCGGACATAAACCCTGAGCAAGGTAAAACGGGTGGCTGGAACCATGCTGCCATGCGAATCATGGAAGCCTTATCGTTTTTCTTTATGGGAAACACATTGAAGCGCCTTTCCGTCACGAGCGTCGCGGCGGCGGCGATATTCGCCACGACCACCGTGACCGACGCCAGCGCGGCGAGTGGCGGCGCATCATGCTCCACGACCGGCGCCAAGGGGAGCATGACGTTCACCAACTGGTCGGACAATTACGTGGACATCAGCGGTTGGGTCAAGGACACCGCCGCCGATGGTCACCATGTGGGCATTCAGCTCATGTCCTCCAACGGTGGCGAGAACCTCAAGGACTGGCCCTGGCACTACGAATACGACGGAAACGGATCGACTCTCACCTTCAGCACTCACGCGTCGGACACCGATAATTGGCTCCGCTATGTCGGTGTGCACGTGGCGGTCTGGGAAGGGAACAAGATCGTCAGCGGGCTCACCTGCTCGGATTGGGCCTGAGCGCCGCTGGACGCTCTCACGGCTTGACTTCGCCCTCTCGCCAGCCCTGGAGAACGGAGGTGAACTGCTTGCTGGTGGTGGCCCAGTCGTCGGTCGGTGAGGCCGTGTAGATCGCGTACTCGACGCCGTCGCCGGTGAAGTAGCCGACGTCGAGGGCCCGGTACGCCCCCGGCACCTTCACGTCCTTCGGCAGCGCGGTCCACGTGTACTCCCAGCGGGAGCTCGGCAGATCGCGGTACGTGTCCTTCTTCAGGCTCACCGTCTTGTAGTCCACCAGCCTCTTTCTGAGCTGCCCCTCAAGGTTGCGCATGTGGTCGTACGCGTTGCTGTAGTCGGGTGAAGTGTCGACAGCGACGCGTACGAGGTGCGTGCCCCCGTCGGGCGAGTAGTCGATCTGCTCCAGGCCGTCCGTCTTCTTGATGGACACCGAGCGCTTCCAGCCCGCGGGCAGGTACAGCGTGAAGCCCACGGGGTCGTCGTACTGCTGCCAGCCCGCGGGAATCGTGCCGTCCGGTGCCACGGTCGCGCCGCCCGAAGAGGTGGAACCGGACGTGGCCGGCGTGATCACACTGCCGGTGTCGTCCCGCTGCTGTCCGAAGTCCCACTTCTGCATGGCGACGGCCGTGCCGCCACCGAGCAGCGCGGCCACGGCGACGACGAGTGCGAGCGTGCGCAGCCGGCGCCGCTTGGGCTGGACGGCGACGGGGGCGGACGGCGCGGCGACCGCCGTCGGCGAGGTCGTGGAACCCCCCGGGGGGCGCTGCCCGCCGTACGAGCTCCCGTACGCCCCGCCCCGCGAACCGTCGTACGCCTCGGCGTGCGAACCGCCGTACGGGCGCTCCTGCGAGCCCCCGGAGTCCAGCCAGGTCCCACCGGCATGCGACTGCGTCGGCACGTACTTCTGCGCCCCGCTCGGCCGCCGTCCCTCCGCCGCCTCGGCGAGCATCTGCTCGACCTCTTCGGGGCTCGGGCGCTGCGCGGGCTCCTTGCGCAGCAGGGCTGTGATGACCGGCCCCAGCGGGCCCGCGCTGTGCGGCTCGCCGGCCTCGTCCTCGACGACCGCCTGCATGGTGGTCAGCGGCGAGGTGCGGCGGAACGGCGAGCGCCCCTCCACCGCCGTGTACAGCGTCGCGCCCAGCGCCCACAGGTCGGAGGACGGCCCCGGGTCGTGCCCGCGCACGCGCTCCGGCGCGAGGTAGTCGACGGATCCGACCACTTCGCCGGTACGGGTGATCGTCGTGTCGCCCTCGATCTGGGCGATGCCGAAGTCGGTGAGGAGGACCCGGCCGTCCCGGCCGATCAGTACGTTGCCTGGCTTGACGTCCCGGTGCAGCACCCCGGCGCCGTGCGCGGCGCGCAGCGCGCGCAGCACCCACAGCCCGATCCGGGCGGCCTCCCGCGGCTCGATGCGTCCCTGCTCCTTGACCGCGTCGGCCAGTGAGTGGCCCTCGACCAGCTCCATGACGATCCACGGGCGGCCGTCGTGTTCGAGTACGTCGTGGACGGTGACGACGGCGGAGTGGTTGATGCGCGCCGCGGCCCGGGCCTCCGCCCGGGTCCGGGCCAGCAGGATGGCCTGGTCGCCCTCGGCGACGTAGAGCGCGGCCGTCAACTCCTTGATGGCGACCGCCCGGTGCAGCACTTCGTCATGGGCGCGCCACACCCGGCCCATGCCGCCGCTGCCGATGATGTCGGCCAGCCGGTAGCGGCCCGCGATGAGCAGGCCCTGCATCTGATTCACGTTGCCCCGCAATGCTCTTGTCAGGGTCAGACTAAGGACCGCGCCCCGGTCAGGGAACAAGGGGGGTCCCACGGAGACAGCACTGTGACGGTTCGCGCCTCCGCCACCGGATGTGAACGAGATCCCCGCACCGGAACGGGAACCAACCGCCCCCGGCGCGCGTTCACTTGCGCCCGGCCCGCCTCCTCGTACGGCTGCCGCTGCGGCTGTCTCTCAGCCCGTGTACTTGTAGGTCGACGACGCCTGCTCGTACAGCGTGGTGACCTCGTCCCGGTCGGACTCGGGGCCGCGCACCTGCACGATGTGGTACCTCCCGTTGATCAGGAAGACCATGTTGCGCACGAACAGGTCGCCCTGCTGACCGTCCGTCCAGGTGAACTGCCCCTCGGCCGACACCTGCTGACCCACCGTGATGGTCCGCAGCCCGCCCGCGGTGGCCCAGCTGGAGTCCCGGTAGGGCTGCAGTTCCGGTTCCTTGTCCCGCTGGTACGCCATCGGGTCGCTGCCGTAGGACGCCGCGCTGTCCCGTCCGGCCACGACGATCAGCTCGAACTTCCCGTGCGCGTAGATCACCTGGCCGCTGCTGTTCTTCGGGGAGCGGCTCCAGCCGTCGGCGACGGCGATCCGGAAGCCGTTCGGGTCGTCGCGCAGGGTGAAGCCGTGGGCGACCGTGGAGCCGCCGGTCGAACCGGCGGTGGTCTGCGTCTCGGTGGACGGGGTCGACGTGGGGGACGACGTGGGAGTCGGTGTCGGCGTCCGGTCGTGACTGGGCGCGGGACTCGCCTGGCCGGCCGTGCCCGTCCGGTCGCCGGTCGCCGCGCCGCCCTCGTCCCCGGTGTCCTTCTTCGGCAGGAACAGCATGGCGTACGCGACCGCCGCGGCCAGCAGGAGCAGGACCAGCAGGAGCAGCGTACGGCCCAGCCGGCGCGGGGACCTGGCCTCCTCCCGGGCCCGCTTGTGCCGGCCGTGGGGCGCCGGGAGCCCGGCCCTGCGCCTGCGCACCAGCTCACCGCGGCGCCGGACGATCGGCAGCCGCCGGGGATCGGCGGGCGGGGCGGCGACGACATGCGTACCGGCGTCCGGCTCGGGCGCCGACCGCACCAGCGAGCGCAGCCAGCCGCGCAGCTCCTCGAAGTCCAGCCGCTCGGTAGGGTCCTGACGCAGCAACGACTCCACGACCGGCCTGAGCGACCCGCACTCCTCCGCGAAGGCGGGCGGCTCCGAGCACACCAGCTGCACCAGCTCGGCCGTCGACTCCTCCGGGTACGGCGCGTGCCCCTGCACCGACCGGAACAGCAGCGCGCCGAGCGCCCACAGGTCGGTGGCAGGACCGATGGGCGCCGCCAGCTGCCAGTTCTCGTGCACGGGAACGGCCTGCTCCGGCGCCCAGCGCTCGGTCACCGGCCCCACGACGGTCATCCGCACCTGCCGCGCCCGCTCGGCGGCCAGCGCGGTGGCGGGCCCCCGCCGGCCGGGGACGGCCGCACCGGGCTCGTCCCAGCGGGTGGGGACGGGTCCGGTGCCCTGTGCGGGCACGACGGCGTGCGGCGGCCCCTGGACTCCGGGGAGTTCGGCACCGGTCCGGGGCAGGCCTGCGCCGGTGCCGGTGCCGGTGCCGGTCAGGGGAGTGCCCGCGCCGGGGCCGGCGGTCGGGAGCGCGGTGCGTTCCTGGCCGGGGACCACCGCCGGGGGCGTGCCGGTGCGGGGGCGGGGTGCGGCGCCGTGCCAGGGCGACGGCGCGCCGCGCACCCCGTACGGGTCCGCTATCTGGCCGGGCGGCATACTTCCGGCGGCCCGCTGCTCCCCGCCCGGCGCCTGCGCCTGCCCGTTCGCGTACGGCGGTTGCGCCACGCCGTTGGCCTGGCCCGGGGCGTACGGCGGCTGCGCCACGCCGTTGGCATACGGCTGCTGGGCCGCCCCGTCGGCGTGTCCCGGGCCGTACGGCGGCTGCGGCGCGGGCGCCGCGGTGTCGCCCTCGGCCGGCGGCCGGGCACCGGGCAGCGCGGCCCGCCCGCTCTGCTGGGCCTCCTGGACCCGGGCGGCGGCCCTGGCTCCCGCCCGGTACGCAGCGATCGCCCCGGCCCGGGCGGCCCGGATGTCCGAGCCGGTCTCCAGCGTCCGACGCTCCACGGCCCCGGTACCGGCGGCACCGCCCGGACCGGTGCCGGCCGGACCCTCGTCCGGACCGGCCCCCGGCAGCCCGCCGGCAGCCCGCGCCTGGATCGCGGCGCGCCGAGCGGCCTCGGGGTCGGTCTCCGGCGCGCCCGGCGCCTGCTGCGCGCCGGCCGTACCACCGGACGCACCACCGATGCTCCCGATGCCCCCGACGGCGACGACACCCGAACCGACGGAAACGCCCGAAACACCCGGACCGGGCGAAACGTTCGGGCCGGGCGGACCGCCGGGCGTGCCGGAACCTTCCGCCTCCCCGACCCGCCGACGGCCACCGGTCTCCGGGCCGCCCTCGCCGCCCTCACCCTCCTGCGCCGGCACCGGGTCGTACCCGCACAGCGCCTCCTCCGCCGCCCCGACCGCGAGGCCGGTCAGCATCACCCGGCCGTCGTCGCAGACGAGGACCGTGCGGGCGGTGATGTTGCGGTGCACCCAGCCGTGGGCGTGCAGCACCCGCAGCGCCATCAGCACGTCCGAGGCGACCTCGGCCGCCCGGTACGGGCTCAGCGGCTGCTCGGCGAGGACCGCGGCCAGGGACCGCGCGGCGACCGACTCGCTGACGATCCACAGCGAACCGCCCTCGGCGAACACGTCGAAGACCTGGTCGAGCCGGGGATGGTCGGGGATCCGGGCGGCGGCCTGCGCGGCCTCGACGGCGCGCCGCACCACCGGGTCGCTGGGCCGGCGTGTCGCGGTGCGCGCCGTCGCCGGCCGCCGGGCCCCACGGTCACGCGCAGTGAAACCCTCCGGCAGTCCCTCGGCGTCCAGCACCTCGGCCTCGACGACCTCCGGCAGGGGCACCTGGCGGACGAACACCTCCTGCCCGCTGTAGGTGTCGAAGGCCCGGGTCTCGGTGTGTTCGTACTCGTCGGAGGGGGGCAGCGGCAGGCGGTAGCGGTCGGCGAGCACCCGACCCGCGTAGTCGTCCACGTTGCCTCCCCCGGCCGCCCGGCTGGTCAAATCCGTTCGTTTCGCGGCCCGTTCTGTGTGCATACCTGGATGCGTACGGTCCGCAACCACTCACGATACGTGCCGGAGGCAAGTCTCATTGTGGCGATGCGAATTTGTCACTTGGGCTCGAAGGACGCCGTCAGCGTCTTCCAGGTGTCCTTGCGCAGCTCACTGCTCCAGCCGTCGGCCTTCGCGGTGTACATCAGCGCGTACCCCTGCTTGGAGCTGACGACGAACCCCCGGTCGATCGTGTGGTACTTGGTGCCACCGTCGACGTAGGTGAACTCCCAGTCGGCCGTGTTCCAGCCGCGGTAGCCCACCTCGGCTATGCGGACCTTCTGGTACTGGGAGCGCACCATGTAACGCTCCTGGTTCTCCCAGTCCGCCACCGGGTCGTTCTTGGGCGTGCTCGTCCAGGCGATCAGCAGCTTCTGCCCGTCGGGCCCGGTGAACCGGTCTCCGGCGGAACTGCTGGTCTGGAACTTCCAGCCCTTGGGCAGCCCGATCGAGTACCCCTGGTCACCCTTGTACGTCTGCACCACCGGCGCGCTGCCACTGCCGCTCGCACTGCCACTGAAGTTCGACGCCGAGGACGCGTCGTCGCCGGAGTCGGCCGAGCCGTCGTTCCCGGAGGTATCGGCCGCCGACGCGTCCCCGTCCGTCTGCGTGCCGCCGCTCGTGTCCTGCTTGGTGGAGTCCTTCGAACCGGACTTCGAACCGGACTTCGAACCGGAACCGGTACTCGCGCTCGCCCCCGCGGACGCCACCGCCTTGGAACCGCCGCTCTTGCCGCTCCCCTTGCTGTCCCCGTCGTCACCGTTGAACATGAGGGCGAGCACGGTGCCGAGCACCGCGAGCACCACCACCACGGCGATGATCACCAGGGTGCGCTTGGGCACCACGTCGGTGAGCGGTGCCTTGGGCACGGGCCTGGGCGCCACGTCCAGATCCGGCGGCGACATCACGGGCCACCCCGAACTCGCCCTGCCTGCTGCCGGCTTGGGCCCCGCCGGGGCGGTGGCGGCGGGCGGACGCGCACCCCCGACCGGCCCCGAGGGCGAACCGGTCACGACCGGGCCGGCGGGCGCCGCGGGTGTCGCGGCCGCGCTCGCCTCGGCGCCCGCGGCGGCGCTCTTCGTCCGGCTCGCGGCCGCGGCACCGGCCGCCCCCGCGGCCTTCCGCACCGACCGCAGCGCCCCGCGCAGCTTCTCCCCGGCCTCCTCGCCCCGCTTGGCCCCGGCGCCCTTCTCCTCTTGCGGCGCCTCGGGCTGCGGAGGCAGCGGTACGACCCGGGTGGCATCCGCGGGGACTTCCTTCGGCGCGTTGATGACCGCGTCGAGCATCGCCCGCGCGCCCGCGTCGTCCAGCCGCTTGGCCGGATCCTTGATGAGCAGCCCGTAGATGACGTCCTTCAGCGGTCCCGCGTTCTTGGGCTCCTCCAGCTGCTCGGTCATCACCGCCGTCAGGGTGGCGATCGCCGACCCCTTGTCGTACGGCGGCGCACCTTCGACCGCCGCGTACAGCAGGCCACCTAGCGACCACAGGTCGGCCGCCGGGCCGGGCTTGTGACCACGGGCCCGCTCCGGGGAGATGTAGGAGGGGGCGCCGACGAGCATGCCGGTGGAGGTGATGGACGGGTCGCCCTCGACCTGGGCGATGCCGAAGTCGGTGAGCACGACCCGGCCGTCGCTCTCGGAGATCAGCACGTTGGACGGCTTCACGTCCCGGTGCAGGATGCCCTCGCGGTGTGCCGACCGCAGCACGTCCAGGACCGCCAGCCCGACCTCGGCCGCCCGCTTCGGCTCCAGCAGGCCGTCCTCCCGGATGACCTCGGCCAGCGACTTGCCCTCGACCAGCTCCATCACGATCCAGGGCCGGTCGTCCTCGTCGACCACGTCGAAGACCGTCACCGCGCTGTTGTTGCGGATCCGGGCGATCGCCTTGGCCTCGCGCAGGGTGCGCGTGATCAGGCGCCGCTTCTCCTCCTCGTCGATGTTCGACGGGAACCGCAGCTCCTTGACGGCCACCGTCCGGCCGAGGGTCTCGTCCTCGGCCCGCCACACCGTGCCCATGCCGCCGCGGCCGAGCACTCCTCCCAGCCGGTACCGCCCGGCGAGAAGACGCTCCTTGTTGTCCTGACGAGTCTCCTGACGAGAAGTCCCCGCCCGCTCCGCCTCCGACATGCGTCCCCTCATGCAACCCGCCCTGACAGAGCCTCCATTGTCCCTCACCCGACAAGTGCCCAACGCCCAGGGGCCCCCTGATCGCGCATCCGGGCCGGCCGATCGGAACCCCCGGTGACGGGTGCGTCACACGGGCGGGATGATGAGCTTCCGGAAGGGAGGAACCCGGATGCCGTCGCTTCGGACACTGGTGACCATACCGGTCGCTCTCGCCCTGCTGTTCGCCCCGCTGATGGCCGGTTCCGCATCTTCCGCGGAGGCCACGGACCCCCTCCTGTCACAGTTCGTCATCAAAGGCGGAGCACCCGCAGCCGCGCTCCTGGACCACGACGGCGACGACGTCCGCTTTGCGGCCGCCGGTCCGGGAATCGCCCGTGCCGACCGCTTCCGCGCCGGCAGCATCACGAAGACCTTCATCGCCACCGTCGTCCTGCAACTGGCCACGGAACACCGGCTCTCCCTGTCCGACACCGTGGAGCGGTATCTGCCGGGACTGCTGCGCGGGCACGGCGCCGACGGGCGGAGGATCACTCTGCGGGCCCTGCTCAGCCACACCAGCGGGCTCCCCGACTTCACCACGGTCACCCGGGGGGCCGTCCCCCTGACCCCGCTTCAGGCCGTACGCATCTCACTCGCCCTCCCTTCGACCCGGCTGGGTCGCTACGCGTACTCCAGCACCGACTACGTCGTGCTCGGCATGGTCATCCGTCAGGTCACCGGCCACTCGTACGCCACCGAGGTCCGGCGCCGCATCATCACCCCCCTTCGTCTCACGGGCACGTCCTTCCCCGGCGCCCGCACCACACTGCCCTCCCCGCACGGCCGCGCCTACGAGACCGACGGCTCCGACGTCACCGAGCTCGACCCGCGCGTGGCCGGCGCGGCGGGTGAGCTGGTGACCACGCTCGACGACCTGGACCGCTTCTACGCGGCGCTGCTGGACGGCGAGCTGCTGCCCCCGCGATGGCTGCGCGAGATGCTCGACACCCGTGCCGCACATGGCGTGTACGGCCTGGGGATCTTTCCTGTGAAACTGCCGTGCGGGACCACGGTGTGGGGTCACAACGGCCGGATCGCGGGCAGCTATGTGCGGAGCGCTGCCTCGATCGGCGGCCGGCATGTCCTTACGTTCCGCGTGAACACGACGGCGATCGCGGACCCGGCCCTCGAACCCGCACTGCTCGCGGCCGAGTTCTGCCCTCGCAATGGGTAGAACGGTCGGGGTTCGGAGGGAGATCCCGATGCCGGGTCGCTCGATCGGGTGATGCCGGACGGTCGGGTGGCACGGTGGTCCGGCACCGCGGGAAACCACCGCCGTGGCTCGCCGCCGTCGCGGCGCGGAAGAATCCTCCGGCGGCCGACCGACAAGAAGCACCGGGCTCGGGCTGCAGGCGAGCAGCGGGAGCGGGCAGCAGGCACCGGCCACGGACGCTCCCTCACCACCCCGCACGGCGCAGCACGCAGGCCGCACCGAGCACTACGCCAGGGCGCTCCCACGCCCCACGCCCACGCAGTGCGCCCGGCACACGCCGGAACCCCACGCCCCACGCAGGCCGCACCAAGCACCGCGCCCGAGCCCAGACGCAGGCGCACTTGGCACCGCGTCCGAACCCCCCACGCGACGCATGCCGCACCCGGCACCACGGCCCCACACACACCACGCACGCCGCACCCGGCACCACGGCCCCCCACACACACAACGCACGCCGCACCCGGCACCACGCCCCAACCCCCACACCACGCATGCCGTACCCGGCACCACGGCCCCCACGCCGCAGCCGGCACCCGGCACCCGGCACCCGGCACCCGGCAGAGCCCACCCCCGGTGAGAATTCAGCGCGGCACGATCTCCGGGGCTCCCAGCCTTGCCGCGTCCGCTGTCTGGTCGTCGGGCTGGAGTTGGGATTCGCGTTCGGCCTCTACGCGCTTCTCGTAGTGCTCGACCTCGCGCTCGATCTGGTCCTTGTCCCAGCCGAGGACCGGGGCCATGAGTTCGGCGGCCTCGCGGGCGCTGCGGGTGCCGCGGTCGAAGGTCTCGATGGAGATGCGGGTGCGGCGGGTGAGGACGTCGTCGAGGTGGCGGGCGCCCTCGTGGGAGGCGGCGTAGACGACCTCGGCGCGCAGGTAGTCGTCGGCGGCCGACAGCGGCTCGGCCAGACCGGGGTCGGCGGCGATGAGGTCCAGGACCTCCTCCGCCGCCGAGCCGTAGCGGTTGAGGAGGTGCTCGACCCGGACCACGTGCAGGCCGGTACGGGCGGCGATCCGGGCCCGGGCGTTCCACATCGCCCGGTAGCCCTCCGCGCCGAGCAACGGGATGTCCTCGGTGACGCACTCCGCGACCCGCATGTCGAGCCCGTGCACCGCCTCGTCGACGGCGTCCTTGGCCATCACCCGGTACGTCGTGTACTTGCCGCCCGCGACGACCACGAGCCCCGGCACCGGATGCGCGACCGTGTGCTCGCGCGACAGCTTGCTGGTGGCGTCCGACTCGCCGGCCAGCAGCGGACGCAGACCGGCGTAGACGCCCTGGACGTCGTCGCGCGACAGCGGCACCGCGAGCACCGAGTTGACGTGGTTGAGGAGGTAGTCGATGTCGGCGCTGGAGGCGGCCGGGTGGGCCTTGTCGAGGTCCCAGTCGGTGTCGGTCGTACCGATGATCCAGTGCCGGCCCCAGGGGATGACGAACAGGACCGACTTCTCGGTGCGCAGGATCAGTCCGGTCGTGGAGTGGATGCGGTCCCTGGGGACGACCAGGTGGATGCCCTTGGAGGCGCGGACGTGGAACTGGCCGCGCTCGCCGACCAGCGCCTGCGTGTCGTCGGTCCACACCCCGGTCGCGTTGACGACCTGCTGGGCGCGGATCTCGTACTCCCCGCCGCCCTCCACGTCCTGCACCCGGGCCCCGACGACCCGCTCGCCCTCGCGCAGGAAGCCGGTCACGCGCGCACGGTTGGCCGCTTTCGCACCGTACGACACCGCCGTGCGCACCAGGGTCGCCACATAGCGGGCGTCGTCCATCTGGGCGTCGTAGTACTGGATGGCGCCGACCAGGGCGTCCTTGCGCAGCGCGGGCGCTACGCGCAGGGCGTGACGGCGGCTCAGGTGGCGGTGGGCCGGCAGGCCCCGGCCGTGGCCGCGGGCCATCGACATCCCGTCGTAGAGCGCGACGCCCGAGCCGGCGTACAGGCGCTCCCAGCCCTGGTGCTGGAGCGGGTAGAGGAAGGGCACCGGCTTGACCAGGTGCGGGGCGAGGCGCTCCAGGAGCAGGCCGCGCTCCTTGAGGGCCTCGCGGACCAGGGCGAAGTCGAGCATCTCCAGGTAGCGCAGGCCGCCGTGGATCAGCTTGCTGGACCTGCTGGAGGTGCCGGAGGCCCAGTCGCGGGCCTCGACGATGCCGGTGTTCAGGCCCCGGGTGACCGCGTCCAGCGCGGTACCCGCACCGACCACTCCACCGCCCACCACCAGAATGTCCAGCTCGCGCTCGGCCATGGCCGCCAGGGACGCCGCACGCTGCTCCGGCCCCAGTGTCGCTGTCCTCACCGCTGCCTCCCGCTCTGCCGCCGTGCGGCCGTCGCTCGCCATCGGCCACCGCTCGCCGCGGGCCACCGGTCGCCCGCGGCCGTCAACCGCCGTGGGCCGTCGGGCACCCTCAGCCGTCAGTCGCCGTCGGTCACTGGTACCCGTCGGTCATGGGTCGATGTCGGTCATGGGTCGATGTCGGTCACTGGTCGTCGTCGGCCGTCGATCGCGTCGTCGGCCGCACCGTCGATCGCGTCGTCGGCCGCACCGTCGATCGCGTCGTCGGCTGCGCCGCCGTTGCGTCGTCCGCCGTCGAACGCGTCGTCGGTCATCGGTCGCCTCGGCCGCGCCCCCGGCGGGCGTGGCCCCTGCCCAAATTCTGACCGGCTTGCCCGGCTTCAGCCACCACTCACCCCCAGCCTGTGGACAACGGTCACCGAACCCACGGAAGACACATGAACACAATCCCGCATAACGGTCATATTTACTCCTAGTCTGACCGTGCGCCTCGCTCATCCTGTCCACCGGGCTTGCGCACCTGTCCCGCTTCGGTTACTGGGAAGGACGGCCCATCACCATGCCCGCAGACCTCGCCGTCATCGGACTCGGCCCCTACGGCCTGCCCCTCGCCCAGGCCGCCGTGGCCGCCGGCGTCTCCACGATCGGCTACACCACCGGCCCCGAGGCGGGCTCGCTGAGCCCCGCCGAGCTGCGCCGGATGCTCGCGAGGGGCTTCCGGGTGGCCGAGGACCCGGCACAGCTGGGGCGGGTGCGGACCGCCGTGATCTGCGCGCCGACCCCGCGCGGCGCCGACGGAGGGCTCGATCTGAGCCAGGTGGAGGCCGCCGCGCGCACCCTGGCCGAGCGGCTGCGTCCGCACACGACGGTGATCCTGGAGTCCCCGGTCCATCCGGGGACGACCGAGGACTTCCTGCGGCCCCTGCTGGAGAAGGACTCGGGCCTGCGCGCGGGCCGCGACTTCCACCTCGCCTATTCGCCCAGCCGGGTGAATCCCGGCAACCGCGACTTCACGCCGGCCAACACCCCGAAGGTCATCGGCGGCCTCACGCCCGCGTGCACGGAGTCGGCCGCCACGTTCTACGGCCGGCTCACCGACAAGGTGGTACGCGCGCGTGGCCCGCGCGAGGCCGAGACCGTGCAGCTGCTGGAGACCAACTTCCGGCACGTGAACATCGCCCTCGTCAACGAGATGGCCGTCCTCTGCCACGACCTGGGCGTCGACCTGTGGGACGTCATCCGCTGCGCGGAGACCAAGCCGTTCGGCTTCCAGGCCTTCCGGCCCGGCCCCGGTGTCGGCGGCCACGGCGTCGCCCAGGACCTGTCCGACCGCGCGGGCCGCGGCCTGCGCATGGTGGAACTGGCCCAGCAGGTCAACAGCCGGATGCCGGGGTACGTCGTGCAGCGCGCCGCCGCTCTCCTCAACGAGCACGGAAAGTCCGCGCGCGGTGCGCGCGTGCTGCTGCTCGGCGTCACCTACAAGGCCGACCTCGCCGACCAGCAGAACAGCCCCGCCCAGGAGATCGCGATGCGCTTCATGGAGCTGGGCGCGGCGGTCAGCTACCACGACCCGCACATCGCGTCCTGGAGCGTCCTGGACCGCCCGGTGCCACGCGCGGACTCCCTCTACGAGGCCGCCGCCGACGCCGACCTGACGATCCTGGTCCAGCAGCACCGCACGTACGACCTGCAGGGCCTGTCGGTGAAGGCCCAGCTGCTGCTGGACACGCGCGGGGCGACGCCGACGGGGGCGGCGCACCGGCTCTGAGCTCACCCCGCACGCCCCCTCGTCGCAGAACGCGCCCCCACCAGCGCGCTCGGGCATGCGCAAGGGCCGGTCACCCACCCGGGGATGACCGGCCCTTCGTCCGTCCGTCGTACGGCGGCTACCGCTTGTGCTGCGAGTCCGCCACCGTCACCTCGACGCGCTGGAACTCCTTCAGCTCGCTGTAGCCGGTGGTGGCCATCGCGCGGCGCAGGGCGCCGAAGAGGTTCATCGAGCCGTCGGGGGTGTGGGACGGGCCGGTGAGGATCTCCTCGAGGGTGCCGACGGTGCCGAGGTCGACCTTCTTGCCGCGCGGGAGCTCCTCGTTGACGGCCTCCATGCCCCAGTGGTGGCCCCTGCCCGGACCGTCGGTCGCGCGGGCCAGCGGGGAGCCCATCATCACCGAGTCGGCGCCGCAGGCGATCGCCTTGGGGAGGTCGCCGGACCAGCCGACACCGCCGTCGGCGATCACGTGCACGTAGCGGCCGCCGGACTCGTCCATGTAGTCGCGGCGGGCGGCGGCCACGTCCGCGACCGCGGTGGCCATGGGGACCTGGATGCCCAGCACGTTGCGCGTGGTATGGGCCGCGCCGCCGCCGAAGCCGACGAGCACGCCCGCCGCGCCCGTGCGCATCAGGTGCAGGGCCGCCGTGTACGTGGCGCAGCCGCCGACGATCACCGGGACGTCCAGCTCGTAGATGAACTGCTTCAGGTTCAGCGGCTCGTGCGAGGACGAGACGTGCTCCGCGGAGACCGTCGTGCCGCGGATGACGAAGATGTCGACGCCCGCGTCCACGACCGCCTTGGAGAACTGGGCGGTGCGCTGCGGGGAGAGCGCGGCCGCCGTGACCACGCCGGAGTCGCGCACCTCCTTGATGCGCGCGCCGATCAGCTCCTCCTTGATGGGGGCCGCGTAGATCTCCTGGAGGCGGCGGGTGGCGGTGTCGGCGTCCAGCCCGACGATCTCGTCGAGGAGGGGCTGCGGGTCCTCGTACCGCGTCCAGAGGCCTTCGAGGTTGAGGACGCCCAGTCCGCCGAGCTCGCCGATGCGGATCGCGGTGGCCGGGGAGACGACCGAGTCCATGGGGGCGGCCAGGAACGGCAGCTCGAAGCGGTAGGCGTCGATCTGCCAGGCGATCGAGACCTCCTTCGGGTCCCGCGTACGGCGGCTGGGGACGACGGCGATGTCGTCGAAGGCGTACGCCCGGCGGCCGCGCTTGCCGCGCCCGATCTCGATCTCAGTCACGTCTGTGGCCTTTCCCTCTGCGTTTCAGCGTCTTCCAGTATCGCCGACGGGTACGGCAAGGGCGGCCCCGGTGCGCCCGGGACCGCCCTGGAAAGGCTCTGGCGACTACTTGCGGCTGTAGTTCGGCGCCTCGACCGTCATCTGGATGTCGTGCGGGTGGCTCTCCTTGAGGCCCGCGGCGGTGATCCGCACGAAGCGGCCCTTGGACTCCATCTCGTCGACGGTGGCCGCGCCCACGTAGCCCATGGTCTGGCGCAGACCGCCGACGAGCTGGTGCAGCACGTTGGCCAGCGGGCCGCGGTAGGGCACCTGGCCCTCGACGCCCTCGGGGACGAGCTTGTCGTCGGAGGAGACCTCGGCCTGGAAGTAGCGGTCCTTCGAGTACGACCGGCCCTGGCCGCGCGACTGCATGGCGCCGAGCGAGCCCATGCCGCGGTACGACTTGAACTGCTTGCCGTTGATGAAGAGCAGCTCGCCCGGGGACTCCTCACAGCCCGCGAGGAGGGAGCCCAGCATCACCGTGTCGGCACCGGCCGCCAGCGCCTTGCCGATGTCGCCGGAGTACTGCAGGCCGCCGTCGCCGATCAGCGGGACGCCGGCCGGGCGGGCGGCGAGGGAGGCCTCGTAGATGGCGGTGACCTGCGGGACGCCGATGCCGGCGACCACGCGGGTGGTGCAGATCGAGCCGGGGCCCACGCCGACCTTGATGCCGTCGACTCCGGCGTCGATCAGTGCCTGGGCGCCGTCGCGGGTGGCGACGTTGCCGCCGATCACGTCGACGTCCACGCTCGACTTGATCTTCGCCATCCAGCTGAGCGCGTTGCTGTTGTGGCCGTGCGAGGTGTCCACGACCAGGAAGTCCACGCCGGCCTCGGCGAGCGCCTGGGCCCGCTCCAGGGCCTCGGGGCTGGCGCCGACGGCGGCGCCGACGAGCAGGCGGCCCTCGGAGTCCTTGGCGGCGTTCGGGTACTTCTCGGCCTTGACGAAGTCCTTGACCGTGATCAGGCCCTTGAGGATGCCCTGGTCGTCGACGAGCGGCAGCTTCTCGATCTTGTGCTTGCGCAGCAGCTGCATGGCCTCGGTGCCGGAGATGCCGACCTTGCCGGTGACCAGGGGCATCGGCGTCATGACCTCGTGGACGCGGCGGGAGCGGTCGCTCTCGAAGGCCATGTCGCGGTTGGTGACGATGCCGAGCAGCTTGCGGTCGGGGTCGGTGACCGGGACACCGCTGATCCGGAACTTCGCGCACAGCGCGTCGGCCTCGGCGAGGGTCGCGTCCGGGTGCACCGTGATCGGGTCGGTGACCATGCCGGACTCGGACCGCTTGACCAGGTCGACCTGGTTCACCTGGTCCTCGACGGAGAGGTTGCGGTGCAGCACGCCGACGCCGCCGAGGCGGGCCATCGCGATCGCCATGCGCGACTCGGTCACCTTGTCCATCGCCGCGGAGAGCAGCGGGATGTTGACCCGGACGTTGCGAGAGATGCGGGACGAGGTGTCGACCGCGTTCGGGAGGACCTCGGAGGCTCCCGGCAGCAGCAGCACGTCGTCGTAGGTCAGCCCGAGGGTGGCGAATTTGTCGGGCACTCCGTCGACGTTGGTGGTCATGACACCTTCCCCAAATGGCCTTGATCGGTGCGGATGTCCATGCTAACGGGAAGCACGGCTCCCGAATTCCACGGTACGACTCAGCTCCGGGCTTCGTATGTTCGTACGGGAACGGGCACTCGCCTGTTCACCGGGGAGGGGGTGGATCCCGTCGCCTCCAAGGGCACCCTGCGGACCGCGGCGGCCGGGGCCCGGCCGCCTACTGCTCCGCCAGCGCCCGCAACCGGCTCAGGGCCCGGTGCTGGGCGACGCGCACCGCGCCCGGTGACATTCCCAACATCTGGCCGGTCTCCTCGGCGGTGAGGCCCACGGCGATGCGGAGCAGCAGCAGCTCGCGCTGGTTCTCCGGGAGGTTGGCCAGGAGTTTCTTGGCCCACTCGGCGTCGCTGCTGAGCAGCGCGCGCTCCTCGGGGCCGAGGGAGTCGTCGGGGCGTTCCGGCATCTCGTCCGAGGGGACGGCCGTCGAGCCCGGGTGGCGCATCGCGGCGCGCTGCAGGTCGGCGACCTTGTGGGAGGCGATCGCGAAGACGAAGGCCTCGAAGGGGCGGCCGGTGTCGCGGTAGCGGGGCAGGGCCAGCAGGACCGCCACGCAGACTTCCTGGGCGAGGTCCTCGACGAAGTGGCGGGCGTCGCCCGGGAGGCGGGAGAGACGGGTACGGCAGTAGCGCAGGGCGAGGGGGTGGACATGGGCGAGCAGGTCGTGCGTGGCCTGCTCGTCCCCGTCGACGGCGCGATGGACGAGAGCGCCGATCGTCCCTACGGCGGTGACCGCCTCGTCGTCGCGCATCGGTCCATGGTGCCCTGCTGCCGTCGGCGGCGTGGCATCGCGTCCTTCGTTGTGCACCGAAGCGTTATGAGCAGGTGCGCCGGAACTCATCTCCTGCGCCCTCCCCTTCCGCTCGAACGACTCGTCCCCGAGAGACTCCACACCTCAAGGATGCGGCATCCGCGCCGAAACGAGCAGCGCGCCTTCGGTGCTCCGCCTTGCGGACCCCGCCCACCCTGCGGTAGGCGGGGGCGTCCGGTCGGTCCGCTCCTCCGCTGCGGTGCAGCTCACCGCCGTGCTAGCGGACCAGCCCCCAGCGGAAGCCGAGCGCCACCGCGTGTGCGCGGTCGGACGCTCCGAGCTTCTTGAACAGCCGCCGGGCGTGGGTCTTCACGGTGTCCTCGGAGAGGAACAGCTCGCGGCCGATCTCGGCGTTGGAGCGGCCGTGGCTCATGCCCTCCAGGACCTGGATCTCGCGCGCGGTGAGGGTGGGCGCGGCGCCCATCTCGGCCGAGCGGAGACGGCGCGGGGCCAGCCGCCAGGTCGGGTCGGCGAGGGCCTGGGTCACGGTGGCCCGCAGTTCGGCGCGCGAGGCGTCCTTGTGCAGGTAACCGCGGGCGCCGGCGGCGACGGCCAGGGCCACCCCGTCCAGGTCCTCGGCGACCGTGAGCATGATGATGCGCGCGCCGGGGTCGGCGGACAGCAGCCGGCGCACGGTCTCGACGCCGCCCAGTCCGGGCATGCGCACGTCCATCAGGATCAGGTCGGAGCGGTCGGCGCCCCAGCGGCGGAGGACTTCCTCGCCGTTGGCCGCAGTCGTCACGCGCTCGACGCCGGGCACGGTCGCCACCGCGCGGCGCAGCGCCTCTCGGGCAAGCGGGGAGTCGTCACAGACGAGGACGGATGTCATGACCGCCCTCCGCAGCTGATGCGCGTCACCTTGAGCCTCCAGGCTGGTACGGATTCGTCACCTGTGCGGTCGAACGTCTCGGACGCCTGCCCGAGCGCTTGTTGCTTCAACCGCCACCGCACTCTCAACGACGGTCACTCGAAAGAGTTACGGGGCTGCATGCCGTCTTCGGCACTCTACGTGAGGGTGCGGACACGGTGCAGACACGGACGTCAGACCCTCAACTTTTCATCACAACCAATGCCCCATTTAGACCTTTTTCTTCCCGTTTCACAGTGTCTGGAGCTAGATTGCCAATGAGTCATATTTTCATCTCTCTAGACCGGAGATGTACGGTCGTTGGCACCGTATCCGCCCAGAACGGCTACAAGGGGTCACGTAATGGCAGATTTCTCCCGCCTTCCCGGACCGAACGCGGACCTGTGGGACTGGCAGCTCCTGGCTGCCTGCCGTGGGGTCGACAGCTCGCTCTTCTTCCATCCCGAGGGCGAGCGCGGGGCGGCTCGGAGTGCCCGTGAGAACTCGGCCAAGGAGGTCTGCATGAGGTGCCCGGTCCGCGCGGAGTGCGCGGCGCACGCGCTGGCGGTCCGAGAGCCGTACGGCGTGTGGGGCGGCCTGACCGAGGACGAGCGCGAAGAGCTCATGGGGCGGGCGCGCAACAGGCTGGTCTCGGCGTCGACGACCAGCGGCGGCTCCGCCTCCGACACATGAAAGAACGTTTCTGCAATTTGTTGACAATTCTTTGACGATCTGCCGACGACCGCTACGCCCGCCGGGCCGCCAGGCCCAGTTGTTCCAGCGTCGCCGCCACCGCCGGCACCTGCGCGAGGTCGGGCAGGGTGAGGGCGACGATCTCCCTCCGCACCGCGGGCTCCAGGACCACCGTGCGGACGCCTCTCGGCCGCACCGACTCGACCGCCAGCCGGGGCAGCACGGCCACGCCCAGACCCGCACCGACCAGGCCGACCACGGCCGGGTAGTCGTCGGTGGCGAAGTCGATGCGGGGCGTGAAGCCCGCACTCTCACACGCCTGGACGAGCTGCCCCCGGCAGCGCGGGCAGCCCGCGATCCAGGGCTCGCCGGCGAGTTCCCCGATGCCGACCGACTCCGCCCGGGCCAGCCGGTGCCGCTCCGGCACCAGGCCGACGAGCCGGTCCGTGAGCAGCGGCCGCACCACCAGGTCCTCCCACTCCTCGGCGTCCGCAGCACCCTCGTAGCGGAAGGCCAGGGTGATGTCGCAGTCGCCCGCGCGCAGCAACTCCACGGACTTCGGCGGCTCGGCCTCCTCCAGGGAGACGCGGGTGCCGGGGTGGGCGGCGCGCAGGGCGGCGAGGGCCGTCGGGACCAGGGTTGAGCTGCCGCTCGGGAAGGAGACCAGGCGCACCCGGCCCGCTCGCAGCCCGGCGATCGCGGCGACCTCCTCCTCGGCGGCGGTGAGCCCGGCGAGGATCCCGGAGGCGTGCCGGACCAGGGCCTCACCGGCCTGGGTCAGGCGCATCTCGCGGCCGTTGCGGACCAGCAGCGGGGTGCCCACGGAGGTCTCCAGGGCCTTCATCTGCTGGCTGACGGCGGGCTGGGTGCAGCCCAGTTCGCGCCCCGCCGCCGAGAAGGACCCGGTGGTGGCGACGGCGCGCAGGACGCGGAGATGACGTGCCTCGATCACCTCTTGAGCATAAGGCGGACTTGGGTAAGGCGCCCGAAAACGCGTCGACGCTTTGAGGATGCTCCCGTACCGTCGGAGCATGCAGCTTCTCTCGGTGAACCTCGGCCTTCCGACGCCGTCGGCCCACACGGACCAGGTCGACGGCGTGACCGGCATCGACAAGCGGCCGGTGGACGGGCCGGTGCGGGTCGCGGCGCCCGGGCCCAAGGGGACGGCGGGCAGCGGGCTGGCCGGAGACGCGGTGTGCGAGCTGCGCCACCACGGCGGCGACGACCAGGCGGTGTACGCGTACGCGCGCGAGGACCTCGACGACTGGGAGAAGGAGCTCGGCCGGCCGCTGCCGAACGGCTGTTTCGGTGAGAACCTCACGACAAACGGGCTGAACGTGTCCGAGGCGCTGATCGGCGAGCGCTGGCGGATCGGCTCCGGGGTCGTCCTGGAGGTCACCTCGGGGCGCATACCGTGCCGTACTTTTCAGGGCCATCTGGGCGAGCGGGGATGGGTGAAGAGATTCACCCGGAAGGGTGCCACCGGTGCCTACCTCCGGGTGATCGAACCGGGTGAGATCCGGGCCGGCGACCCCATCGAGATCATCCACCTGCCGGAGCACGGGGTGACGGCGGCGCTGGAGTTCCGCGCGACCACCACGGAGCGGGAGCTGCTGCCCCGCCTGCTCGCGGCGGGCGCCGCGCTGCACCCGGAGGCGCTGGCCCGGGCCCGGAAGTACGTGGCGGCGCAGAGCGGCTGAGCGGCTGTCACGCACGGGCCGTTCACCGGCGCTTCACCCTCAGGGAGAGCCGGTGCGCACAGCGGACGCCGTCAGTCCGGGTAACTACCCTTGGTCCATGACAACGGCTCTGATTACGGGATCGACCGCGGGGATCGGTGCCGCGTTCGCGCGGCGGCTGGCGGCTGACGGGCACAACCTCGTCCTGGTGGCGCGGGACACCAAGCGGCTGCGCGAGCAGGCGACCGAGTTGCACGACCGGCACGGCATCGAGGCGGAGGTGCTCACCGCCGACCTCGCCGAGGACGCCGGCATCGAGTCGGTGGCCGCCCGGCTCGCGGACCGCAAGAACCCGGTGGACCTGCTGGTCAACAACGCCGGCTTCGGCAACAAGGGCCGTTATCTGGACGTCTCGATGGCCGACGAGCTGCGGATGCTCAAGGTGCACTGCGAGGCGGTGCTGCGGCTGACCTCGGCGGCGGCCGAGGCGATGCGCGAGCGCGGCCGCGGCGGTGTCGTCAACGTGGCGTCGGTGGCGGCCTTCGTGCCGCGCGGGACGTACGGCGCCTCCAAGGCGTGGGTCGTGCAGTTCACCCAGGGCGCGGCGCGTGACCTCGCGGGCAGCGGGGTGCGGCTGATGGCGCTGGCGCCGGGGTTCGTCCGTACGGAGTTCCACCAGCGGGCGGGGATGGGCACGGACAACATCCCGGGCTGGATGTGGCTGGACGCCGACAAGCTGGTCGCGGCGGCGCTGGCCGACCTCGCGCGCGGGAAGACGCTGTCGATCCCGGATCCCCGTTACAAGGTGCTGACGGGCCTCGCGAAGATGGCGCCGCGCGGGCTGGTGGGCGGCATCAGCTCGAAGACGGGCCGCAAGTACGGGCCGCAGTAGGGAAGCCGACCGGCCGGGCCGCAGGTACGGGCCGCAGTAGGGAGCCGACCGGCATACACCAGGACGCACCCGGACCCGCCCTGACCTACCGGGACTCACCGGGACGAAGCCGGTGAGACGATGGTGTTGTTCGGTCGCGCCCGCAGGGGGGCCGGAGGCGGTTTCATGACGTTCGTGCAGCTCATCGAGTGCAGGACCAGGCGGTTCGACGAGATGGACCGGCTGATGGACAGGTGGGTCGAGCAGACCAAGGGGAAGCGGACGGCGACGCACACGCTGGTCGGCAAGGACCGCACCGACGCGGAGCACGTCGTGGAGATCGTGGAGTTCCCGTCGTACGAGGAGGCGATGCGGAACTCTCGGCTCCCGGAGACCGACAAGGTCTTCCACGAGCTGCTGGCGCTGTGCGAGGGGACGCCGACGTTCACCGATCTGGACGTGGTGCGCGACGAGGGGCTGTACGCCGGCACCGCGCGCCGGTACTTCGAGACGATCGCCGCGGCCGGCCCGCTGGCTCCGCTGGACGGCCTGCTCGCCGAGGACTACCACGACCACGATCCGGTCGAGGGACGGGACACCATCGGCATGGACGCGATGCGGCGGAAGCTGGAGATGTGGCGGGGGGCCTTCGACTCCACGTTCCTCGTCGAGGACCAGATCGCCCAGGGCGACCGGGTGTGCACCAGGTGGCTCTGGAGGGGGGTGCAGCAGGGTCCGTTCATGGGGGTCCCGAACACCGGCCGGCAGGTCACCATGGCCGGGACCACGATCCACCGCTTCGACGCGGACGGGAAGATGGCCGAGGGCTGGCTGCAGTACGACCGGATGGGACTGCTGGCACAGCTCGGTGCGCTGGACGCGCTGGAGAAGTAGGCCGACCATCGAAGTACCCGCGAGGGGTGAAGCCCCCGTTCCCGGCGGACGACCGGGAGCGGGGGCTTCCTCAGAGACTGTTGCCTCAGTGCGAGTGGCCGTGCGAGTGGCCCGCGGCGGCGGCCTCTTCCTCTTCCTTCTTCTCGACGACGAGGGTTTCGGTCGTCAGGAGCAGGGAGGCGATGGAGGCGGCGTTCTCCAGGGCGGAGCGGGTGACCTTGACCGGGTCGATGACGCCGGCCTTGACCAGGTCGCCGTACTCGCCGGTGGCGGCGTTGAAGCCCTGGCCCTTGTCGAGCTCGGCGACCTTGGAGGTGATGACGTAACCCTCCAGGCCGGCGTTCTCGGCGATCCAGCGCAGCGGCTCGACGACGGCGCGGCGGACGACGGCGACACCGGTCGCCTCGTCGCCGGTCTTGCCGAGGCCGTCCTCCAGGACCTTCGCGGCGTGCACCAGCGCGGAGCCACCACCGGAGACGATGCCCTCCTCGACCGCGGCGCGGGTCGCGGAGATGGCGTCCTCCAGACGGTGCTTCTTCTCCTTCAGCTCCACCTCGGTGGCGGCGCCGACCTTGATCACGCACACGCCGCCGGCCAGCTTCGCGAGGCGCTCCTGGAGCTTCTCGCGGTCCCAGTCGGAGTCGGTGTTCTCGATCTCGGCCTTGATCTGGGCGACGCGGCCGGTGACGGCACCGGAGTCACCGGCGCCGTCGACGACCGTGGTGTCGTCCTTGGTGACGGTGACGCGGCGGGCGGAGCCGAGCACGTCCAGGCCGACCTGGTCGAGCTTGAGGCCGACCTCCTCGGAGACGACCGTGGCGCCGGTGAGGATCGCCAGGTCCTCCAGCATCGCCTTGCGGCGGTCGCCGAAGCCGGGGGCCTTGACCGCGACCGCGTTGAAGGTGCCGCGGATCTTGTTGACGACCAGGGTCGACAGGGCCTCGCCGTCGACGTCCTCGGCGATGATCAGCAGCGGCTTGGAGGCACCCGACTGGATGACCTTCTCGAGCAGCGGGAGCAGGTCCT
>NZ_JAEKKT010000192.1 GCF_019510245.1 Streptomyces sp. | reverse complement strand
GCAGCGGCCGGGTCGCGTTCTGGGGCGACAGCTCGCCCATCGACGACGGCACCGGCCAGTCCGGCAACACCCTGTACGACGGCTGGAACGACAGCGGCGCCACCAACGCCGCCCTCGCCCTCAACGCCACCGCCTGGCTGGCCGGCGCGAGCTGACGTCCAGGGGGCCGGAGGAGCGGGTCCGGGGCCGCCCCGGACCCGCTCCTTGCTCTCCTCTCGATCACCGCGCACCCCACTCCCCTACAGTCCCTCTGTGCTCTTCGGAATGGTGTGCGCCCTCGTGGCCGCGATCTGCTTCGGTACGGCGACGGTTCTCCAGGCGATGGCCGCACGGGCGGCCGGTGACGGCACCGGCGGCGAGGCCGCGCTGCTGCTGCGCGCGGTGCGGCAGTGGCGGTACGTCGTCGGACTCGGGCTGGACGGGCTCGGGTTCGTGTTCCAGATCCTGGCGCTGCGCTCGCTCCCCATCTACGCGGTGAGCGCGGCCCTCGCGTCGTCGCTCGCGGTGACCGCGGTGGTCGCGGCGCGGCTGCTGCGGGTGCGGTTGAGCGGGGTGGAGTGGGCCGCGGTGGGCGTGGTGTGCGCGGGGCTCGCGATGCTCGGACTGGCATCGGGGCCGGAGGGGGACCGGGCCGGGTCCATGACGCTGAAGTGGGTGATGCTCGGGACCGCGGTCGGGGTGCTGCTGCTCGGCCTGGCCGGCGGGCGGCTGACCGGGCGGGGGCGGGCGCTGGCCCTCGGCCTCGGGGCCGGGTTCGGGTTCGGCGTGGTGGAGGTGTCGGTGCGGCTGATCGACACCCTGCGGCCGGCCGGGCTGTTCACCGACCCCGCGACCTACGCCCTGCTGGTCGGGGGCGGCGGCGCCTTCATGCTGCTGACCTCGGCGCTGCAACGCGGCTCGGTGACCACGGCGACGGCCGGCATGGTCATCGGGGAGACGATCGGCCCGGCGGCGGTGGGGGTCGTATGGCTCGGGGACCGCACCCGGGAGGGCCTGACCTGGCTCGCGGTGCTCGGATTCGCGGTGGCCGTGGCGGGGGCGCTGGCCCTGGGCCGGTTCGGGGAGGCGCCCGGCACCGAGGACACCGGCCCCGAAACGGCGGAGCCGGTCAGCCCATCGCGGCATTGATCCCGTCCCACAGGCGGGACCTGGCCTCCAGGGCGACGAGAACGGTCTCGGTGGCCTCCTGCCAGCGGGCGTCGTCGGTGCCGCACAGGTCGGCGACCATCTGGAGGGCCATGGGGGTGTGCTCCTCGCCGTCGACCTCGATGTGCCGGGCGAGGTAGTCGCGGAAGAGCGGGAAGCGGTCGGTGCCCTCCTCCCTGATGACCTGGTCGAACATGTCCGGGATCAGGTCCTCGCGGGAGAAGGCGAAGGCGGCGGCCCGGCAGTGCAGCGGGCGGTCGGCGATGATGCCGAACGTGGTGCGCACGAACTCGGCGGCCGGCGCCGGGACCTGGGCCACCCGCAGGGCCGCCGGCACGTCGTGGCCCTCGGTGAGGAGCGCGACGAAGGTGTCGACGGGGGTGGTCTCGGCACCCGCCTCGGCCATGGCGGCGCGGTACAGCTCGAAGTGGCTGGTGAAGCCGCCGTTCAGCTCGTCGCTCTCCTCGACCAGCGTGATGTCGTTGACGAGCCGGCGGGCAACGGCGGAGCCGCGCGGCACCCAGGGCACGTCGACACAGGTCAGTTCCCGCTGGAGCGACTTGAGCAGGGACATGAAGTCCCAGACGGCGAACACGTGGTGGGCCATGAACGTGGCCAGGTGCTCCCGGCCGGATATTCGCTGGTAAATCGGGTGCGCGGTCACTTCTTTTCGCGCCGGTTCGATCACGGAACGCGCCTGATCGATTGCCTGTCGACCCTCTTCGGTCATATTCCAGACGTACCTCGACATGGCGGCCTCCTTCGTTCTGGGATGGCGATCGTGCAACCTGAGCGACCGACCCGGCAAGCACTTTCGGGAATTACGAGCGACTTACCGGAAGTACCGAACGGCAGACCACAGCAAGCACATAGAAAGCGCTATAAAGACTCACGATCCGGACACAAAAAAACTCGTTGAAACTTTGAACGCGAGTTGTGTCCATTGCGTAAAGGACACCGTGACCAGTAATCCCGTCACCGTCACCGTGGCGTATCACGTGATGCCGGGTCGCGAGGCCGACTTCCACTCCTGGGGGTGGGCCATGCTGGGCGCGAGCGCCCGCCGGCCGGGGTTCCTCGGCGGCGGCGTCCTAGTCGACCAGGAGACGGAATGGCATGTCGTGTATCGCTTCGCCACCGAGGACTCGGCACTGGCCTGGGAGAACTCCCCGGACCGCGGCGAGTGGGAGATCCGCGCGGACGGCATCGCCCGGCCCACCGGGCGCCGTAGCGTACGGGGGTCGAAGGAGTGGTTCGACTCGCTGGCCGGGCCGCCGCCCGTGCCACCGCCGCCCGCCCCTCCGGCGAAATGGAAATTGTGGTTCATCAACATGAGCGCGGTGTTTCCGCCGGTCCTGCTCTTCAACATCATCGTGATCCCGCATCTCGGCGGCCTCAATCCGCTCATTCGCACTCTGGTGCTCTGCCTCTGCGTGACAGCGCTTGTCACGTGGATTCTCATGCCGCGACTTCAGCGTTTCTTCAAGAAATGGCTGTATCCCCCGCTCCAGGCGCTGCGCGGGCGGCACAAACGACGGGCCGCATAGGCCCGGGAACGACCCGAGGGAGGTGGGCGGGTGAAGACCCTGCTCATCGACAATTACGACTCGTACACCTACAACCTGTTCCAGCTGATCGCCGAGGTCAACGGCGAGGAACCGGTGGTGATCCGCAATGACGAGCCGGCGCCGCCCGCTCTCGCGGAGTTCGACAACGTGGTGGTGTCTCCGGGGCCCGGCCACCCGGGCGACGGCCGTGACTTCGGCATCAGCGCCCGGGTGATCGCCGAGGCCACGGTCCCCGTGCTCGGGGTGTGCCTGGGGCACCAGGGCATCGCGCTCGGGGAGCGGGCCCGGGTGGGACCCGCCCCGCAGCCGCGGCACGGGCACCTGACCCGGGTGCGGCACGACGGGCGGGACCTCTTCGACGGGCTGCCCCAGGACTTCACCGCCGTCCGCTACCACTCCCTCGCGGTGCACGAGCCGCTGCCCGCCGTCCTGGAGGCCACCGCCTGGGCCGAGGACGGCGTCCTGATGGGGCTGCGGCACCGCGAACGGCCGCTGTGGGGCGTGCAGTTCCACCCCGAGTCGGTGCTCACCGAGTACGGCCACCGCATGCTGGTGAACTTCCGCAACCTCACCGCCCGCCGGGCCCGCAGGGCGCGCACCAAGAACACCGCCGTCCCGCCCGCCGAGGCGCCGCTCCCCCGGCCGAGGCCCCCGGTGAGCGCGGCCATCCCCCGCCCCCGCCACGCCGAAGTGGCCGGGTACCGCCTGCACACCCGGCAGATCGCCGGCGCCGTCGACACGGAGGCCGCCTTCAGCCGCCTCTTCGCCGCCTCGGCCCGCGCGTTCTGGCTGGACAGCTCGCTCGTCGAGGAGGGCCGCTCGCGCTTCTCCTTCCTGGGCGACGACAGCGGCCCGCTCGCGGAGTTCGTGCGGTACGACGTCACGGCCGGCCGGTGCGAGGTCGAACGGGCCGGACGGCCGTCGCGCAAGGTGTCCGCGAGCGTCTTCGACTACCTGAAGCGGCAGTTGAGCAGCCGCCGGGTGGACGCCGACGGTCTGCCGTTCGACTTCACCGGCGGCTATGTCGGCTACTTCGGCTACGAGACCAAGGCCGACTGCGGCTCCCCGAACCGGCACCGGGCCGACACCCCGGACGCCTGCTGGCTGTTCGCGGACCGGCTGATCGCCGTGGACCACGAGGAGGACGTCACCTACGCGGTCTGCCTGGCGGAGAACTCCCCGCAGGCCGCGCGCGCCGCCGAGGAGTGGCTGACGGACACCCTGGCCCGGCTCAGCTTCCTGGCCCCGGCCGCGCCCCCGCCGGCCCCGCCCGCCGCCGCGGAGCCGGTCCCGGCGGCCGCCGAGCCCTGGCTGGTGCGTGACCGGGCCGCCTACCTCGCCGACATCGCGTCCTGCCAAAGGGAGTTGCGGGCCGGCACCAGCTACGAGGTCTGCCTCACCGACGCGGCCCGGCTGCCCGCCCCACCCGACCCGTACGCCTTCTACCGGGAGCTGCGCCGCGTCAACCCGGCGCCGTACGCGGCCTTCCTGCGCTTCGGCGACCTGGACGTGGCGGGTTCCTCGCCGGAGCGGTTCGTGCGGATCACCCGGGACGGGGTGGCCGAGGCGAAGCCCATCAAGGGGACCGCGCCGCGCGGGGCGACCCCGTTCGAGGACGCGCGGCTGCGGGACGCGCTGGCGACCGACGCCAAGACCCGCGCCGAGAACCTGATGATCGTCGACCTGCTCCGCAACGACCTGGGCCGGGTCTGCCGCACCGGGACCGTCCGGGTCCCCCGCCTCATGGCCACCGAGTCGTACGCGACCGTGCACCAGCTGGTCTCCACCGTGACCGGACGGCTGCGGGCCGGGACGGACGCCGTGGACTGCGTGCGCGCCTGCTTCCCGGGCGGGTCGATGACCGGCGCCCCGAAGCTGCGCACGATGGAGATCATCGACGGTCTGGAGACCGAGGCGCGGGGCGTGTACTCGGGGGCGCTCGGCTACCTCGGGTGCAGCGGCGGCGCGGACCTGAACATCGTCATCCGCACGGCCGTGATGGCGGGCGGCCGGATGCAGCTGGGCGCGGGCGGGGCGATCGTCCTGGACTCCGACCCGGCCGCCGAGTACGACGAGATGCTGCTGAAGACGGCCGCGCAGATGCGGGCGCTGCGGGAGCACACGGCGTCGGCCGCGGCGGACGCCGTCGAGGAGGCCACCCGATGACCCGGGCCCCCGCCCCCGCCGCCGTCCTCACCAACGACGACGCCACCGCCACCAACACCGCCGCCACCGCCACCGCGGACCTCACCGCGACCGCCAACCTCGCCGCACAGCTCACCGAACTGGCCGAACGGCACAGCTGGCGCGACCGTCCCGCCTTCCACCAGGGCCATCGCGCCTGGACCCACGGCGAGGTGCACGACCTCGGGGCGCGGGCCGCGACCGTGCTCGCCGCCCAGGGTGTGGCCTGCGGCGACCGGGTGGTGCTCGCGCTGCCGGACTCGATCGCCTGGGTGGTGGCCTTCCTCGCGGTCGCCCGGCTCGGCGCCGTGGCCGTCCTGGTCAACCCCGAACTGCCCGCCGCCGACCACGTGTTCATGGCCGCCGACACGGAGGCGGTGCTGTGCCTGACGGGACCGGGCCTGGAGGACCGCTTCCCCGGGCGGCCCCGCCTCGGCGCCGACCAGCTCCTCGCCCTCGCCCCGGCCGCCGAACCCGCCGCCGCCCGGCCGGTCGACCCGGACGGCCCGCTGTACGTGCAGTACACGTCCGGGACAACGGGCAGGCCCAAGGGTGTCGTCCACACCCACGCCCACCCGGCCGCGTACCACGGCCTCATCGGACGGCCACTGCTCGGCATCACCCCGGACGACGTCACCCTGTCCGTCTCCAGGCTGTACTTCGCCTACGGCTTCGGGAACGCCTTCGTCTTCCCGCTCTTCTCGGGGTCGAGCGCGGTCCTGGTGGACCGGCGCCCCAACCCGGCCGCCGTCGACGAGCTGGTCGCCCGGCACCGGGTGACCCTGCTGTACTCGGTCCCCTCCGCCTACGCGGCGCTGGTCGCCGACCGCGGCACCGGGCACCAGGCGTGCTTCGCCTCGGTACGGGCCGCCGTGTCGGCCGGCGAGGGGCTGCCGGACGGGCTGGGTGACCGGGTCACGGAGCTGCTGGGCGCCCCGGTCCTGGAGCAGATCGGCTCCACCGAGGCCGGACACGCCTTCTGCGCCAACGGCCTCGGCCACGACCACCCCGGCACCGTCGGCCGTCCCGTCCCCGGCTTCGAGGTGGAGCTGCGCGACCGGGACGGGCGCCCGGTGCCGGACGGCCACGAGGGCGAGCTGTGGGTGCGCGGCCCCACGCTGACGCCCGGCTACCTCAACCGGCCCGAGGAGACCGCGCGCACCCTGGTCGGCGGCTGGCTGGCCACCCACGACCGGGCGGTCCGCGAACCCGACGGCGCCTACCGGCATCTGGGGCGCACCGACGACATGGAGATGGTCGGCGGGATCACCGTCTCCCCGCTGGAGGTGGAGGCCGTGCTGCGCACCCATCCGGCGGTCCGGGAGGTCGCGGTGGCGGCGGTGCCGGACGGGACGGGTGCCGGACGGCTGCGGGCCTTCGTCGTCCCGGCCGCCACCCCGGCGCCGGAGGGGCTCCAGGAGGAGCTGCTGCGGCTGGCCCGGGAGCGGCTGGCGGCCTTCAAGGTCCCGCGCAGTGTCAGCCTCCTGCCTTCCCTGCCCCGCACCCCCACCGGGAAGCTCCGCCGCCATCTGGTCCGCCGGGGCGCCTGGTGACCCCGGTCCCGACCGACCCGACCGAAAGGAACGTCCCCATGCAGGAGTCGCAGGTGTCCCTCGTCGGCGACCGCGGGTTCTACCTCGGCCCGCTGTTCCGGCGGGCGGCCGACCGGCACGGCGGGGTGTTCGTCACCCTGGACCGTCCCCTGGACACCCACCCGGACCTCGGGGTCCGCCTGAACTACGGGGAACTCGCCGACGCGGTCGAGGAACTGTCGGCGCGTCTGTGGGCGGCCGGCGTACGGCCGGCCGAACAGGTCGTCGTGCACAAGACCGACAACGTCGACATCGTGCTGCTGACCTGCGCGGCCTCCAGGATCGGCGCGGTGCCGGTGCTGCTCTCCCCCGCGCTGGCCGGCGAGGTGGTCGGCAAGCTGCTCGGCTGGCTCCAGCAGCCGTGGCTGGTCACGGACGCGGCGAAACTGGCCGGGCTGGAGGTCAAGGGGCTGGTCCGGCAGACCCTCACCGTCGACAGCGTGCCCGGCGTGGTGTCCCTGGCGGAGCACACCGGCGCCGAGCTCCCGCCGGCGATCCGGCTGCACCCGCGCGAGGCCGCCCTGATCACCCACAGCTCCGGCACCACCGGCATCCCCAAGCTCGCCGTGCACTGCCCGCACACCATGTGGAACCGGCTGGTCCCGCAGCAGGCGATGGGCTGGCCCACCCGCGGCGAGGTCGCGGCCCTGCACATGTCCTTCGTGCACTCCCGCTTCTACCACCTGCTCGGCGTCCTGCTGCACTACGGCAGCCCGCTGCTGCTGATCACCGACCCGGACCCGGCGAAGGTCGGCCCGATGCTGGCCCGGCACCGCCCCGGCATCGTCGAGACCCACCCCAACACCTTCGTGCTCTGGGAGGAGCTGGCCGACGCGCCCGGCGCCCCGCTGTCGCGCGTGAAGTCGTACGGCTCGACGTTCGACGCCATCCACCCGCGCACGGTACGGCGGCTGCTCGACGCCTCGAAGCGGCGCAGCCCGTGGCTGCTCCAGCTGTACGGGCAGAGCGAGACCGGACCGGTCGCCTTCCAGTGGTTCACGCGGCGCAGCGTGTCCCGTGCGGACGGGCGACGGGTCGGGATCGGCATCCCGGGCTTCACCCGCGTCCGCGTCACCGGCCCCGACGGGCAGCCCGCCGCGCCCGGCACGCCCGGCCGGATCGAGGCCCGCACCCGGGGCCGCATCCTCACCTACCTCGGCGCTCGCGACCAGTACGAGCGCCAGCTGGACGGCGAGTGGTGGCAGATGGGCGACATGGGCTACCGGAGCCGGACGGGCGCGCTGTACCTGATCGACCGCGAGGTCGACCGGATCGACTCCGTGCACAGCAACCTGGAGGTCGAGGACACCCTCATGGACCGGCTGGAGGAACTGCGTGAGGTGGTCATCGTGCCGGGCGCGGACCGGGAGCCGGTCCCGGTGGTGTGCGTCCGCGGGGAACGGCCGCTGGACCCGGAGCGCTGGCGGGCGGCGACCGCCGACCTGCCGGCGATGGCGGAGCCGCGGCAGTGGCGGTTCGAGGAGCTGCCGATGACGGCGACCTGGAAGGTGAAGCGGGTGGAGATCACCCGGATGCTGGCGGCGGGTGTCCGCGCGTGACCCCGGTCGTGGTGGTCGGCGCCGGGCCGGTGGGCCTGTCGGCGGCGCTGGCACTGCGCGCGCACGGACTGCCGGTGATGCTCCTGGAGGCGGACCCCGAGGACCGCGAACGGCCGGGCAGCCGGGCCCTGTTCGTGCACCGCGAGACCCTCGCGCTGCTCGACGGGATGCGGCCCGGGCTGGCCGAGGCGATCACCTCGTACGGCCGGACCTGGCACACCAGACGGACCCTGTACCGGGGCCGGGAGGTGTACTCCCGCACCTTCCCGGCCCCGTCCGGCCGGCCGCCCTTCACCAGCCTGCGCCAGGTCGACACCGAGCGCTTCCTGCGGGACGCCTGCGCGGCGGCGGGCGTGGAGTCCGTGTGGAACGCACGCGTGATCGGCGTCCGTACCACCGCCACGGGCGCCGCCCTGAGCTGCGCGGACGGCAGGGAGCTGGAGTGCGGGTACGTGATCGCGGCGGACGGCGCCCGGTCCGCCGTCCGGGCCGGGCTCGGCATCCCCATGGAGGGCACGCACGGTGAGGGCTTCCACGTGGTCGTCGACGTGGCGGACCGGCCGGGCGCCGAACTGCCCCTCGAACGGGTCTTCCACTACGAGCACCCCGGCGTCGGCGGTCGCAGTGTGATGCGGGTGCCGTTCACCGGGGGCTTCCAGGTGGACCTCCAGTGCCACGCCCACGACCGGGCGGAGGAGTACGGCACCGAGGAGGCCGTCCGCCGCTGGCTGCCCGGCGTGGTGGGCGGGGGACACGACGAGTACGCGGACCGGATCCTGTGGGTGTCGACGTACCGCTTCCTGCGCAAGGTCGCGGCCTCCTTCACCGACCCGCACGGGCGGGTACTGCTCGCCGGGGAGGCCGCACACCTCTTCCCGCCCTTCGGTGCGCGGGGCATGAACAGCGGGATCGCGGACGCGGCGGCCGCGGCGGAGGCGATCGCGAACGGCACGGTGGCGGACTACGCGGCGGTACGGCGCGCCGCCGCGCTCTTCAACAGCGAGGCGGCCGGGGCCGCCCTGGACCATCTGCGGCCCCGGCGCCGGATCATCCGGCTGCGGCAGCGCGCGGCGGCGGCGCTGGCGCCGGTCCTGCCGTCCTGCGGGTCCTGGCTGGAGCACGCCCCGTACGGGCCGCGGGGCGGGGCACCGGCGCTGTCGGGCCGGAGATACTGAGCACGGCGAAGGAGAAGTCATGACACGACCGGCCGTGACGGCAGGCGTCTTCGCGTGGTCACCGGCCGCCGGCCTGCGGCCCGTCGAGGACCCGGGAACCGGTGAGCGGCTGCTGGTCGCGGACTCCTGGCTGGTGCGGGACGGCAGGGTGCGCGGCCTGGACCGGCACCGGGACCGCTTCGTGCGGTCCTGCGCCGAGTGCGACGGGCCACCGGAGCACCGGCTGCTGGAGTTCTGGCGGGCCATGACGGCCGCGCTGCCCCGCACCGGCGAGTGGTTCCCGCGCGTCGAACTCACCCCCCACCACGTGCGGCTGCGGCTGCGGCCCGCGCCACCGCTCGGCACCACGGTCGAGGTCTGGGCGGTCGGCCAGCCCGACCCGCGCACCGTGCCCCGCCGCAAGGGACCCGACCTGGACACCCTGGCCCGGCTGCGCGCCCGGGCGGTCGAGGCGGGAGCCCAGGAGGCGGTGCTGGTGGGCCCGTCCGGGGTGGTCCTGGAGGCGGCCACCACCAGCCTGCTCTGGTGGGAGGACGACACCCTGTGCCTGCCGCCACCTCGGCTGCCGGTACTGCCCGGGGTGACGGTCGCCCTGATCCAGGACCGAGCCGCGCGGCTCGGCATCGGTGTCGCCCACCGCGAACGTACCCTCGCCGAACTGGCGGACCGCGAGGTGTGGCTGGTGAACGCCCTGCATGGGATCAGACCGGTGACACGGTGGGTGGGTGGCCCGGCAGGCGCCGCTACGGCGGCACGGGCACCGGAGTGGCGGAAATGGCTCGACGAGGAGGTACCTGAGCCGCTGTGAACTAGCGGCTGAATAGCGCCCCGTGAGGGGCGCTGGCCCCCGGCCGAAGGCTGGGGGGGAACTACGCGACCAGCCCCCCACACACCCGCAGCCGAAAAGAAAAGAAACCGGCCCGGCAATAATTCACCGGGCCGGATATCGCGCTGTTTTTTTATTCGGCCGGCTTGGGCTGATAAGCCCCCGGCACCATCCGCGTCGCAATGGCGAGCCGGTTGTACGCGTTGATGACGACGGCCACCCAGACGAGGGCCGCGACCTGCGCCTCGTCGAAGACCCCGGCGGCCTCGGCGTACACCGCGTCCGGCACGTGGCCGTCGGCCACGAACGTCACGGCCTCGGCCAACGCCAGTGCCGCCCGCTCCCGTTCACTGAAGAAGGGGGTCTCCCGCCAGGCGTTCAGGGCATAGATCCGCTGCTCGGTCTCGCCCTGCGCGCGAGCGTCCTTGGTGTGCATGTCGAGGCAGAACGCGCACCCGTTCAGCTGGGAGGCGCGGATTCTGACCAGTTCGAGGATTTCCGGTTCGACCTTGGCGTCCTGGGCCGCGGTGACGGCGGCGGCATGCAGGGAACCCATCGCCGACGAGACGTCCGGGGTGATTTTCTTGAGGGCCACACGACTCATCTGATCGCCATTACTCATGGGAGAGACTCTAGCCTCCGGAATTGAATTACGGGGGCGGTTGTCGGGGAATTCAGGCGACGCTGATCACAGCCGGTTCGGACAGCACCGCGCACAGGATCTCCAGCGCGCCCGACCAGGCGTGGTCGGGCGGGGTGCCGTAGCCGAGGACGAGGGCGTCCGGGGGTGCGGTGGCCGCGCCGGGGTGGAGGTGGCGCGGGGTGAGGCCCTCGACGGCGAGGCCGCGTTCCGCGGCGGCCCGGACCACCCGGTGCTGGGTGCCGGGCGGCAGCCGCAGCACGACGTGCAGGCCCGCCGCGATGCCGGTGACCCGGATCGCCGGGGCGCGCTCGGCGAGGGCCCGGACCAGGGCGTCCCGGCGCCGCCGGTAGCGGGAGCGGGCGGTGCGGACGTGGCGGTCGTAGGCGCCGGAGGTGATGAACTCGGCCAGTGTCAGCTGGTCCGGCGCCCCGCAGGTGTCCACACCGCCCTTGACGGCCGTCACCTCCCCGGCCACGGGCGGCGGCAGCACCATCCAGGCCAGCCGCAGCCCGGGCGCCAGGGACTTGCTGGCGGTGCCCAGGTAGACCACCTCGTCGGGGGCGAGGCCCTGGAGGGCGCCGACGGGCCGGCGGTCGTAGCGGAACTCGCCGTCGTAGTCGTCCTCCAGAACCAGGCCGCCGGTGCGCCGCGCCCAGTCCACGACGGCCGCCCGCCGGTCGTGGTGCAGCGGCACGCCCATCGGGAACTGGTGGGAGGGGGTCAGCAGCACGGCGGCCGTCCCCTGGGACAGCTCCCCGGTGTCCGTGCCGAGTCCGTCGAAGGGCAGCGGGACCTGGCGCAGACCGGCAGCGGTCAGCAGCTGCCAGTGCTCGTCGAGGCCGTACGACTCCACGGCGACCGTGTCCGCCCCGCGGGCCCGCAGCACCTCGCCGAGCAGGCTCAGGCCGTGGCTGAACCCGGAGCAGATCACGATCCGGTCGGGGTCGGCACGTACGCCCCGGGCGCGGGCGAGGTAGGCGGCGAGCGCGCCGCGCAGTTCGGCGCGGCCGCGCGGATCGCCGTAGCCGAAGGCCTCGTTGGGGGCGGCGGTGAGGGCGCGGCGGGCGGCCTTCAGCCACTCGGTGCGCGGGAAGGCGGAGACGTCGGGGAAGCCGGCGCGCAGGTCGTAGGCGTGCTGGTGGGCGGCCGTCCCCGCGGGGGCCGCCGCCTGCCGCACCGGCGGTACGCCCGTCGCGACGCGGGTGCCGGAGCCCTGCCGGGCGGTGAGCCAGCCCTCGGCGACCAGGTCGGCGTAGGCGTCGGCGACCGTGTTGCGGGCGATGGCCAGGTCGGCGGCGAGGGAGCGGGAGGAGGGCAGCCGGGTGCCGGGGAGCAGCCGGCCACTGCGCACGGCCTCGCGCAGGGCGTCGGTCAGCCCGCGGCGCAGGCCCGGACCGGCCGCCGGTTCCAGGTGGAGGTCGATACCCAGAGCGACCCGAGCGGGCCGAGCGGGCCGAGTGCGCGAAGCGGGCGGCGCGGGCGGAGTGGGCGGAGTGGGCGGAGTGGGCGGAGTGGGCGGAGTGGCCCATGTTCTCTCCATGGAAATGGACCATACCCCTGGGCTGCCTGGCACCTAGTGTCGGCACCATGAGCAATCAGGAGAACGCCGAGTACGCCCCCGAGCACACCCCCCGCCTCGCCTGGGCCCAGCACGCGCCCGAGGTCTACAAGGCGATGGTCCGCCTGGACGGAGCCGCCCGTAAGGGTCTGGACGCCAAGCTGTTCGAGCTGGTGAAGATCCGCGCCTCGCAGCTCAACCACTGTGCGTACTGCCTCGACATGCACACCAAGGACGCGCTCGCGGCGGGCGAGAGCATCGCGCGCATCGTCCAGCTCAGCGCGTGGGAGGAGTCGAAGCACTTCTACACCGAGCAGGAGCTCGCCGCGATCGAGCTGACCGAGGCCGTCACCGTGCTGAATGGGGGCACCTCCCGGACGAAGTCTGGGGGAGGGTTCGTGCCCGACGAGGTCTACGAGCGGGCCGCGAAGCACTTCGACGAGGTGCAGCTGACACAGCTGATCGCCTCGATCATCGTGATCAACTCCTGGAACCGGTTCGCCGTGACGACCCGTATGGTCCCCGGGCACTACACGCCGGGACAGCACGGGTGAGCAAGGCCGGGGACTTCCGGGCGCTGCACCACGGGCGCCTGCCCGCCGACCCCCTGGTGCTGCCCGGTCCGTGGGACGCGGCGAGCGCCCGGGCCCTGGTCGCGGCCGGTTTCCCGGCGCTGGCGACGCCGAGTGCCGGGGTGTGGACGGCGACGGCCCCTCGCCCGCCGCACTCGGCGAACTCGGGGCCACCCGCGTCACGTTCGGACCGGGCCTGCTGCGGCTGGCCCTGCGGTCACTGTGCGGGTCCGGCGCGCCCGCAGGGGCGCTGGGGGTACCCCCGGCCGAAGGCTGGGGGAGGAACTGCGCGACCAGCCACGACGGCGCCGCAGCCGGCTGACGGCGGACGCCACGTCGCGGCACTCCCGGCGGAGCGCTCAGGCGTACGGCGCGCTGCTCGTCCCCGGGCGGAAGCGGCGGTAGAGGACCGCGCCGGCCGCCAGCGACGCCAGGCTCACCGCGGCCGGTGCCCAGGGGCTGGCCGCGCCGGTGTGGGCGAGCGTGTCGGTCGTCCGCTGCCGCACCACGGTGGTCCGCCTCGGGTACGCCTTGGCCGGGTGCTGCGGCTCGTGGTGGACCCGCGGCGTGGACGGTGCGGGCGTGTCGGGCTGGTCGTCCGAGCCGTTGCGCGACTCGTTGCCGAAGACGGGGTTGAGGGCACCCACCAGGTTCGCGCTGTTGCCGCTGATGTTCACGGGCACGTGGACCGGGACCTGGACGAGGTCGCCGGAGAGGATTCCCGGCGAGTCATGGGTGCTTCCGTCGGCCGTGGCCCGGCCCGACGTGCCGGAGCCCGCCTTCCCCGGCGCCTTGTGCCCCTCGTTGGAGCACTTGTTGCCCATCGCGGGGTTGAGCAGCCCGACCACGTCCATGGTGTTCCCGCAGACGTTCACCGGGATGTCCACCGGCAACTGGATGGCGTTGCCGGATGCCAGCCCGGGCGAGCCGCTCGCTGAGCCCTCGGCGGCGGAGTCGGCATGGGCCGTCCCCGCGACGGCCATCGCGCCAGAGGCGACGGCCATGGCGATCACACTGTTCCGGGTAACCCGTTTCATGGGGTACCTGCCCTTCCGGACGCGTCGCGGGCAGCACCCGGACTCGGTCAAATGTTGAGGAGATTGCTGAGTAGAGAAGCGAAGTGGACTGTCGGGTCAGAGAGCCTGGTTGTTGCAGCCCATGTCCGAGCCGAGGTGGCTCTGCTGCGCGCCCGGGTTCCCTTCGCCGTTCAGCAGGTTGCCCGCCAGACCGGTGAGGGCGCCGACGTTGCCGAGCACCTCGATGTTCATGTCGTGCGAGCGGCACTCGGTGCCCTGGGTGACGTCGATGTCGTGGCCCGGCTCGCCGTGTGCGAAGGCGGTGCTGCCGCCGATCGAGCAGACGCTGCCGAGGACGGCGGCGCCCACGAGGACCGCCTTGTGGAACGTGCGCATGGGTTCTCCGTTGGTCGAGCGGACGGGGATCCGCTACGGATCGATGGAAGGTGCGGACGGTGGCGCGACGGCGTCAGCCGAGGCGGGGAAGCCCCAGCTGGCCGACCGGAGGCGCCGCGACCTGGCCGAGGCCGACCGGCGCCAGCCCGGGCACGCCCGGCGCTCCGAGTACGGGGTTGATGAGCGGGTTCACCTGGGGGTTCACCTGGGGGTTGACCTGCGGGGTGACACGCGTCGGGCCTTCCGGGGCGTAGCCCTGGGGCACGGCCAGCTGCGGGGCGACCTGCGGCATGACCTGGGGCATGACCTGCGGTACGACCTGCGGCGGAGCCGACTGCGGCTGGGGCTGGGGGTACTGCGGCGCCGGGGCGTACTGCTGCTGCGGGTACGCGGGGGCGGCCTGCGGCTGGGCGTACTGCTGGGGCGGCGGCGCCTGCTGGTACTGCGGGGACGGCGCGGCCTGCTGCTGCGGGGACGCGGGGGCGGCGGAGGCCTGGGCCGAACCCTGCGACGAGGCCGAGGCGACGGCGTAACCGGTCTGCTGCGGGTACTGCTGGGGCGGCGGCGCCTGCTGGTACTGCGGAGGCGGCGGGGCAGGCTGTTGGTACTGCGGCGGCGCGGCCTGCTGCTGCGGGTAGGCGGGCACGGTGGCCTGGGCCGAGCCCTGCGTCTGGCCGACGGCGTAGGGGGCCTGCTGCGGTGCAGGTGCCTGGGGCGGGGCCTGGGGATACGGCTGGTCCGGAGCCGGCACCGGGGCCGGACCGCCGTATCCGACGGGAGCGTCGGCATAGCTGACGCCCGCACCGATGGCGGACAGACCACCGGCCGCCGCCAGAACGAGCGCGGCCTTGTGAAGCTTGCGCATGAAACCCTCGGCCCTTCGATACCTGGAGATGAGAAAGTCCATTGCGTTCAGTGCGGTCGCGCGTGCAGATGGTGCGGCAATGACACTGCACTTTCAGCAGCGGTACTCCTGAGCAGCACGCGAACTTCGCATCGGAGTCGGCAGCGATTCGCCTCGTTCCCCTCAGCTCCTCGGCCACCGCCCTCTCCCCACCGGAACGAGGATCGCGCGGCCGTGGTCACGGGAATTCGGGGGTGCGTCACCCAATTGCCGTCACCGGCACGGTCATTGCCGCTCATATGCCTTTCGGCAAACGGGTGACGCGGGACCGCGCCCGTATCCGGGTCCGCACGCCTCTCGTTCCCCACGGGGTGAGGGCGAAGGGGCATCCCAGCCGCCCGGGGCAGTGACAAAGCGACAACCGCGCTGTCTCATCAGTCATTTCATCAGGTTCCGCACACAGATCACATGAAGGGCCGAGAATTCCATGCGCAAGTTTCGCCAGGTCGCGCTCATCGTCGCAGCAGCCGGCGGTCTGACCGCTGTCGGTGCCGGCCCCAGCTCCGCCGCCCCCATCTCCTACGGGACCGGGCCGACCCCGGTCTCGCAGCCGGACGCCCAGGCCGCCGCCGCCACCTCCGCCCAGGCGAGTGCGCAGACGTACGGCGCGCCGGCCCCGCAACAGGCCCCGCAGCGGGGCACCGAGGTCGCCCCGCAGCTCAACCCCCAGCTGAACCCGCAGATCAACCCTCAGATCTCGCCCCAGGCCCCGCAGTCGGTGCAGGGCGGCCCGGTGGAGCAGAACAACCTGTTCCGTCCGTACCAGGAATGCAGCCCGCAGTCCCTGCTCGACGCGAACGTGCCGGTCGCCCTGCTCGCGGCCTCCCAGACCCGGGGCGTCGACTGCACGCAGGCCAACAGCCAGTCGAACGCGCTCGCCAGCGCGCAGCGCCTGGGCTGACGGCCGGAAGTCGCGGCCCGGCACGGGCACTTCGAGAGCCACGGCCGATGCCCGCGCACGGGCCATACGACTTTTCGGGTGGTTCTGTCACGCGCTCGAGACAACAGCGCGTCGCTGCCGGAATTGCCGTATTACGTACTAATCTCCCGTAACTGTAAAAAGTCGATCTCGCACAGATCGCACCCCCCACTCCACGGAGATGACATGCGCAAGCTTCGCAACGCTGCCGTCCTGGTCGCCGCCCTCAGCAGCATCGGCCTGGTCAGCGGCACGGCCTACGCCGGCGGCGAGGGCCACGGGCACGGCGACAAGTTCAACATCACCCAGAGCTCGCACTGCAAGTCGCACGACCTGAACCTCGACGTCCTCGGCGAGGTCGGCCTGCTCAACGGCCTGCTGGGCAGCGCCCTGAACGGCGAGGGCAACCCCGGCGCCCAGGCCACCAACCTCGGTTCGACGATGGGCTGCAACAACAGCGCCTTCTGAGACCGGCAACAGCAGCAGTGAATGGTCCCGGCGCCCGGCGCCGGGACCATTCGTGTGTGTCGGCGGGGCGCCAAGGCGGGGAAATGCAAAGGTATTCGGCGCGTCGCACGGCTGTCTCGGGTATTTCGTATCAGCCTTTAGGACACAGATCGCGATTTCTCGCAGATCGCATCCACCTCATTCATCGGAGATGACATGCACAAGCTCCGCACCGCCGCCGTTATCGTCACCGCATTCGGGAGCCTCGGGCTCCTCGGCGCCGGCGCCGCCCATGCCGACCAGGGCTGGGGCAAGAAGGGCGACGAATTCAACATCCAGCAGAGCAGCAGCTGTAAGTCGCACGACCTGAACCTCGACATCCTCGGCGAGGTCGGCATCCTCAACGGCCTGGGCGGCAACCTGCTGAACGGCGAGGGCAACTCGGGTGCGCAGCAGTCGTCCATGGGTTCGAGCATGGGCTGCAGCAACAGCGCGTTCGGCAAGTAGGACGAAAAACAGTCCCCGGTTTCCCGGCCGATGGCCGGGAAACCGGGGACTGTCGTTTCTGCGGCCCTCAGAACTCGATGTGCGGCCTCTTGAAGCCCTTGGGCAGCTCCGCCTTGTTGGAGCAGTCCACGACCTCCCCGGCCCTGGTGGATCCGTCACCCGCCGCCTCGTCGTCCGGGAACAGCACACGTGGACGGTCGGAGGTCGAGCAGTCCTGCGCCTGCTTGAGGACATGCGTACCGTTCTTGTCGATACGCGACTCGCTCTTGTGGACGCAGACGGTGCCGCCCTGGGCGGTGGTCCTGCAGTCGCCCGGGGACGGGTCCGCGTAGGCGTGCCCGGTGCCGACGCAGAGCGCGGCGAGGCTTCCGACGAGCCCCGAGACGGTGGCGATCTTCCGTGCAGTGAACATGAGTTGTCTTCCTCTGCGTAGGGCGATGCAAAGCAGCCCGGACGCATACCTCGACGGAGTCGGGGTGCGTCCGGGCTGCCTTCGCCATGGTGGTCACTCAGCACACCGGCAGGCGGACCGAAATGGTGCCGGTGCGGGGTACCGAGTTCGTACGGGGTGCGTTTTTACTCGCCACCCTGGTTCTGGTCGCCCTGCTCGGGGCCGGAGTTCTCCTGCGGCTGCGCCTCGGGCTGCCCCTGCGGCTGGGCCTCGGGCTGAGCCTCGGGCTGGGCCTGCGGCTGGGCCTCCGGAGTGGTGGTGTAGTAACCCCCGCCGACGGCCAGGGCGTTGGCCGACGAGTTGGCCACGGCGGTGATCTGCGGAGGCGCGTCCTCGCCACCGGCGGCGGAGCTGACCCCGGCACCGAGGAAGGAGAGCCCCGCAACCGTCGCCGCTACGAGTGCGACGCGCTGAAACTTACGCATGATTGACCCTTTCTGGTCCAGGCGGGAACCGCCCGGCTCGACTACTTAATGTGAGCATATACACACACTCCGTAGCGAACCGAGGATCCACACCCGCCGAGTTGCGCGTAAGCCCCGTCTGTCGTATCGGCGCTACCTGCCACCGACCGGAAGGATCCGGCTCATGACCCCGAACGGGCCGCCAGGCGACTCCGCCTCGTCACCCTTCTCCGGGGGCGCCACCCCGACGGTCCCGGGAGAACAGGTCACCTCGGGCCCGAGCCGCTCCGCCCCCTGCCCGAGGACGGCGGGCAGTTGCACGGGCTGCACCGGCTTGCAGGTCTCCTGGTGCGGCATGGCACCTCCCTCGGGAACCTCACCCCTGATCCGCTGGGTGCAGGTGAGGTTGCCCATGAGGTCGTCGGTACACGCCCCCGGACCCGCCGCGGCGTACGCCGGTGCGAGACCGGCACAGGCCACGGCGAGGCCGCCGAGGAGCCCCGAGACGGCCGCGATCCTCTTCCCGCCGGTCTTCCCGACGAACATCCGCTGCGCCTTCCTTCGTGAGGACACCGCCGACCTCAGCCGGTGAAGGCCTGGTTGTACTGGCCACAGGTGGTGTCGAAGGTGTCGGCGAGGCCGAGCACGCCGATCGGGACGTCGTTCTCGGCCACCGTCTGCGGGCTGCACTCCTGGTAGGGGCGGTAGTGGTTGGACACCTGCGGCCCACTGTCGTAGGAGTCGGCCACGGCGGGGGAGGCGCCGACGGCGGACAGGCCGCCGGCGGCCGCCACTGCTGCGATCACGACCTGCTGAAGCTTGCGCATGGAACCCTCGGTCCTTTGCTCATACGGCGAATTGTTGCCTAGCGTGATGGCACGAACACTAGCAGTAGCTGGACAAGGGGTTCCACAACGGACATCCACGCCGAGGGTGACATAGCAACACATAATCACCTTATGGCGAGGCAGAGTTGGGTCAGGAGAGCGCCAGCTCCGCGGGCCGCGGGCGATCGGGTGCGGGCACGGAGAGGATCAGGTCCCGCAGTCGCTCGACATACCGCCGCACGTTCTTGTAGGCGATGTCCGTGTCCGGGTAGCGGCAGGCCAACCACAGCCCCTCGTGCAGCCGATTGACCCAGGCGCACACCTGGTCGCCGTACGACACCCGGAGCAGCCCGTACGCCTTCTGCTCAGCCCAGTCCGCCGCGCCGGGGATGAGACGGGCGTCCACGTACGAGATGATCGAGTACATGTCGGGCGAGGTCGGGCGGAAGTCCGAGCCGAGCAGCCGCAGTACGCGGGCGAGCGGGATGCGCGCCAGCGACCGGTTGGCCCGCAGCTCGGCGCGGACCGTGTCGAGCGCGCCCGCCAGGTCCCGCGCCGCGGGCACCTCGATGGGTGCTCCGCCGACGTACCAGCCCACGGAGTCCGACCACGCGGACTTCAGCCGGGTGTGGAACGGCACGACGGTGCGGTAGACGTCCTGCCCGCCGAGTTCGTGGACGATCAGGCTGGTCGCGGCCAGGATGCCCACCAGACTGCCGCCGTAGGGGCGGCAGTACGCCTCGAACGCGGCGGCGGCATCCGCGTCGACGAGCGGCTCGGACACCAGCTTCTGGGCGGGCAGCACCCCGCCGGGCTCCAGCCCGAGGTCGACGGGGAACTCCGGGAGCCGGCCGCCGCACCGGGCGATGAACTCCCGCCAGCGCGCGACGATCGCGTGGGCGTCGTCGATGCCGTCCGCGTTCGCCCGCTCCTGCTCGCAGAAGTCGACGTAACTCCCCACGGACGGACCGGTGACGGGACTTCCCGTGACGGCCGCCGCGTACAGTCCGTGGATCTCCTCCGGGAGCCGGTGGATCGAGTAGGCGTCGACGTTGGTGTGGTCGAAGGCCATGTACACGCTGGTGGAGTCCTCGCGTACGACCGCCGTGTAGATGAGGTTCGGCCAGCCGAGCGCGTCCGCCGCGGCGTCGAACCGATCCTGCAGGTACCGGGTGAGCGCCCCCGCGTCGGTGAACTCGCCGACCACCGTGCGGTGCAGGGCCACGTCGCTCTCGGCGAGCGTGAACCGCTGCATGTCGTCACCGGCCCAGCGGAAGCCGCTGCGCAGCGTCTCGTGCCGCAGCGTCCAGCCGCGCAACGCCCCCTCCAGCGCGTCGAGGTCGACCGGTCCCGGCAGGTCGAACGCCGCGCCGAGCCAGGTCGGTACGAACAGTCCGTCCTCCCGTACCGACCGGGCCGTTCTGATGTGCGACTCCTGGATGTACGCCGGCGGTCGCGGATCGGGCGGCAGCGCCGCCGCGGCCGCGATGGTCACCGGGCTGAACCTCCACTCGACGAGCCGTCCGGGCCGGATCTCACAGCGCTGGATGTCAGAAATACGCACGGTGGCTCTCCTTCGCAGAAGACACCAGCTTCATCAACGACGGCAAGCCGTACGCGCGCGATGATCGCTGTGTCGCCGGGATTTCAACGGGATGTGTGACATGTCGAACGGACAAGCGCCCCGCCTCACTCGTACCTGTAGATCCCGCTCACGTCCTCCAGTTCGGCGGGCGTGACGTTCCACGGCGGCAGTTGCTCGTGCCGGGCCACGACCCGGCCGCGCTGGGGGTCACCGGGGCCGGGGGGCTCGGCGGGCAGGTACGTGTGGCCGGGGTGCCGTTGCTGCCAGCGGGTCCACAGCAGGTCGACGAAGGAGTGATGCAGCCAGAACACCGGGTCGTTGACGGACGCGGCGCTGACCATCACCCCGCCGACCCAGTGGTGGACCCGGTTGTGGTTCTGCCAGGAGACGCTCCCGCGCCCGCTCCCCCAGCCCTCCAGTCTGTTGCGATAGCCGCGGGTGACGGCCGAGTTCCAGGGCCAGCTGTCGTAGACCGGGTCGGCCAGCGCGGACTCGACGTCGCGCTCGGTCGGGAGCTGGATCGGGGCGCGGGCGTGACCGAGATCGCGGGTGAGGTACTGGACGTCGGTCACGTTCTCGGTGATCTTCCAGTGGCCCGCCCGGTAGGCGAACGGGCCCGTCATCACCTGCCGGTCCGAGGGGCGGCCGTTGCCGCCGAGCAGATCATCGGTCCACGGCAGGGAGTTCGGCGCCCGGTCCCGGGTCCAGTCCCAGTACGGGACCGTCACCGACGCGTCCACCCTGCGCAGCGCCTGCTCCAAGTCGAGCAGGAGTCTGCGGTGCCAGGGCAGGAAGGAGGGCGCCATGTGGGCGGTGCGCAACCGGTGTTCCCGGTCGGCGGAGTTGTGCGCGATGTGGATCCGTACGAACTCGTCGTACTCACCGCGGCGTTTGACCTCCAGCAGGGCTTCGACGAACCGGCGCCGCTCGGCTCGGGACAGCTGGTTGACGTTCTTGCGCGTGTAGACCGTGTCGACCACGTGTGCCTCCCTCGGGCATCGGCCGGAGGGGTAACCGCCGGACATACCTTCGGGTCACCGGTCTACGGCCGGACCGGTGACGCGGCGGCACGCCCGGCGGCCGGCTCAGGACAGCCACCGCTTCCACACCTCGGGGTGGCCGTCCACCCACTTCTTCGCGGCCTCCGCGGGGCTCAGCTTCTGGTCGGCGATCATCAGGGAGACCTGGTCCTGGTCCTCGGTCGTCCAGGTGAACTTCTTCAGGAAGGCGGCCGCCCTGCCGCCACCGTGCGCGAAGTCCGTGTTGAGGTACTTCTGCAGCGGGGTGTGCGGATAGGCGCAGGCGACCTTGGCCGCGTCGGCGTCGCAGCCCTCCTTGTACGCGGGCAGCCGCACCTCGGTCATCGGCACCTTCTTGAAGAGCCACTGCGGTGCGTACCAGTAGGTGAGGAAGGGCTTCTTCTCCTTGGCGAACTGCTTGATCTGGGTGATCTGAGCGGCCTCGGAACCGGCGAAGACGACCTGGTAGTCCAGCTTGAGGTTGCTCACCAGCGCCTTGTCGTTGGTGACGTACGACGGTGAGCCGTCCAGGAGTTGCCCCTTGCCGCCGCTCTCCGCGGTGCGGAAGAGCGAGGCGTACTTGTTCAGGTTCTTCCAGTCGGTGATGTCCGGGTGCTGCTTGACCAGGTAGGTCGGCACGAACCACCCGATGTGCCCGGTGACCCCGAGTTCCCCGCCCCGGCTGATGGTCTTCTTGTCGTCGACGTAGCGCTTCTCCTGGTCCGGGTGCCCCCAGTCCTCCAGGATCGCGTCCACGCGCCCCTGGCTGAGCGCGTCCCAGGCCGGGACCTCGTCGACCTGCACGGTGTCGACGCGGTAGCCGAGCTTGTGCTCAAGGAGGTACTGCGCGACAGCCACATTCGACTGCGCGCCGACCCAGGACTGCACGGACAGGGTCACCGTCTTCGACCCCTGCGCGTCGGCGAACGGCGAGGCCTGCCTGGTCATGTCGGCGGCTCCGCAGCCGGTGGTGAGCACGAGCACGGAGGCGGCGGCAAGAAGTGTCGTACGGCGCATGGTCACGCTCCCTTCCGCGTACGGCGTTCCGTGGGCTGGGTGACCCGGTCGAGCATCAGCCCCAGGCAGACGATGGCGGCACCGGCGACCAGCCCGGTCGCCAGGTCGCCCTGGGCGAGGCCGAAGGCGACGTCGTACCCGAGGGCGCCACCGCCCACCAGCCCGCCGATGATGACGACGGCGAGGACGAGTACCACACCCTGGTTGACGGCGAGCAGCAACGCGGGGCGTGCGAGCGGGAGTTGGACCTGCAGCAGCTGCTGACGCCCGGTCGCGCCGAGCGACCGCGCGGACTCCAGGGCGGCCGGGTCAACCTGGCGCAGCCCCTGTGCGGTGATCCGTACGACGGCCGGCAGCGCGTAGACGACGGCGGCGGCCACGGCGGGCGCGCGGCCCACGCCGAACAGCGCGACGACCGGGATCAGGTACACGAACTGCGGCATGGTCTGGAACACGTCGAGGACCGGACGCAGCGCGCGCTCCACGCGGTCGCTGCGGGCGGCGGCGACACCGGTCGCGAAGCCGAGGACGAGCGTCACGGCGACGGCCGCCAGCACCTGGGACAGGGTGTCCAGCGACGGCTCCCAGACCCCCAGCACGCCGATCGCGGCCATCGCGAGGACGGCGGTGAGCGCGGTGCGCCAGGTGCCGATCAGCCAGGCCAGCGCGGCGACCACGAACAGCACGGCCCACCAGGGCAGCCACTGGAGCCCGGAGCGGACCGGGTCGAGGACCCAGGTGGTGAAGTGCCCCGCCCAGTCCGCGGTTCCGCCGACGACCGGCACGCCCGAGTACAGGTGCGCGGTCATCCAGTCCACGGCGCGGTTGACCGGTTCGGCGAAGTCCAGGGTCCAGGCGGTGGGCCAGTCGAGGCGGCCGAGGAGCCGGGCGGCGAGCGCGACGGCGACGGAGGCACCGAGGCCGTACAGGAGGCCGACGGGGGGCTTTCGGGTGTCGCCGCGTTCGCCGGCCGCCGCGGTGATGCGGTCCAGGACGACCGCGAGGAGCACGATCGGGATACCGGCGGCGAGGGCCGCGCCGACGTCCACCGAGGCGAGCGCCTGGTAGACGCGGTCGCCGAGGCCGCCGGCACCGATCACGGACGCGATGACCGCCATAGACAGGGCCATCATGATCGTCTGGTTGAGGCCGAGGAGGAGTTCCCTGCGGGCGAGGGGGAGGCGGGCCGTCAGCAGCCGCTGCACGCGGGTGGCGCCGAGCGACTCCACCGCCTCCAGGACCTCGGGGTCGGCGCCGCGCAGGCCGAGGGCGGTGAGCCGGGCCATGGGCGGGGCGGCGTAGACGACGGTGGCGAGGACGGCCGCGGGGACGCCGATGCCGAAGACCAGGACGACGGGGAGGAGGTACGCGAAGGCGGGGAGCACCTGCATGGTGTCGAGGACCGGGCGCAGGGCCCGGTTCAGCCGGTCGGAGAGCCCGGCGCCGAGCCCGAGCGCGAATCCCACGGCCACGGACGCGAGGACGGCCACGACCATCAGCGCGAGGGTCTGCATCGTCGGCACCCACATGCCGAGCAGGCCGCAGGCGAGGAAGGCGACCCCCGTCCCGACGGCGAGCCTGACACCGGCGACCCGGTGCGCGACGGCGGCGGCGACCACCGTCACGCCGGGCCAGCCGGCCGCGAGGAGGGTGAGGTAGACGGCGCGGACGGTGAGGACGACGGCGTTGCTGATGTAGCCGAAGAAGTAGAGGAAGAGGGGGTGGGTGTCGCGGTTGTCGACGACCCAGTTGCTGGCGGAGGTGAGGGGCGCGGCCAGGCTGACGGTGAGACTGTGCGGCCAGGCGGCGGACCCCCGGTGGGCGTTGGCGACCGGGACGAGGATTGCGGCGGCTACGGCCAGGACGAGGAGCTTACGGGCGGCTCGCCCGGTGGGAAGCGTCACTCGACGCGGGCCCGGGACAGTGATCGTCGCCATCAGACACCCTCCGGGCTGGTGCGGGGGCCGGGGGGTGTCACTCGCCCGCGCTCGCGGGGTGCCGCCCCAGCGGCACGACTGCCCGCGGCTGGGCCAGTGTCGGCAACACCCGCGGCGGGGGGCCTTTCCAACGGGGGCTGCGTATCCCCACCCGGGGACGCGGGGAACTGCGCGACCGGCCCACCACCCGCAGCCGGACCCGAGGCTCCGGAATCTTCCGGGGAGGGCTCCGTATCCCCACCCGGGGGCACGGGGAACTGCGCGACCGGCCCGCCGCGGCCCGCGGGTGGGGTGCCCTTCGCCACGACGCCGAGCAGCGTGTCCGCGTCGAGCACGCCGACGCACCGGTCCCCCTCCACGACGCGCGCCGGAGCGCCGGCTCCCGCCACCGCCTCGATCGCCTCGGCGACCGTCGCGACGGGGCTGACCGCAGGTCCCGCCAAGGTCTCCCCGTCCTCCGTCGGCCTCATCGCGGAGCGAACCGTCATCACCTGCTCCCGCGGCACGTCCCGGACGAACTCCCGGACGTAGTCGTCGGCCGGGGAGCCGACGATCTCCTCCGGGGTGCCCAGCTGGACCACCCTGCCGTCCCGCATCAGGGCGATGCGGTCGCCGAGCTTGAGCGCCTCCGACAGGTCATGGGTGATGAAGACCATCGTGCGGCCCTCCTCGCGGTGCAGGCGGACCACCTCCTCCTGCATGTCCCGCCGGATCAGCGGATCGAGCGCGCTGAACGGCTCGTCGAAGAGGAGGACCTCGGGATCGACCGCCAACGCCCTCGCGAGGCCGACCCGTTGGCGCTGGCCGCCGGACAGCTGGCCGGGGCGGCGCTGCTCCATGCCCTCCAGGCCGACCTTGGCGACGACCTCGGCGGCCCGCTCCCGTCGCTCGGACCTGCCGACGCCCTGGATCTCCAGGCCGTATGCCACGTTGTCGAGGACGGACCGGTGCGGGAGGAGCCCGAAGTGCTGGAAGACCATCGCGGCACGGTGCCGCCGCAGTTCCCGCAGCCGGCCCTTGTCCATCGCCCGGACGTCCTCGCCGTCGATGACGATCCGGCCGGCCGTCGGCTCGATGAGCCGGGTCAGGCAGCGGACCAGGGTCGACTTCCCGGAGCCGGACAGGCCCATCACCACGAAGACCTCGCCCTTGCGCACGTCGAAGGAGACGTCACGGACGGCGGCCGTGCACCCGGTGCGGGCGCGCAGGTCGGCCGGCGAGAGGCCGGTCAGCTCGGGGTCCGCCGGGACGCGGTCGGCCTTGGGGCCGAAGACCTTCCACAGGCCGTCGACGGAGAAGACAGGGGTCGTACCGTTCATCACGCACCGCCCTTCAGCAGGTCCACGGCTTTCTCGCCGACCATCAGCACCCCGATCATCGGGTTCACCGCCGGCATGGCGGGGAAGACGGAGGCGTCGGCGATGCGGATGCCGTCCAGGCCGCGGATGCGCAACTCCGGGTCCACCACGGCGAGTTGGTCGTCGGCCGCGCCCATCTTGCAGGTGCCCGCCGGGTGGTAGACCGTGTGCGCGACCTTGCGGGCGTACTCGCTCAGCTCGGCGTCGCCGACGATCTCCGGGCCGGGGCACACCTCCCGCTTCAGCCAGCCCGCCAGCGGCTCGGTCTTCGCGATCTCGCGGGCGAGGCGGATGCCGTCGACGAGGGTGCGGCCGTCGTAGTCGTCCTCGTCGGTGAAGTAGCGGAAGTCGAGCGCGGGCTTCACGGACGGGTCCGCGCTGGTCAGGAAGAGGCGGCCGCGACTGCGGGGTTTGGGGATGTTCGGGGTCATCGAGACGCCGTGCGCGGGGCGCTCGTAGCCCAGGCGCTCGGGGTTGTCCGTGAACGGGACCTGGTAGAAGTGGAACATCAGGTCCGGGCCCGCCTGTTCGGGGTCGCGGCGGACGAACAGGCCCGCGTCGGAGTCCATCGCGGAGTTCTCGGGGATCGGGCCGTTCGTCTCCCAGACGATCACCGACTCGGGGTGGTCGAGGAGGTTCTCGCCGACGCCCGGGAGGTCGTGCGCGACCGGGATGCCGAGGGCTTCGAGGTCCGCCGCCGGGCCGATGCCCGAGTGGAGCAGCAGGCGCGGGGAGTCGACGGCGCCCGCGCACAGGACGACCCCGTCGCGGGCCCGTATCAGCAGGTCCTCGCCGTCCTTGGTGCGGACGTGCACGCCCTCGGCGCGGGTGCCGTCCAGCTCCAGCCGGTACGCCCAGGTCTCCAGGAGGAGGTGCAGGTTGGGGCGCTCGTCCAGCACCGGGTGGAGGTAGGCCACCGACGCGCTGGAGCGCTTGTTGGTCTCAGGGTGGTAGGCGAGGTCGAAGAAGCCGACGCCCTCGGTGAACGGCCGCTGGTTGAACCCCTCCACGCGCGGGACGCCCAGCGCCTTCTGGGCCGCGTCGACGAAGTCGCGGGCGATGGCGTTCCGGTCCTTCTCGTCGACCGGGACGATGTTGTTGAGGAGGCGGGCGTAGTAGGCCTCCATCGGCACCGCGCCCCAGCCCTTGGCTCCCGCCGACTCCCACTCGTCCCAGTCGGAGGGCAGCGGCTTGAAGGAGATGAGGGTGTTGTGGCTGGAACAGCCGCCCAGCACGCGGGCGCGGCTGTGCCGGATGTGGGAGTTGCCGCGCGGCTGCTCGGTGGTCGGGTAGTCGTAGTCCAGCTCGCCGCCGAGCAGGCCCATCCAGCGGCGCAGGGTGAGGACGTCGTCGCGGCCGACGTCGCTGGGGCCGCCCTCGATGACGGCGACCGTGACGTCCGGGTTCTCGGTGAGGCGGGAGGCGATGACGGAACCGGCGGTTCCGCCGCCTATGACGACGTAGTCGAATTCCTGGGGGTGGGGGGTGTGATCGGCCATGGGGTGGTTACTCCTGGGGGGTGGGAGAACGGGGCGGCGCCGGTTCGCCGGCCGGGCGTTGTGGGGGCTCAGCCGGCGAACCAGCGCACCGGCCTCGGCGCGAGGTTCTGGTAGACGTGCTTGGTCTCGCGGTACTCGGCGAGCCCGGCCGGCCCCAGCTCGCGGCCGGTCCCGCTCCTTCCGAAGCCGCCCCACTCCGCCTGGGGGAGGTAGGGGTGGTAGTCGTTGATCCACACGGTGCCGTGCCGCAGCCGTCCCGCGACCCGGCGGGCCTTGCCGGCATCCGTGCTCCAGACGGCGCCGGCGAGTCCGTACTCGGTGTCGTTGGCGAGGGCGACCGCCTCGTCCTCGGTGCGGAAGGTCTCGACGGTCAGGACCGGGCCGAAGACCTCCTCGCGCACGACCCGCATCCCGCGGTGGCACTGGTCGAGGACGGTCGGCTCGTAGAAGTAGCCGGTGGCCGGGCGGTCGGCGGACGGTTCGGGGCGTTTGCCGCCTGCGCGCAGCACCGCGCCCTCCGCCAGCGCCGACGCCACGTACGCCTCGACCTTGGCGCGCTGCTGCTCGGAGACGAGCGGGCCGCACTCGACGCCGTCCGCGGTGCCCCGGCCGAGCCGGATCCTGGCGGCGCGGCGGGCGAGTTCGGCGACGAACCGCTCGCGCAGCGGCTCCTCGACGATCAGCCGGGCGCCGGCCGAGCAGACCTGGCCGCTGTGCATGAACGCGGCGTTGAGGGCCTGGTCGACGGCGGTGTCGAAACCTTCCTGCGTGGCGCAGGCGTCGGCGAAGACGACGTTGGGGTTCTTGCCGCCCAGTTCGAGGGCGACCTTCTTGACGGTGGGTGCGGCGGCCTTGGCGACCTTGGTGCCACTGACCAGGCCGCCGGTGAAGGAGACCAGGTCGACGTCGGGGTGCTCGGCGAGGCGGGCGCCGACGGTGTGGCCGGGGCCGGTGACCAGGTTGGCGACGCCGGCGGGAAGCCCGGCCTCGGCGAGCAGTCCGATCAGCGCGACCGTCGTCAGCGGGGTGAGCTCGCTCGGCTTGACGACGAACGTGTTGCCGGCCGCGAGCGCCGGGGCGATCTTCCAACTCGCCTGGAGGAGCGGGTAGTTCCAGGGCGTGATCAACGCGCAGACGCCGACCGGTTCGGATACGACGACGCTGTGGACGTCGGCCGAGCCCGCGTCCACCACTCGGCCCGCGCCCTCCGCGGCGACCAGGTCGGCGAAGTAGCGGAAGGCGTCGGCGACGCAGTCGATGTCGACGCGGCCCTCCGCCACGGTCTTGCCCGCGTCCCGGCTCTCCAGGAGACCGAGCTCTTCGCGGTCGCGTACGAGGAGTCCGGCGACCCGGCGGAGCAGGGCGGCGCGCTCGGCGACGGGGGTCCGGGGCCAGTCGCCGGAGTCGAAGGCGCGCCGGGCGGCGGCCACCGCCGCGTCGGCGTCCTTCTCGTCGCCCTCGGCGACCACGGTGAAGGGCAGGCCGTCCGCGGGGTCGATGATCTCGCGTGTCGCGCCGGAGACCGCTGCCAGCCAGTCGCCTCCGGCATGGATGGTCGCTCGTGCCGTGCTGTCCGCCATGATCGGTATTGCCTTCCGTTCCTGTTCGGTGCCCCTGCGTGACGTTCGAGTCACTCTCGGGGACCGCCAGCACCTGCCCTCGGCCTCGGATTGCATGCGCAATCGTCGGCCGAAAGTGTGCGGCGTCACGGAACAGTCGGACAGGACGGCACAAACGACCCAGGGAGGGCGACGGCCCTCGCGCCGGCCTTCGGATTCAGGGCGTCGTGCTCGCCGACGCGGCGGGCGTGGCGTGCCGGGGCCCGCTCTTGGTCGAGATCTGGCCGACCAGTTCCCAGAAGCAGACCAGGGCGGTGACGGGCGGGATCCCGAAGATGACTAAGGACAGCAGCGCATGGGAGGAGTGGCTGACACACAGGGCCACGGCCACGACGGAGGCGGCCAGCACGACGCACCAGGAGCGCCGTGCGCTCCGGCGCTGCGCGGTGGCCCGCAGGACGGAGAGCGCCGCCACGAACCACGGGCCGTAGACGGTCAGCGGCCAGTACTGCGCAAGGCCCCCGGGGAGCACCGACGAGGCGATGCCGCGCAGCTGCGCGTAGGAGTAGCAGAGCGACCAGGCGAGCATGGACACCGCGCACAGCGAGACGGTCGCGATGAGGAGCGTGATGTGCGTGACGCTCCGGCCGCCGTCGAGCAGGTGGGAGTCGTTGCGGACCCGGTGGCGGACCCGCCGCCGGCTGCCCCGGCGCTGGGCCGGCACGTCCAGCAGGGTGGGGGCCGCGGTCACACCGGTCGGTGCGGACAGTATCTGCGCCAGCTCCTCGACCGGGTCCCAGTCGTTCGCCGCGACGTCCGGCTCCGGGGCACCCCAGGTGTGGTCGTAGAGACCGGGATGGTCGTAGAAGCCGGTGTGGCCGTAGAGACCCGACCCCGAGTCGTGCTGAATCCCGTCCATCGATTACCTCCGCACCCTGCCTCAGAACGCTCCGTACAGATCTGCCATGGTCCGCCGATATTCATTTTCCATCGCGTTGATTCTCTTCAGGAAATCATCGAGCAGGTCCGAGCATGAGGTGATATCCATACCGCCGGTCCACCGGAGCACGGTTGTCGGATGATCTTCGGCTGCGCACCAGTCCAATCGCGTCACGGTCACCTAACGACCGTCGGACGGAGCGGGGTTTGGAGCGTTCGGGGGAATTCAGTCACCCGGAAGAGAAGCTATAGAATGCCCGTCGTCTCACAATTGAAGAAGTTGTGAATATGCACGGGATTGCACTCCGTGAATACAGAATTTAAATGAACGGCGACGTCATCAGCTCCCTGACGCAGCGCCGCAGCCAGGCGTGGGCCGGGTCGGCGTCGTGGCGTGGGTGCCAGGCCAGGCCGAGGGGGATCGGCGGCAGGGGCAGCGGGACCTCGAAGGTGGCGAGGCCCAGGGCGGTGGCCAGCGGGACGCCCCCGGTGGTGATCAGGCCGGCCAGGTCGGAGTCGCGCAGCACGAAGAGGGAGGCGGGGAAGGTGCCGACGGTACCCACCACCCGGCGTTCGAGACCGAGTTCGGCGAGCGCGGCGTCGACCGGGCCGTGCAGCTTGCCGCGCCGCGAGACGTTCAGGTGGCCGACTTCGGTCGCGTACCGCTCGGGGGTCAGTTCACCCGTCAGCAGCGGGTGTCCGGACCGTACGGCGCCGAGCATGCGGTCCTCGTGGAGCTGCTCCACCCGCACCTCGGGAGCGGTGGTGTCGATCGACCCGACCTCCAGATCGGCCATGCCCTGCCGCAGGTAGGGCAGGTCCACATGGGCCTCGGCGAGGAAGCGGATGCGGATGCCGGGCGCCTCCGCGGCGGCCCTGGCGAAGAGGACCGCTGCGTGGGTGCCGACGATCGCGTCGGAGCCGACGATCGTGAACGTCCGGGAGACGGTCCGCAGGTCGGTGTCCCGGCCCGGGGCGAACAGCGCCCGCGCCCGCTCCACCACCGCGCTCACCTCCGCGCGCACGGCCAGGGCGTGCGGGGTCGGCACCATCCGGCGCCCGGCCCGCACCAGGACGGGGTCGCCGAGCGCCCGGCGGATCCTGCCGAGGGCGCGGCTCATGGCGGGCTCGGACAGGTGCAGCCGCCGCGCGGCCCCCTGCACGCTCTCCTCCTCCAGGAGCACGTCCAGCGCGACCAGCAGGTTCAGGTCGAGACCGGCGGGGGTCCCGGTGGATTGCGTCATACGCATTCGTCCCTTGCAAAGGTTGCACTGGAAAGCAGATCGGGGCCGAGCCTACGGTGACGGGGCAGCCCCCACCACACCCACCAGCTCCCCGGGAGGAGCCGTGCCCTCGCACGCCCTGAAACGCCCCGTCCTGCTCGTCCTGTGCGCCTGCGTGCTGGTCGCGCAGAGCATGGTCGCCGCCATCAACCTGCTCATCCCCGAACTGGCCGCGTCGTCCCTGCACCCCTCGCACAGCGAGATCCTGTGGACCGTCGACGCCTACGTCATCGCCTTCGCCGCCCTGCTCATCCCGGCCGGCGCACTCGGCGACCGGTACGGCCGCAAGGGCGCCCTGCTCGCGGGTCTCACCCTGTTCGCGGCCGGCGCGGCCACCAGCGCACTCGCGCCGGACCCCGCCGTCCTGATCGCGGGCCGCGGCCTGTCCGGCGCCGGGGCCGCCCTGATCACCCCGGCCACCATGTCGATCCTGGTCCACCTCGCCGCCCCCGAGCGGCGCGCCCGCGCCCTCGCCTCCTGGACCCTGGCGCTGGGTCTGGGCGGCGCGGCCGGCAACCTGGGCGGCGGCCTGGTCGGCCAGTTCCTGTCCTGGCGGGCGCTGTTCGCCGCCATGGTCCCGCTGGCCGCACTGCTCGCCCTGACCGTCGCCCTGGTCGCCCCGCGCACGGCACGCTCCGCGCACAGCAACCTCGACCCGCTCGGCACCGTGCTCCTCACGGCGGGCCTGGTGGCGGTGCTGTTCGGCATCATCGAGGGCACGACGTACGGCTGGGCCTCTGCACCCATCCTCGGCTCCTTCGCGGCGGGCGCCGTCCTGACCGCCCTCTTCACCGGCCACGCCCTGCGCTCGCCACGCCCTCTCTTCGACATCCGCGTCTTCGCCTCCGCCCGGCTGCGCTCGACGTCCCTCGGGACGGCGGCCGGCTTCTTCGGCCTCTTCTCCCTCTTCTTCGTCAACTCGCAGTACCTGCAAGGCGTCAAGGGCTACGACGCGGCCGTCACCGGCGTCGCGATCATGCCGCTGACGATCGGCCTGGCCCTGGTCCCGAGGCTCGCCGCCCGCTGGGCGGGGTACCCGCGCACGGTCGTCGGCGCCGGGCTCGCCCTGATCGGTCTCGGTCTGCTCGGCGCGTCCACCGTCGACGCGGCCACGCCGTACTGGACGTACGCCTGCTGGCTCCTGGTCATCTCGGCCGGCACCGGCCTGTCGATGCCCGCCCTCACCCTCGGCGTGGTCGGCTCGCTCCCGCCGCACCAGGCGGGCCTCGGCTCCGGGCTCGGCACCACGGCCCGCGAGATCGGCGCCGCCCTCGGGGTCGCGGTCACCGGCACGATCCTGTCCGCGCACGGCGATCTCGGCTCCGGGATGGGCCCGGCCCTGCGTACCGTCGCGCTCCTGGTGCTCGCGGCGACGGCGCTCGTGGTGGCCGGTCACGGCGGCCGCACCCCGACACGTACTATCGCGTCCGGCCCGGAACGCGTACTGTCGCGTTCTACCGGCGCCTGAGCAACTCCCCCCGCACCCCGGCCCGTTGAGGAGCCCCGATGCCCGCCCTGCTGAACCCCGTCCTCGACCTGCTGACCCTGCGCGGCACCGTCACCGACGCCGAGCAGATCACCGCCCGGATGCGCCGGCTGCGCATCGACGGCGACCAGCTCGCCGGCCTCGACGTCCGGCCCGGCCAGCAGGTCCGGGTCCTGGTCGGCGGGCTGACCCTGCGGACGTACTCGGTCTGGCACTACGACCCGTCCGGCGTCGTCGAGCTGTGCGTCCTCGACCACTCCGAGGGCGGGCCGGGCGCCCGGTGGGGCCGGACCGTCGGGAAGGGCGAGCAGGTGCGGCTGCGCGGACCGGAGGGCACCTTCACGCTGCGCCCCGACGCCGCCCACCACGTCTTCGTCGGCGACGAGACGGCCGCGGTCGCCTTCGGAGCGATGCTCGCGGCGCTGCCCGAGGAGGCCCGGATCTCCGGCTGCGTCGAGACGGAGACGGCCGCCGACCGGCTGCCCCTCACCCACGCGGAGCGCCTCGAATGGGTGCTCAGGACCGAGACCTCGCTGCCGGAGGCGGTACGGCGGCTCGCTCCCGAGCCCGGCGGGGTGGCGTATGTCGCCGGGGAGGCGCGGGCCGTGCAGGCGGTGCGGAAGGTGCTGGTCCAGGAGGCCGGATGGGACCGGCGCGCGGTCCTCACCAAGCCGTTCTGGACGCCGGGGAAGCGGGGGATGGAGTAGCGCCCGGCGGCCGACGGGACGGGCCCCGCCCCGGAGGAGTCCGGAGCGGGGCCCGTGCGGTGCGGGGAGGCTCAGATGAGGCCGAGGGCGCGGACCGCCTCGCGCTCCTCCGCCAGCTCCTGCACCGAGGCGTCGATGCGGGCGCGGGAGAAGTCGCTGATCTCCAGGCCCTGGACGATCTCGTACCTGCCGTCCTTGGTGGTGACCGGGAAGGAGGAGATCAGGCCCTCCGGGACGCCGTAGGAGCCGTCCGACGGGATGCCCATGGAGGTCCAGTCGCCGTCCGCGGTGCCGTTGACCCAGGTGTGGACGTGGTCGACGGCGGCGTTGGCGGCGGAGGCCGCGGAGGACGCGCCACGGGCCTCGATGATGGCCGCGCCGCGCTTGGCGACGGTCGGGATGAACTCCTCGGCCAGCCACTTCTCGTCGTTCACGACCTCGGCGGCGTTCTTGCCGGCGACCGTGGCGTGGAAGATGTCGGGGTACTGGGTGGCGGAGTGGTTGCCCCAGATGGTCAGGCGCTTGATGTCGGCGACCGTCGAGCCCGTCTTCTTCGCGAGCTGGGTCAGCGCGCGGTTGTGGTCGAGGCGGGTCATCGCGGTGAAGCGCTCGGCCGGTACGTCCGGGGCGGCGGCCTGGGCGATCAGCGCGTTCGTGTTGGCCGGGTTGCCGACGACCAGGACCTTGATGTCGTCCGCGGCGTGGTCGTTGATGGCCTTGCCCTGCGGCTTGAAGATGCCGCCGTTGGCCTCCAGGAGGTCGCCGCGCTCCATGCCCTTGGTGCGGGGGCGGGCGCCGACCAGGAGGGCGACGTTGGCGCCGTCGAAGGCGACGTTCGGGTCGTCGGAGATGTCGATGCCCTGGAGGAGCGGGAAGGCGCAGTCGTCGAGCTCCATGGCGGTGCCCTCGGCGGCCTTGAGCGCGGGGGTGATCTCGAGGAGGCGGAGCCGGACCGGCACGTCCGCGCCGAGCAGCTGGCCGGCACGTCCGCGCCGAGCAGCTGGCCGGAGGCGATGCGGAAGAGCAGGGCGTAACCGATCTGGCCGGCCGCGCCGGTGACGGTGACGTTCACGGGAGTGCGGGTCATGGCGTTCTCCGTATGACAGCTGGCGGTGGGCGTCCTTGCCCTGGGTGCCCTGGGGTGCGGACGTACAAATGATCGATCTCTTGGCATCAAGAGATCCACCGGTCAGGCTATCGCGCATCAAGGATGCCGGGGGGCGAGGGGTCCGTGTGGCTCACCCCACAAAAGAGGCGGCCGCCTGCCCGGGAGAGGGTGGGACAGGTCGGCCGCCACTCGGGGGTACCGGTTTCCGGACTCCCGTGGGGGATACCTGTCGCGTGCCCAGGATGGAAGCCGACATTCCTGTGTGCCGCCGATTTCTTCGCGGGCCCGGCGTCGCTGCGAGGTCCGGAGGTCCGGGGGCTGCCGCCCCCGGGCCCCGCTGCCGGTCTTCGGCCTCGTCCTCAAACGCCGGACGGGCTGTATCAGGTCTACGTCGTGCACCCCTGCTGCCCCGACGCCAGCGTCGCGCACGCCTTCGCCTGTGCCGCGTCCCGCACCGCCACCATCGGCGTGTACGCGATCGTGTCACCGGCCGCCGTGATGTCGCCGCGTTCCGTGGTGGTGCCGGCCGTGACCCGGACCGAGTCGCCGCGGGCGGCGCCCGTGATGCGGCCCCACGCGGCGCCGCAGGTCCGGCTGTAACGGACCTCCAGGGTGGTCGCGCCGACCGTGACCGTCTTCGCCGTGGTCACGAGGTCGCCGCTGCACCCCATGGCCTCCGCGTCCTTGCCGGTGCACCCGCCGCCCGCGCACTTCACCCCGGCCGGGAGGGCGCTGCCGGTGGCGGTGGACGGGGTGGCCGAGGCGCTGCCCCGGTTCCCGCCGCCGTCGCCGCCGGTGAGGAAGAGGACCCCGGCGACGACCACGACCGCCCCGACGACCCCGGCGAGGAACATCGTCAGCCGCCGCCTGCCACCGCCGGGCGGGGCCTGGGGCGGGGACGCGGCCGGGCCCCGGGAGCCGGGGCCCTCCCGGCGGTTGGCATCGGGTGCCGTCGGCTGGGGCGGGATGGTGGGCGAGACGCCCGCCGGCCCGGCGACCCCCGGCATCGCCACCGCGCTGGCCGCCCGGCGCGGCGCCTTGCCGCCGCCGGAGGAGGAGGGCGTGGCGGGCGGTGCCCCGAACTCCCCCAGCGCGGCCCGCGCCTGGGAGATCCGGATCGCCTCCATGGTCATGTCGTGCCGCATCTCCGAACGGCTCCAGGCCCGTTCGGCCAGCTCCCACATGGTCGTGAGGTGGACGGGATCGGTCTCGGTGACCTCGGCGAGCGCGACGACCGCGCCCTTCGGGGCCAGCAGGCGGCCACCGAGATAGCGCTCCCAGGACGTCCTGGCGTAGCCGGTGCGGTCTGACAGCGCGGCGACGCTCAGGCCGCTGCGGTCCACGAGCCGCCGCAGCTGGGTCGCGAACTCCTTGACCTGCGGATCGAGTTCGTCCGGCAGGGCCTTCCAACGAGGCATTGCTTCCCCCCTCTTCCCCCGGTTCGGTGCCGTGTCTTCCCCCGCGTGTCCCCTCGCGCGGTGCCCCCCGCGCCGGTCCCCGTCTGGCTACCCAGCGGGATGCGGCAACCCCGGAGAACAGTCCCCGGGCAGGGGGCGCACAGGAGCACTGGCCCGTCCGGCATGCACCGTCGCACGCCGACCGCGGTACGGTCCAACGGACCCTCGGCTCGTCCCGATCCGACACGTTAGCCCGGTTGTGGGTCGGCTCCGTGACACATCCGCGAACTTGTCAACACATCGACACACCGGTCATCCGGTCGTGACCTCGCAGGTCACAGGGGTCGCACCTCACCCGAGGGCCACGGCACCGACGACCGTCACGAGGAGCAGGGCGAGCAGCAGCAGGACCGCGTACAGCAGCAGGGGCCGTGCGGGCGGGGCGCCGGGTCCGGTTCCGGGCGGTCCCACCACGGGAGGGTCGGGTCGTCCTCGTACCGTTCCTGGAGACCGAGCAGGAGTGAGCCCACTCGTCCGCACGCCCCGAACGGTCCTGGGCGCACTGGTCCCCGGCGTACTGAGCCCTGGGCCAGCGACACGGATCCTGTCCGTGGTCCGATCCCGGGAGGCCGGTTCCCTCATGACCTGGCCATGTGGATGCGGCCAGAGGCGACGGGGAGGCCCCCGAACCATCACTCAGGTGGAGCGGGGGCCCCGCACGCTGGCGCCTTACCCGGCGTCCCAGATCACACGATCACGGCAGCCCGAACGGCCCAGCACGCCGCAAGCCCGGACGCCGACCACCACACGATCGAGCAAACGTGATCCTCGATGCGCTTTCCTGCGAGCAACTGGCACCCCTCCGCCTCCCCCGGGTCCGGCGGCCGGTCCGGGTCCGGCGCGGTCGCCGGGCGCGGCCAGGCCTCGACGGCGAGCTCCCAGCGCACGGTGTGCTGTTCGGCGCCCACGTCGGCCCGTACCGGAACTGTCACCTCTCTGCCACAGCCGGCGCACAGCCGTTGAACAGCCCACGCGCGGTGGAAGGCTGCTTCCCGACGGCGGCCCGTCCCGCTCGGGGGAGGGGACGGGCCGCCATTCGGGGAAGCTGAGCGACCAGGCCCCGCTCACCCGCGCCCGAAACCGAACCCTTCAGCTCCTCATCGTGAAATGAAGCGTGTCCTTCAGATAGGGAATCACCAGCCACGGCTTCGGCTGCGCCATCAACGCCAGCAGCACGATCGCCAGCCCCAGCACCCCGTAGGTCGCGATGTCCGTGAACCGCGACCGCACCGCCAGCATCCCGACGCTCGGCAGTATCCATCGCATCACCGCCCCGGCCAGCAGCGCCGCCCCGATCAGCAGCGCGCCGACCCGGAACTGGTCCAGCGAGGTCAGCAGCAGCCCGATCGCGACGCTCGCCAGCACCACCAGCATCGGCCACTGCCGGGCCGGGGCCGGCAGATCCCCCGACGCGGCCCGGCCGCCGCCCTCGGGCCGCGCGGTGTCCCGCGTGAACAGCGGGAAGCGGCGCGTGGCCCGCCGGGGCCGCCCCTGCGCGTCCGGGGCGCTGATCGCGTCGCGGACGGTCGGCTCGTCGTCGTGCGCGTGCTCAGCCGACACTGCGCTCCGCCGCCTCGACCACGTTGACGAGCAGCTGCGCCCTGGTCATGGGCCCGACACCGCCGGGGTTCGGGGAGAGCCATCCGGCGACCTCGGCGACCCCGGGGTGCACGTCCCCGACG
>NZ_JAEKKT010000258.1 GCF_019510245.1 Streptomyces sp. | reverse complement strand
ACCTCGACCAGGCGCTTGGAGTTGGAGGAGTTGCGGGAGCCGACGACGATCACCAGCTCGGCCTCGGCGCCCATCTGCTTCACCGCGAGCTGGCGGTTCTGCGTGGCGTAGCAGATGTCGTCGCTCGGCGGAGAGATGAGCTGCGGGAACTTCTCCTTCAGGGCGTCGACCGTCTCCATCGTCTCGTCGACGGAGAGGGTGGTCTGGGAGAGCCAGACGACCTTGGACTCGTCGCGGACCTCGACCTTGGCGACGTCCGCCGGGCCGTCGACCAGCTGGATGTGGTCGGGGGCCTCGCCGGAGGTGCCGATGACCTCCTCGTGGCCCTCGTGGCCGATCAGGAGGATGTCGTAGTCCTCGTTGGCGAAGCGGACGGCTTCCTTGTGGACCTTGGTGACCAGCGGGCAGGTCGCGTCGATGGTGGCGAGGCGGCCGCGCTCGGCCTCCTCGTGGACGACGGGGGCGACGCCGTGCGCGGAGAACATCACGATGTTCCCCGGCGGGACCTCCTCGGTCCGCTCGACGAAGATCGCGCCCTTCTTCTCCAGGGTCTGCACGACGTACTTGTTGTGGACGATCTCGTGGCGGACGTAGATCGGGGCCCCGTACTGCTCCAGGGCCTTCTCGACGGCGATCACGGCGCGGTCCACACCCGCGCAGTAGCCACGGGGGGCGGCGAGCAGGACACGGCGGCCAGGCGAAGCAGTCATGGCACCCATCGTAAGGCCGCGTCGGGTTCGCCCCCGCCGCCCTTACCCGTCCCATCCTCCAGGGGGTGGGCCCCCTTCGACCGCCCGTTTCGGGGGCTGCCGCCCCCGGACCCCCGCTTCGGCCTGAACGGCCTCGTCCTCAAACGCCGGACGGGCTGACATGTGGTGCGGACCGGCTCTCGTCCTCGAACGCCGGACGGGCCGGGATGTGGTGCCGGCCGGCTCTCGTCCTCGGACACCGGACGGGCCGGGATGTGGTGCCGACCAGCTCTCGTCCTCGGACACCGGACGGGCTGATAAGTGGTGACCGGTCTCGTCCGGAGGTGTCAGTGTGCGCCGTTACGCTCGGCGCATGGCTTTGAACACGTCCGCTGAAGCTCCCGTGCCCGTCGGTGAGATCTCCCGGCTGATCGGGGGGTGGATCGACCGGCTCGGGGCCGTCTGGGTCGAGGGGCAGATCACGCAGTTGTCGCGGCGGCCGGGGGCCGGGGTCGTGTTTCTGACGTTGCGGGATCCGTCGTACGACATCTCGATCGGCGTGACCTGTTTTCGGCAGGTGTTCGACGCCGTGGCGGACGTGGTCGGCGAGGGGGCCCGGGTCGTCGTGCACGCGAAGCCGGAGTGGTACGCGCCGCGGGGGCAGCTGTCGTTGCGGGCGGCCGAGATAAGGCCGGTCGGCGTCGGGGAGTTGCTGGCGCGGCTGGAGATGCTGAAGAAGGGGCTGGCGGCGGAGGGGCTGTTCGCGGCGGACCGGAAGAAGCCGTTGCCGTTTCTGCCGCAGTTGATCGGGCTGGTGTGCGGGCGGGCCTCGGCCGCCGAGCGGGACGTGCTGGAGAACGCCCGGCACCGGTGGCCCGCGGTGCGGTTCGAGGTGCGGAACGTGCCGGTGCAGGGCGTGCACGCCGTGCCGCAGGTCGTGCAGGCCGTGAAGGAGCTCGACGCGCTGGAGGAGGTGGATGTGATCATCGTCGCGCGCGGCGGCGGCAGCGTGGAGGACCTGCTGCCGTTCTCCGACGAGCAGCTGGTACGGGCGGTCGCCGGGTGCCGTACGCCGGTGGTCTCCGCCATCGGGCACGAGCCCGACAATCCGCTGCTCGACTACGTCGCGGACCTGCGTGCGTCCACCCCTACCGACGCCGCCAAGAAGGTCGTCCCGGACGTGGGGGAAGAGGCGGAGCGGGTGCGGATGCTGCGGGACCGGGGGCGGCGGTGCGTCGACGCGCTGGTGGCCCGGGAGGAGCGGGGGCTGGCGCATGCGCTCGCGCGGCCGGCCATGGAGGATCCGCACCGGATGGTCGACGAACGGGCCGATCACGTCGCCTCACTGGTGGACCGTTCGCGGCGCTGTCTCGGGCATCTGCTCGACCGTGCCGACTCCGAGCTGACGCACACGCACGCGCGCGTGGTGGCCCTCTCCCCGGCCGCCACGCTGAAGCGCGGTTACGCCGTGCTCCAGCAGGGCGACGGCCATGTGGTGCGGGCCCCGGGGGACGTCGAGCCGGGTGAGGCGTTGCGGGCGCGGGTCGCGGAGGGTGAGTTCTCGGTGCGGGTGGACGGCTAGGCCATGTCGTACGGGCATGTCGTTCGTACGGGCGGATGAGAGAGGTATGTGCATGAGCAGCAAGGCGGAGGAGACGCTCTCCTACGAGCAGGCGCGGGACGAGCTGATCGACACCGTGCGGCGGCTGGAGGCCGGCGGGACGAGCCTGGAGGAGTCCCTGGCGCTCTGGGAGCGGGGCGAGGAGCTGGCCAAGGTGTGCCGGCGGTGGCTGGAGGGGGCACGGGCCCGGCTGGACGCGGCGCTGGCCGAGGAGGAAGGGGGAGAGGGAGAAGGGGCCGAGGAGGAGGACTGAGCGGTGCGGCGGGTGTGAGGCGGATCACCGCGGCCCGGTTTTGATTGAACCTTGAACCTTCAGCGGCGTATGGTCGTGCCCGTCAAGCTATCCGGACCACGGTCCGGATTCCCCGCGATGCGTTCCCAGGAAGTTCAACCATGTCTCTCGTTCTCGACCCCGCCGCTCAGGACCTGCTGTTCCGTGAGGCCCGCACCGCCAACACCTTCACCGACGAGCCGGTGACCGACGAGCAGGTCCAGGCGATCTACGACCTGGTCAAGTACGGCCCGACCTCCATGAACCAGTCTCCGCTGCGCGTCACGCTGGTCCGCTCCCCCGAGGCCCGCGAGCGCCTGGTGAAGCACCTGGCCGAGGGCAACCAGCAGAAGACCGCGGCCGCCCCGCTGGTCGCGATCCTCTCGGCGGACAACGAGTTCCACGAGGAGCTTCCGGAGCTCTTCCCGCACTTCGAGGGCGCCAAGGCCATGTTCGACGGCGCCGGCCGCGAGGCCCGCGAGAAGAACGCCGACCTGAACGCCGCCCTCCAGGCCGCCTACTTCATCATCGGCGTGCGCGCCGCCGGCCTCGCCGCCGGTCCGATGACGGGCGTCGACTTCGCGGGCGTCCAGAAGGAGTTCCTGGACGACGACCACACCCCGTTCGTGGTCGTCAACATCGGCAAGCCGGGCCCGGACGCCTGGTTCCCGCGCGGCCCGCGCCTGGCGTACGACGACGTCGTCACGACCGTCTGAGCCATTCCGCAGACCCGAAAGAGGCCCCCGGCAACGGCGCCGGGGGCCTCTTTCGCATGCGTGTCACGCCGCCCGGGTCAGGACATCGTCAGCGCCGCCGCCATCTTCGTCAGCTCGGCGAAGGAGGCCGTGCCGGCCACCACCGTGGTGGAGCCGGTGGTGCCGTCCAGCACCAGCGCGTCGTAGCGGCCGCCGGTGTAGTGCGTCCAGGTGCGGTCGCCGATCTTCTCGGTCGTCTTCGTGGCCGACGCGCCCTGACTGGCGTCGTCGATGAAGTCCGCGCGCTTCTGAGTCGACTGCTCGATCTGGACGTACTGACCGTCGGGGGTCTGGTAGCCGAGATGCCAGCGGTCCCCGGCCTCGCCCTGGAAGCGGACCGAGGTCGCCTTCCAGGTGCTGGGCAGGCCCTCCGGCGCGGCCACCGGGTAGCTCGCCGCGCGCCGTGCCGTCAGCAGCTCGACCCGGTAGTCGACCCGCTGGATGTCGGGAGCGTGATCGTCGTGCGGGACGAGCAGGTAGATGAAGCCCGCCGCGAGGCCGATCAGGGCCAGGGAGAGAATCATGTCCCGGACCGTCTTCTGCTTGCCGTTCGTGCCTGCCACGTCCCCTATCGTCGCAGGTGCCCGCTGCGCTCATCCGTGGGGTCCCCTGCTCATTTTGTCGGCCTGGCGATAGAGTCGACGGGAAACCCTCATCCGGCCGTCGTCGTATCAGAAAGGTGCGCTCCGATGACCGAGAATCATCATCATCTGCCGTCCGAACTCGATGTCCCCTCCGAGGCCCCCGACCGTAACCTCGCCCTGGAGCTCGTCCGGGTGACCGAGGCCGCCGCGATGGCCGCGGGGCGCTGGGTCGGCCGCGGCGACAAGAACGGCGCCGACGGCGCCGCGGTGCGCGCGATGCGGACCCTCGTCTCCACCGTGTCGATGAACGGCGTGGTCGTCATCGGCGAGGGCGAGAAGGACGAGGCCCCGATGCTCTTCAACGGGGAGCGCATCGGCGACGGCACCGGACCCGAGGTCGACATCGCCGTCGACCCGATCGACGGGACGACGCTGACCGCGAAAGGCATGCCCAACGCGATCGCCGTGCTCGCCGCGGCCGAGCGCGGGGCCATGTTCGACCCGTCCGCCGTGTTCTACATGGACAAGCTGGTCACGGGCCCGGAGGCGGCGGACTTCGTCGACATCGACGCGCCCGTCGCCGTCAACATCCGGCGGGTCGCCAAGGCGAAGCGGGCCACGCCGGAGGACGTGACCGTCGTCATCCTCGACCGGCCGCGGCACGAAGGGATCATCAAGGAGATCCGGGAGGCCGGCGCGCGCATCAAGCTGATCTCCGACGGTGACGTCGCCGGGTCGATCTACGCGCTGCGCGAGGGCACGGGCGTCGACATGCTCCTCGGGATCGGCGGCACGCCCGAGGGCATCATCTCGGCGTGCGCGGTGAAGTGCCTGGGCGGCACCATCCAGGGCAAGCTGTGGCCCAAGGACGACGAGGAGCGGCAGCGGGCGATCGACGCCGGGCACGACCTGGACCGGGTGCTGACCACCGAGGACCTGGTGACCGGGGAGAACGTGTTCTTCGTCGCGACCGGGATCACCGACGGTGAGCTGCTGCGGGGTGTGCGGTACCGGTCCGAGACCGCGCTGACCGAGTCCATCGTGATGCGGTCGAAGTCGGGGACGGTGCGGCGGATCGACTCCGAGCACCGGCTGCGCAAGCTGCGGGCGTACAGCACGGTTGATTTCGACCGGCCGAAGTAACGCCGTCGGAGAAGGGGGGCCCTCCCCCCTCAGCAAGTCGAAAGGCGCCCTCGGTGCGGTGAGGGCGCCTTTTCGTCAGCCTGCCTGGGCTATGCGGTTCGCCGCGGCCGCTCGCGCCGCCTTCTTCAGTTCCATGTCGCGGCGCCTGCGGCGGGCCAGGACCACGCGGCGTTCCGCTGCGGTGAGGCCGCCCCAGACGCCGTAGGGCTCGGGCTGGAGCAGCGCGTGCTCGCGGCACTCGACCATCACCGGGCAGCGGGCGCAGACCCGCTTGGCCGCTTGCTCCCGGGACAGCCGGGCAGCGGTGGGTTCCTTTGAGGGTGCGAAGAACAGGCCTGCCTCGTCGCGCCGGCACACCGCCTCGGTGTGCCAGGGAGCGTCTTGGTCCCTGTCCCGCACTGGCACCCGCTGGGCCGGAACGGCAGCTACCTGCAGGGACGAATGCGGCGGTTGCAGCACGGGTCTACTCCTGACGACGGCTTCGCGAGCGAGAGACGATGCAGCAAGGCCTACCCGCTGTGCGTGAGCCTATGCACAGCGTTCCCAACAGCCGTACCGCGGCGGCTTGTTCACGACCCCTGAGGCCGGTGGGCAGGAAGTGATTCGCGACCGTCAACGGTCCAGGTGTTTGCGCAGCTTCCTGTCGACCTTGTCCTGAACCCGGTCCAGGATGTCCGCGATGAGCTTTCCGCGCTTCGGCCGCGCCTCCACGTTGCCGAGGACGGCCCAGCCGTCGACGTAGACGACCGGCGCGTCGGAGTCGACCGAATCCAGCGTGTCCGCCTCGAAATTGCCGAGCACGCCGCCGCCGGTGCCGCGCAGCGACACGTTCTCCGGGACACGGATCTGGATGTCACCGAAGACCGAGATCGCCTTGATGACGACCTGCTGGTACTCGAAGATCGCCTCGGTGAGGTCCAGCTCGATGGAGCCGAAGACCGCGTAGGCGTGCAGCCGGCGGCCGGCCCGCCAGCGGCCTCGGCGGCGGGCGCTGCTGAAGACGGCGACGACGTTGCCGTCCGCCTCGACGGGGATCGCGCCGGGCGTCGGCCGGGGCGGCACCGGCGTGTAGGCCGGGGCGGCCGGGCGGGCGTGGGCGGCGGGCAGGTCCCGTATGAAGACCTCCAGCTCGCCCACCGTCTTGGCGTTCAGCACCCCCTCCACGCGTTCGGCGTGCTCGTCGGCGGTCAGGCGCCCCTCGGCGAGGGCCTCCCGCAGGATGTCGGCGATGCGGTCGCGGTCGGCGTCCGAGGCGCGCAGCTCGGCCACCGGCGCTCCGGCCCGCTCCTGAGGGGTCTGCTTCTGAAGGTCCACGGCAGCAGCGTACCGAAACGCGATAGATCGCGACTACCCTTCGTCGCGACCTGTGGAAAACCCGTACGGTTCCCGAACTGAGCCTTACCTCACAGGTTCCCCGCCAGCGGCAGGTTCTACGCTGGACAGCGCCCGCCAGCGTCGGCGGGCAGCCGTCCGTCAGAGTGAGGAATGGGCTGAGATGCCTGAGTTCGCGTATACCGATCTGCTCCCCCAGGGCGAGGACACCACCCCGTACCGGCTGGTGACCTCGGAGGGCGTGTCCACCGTCGAGGGACCGGACGGGCGGACGTTCCTCAAGGTGGAGCCGGAGGCGCTGCGCAAGCTCGCCGAGGAGGCGATCCACGACATCCAGCACTACCTGCGCCCGGCCCACCTCGCCCAGCTCCGCCGGATCGTCGACGACCCGGAGGCGTCCGGCAACGACAAGTTCGTCGCCCTCGACCTGCTGAAGAACGCGAACATCGCGGCGGCCGGCGTGCTGCCGATGTGCCAGGACACCGGCACGGCGATCGTCATGGGCAAGCGCGGCCAGAACGTGCTGACCGAGGGCGGCGACGAGGCGGCGCTGAGCCGCGGCATCTACGACGCGTACCTGAACCTCAACCTGCGTTACTCGCAGATGGCTCCGCTCACCATGTGGGAGGAGAAGAACACCGGGTCGAACCTGCCGGCCCAGATCGAGCTCTACGCCACCGACGGCGGCGCCTACAAGTTCCTCTTCATGGCGAAGGGCGGCGGCTCGGCCAACAAGTCGTTCCTCTACCAGGAGACGAAGGCCGTCCTCAACGAGGCCTCCATGATGAAGTTCCTGGAGGAGAAGATCCGTTCGCTCGGCACCGCCGCGTGCCCGCCCTACCACCTGGCGATCGTGGTGGGCGGTACGAGCGCCGAGTACGCGCTGAAGACCGCCAAGTACGCCTCCGCGCACTACCTGGACGAGATCCCGGCCGAGGGCTCCGAGCTCGGGCACGGTTTCCGGGACAAGGACCTCGAGCAGAAGGTCTTCGAGCTGACGCAGAAGATCGGCATCGGCGCGCAGTTCGGCGGCAAGTACTTCTACCGACGAGCACCTGGACGAGTCCTCGGACGTGGTGCGGATCGACCTCAACCTGCCGATGGACACGATCCTCGCCGAGCTGACCAAGTACCCGGTCAAGACGCGGCTCTCGCTCACCGGGCCGCTGGTGGTGGCGCGCGACATCGCGCACGCCAAGATCAAGGAGCGGCTCGACGCGGGCGAGGAGATGCCGCAGTACCTGAAGGACCACCCGGTGTACTACGCCGGTCCGGCCAAGACCCCCGAGGGCTACGCGTCCGGCTCCTTCGGCCCGACGACGGCCGGGCGGATGGACTCCTACGTCGAGCAGTTCCAGGCCGCCGGGGGCTCGAAGGTGATGCTGGCCAAGGGCAACCGGAGCAAGCAGGTCACCAACGCGTGCGAGGCGCACGGCGGCTTCTACCTCGGTTCCATCGGCGGGCCGGCTGCCCGCCTCGCCCAGGACTGCATCAAGAAGGTCGAGGTCGTCGAGTACGAGGAGCTCGGCATGGAGGCGGTCTGGAAGATCGAGGTCGAGGACTTCCCGGCGTTCGTCGTCGTGGACGACAAGGGCAACGACTTCTTCCAGGACCCCGCCCCGGCTCCGACGTTCACCTCGATCCCGGTGCGGGGGCCCGGGCTGGCGTAGTGCGTGCGGAGCGGCGGGGACGGATGTCGCCCCCGCCGCCCCTGCCCGTCCCGTCCTCCAGGGGGTGGGCCCCCTTCGACCGCCCGTTTCGGGGGCTGCCGCCCCCGGACCCCCGCTTCGGCCTGAACGGCCTCGTCCTCAAACGCCGGACGGGCTGGGATGTGGTGCCGGGTGTCAGTCGGGTACGCAGCCGAACCAGTTCACCGTGTCGCGGTCTTTCGTGTAGCCCATGCATCTGACGGTTTCGTCGTGCAGCTTCTCGGTGTGGTCGACCGGGCCGTTCGCGTAGTCCGTCGTGTGGTGGGGCAGGGCCAGGGTGTCGATCGCGACGCGGTACCAGGGGCGCTCGCTGGAGGGGAGGGTGCAGCCGTGGCTGGTCATGTTGCGGCTGGGGTCGCCGCTCCAGACGGGGCGTTCGGCGCGGTCGCAGTGGGCCCGGTGGGCTCCGCCGGCGGCACCGGCGGTGCCGGCTGCCGCGCCCAGCAGGGTCGCCGCGCCTATGGACACCGCCGCGAGGGCGCCGAGCAGACCCTTGGGAGTGAGGTTCATCGTGTTGGTCCTCCTGCCAGCCGTGGTGACATCTTGGGGTGATAGTCACATTTGTCCGTGATGTTCCGCCTGGCGGGCAGCGGGGTAGTCCCCCGACCCGGTGACGTGGGTGGTGCCAATGCAGCAGGCGGCCGGAACAACCGCCGTGCCCCGTTCGCTGACAAGGGCATGAGCGACTACCGCATCGAACACGACTCCATGGGTGAGGTCCGGGTCCCCGCCCACGCCAAATGGCGGGCCCAGACGCAACGGGCCGTCGAGAACTTCCCCGTCTCCGGACAGCGGATCGAGCGCGCACACATCGAGGCGCTGGCCCGGATCAAGGGCGCGGCGGCCAAGGTGAACGCCGAGCTGGGGGTGGTCGACGAGGACATCGCGCGGGCGATCCGGGAGGCGGCCGAGGAGGTCGCCGAGGGGAAGTGGGACGAACACTTTCCCGTCGACGTGTTCCAGACGGGGTCCGGCACCTCGTCGAACATGAACACCAACGAGGTCCTCGCGACGCTGGCGACCGAGCGGCTCGGCCGGGACGTCCATCCCAACGACCACGTGAACGCCTCGCAGTCCTCCAACGACGTGTTCCCCTCGTCCATCCACGTCGCCGCCACCGCCGCCGTCACCCGGGACCTCATTCCGGCCCTCGACCACCTCGCCGACTCGCTCGCCAGGAAGTCCGAGGAGTTCGCCGACGTGGTGAAGTCCGGGCGGACGCACCTGATGGACGCGACGCCGGTGACCCTGGGACAGGAGTTCGGGGGGTACGCGGCGCAGGTGCGGTACGGCGTCGAGCGGCTGCGGGCCTCGCTGCCCCGGCTCGCGGAGCTGCCGCTCGGCGGGACGGCGGTGGGCACCGGGATCAACACACCGCCGGGGTTCTCCGCCGCGGTGATCGAGGAGGTCGCGCGGGTCACCGGACTTCCGTTCACCGAGGCCCGGAACCACTTCGAGGCGCAGGGCGCCCGGGACGGGATCGTGGAGACCATCGGGCAGTTGCGTACCGTCGCGGTCGGGCTGACGAAGATCGCCAACGACCTGCGGTGGATGTCCTCGGGGCCGCGGACCGGACTCGCCGAGATCTCGCTGCCCGATCTCCAGCCGGGGTCCTCGATCATGCCTGGGAAGGTCAACCCGGTCATCCCCGAGGCCGTGTTGATGGTGGCCGCGCAGGTCGTCGGGAACGACCAGACCATCGCCGTGGCCGGCGCGGCCGGGAACTTCGAGCTCAACGTGATGCTGCCGGTCATCGGCAAGAACGTGCTGGAGTCCGTCCGGCTGCTCGCCAACGTCGCGCGGCTGCTCGCCGACCGGACCGTGGACGGGATCACCGCGCACCGCGAGCGGGCCCGGGAGTACGCCGAGTCGTCGCCGTCGGTGGTCACTCCCCTCAACAAGTACATCGGGTACGAGGAGGCGGCCAAGGTCGCCAAGAAGTCGCTGGCGGAGCGGAAGACGATCCGCCAGGTGGTCCTCGAGGGCGGGTACGTCGAGCGGGGCGACCTGACCGTCGAGCAGCTGGACGAGGCGCTGGATGTCCTGCGGATGACGCGGCCGTAACCACGTGCGAACGTTTCGCGCCGCCCGGCCGGAACCGTGATGTCCGCCGCAGCGTCGTATGCCTACGGCACCTAATATCTGTGCATGGCAGACGGTGGAGCGGTGAGACGCGTGATGCGCGGGGAAACGGGCGGTGCGACCGGCGACGGGACCGGTTTCTGGACTCCCGGGAGCCAGATCCTGTGGCGGTACCGGGAGAACGCCGGGCACGGCTTCCACATCGCGCGCCCCGTCACCGTCGTCCGGGACGACGAGGAGCTGCTCGCCGTCTGGCTGGCCCCCGGCACCGAGTGCGTGAGGCCCGTGCTCGCCGACGGCTCGTCGCTCGGTGAGGAACCGCTGGAGTCCCGCTACACCAAACCCCGGTCCGTCACCCACGGCCACTGGCGCGGCACCGGCGTGCTGAAGCTGGCCCGGCCCGGTCAGGCCTGGTCGGTGTGGCTGTTCTGGGAGCCGGGCTGGCAGTTCAAGAACTGGTACGTCAACCTGGAGCAGCCGCTGGTCCGCTGGGGCGGCGGAGTGGACTCGGAGGACCATTTTCTGGACATCTCCGTGCACCCGGACCGCAGTTGGCAGTGGCTCGACGAGGACGAGTTCGCGCAGGCCCAGCGGGACGGGCTGATGGACGCCCAGACGGCCGCGGCGGTGCGGACGGCGGCCCTGGCCGCGGTGGCCGACGTCGAGGCCTGGGAGGCGCCTTTCTCGTCCGGCTGGCAGCACTGGCGCCCGGACCCGTCCTGGGCGCTACCGTCACTCCCGGAGGACTGGGACCGTACGCCCGCGCACGTGTCCTCATGAGACCCTTGATGCGCCCCCGGTCCACAACCGTAGGATCGTCCTCCGCAAGGAAGCGTGCGCACAACTCCCGGATCATGCGCCGGGCTTGACCGAACGTCACCGAGGGGCGGCAGGACGTGAGCGAGGGGTACGAGGGCAACACCGGCGAGCGGTGCGCGGGCCGCAGATCGTTCGCCGGTGGCACAGGAACAGCCTCCAGCCACGCCGAAATTCCGTTCCTGGGACACGTAATCCGGGTATCGGCACTTCGGCGGGACCACCTGCGCGCCCGGCGCGCAGCCCCGGACGGACGGATTCGACACGCGTGACGGAGCACCCCACCTCCTACGAGCGCCCCCAGCCGGGCGTCGACCCCGCGGAGGCCCGCGGGGCGCTCCTGCATACCCCGCAACCGCAGCGGCAGACGCAGGGACAACCCCAGCCCTGCCCGCGCGGCGGCACCGCCTTACCGGCACAGGCCCGCGCGGGCGAGACGCCCTCCGGCCCCGGTACCAGCACGTCCGAGGAGCATTCCGTCAACGGCCCCGAGCACGCCCAGCCCACCAGCGCTGAGCCCGATCCGCACCGGCCGCGCCCCGCCCCGGAGGGCATCCCGCCACAGCCCGGCGCCGAGCCGGAGCGGGTGGCGAGCGCGCAGGAGCGGCGTACCGGACGCGGGCTGCCGCCGGGCCGGCCGATGCCGATGCGGCGGGACGGCGACCGGCTGCGCTTCGTGGGTGCCGCGACCCGGCGGATCGCGCGGGGCATCGACCTGGACGAGATCGTGATGGGGCTGTGCCGGGCGACCGTGCCGACCTTCTCGGACGCGATCCTGGTCTATCTGCGCGATCCGCTGCCGGTCGGCGACGAGCGGCCCGTCGGCCCGGTGGTGCTGCGGCTGCGCCGCACCGACCGCATCCCGGAGGAACGGGACTCCGACGGCTTTCCGCCGCTGCCCGTCCCGGAGCCCGATCCGGCCGACGTCGGCCTGGCCGCGCTCACCGCGGACCTGTGCGAGGTACGGCCCGGCGGTGCGCTGAACGAGGTGCTGCGGGGCGTCCGGCCGGTCTTCGCCGACTCCCCCGCGGCACGCTCCGCGCTGCCCGAACTCCTCGGCGAGGGCAACGAGTCGCTCGTCCCCGGCGCCCAGCACGCGATCCTCGCCCCGCTGCGCGGCCGGCGCCGGGTGATCGGCGCGGCCCTGTTCCTGCGCCGCCCGGAGCGGCTCGCCTTCGAGGCCGACGACCTGCTGGTCGCCGCCCAGCTGGCGACGCACAGCGCGCTCGGCATCGACAAGGCGGTGCTGTACGGCCGGGAGGCCTACATCGCCGACGAGCTGCAGCGGACCATGTTGCCGGAGAACCTGCCGAGCGCCACGGGCGTGCGGCTGGCGTCCCGTTACCTGCCGGCCGCCGAGACGGCCCGGGTGGGCGGCGACTGGTACGACGCGATCCCGCTGCCCGGGAGCCGGGTGGCGCTGGTCGTCGGTGACGTCATGGGCCACTCGATGACGTCGGCGGCCATCATGGGGCAGCTGCGGACGACCGCGCAGACCCTCGCCGGGCTCGACCTGCCGCCGCAGGAGGTCCTGCACCACCTCGACGAGCAGGCCCAGCGGCTCGGCTCCGACCGGATGGCGACCTGCCTGTACGCGGTCTACGACCCGGTGTCGCACCGCATCACCATCGCCAACGCCGGTCATCCGCCGCCGGTGCTGCTGCACCTGGGCGGCCGTGCGGAGGTGCTGCGGGTGCCGGCCGGGGCGCCGATCGGCGTCGGCGGGGTCGACTTCGAGGCGGTGGAGCTGGACGCCCCGGCCGGGGCGACGCTGCTCCTGTACACCGACGGGCTGGTGGAGTCCCGGCTGCGGGACGTGTGGACCGGCATAGAGCAACTGCGCGAGAAGCTCGCCGCGACCGCGCAGCTGACCGGCCCGGATCATCCGCCGCCGCTGGAAGCGCTGTGCGACGAGGTGCTCGACATGCTCGGGCCGGGTGACCGCGACGACGACATCGCGCTGCTCGCCGCCCGCTTCGACGGCATCGCGCCGAGCGACGTGGCGTACTGGTTCCTGGAGCCGGAGGACGCGGCGCCGGGGCGGGCCCGGCGGCTGGCGAGGCGGGCCCTGGCCCGGTGGGGGCTCGAGGAACTCACCGACTCCGTCGAGCTGCTGGTCAGCGAGGTCGTGACGAACGCGGTGCGGTACGCGTCGCGGCCGGTGACGCTGCGGCTGCTGCGGACGGATGTGCTGCGGTGCGAGGTCGGGGACGACGTGCCGCAGCTGCCGCGGTTGCGGCAGGCCCGGGCGACGGACGAGGGGGGCCGGGGGCTGTACCTGGTGAACCGCCTGGCGCGCCGGTGGGGGGCGACCCGGCTCAGCACCGGGAAGGTCGTCTGGTTCGAGCTGAACAGGTAGCGCCGTGAGGGGTGCTTGAGGTCGTCGGGAAGCTGCGGGCCGGTGGGGGCTTGTCGCGCAGTTACCCGCGCCCCTTACGGGGCGCTGGGGGTACCCCGGCCGAAGGCTGGGGGAGGAACTGCGGCAACCACGACGCTGCCGCACCCGGCGAAGCACCGGGCGCGGCGGCGGCTCTGCTACTGGCCGTCGGCCGGGTCCAGCGGGTTGTCGGTGATGCCGCCCGTCGGGGTCTGGGACGGGGTCTGGGACGGGGTCTGGGACGGGGTCTGCGACGGGGTCGCGGACTTCGTCGGGGTCTGCGACGGGGTCTGGGACGGGGTCGCGGACTTCGTCGGCGTGGAACTCGGCGTCTGCGACGGGGTCTGCGACGGGGTCGCGGACTGGCTCGGGGTCTCCGTCGGCTTGACGGCCGCGCCCAGTTCGGTGTTCAGGTCGAACTTGGCCTTCTTCGTGACGCCGAAGGTGTACGCCGCCCAGATCTGCGCCGGGTAGCCGCCACCGTTGATGCGGCCGGTGCCGGAGATCAGGCCGGTGGCGCCGGTGAGGGTGACCTGGTTGTGGGTCTTGGCGTCCTCGCCGAACAGGCCGACCGAGGTCACCAGGTCGGGCGTGTACCCCGTGAACCAGGCCGACTTGTTGTTGTCGGAGGTACCCGTCTTGCCGGCCACCTGCTGGCCCTTGCGCAGCGGGTTCTGGGCCACCGACACCTTGGCCGTACCGTCGTCGACCACGCCGGTCAGCACCGACGTCACCTGGTCGGCCGCCTCCCGGCTGATCACCTGTTCGCCGATCGGGTCCGGCAGGTCGACCTTGCGGCCGGTCTTCTCCGCCGACGCGAGGATCGTCGGGGTGACCTTCTGGCCGTGGTTGTCGAGGGTCGCGTAGACCGAGGCCATCTCCAGCGGGCTCGCGCCCATACTGCCCAGGGTCATCGCGGGCACCGCCTGGAGGCCCTCGGTGTCCAGGCCGAGGTCGTCCGCGGTCTTCAGCACGTTCTTCATGCCGACGTCCACGCCCATCTGCGCGAACACCGAGTTGACGGACTTGTTCATCGCCGTCTGCACGGTGATGTTGCCGTAGTCCGCGTCGTCCTCGTTCGGCGGTGAGAAGGCGATGTCGCTGCCCTTCACCGCACGGCCGCTGGTGCCGTCGTAGATGGTGTTGGCGTTGATGTCCTTGCCGTCCTGGGTCTTGGCGTCCCGGTCCAGCGCGGAGGCGAGGATGATCGGCTTGAAGGTGGACGCCGGCTGGTAGTCGGCGCGGGTGGCGTTGTCGGTGTAGTGCTTGTAGTAGTCGATGCCGCCGTACAGGGCGAGGATCTTGCCGGTCTTGGGGTCGACGGAGACGGCACCGGCCTGGACGTTCTTGTCGACCTTGCGCTTCTTGCCGTCGAGCTTGCTGGTGAGCTGGCTCTTGACGGCCGCCTCCAGCTTGGTCTGCTTCTTCGGGTCGATGTTCAGGGTGATCGTCCAGCCCTGGTCGACGACCTTGGCCTCCGCGTCGGACCGGGAGATGCCCTCCGTCTTCATCAGCTGGTTCTCCAGCTGGGTGTTGGCCAGTTCGACCAGGTAGCCCTTCTGGCCCTCCAGACCGGACGCGGCCTTCGGCTCCTTGGGGATCGGGAACTTCATGGCGTCACGCTCGGACTTGTCCAGCCACTTCTGGCCGACCATGTTGTCCAGGACGTAGTTCCAGCGTGCCTGCACCAGTTTCTTGCCGATGGGACCCGCCACCGCCCAGTCGTACTGGCTGGGTGCCTGCAGCAGGGCGGCCAGGTAGGCGCCCTGCGGGACCGTGAGCTTGTCGGCGTCGACGCGGTAGTAGGCCTGGGCGGCGGCCTGGATGCCGTAGGCGCCGCGGCCGTAGTAGCTGGTGTTGATGTAGCCGGCGAGGATGTCGTCCTTGGAGTACTCGCGGTCCACCTTGAGCGAGATGACCAGTTCCTTGAGCTTGCGGGTGACGGTCTGGTCCTGGTCGAGGTAGTAGTTCTTGACGTACTGCTGGGTGATCGTCGAACCGCCCTGGGTGCCGCGGCCCCTCATCGTGTTGTAGAGGCCGCGGGCCATGCCCCTGAGGTCGATGCCGTTGTCGTTGTAGAAGGTCTTGTTCTCCGCCGCGACGAAGGTGTGCTGGACGGCCTTCGGGACCTTGGAGAGGTCGACTATCTCGCGGTTGACGGTGCCCTTGCGGGCCAGGACCGAGCCGTCGCTGTACTTGTAGACGTTGCTCTGCGTCTGCGCGAGCGCGTTGCCCTCGGGGACGCCCACCATCATGTACAGCGCGATGAAGGAGCCGATGCCCAGCAGGCAGACGGTGAAGAACGCGCCGAGCATCTTCTTCCAGGTGAACAGCCTGCGTATGCGGCCCTTGGCGGGCTTGCCCGGCGCGCCGGCCTTGCCGGGCGGACCGGACTTGCCCGGCTTCCTGGCGGCGGCCCGGCGGCGCTCGGCACGGGTGGCGCCCTCGACGGCCGGGGCGGCGGGCGACTCGACCGCCGTCCTGGTCCCGCCCTCCGCCGTCGCCGGCGTCTCGGGGACGGACTGCTCGGACGTGCGGTTCCGGGGCGCGGCGCGGCGGCCGCCACGCTGTCGCGCTCTTCTCTCGTCCGCTCGTCCCATGAGTCCGTCTGCTCCGCTTCGTCTCGGCTGTCACACGTGTGTACGGGTGTCACACAGGTACGTGGCTCAGGTCAGTCCAGAAAGCTAACACCGCTCTCTATGACAAAGGGCGCACGATCTGCCCTTTTTCGGACGTGACAATCAGCACCCCTGCCCAACGGAACCGACGTGTGGAAGCGACGGAGGGTTGCCCGGTGGCGTTGAGTGATATCAATTCGATGAAATGAAGCCCGCCGTGATTGCACGGCCGCCTGCCGGAGCCCCGCGCGACGCCCGGCCCGCCGCCGCCCCGGAGCTCAGGCCAGCTCCTCCTTGAACCCCTGCCGCCAGGAGGGGTACCGCGGCTCCCAGCCCAGCTCCCGCCTGGCCTTGGCGTTGGAGAAGCCGCGGCCCTGGGTCATGATGACGACCGCCTGTTCGCCGGCCACGAGGCGGGCCAGCCACACCGGCACCCGCAGCGGCCGCTTCGCCCCGGCGCACTCCGCCAGGTAGGGCAGCCACTCGGCGGCCGGCGCCGGTTCGTCGTCGACGATGTTGAACACGCCCCGCGCCCGCCGCTCCACCGCGAGGACGGTCGCGCTCGCCGCGTCGTCGAGGTGGATCCAGCTGCTGTGGCCGGTGGCGCGGCCGACCAGGGGGTACTGGCGTCTGCGGACCAGCTCCACCTGGTCGTCGATGGCGCCGGGGCCGTAGAAGGCGCCGTAGCGCAGGGCCGCGCCGCCGGCCCGCAGGACCGCGTCCTCCAGGTGGCACAGTGCCAGCATCCCCTGGTGTGCGGCGGTTCCCGGCAGCAGGTCCAGCGGGTCCTCCTCCGTCTTCACCCAGCCGCCCTCGCGGATGCCGTTCCAGCTGGCGTGGCTCTGCGCGACGACGTGGGGCACGCCGGTCGCCTCGGCAGCGGCGAGCAGGTGGTCCGTGCCCTCGATACGCAGCCGGTTGGTGAGCGCGAACCAGCGGTCGGGGTGCTTGATGTCGGGCTTGCCTGCGTGCGCCGTGGAGATCGCGGTCAGCTGGTGGACGATCACGTCCGGGCGGGCCGCGGCCACCGCCGCGCCGACCGACAGCGCGTCCAGGCCGTCCATCACGACCCCGTCCGCGCCCAGCCTCTCCAGCAGCCCGAGCCGGGCCGCGCCGGTCGTGGTGGCCGTCACCTGATGCCCCCGCGCCACCAGCTGCGGCACCAGCCGCCGCCCCAGAACCCCGCTGCCGCCTGCCACGAACACCCGCACGACCATCACCTTCCCGATCCGACCCGGTCCGACCCGACGTGGGAGACCCGCTCCCGGCTCAGGGGACGAGACGGCCCCCGCCGCTGTGACATCGCCTGTCGCAGAACCGTGACAATCGGCCCTCACCTGGGGGTCCGCACCGCGGGCCATGATCTGCACACGGCGCGTATACACGCGGCGTATACACCGTGTGTAGAGTCCTCTCCATGTCCATCGGTCACACCCTCCTGGGGCTCCTGGAGTCCGGCCCGCGCCACGGTTACGACCTGAAGCGGGCCTTCGACGAGAAGTTCGGTCACGACCGGCCGCTGCACTACGGCCAGGTCTACTCGACGATGTCCCGGCTGCTGAAGAACGGGCTCGTGGAAGTCGACGGCATCGAGGCCGGCGGCGGACCCGAGCGGAAGCGGTACGCCATCACCGACGCCGGGGTCACCGACGTCGAGCAGTGGCTGGCGACCCCCGAGAAGCCGGCGGAGTACCTCCAGTCGACCCTGTACACCAAGGTCGTGCTCGCGCTGCTCACGCACCGCGACGCCGGCGACATCCTCGACAACCAGCGCGCGGAGCACCTGCGGATGATGCGCATCCTCACCGACCGCAAGCGCAAGGGCGACCTCGCCGACCAGCTGATCTGCGACCACGCCCTGTTCCATCTGGAAGCCGACC
>NZ_JAEKKT010000257.1 GCF_019510245.1 Streptomyces sp. | reverse complement strand
CAGGCCCTCGCGCAGACCGATCAGGTAGTTGGAGAACAGTGTGCTGCCCCACCAGTCGTGACTCGGCGGGTTGCGGTGTCCCGCAGGAGTCAGGGGCGGGGGAGCTCGCCCTGGGCGATCTCCACACCTCGGTGCACCGAGGCGGCCCCGGCCAGGGCGGAGCCACCGGCGAGGCCGATCAGGACCACGAACGCCAGCAGCACAGGGGCCAGGCGCCGAGCCGGCGCGTGGGCGAGGAGGGCCTTCACGCGCGCCGGGACTGGTCCTGTGACGGCACTGGGAGCGATGGAGGGCAGAACAGTGCGCGTGCGGTTGGTGGCCAGCGCCGCGTGGCCGACGGCGGTCGCTGTCAGCGTCCGGTCGCCGGCAGCGAGCGCCGCGGCCTCGTCCGCGGCGCGCTCGGCTGCGAACGACACCTGCGGTGCGACGGCTGCGAGCGCCGGGTGGCACCAGCCGGCCAGCTGGGCGGCGGCCAGGAACAAGTGGTGTCGCGCGGCGAGGTGGGCGCGCTCGTGAGCGAGGAGGACCTCGCGCTCGTCCGCGGTCAGCGCGCGCAGCATGCCGGTCGTCACCACGACCCGGCTCGGGCTGTGGCGACCGCCGGGCAGCGCATAGGCGTCGGGACGGGCGTCGTCGACGACACAGAGCCCGCCGGCGTCCGGGAGGCCGGCGACGTCGACGTGGGCCGCGCGCAGCTGCCGCACTTCCAACTGCGTTCGGCGTACGGCAGTGATGCACGTGACTGCCAGGGCCCCACCGGCGAAGACGGAGACAGCCATGACCAGGGTTGTGGGTCCGGCCTCCAGGGGCTGGATGAGGTGGGCGAGGCCGGCGATCACCGGAACGGAGAGCGCGACGGGGAGCAGAAGGACGCCCAGGCACGCTACGACACCCACCGCTAGGGCCACCGAGGCCGAGGTGAGCACCCACAGCGCTGCGTCGGGCCGCACCCGGTCGACCACTCGCCGGGCCAGCGGGGGCAGTGCGAAGGGCAGCACGAGCGGAACGAGCAGCAGTGCGATCACTGCCGGCCCCCCTCCAGCAGACGCCGAAGCTCCGCTTCGTCGTCCGGGCCGAGACCCTCGACGAACCGGGCCAGCACCGTGCTGCGGTCGTGGTCCTGGTCGAGCTCTTGGTGCATCCGCCGTGCGGTCAGGCCGTGAGAGTCCGCCACGGGAAAGTAGAGGAAACCGCGTGCGGCAGGGCTGCGATCCACCACGCCCTTCTCATGAAGGCGGATCAGCAACGTCGCCACCGTTGTCCGGGCCAGCGGCTGCGGAATCGCCCCTCTCACCTGCGCCGCGGACATCGGTTTCCCCGCAGCCCACAGAGCCGCCAGCACACTGGCCTCCAGTTCGCCCGCCGGCCTGCGCTCGCCGTCGGAGTCCGTCATGGAACCTGCCCTTCCCCGAGATCGCTCACAGCGGCATGAGGCGACCGCTGGGTTCGTAGACGCTCACCCCAACACCCATTATCGAACAGAAGCGAGCCCCGCAGGTCTTCGATGACCTCCCCGAAAGGGCTCACCGGTCAGGACACCCGGCACGGTGGTCGCCGAGGGCGAGTCATCCGTACCACCCTGTTTGCCGCCGTCTTCTGCAACAGCCCGCACGCGAGAACCGGCAGCAGCAGGTGCGGCTTGTCGGGCAGAAGCGGCCGGGGCGTCCAGACGCAGGACGCGCGCCGCGAGCCGGCCCACGGCGAAGGACAGGGCGCAGACGGCCGCTGCCACCACCGGAGCCGCGATCAGCAGCAGAGCAGCAGCGCCGCAAGACAGGCGAGCGCCACCGCTCGTCCGAGGCGTCGCCGCAGCCAGCCGGTCACCCTGTCGGCATGGATTGAGGAATGGGGGCTGGGCGGGACGATCACGGCGGCCCGCTTCCGTCGTTGGGTCTGGGCCGGGACGGAGCGCCAGTATCACCGACTGGGCCATGGCGTATGGCAGTCATGTTCCACGCGCGGCCCGGCAGCGGCGGGTGGTGCCGCGCAGCAGTCAGGATGCGTTCAGGTTTCCGGTGGCACGGTCGGGCCTCATGACATCTGAGACTTCTGAGACGGCGGCGGCCGGCAATCCCGCCGCGACCGCCCGCGGTCATCGACTTCGCTGGAACAAGGTGCCCGAAGTCACCGTGTACTTCTGGGTGATCAAGGTGCTGTGCACGACGGTCGGTGAGACCGCGGCCGACCTGCTGAACGAGAAGGCAGGACTGGGCCTGACCGGTGTGTCATTGCTGATGAGCGCGCTGCTCGCGGTGGTGCTCGTCGTCCAGTTCCGCACGACCGCCTACCGCGCCGGCGTGTACTGGCTCGCCGTCGCCCTGATCAGCGTGGTCGGCACCCTGATCAGCGACAACCTCACCGACAACATGGGCGTACCGCTCACGACGAGCACCACGGTGTTCGCCGTCGTCCTCGCGATCGTGTTCGCCGCCTGGTACCGCAGCGAGCGGACGCTCTCCATCCACAGCATCGACACCCTGCGCCGCGAGTCGTTCTACTGGCTGGCGGTGCTGTTCACCTTCGCGCTGGGCACCGCGGCCGGTGACCTGGTCGCCGAGCGGATGGCGCTGGGCTACTGGGTCTCCGCGGTTCTGTTCGCCCTCGCCATCGCCGCGGTGGCGGTGGCGCGCTTCGCGCTCGGGGCGAACGCGGTGTGGAGCTTCTGGATCGCCTACGTCCTCACCCGCCCGCTCGGCGCGTCGATGGGCGACTATCTCTCCCAGCCGACCGGTGACGGCGGCGTGGGCCTGGGCACCGTGGTGACCAGCGTGCTGTTCCTCGCGGTCATCCTCGGTCTGGTGGTGTTCCTCGTGGTGACGCGCAAGGACGTCACCGAGCCTGAGCAGATCTCGCGTACGGCGTAGGTGGCCGAGTGGCTCCGATTTCGGTACGGCGGTTCGTCGGCGGTGCTGCCGGCGACCCTGGTGGATCTGATGGCGTATGCCCAGGCACAGGAGCACCGGACCGCCGCCTCCCGGCAGGGGGGCGATTGAGCGGGAGGCGGTCAGCCTGCGGGCAGTCTGACCGTGAACCGGGCTCCGGTCGGGTGCCCGGGGGCGTACGTCACCTCGCCCCCGGCGGAGCGGGCCAGGCGTCGCGCGAGCGGCAGCCCGAGGCCCGCTCCGCCGTGTCCGTCGCCGGGGTCGGCCCGCCGGCCGGGCTGGAAGAGCTGCGCCGCGAACGACTCGGGTACCCCGGGGCCGTCGTCGACGATGTCGATGCGGACGCCGTCCGACTCCCGGCGGACGGTGACGGTGACGCGTGAGGTGGCGTACCGGACGGCGTTGGTGAGCAGCGGGCTGATGATGCGTTCGAGGAGGGTGGCCTGGACTCCGGCCTCGGGCGGGGAGCCCTCGTCGTGTACGTCGAGCGTCACGTGGACCGGTGCGTCCAGGTGTGCGGCGAGTCGGTGCAGTACGGGCAGGATCTCGGCCGTGCCGGGAGTGGTGGGTGTGCCCTCGCGGGCGTTGTTCAGCAGGGTGTCGCAGATGGCACGCATGGACCGGGCGGCGTCGGCTATCACCTCGTGCGTGGCTTCGGTTTCGGCGGCCGAGCGTGGGCGGGCCTGCCACCAGTCGAGTTCGGCGACGATCCGGCTGAGCGGGGTGCGCAGCTCGTGCGACAACTCGCCGGTCAGCTGCTGCTCATGACGCAGGACGGCTCGGATGCGGTCCAGCAGCGCGTCCAACGACGCGCCCAGACGGGCGAGTTCGGCCGGACGCCGGGCCGCGCTGAAGCGTTCCTCGGAGACGACGGCGCTCCACTGGGTGGCCTGGTCGGTCATGGTCCCCACGGGACGCAGCGCGCGTCCGACCGCGAGGCGGGTCAGGAGGTAGGTGCAGGCGAGCATCACCGCGTCGAGCACCAGCGACGCCACGAGCAGGGTGTCGGCCGAACTCCGGTAGGGGGTGAGGTCCAGCGCGGTGACGACGGTCGCCGTGCTCCGGCCGCCGGACACGGACTGGCTGCACAGCCGGGCGGGGTCCGGTCCGCCGGCGGTGAGGCAGTGACTCCCGCCCTGTCGCACGAGCCTGTCGGCGGCGCGGGCGAGGGCGCTGGGGGTTGTGGTGGTCGGTGGCTGTTCGAGCAGCCGGGTGCCCGTGTAGATCCACACGTTCGTGTCGAGGAGCCGGTCGTTGGAGGTCTCCAGGACACGCACCGTACGGCCGTTCGTGTCGATGGTGGTGGCGACGGCGGCGGCCCGGGTGTGCAACTCGTCGTCGGCCTGGTGCTGCAGGCGGTGGCGGATGACGGTGTTGAAGGCGACGGTGAGGATCACCATCAGGAGGGTGGCGGTGGTCAGGGCCACCAGGGAGAGGCGGCCGCGCAGGGTGCGCGGCGTCAGCCGGAAGAACGCAGGGCTCATGACAGGCGGTGGCCGATCCCGCGGGCGGTGGTGATGGTCAGATCGCTGTCCGCCTCGCGCAGCTTGCGACGCAGCCGGGTCAGGTACTGGTCGAGGGTGTTGTCGCTGACCTGGGCCCCTTCGGGCCACCCTGCTCTGAGCAGCTCTCGCCGGCGTACGACACCCCCGGCGCCGGTCATGAGCGCCGCCAGCAGGCGGAACTCCGTCGGCGTGAGGTCGACCTGGGTGCCGCGCACGTTGACGCTGTGCCGGACGGCGTCCAGGAGCAGATCGCCGGCCGTGGCCGCGGGGAGCGTTGCGGCGCGTTTGACCGCCGCCCGTAGTCTGGCGGCGAGTTCGGCCAGGTGGAACGGCTTGGGCAGATAGTCGTCGCCCCCGGCGGAGAACCCGGACAGCCGGTCGGTGAGCCGGTGGTGGGCGGTCAGGAAGATGACGGGGGAGAGGAATCCGTTCGCCCGCAGCGCCTGGCACACGTCTCGGCCGTCCGCGTCGGGCAATCCGACGTCCAGCACGGCCGCGGCGATGTCGTCACCGGCCAGCCGCAGGGCGGATGCTCCGTCCGGGGCGGGCACGGTGTCGAAGTCCTCGTCGCGCAGGCCGCGCAGCAGGACGTCACGCAGGGCGTGATCGTCCTCGACGACCAGGATCTTGTGGCGCATGGCCCTCCGTAGGCCTTTGGTCGGTGTCCGGCGTACCTGCGATGAACCTTTCGGGCAGCCGCCAGGCGGCGGCGCACAGGCACAGTCCCAGCCAGCCGATGGCGAACAGCCAGCCGCCGAGGACGTCGGTGAACCAGTGCACCCCGAGGTAGACGCGGCTCAGGCCGACCAGGGCGCCCCAGCAGCCGATGACCAGGGCGAGTAGGGTCCTGCCGCGTGGGGCGCGTACGCACACGGCGATGACGAGCAGTCCGGCGGTGAGGGCTGCGGTCGTGGTGTGGCCGGACGGGAAGGCCCAACCCGAGGCGTGCGTCGCCCAGTCCGTCCGGTCGGGGCGGGGCCGGGCGACGAGGGTCATCACGCCGTACCGTGCCGCCTGTCCCGCTCCGAGGCAGATGAGGCAGAGCGTGGTGGCGACGGCGCGTCGGCGCAGGGTGCGCCCCGCGATGATTCCCGCCAGTGCGGCGAGGGCGTACGGTATGACGCCGGTTCCGGTGGCGGTCAGGCCACGGGCCAGCGCCTCGGCCACGGCCGGGCGGTGCGCGACGGACCAGGACGACAGGTCCTCGTCGCCGTACAGCGGCTTCCCGTCGCCGATCACCATCATGGTCAGTACGCCGAATGCCGTCCACGCCCCGAGGCCGACGCTGCCTGCCGTGTCGCAGACGTCAGCGCGCTTCATGACGCCGCCAGCAGCGGGCGCAGTCGCGTGCCGGTGATCCACCCGGCCGGCGAGTCGGGGTGACGGCGCAGCACCGCCATCGGGCCCACAGCGACGAGGGCTCCCACGACCACTCCTGCCGCGACATCGTGCGGATAGTGCGCACCGACCCAGACCCGGGAGACCGCCATCGCGCAGGCGGCCACGACCGCGACGGCACCGAGCCGACGGGAGACGAACCAGAGGGCGACCGCGGCCGCTGCGGCGATGGCCGCGTGGTTGCTGGGGAAGGACCAGTCGCCCGGCGCCGGGCATGCCTCCAGGGTGGGCACCTGCAGGCTCTGGCAGGGCCGGGCCTCGCGCACGACCAGTTTCAGGGCGACATCCACCCCGTACCCCGCGACCACGACCAGCGGAACGGCCAGTGCGATCACCGCCGCTGTGGCGCCCACTCGTCGCGCCTGCCACCAGGCGACGGCCATCAGCACGGCGAACACCGCCAGTCCGTACGTCGACCAGGCCGACACCATGTCGTCCAGCCAGCCGGGCGAGCGGTCAGCAAGATCCACCACGTCCGTGTAGGCGGATCCGTCGACCGACGAGCCGTTGAACGCGAGGATCATCCGCGCACCTCCTTCGCCTTCGCGGCCCGGCGGGAGCGGTACCACTCAGCAGCGAGCGGAAGCAGCGACACGGCCACAATCACGGCGATCATGGGCAGCAGGTAGCGGTCCACATCGGGGATGGAGGAGCCCAGGGCGTATCCGCCTAGGGCCAGTCCCAGGCTCCACACGAGCCCGCCGGCCATCTGCCAGACGGTGAACGTCCGCGCCGGAACACCGAGCGCGCCCGCCATCGGATTCAGGACCGTCCGCACCACTGGCACGAACCGGGCCAGCACGATTGCCTTCGCGTACCCGTACCGCTCCAACAGCTCCTCGGCCCGGTGTGCCCCTTCGCGCAGGCGGACCGAGCCGCTGCGCGCCAGGAGGGCGCCGCCCGCCTTGCGGCCGAGCAGATAGCCGCACTGCGCCCCGGCGAGCGCGCCTATGGCCGCGGCGAGCAGCAGCGGGGGGAGGGACAGTTTCACACCGTGTTGGCCGCTCCCCGTGCACAGCAGGCCTGCGGTGAACAGCAGGGAGTCGCCCGGCAGGAAGAAGCCGATCAGCAGACCCGTCTCGGCGAACATCACCACGCCGACGCCCAGCACGCCGAAGGCGGCCAGCAGGGACTGGGCGCTCAGGACATTCACAGCGAGCTGTGAGGACGTGAACAAAGGTGAGGTCATGGATGCGGGCCCTCTCGTCAGGGGACGGGCGGGCACGCGAAGGCGACAACCCGATGGACTACAATTCTGTAGACGGTCTACTCGACTGTAGTCGACGACGGGGTGAGGTTCGTTCCATGAGCAACGCGAAGGACGAAAGACGGCCTGCGGGTGAGCTCGAAGCGGCCGTCATGGCTGCTCTCTGGGCCGCTGACGTCCCGCTCACACCGGGCCGGGTCCAGACGGAAATCGCCTCCGGACTGGCCCGTACGACCGTGTCGACGATCCTGTCCCGTCTGTACGACAAGGGCATCGTCAGCCGTCGTCCGCAGGGACGCGGATACGCCTATTACCCCGTTCAGGACGCAGCAGGGCTTACCGCCCGACGCATGCACACCGAACTCGACCGCGACCGCAACAGTGACCGCGAGACCGTCCTCTCCCGCTTCGTCGCCCAGCTCAAGCGGGACGACGAACAGCTTCTGCGCCACCTGCTGGAGGCCGACGGGCGATGACCACCGTGCTGCTGATTCCGCTCCTGCTGCCCTTCGTGGTGCCGCTGCTCGCCCCCCGGGCCCTCGCCCGGCTGACCCCCGTCACCGCACTGTGGGCGCTCACCGTTGCTGCCCTGGTGCTGGCCGGTGCCGTCGTGGCGGCCCTCGGTTGCCTCGTGCTGACCGGGCTGCTCAGGGTTCCCGCCTTCGCGGCCCTCGGTGAACTCGTCCATCCCCTGCGCACGCCGTCGGACTATGCGGTCCTCCCGGCGGCCGTGATCGCCACTGGCCTGCTCACCATCGGCGCCTGGACCCTCGGCCGCTCGGCCCTGCGCCAGACGCGGGCCTTCCGCACGGCCCGAGCCGAGGCCGACCTGCGGCCCACCGCGGGCGACCTGTGCGTCATCGACGCGCCGCACCCGGACGCGTATGCCCTGCCCGGGCGCCCCAACCGCATCGTCGTCACCACCGCCATGCTGCGCAGCCTCGGCCCGGACGAGCGCGACGCCCTGTTCGCCCACGAACGCGCCCACAACCGGGGCGGCCACCACTACTTCCTGGCCGCCGCCGAACTCGCCGCCCACTGCCACCCCGCACTGCGCTCCGCCCGCGCCGTGATCCGACTGGCCGCCGAACGAGCCGCCGACGAATCCGCGGCCGCAGTGGTGGGTGATCGCCGGCTGCTGGCCCGTGCCATCGCCCGCGCCGCGCTCGCCGGGCATGCCACGTCCTCCACCCGCCCGGACCTCGCTCCCGCAGCGACCGCCGGCCCCGTCCCCCAGCGCGTCGCGGCACTCCTCGCCACTCCCGCGCCGCGCACTCGCCGGTCGATGTGCTGGGCAGCCCTCCTCCTTGCCGCCTCACCGGCCCTGTCCGCCACCGCCGTGGCCACCGGCGCCATCACCTTCCACCATGAGGTCGAGATCGCACAGGGCGAGGTGCCCCGCTGACGGCTTGCAGTCCCGTACGCCCCGAGGTGCGCTGAAGCACCGCCCGGGAGCCCTGGCACGGTGCACTGCGCCACGGCCGTCGCCTGTCGGCTCAGCGAGCGGGTATTTGGGGTAATCCACCCAGGAAGCCACGGGCGGGCTACTTGTCACTTGGTTCACCGCCCGTCGGAAGCACGGCCCCGGGGGCGCCGGTTGGACCGGTCAGGCTCGGGCACTCGGGGCACGGCCGACGGGCAACCCGGTCCAGGCAGCCCCTTGGAGGTATCGTGGCCGTTCGCCACCGTCTGATCAATGCCAGCCCCAGCGCCGTGTGGGACGTCCTCGCCGACGGCCACCGGTACGCGGAGTGGGTGGTGGGGACCTCCCATTCCGAGCCGGTTCGCGGGCAGTGGCCGCACAAGGACGCGGCGATCCGCTTCCAGGTCCCCCTCGGCCCGTTCAAACTGGCCAACGAGACGGTCGTACGCCGCTGCGACGAAGGCGTGGACCTGGAGCTGGAAGCCCACGCCGGACCGCTGGGCACCGCACGCATCGCGATCGAACTGCGGCCGTGGGGTGAGCACTGCCTGGTGATCGTGGACGAGCACCCCCTCCAGGGCGCGGGCGGCCGACTGCACAACGTCGGCTTCGAAGCGGTGATCCAGATGCGCCACCGCACCATGCTGTCCCGCCTGGCCCGGCTGTGCGAGAACGGGGTGCGAGAGGCCGGCGAGGCTCCGCGGCAGGCATCGGCGCAGGGTGTGGCGGGAGCCGGGCATGCCTGACGCCGTGGTGATCGGAGCGGGCCCCAACGGGCTGGTCGCAGCCAACCTGCTCGCGGACGCCGGGTGGAGCGTCGAGGTGCTGGAGGAGCAGCCGGAGCCGGGCGGCGCCGTCCGCCACGACCACGGCGTCGACCCCGCCTACGTCAGCGACGTCTTCAGCGCCTTCTACCCGCTCGCGGCCGCCTCTCCGGTCCTGACCGCGCTGGGCCTGGACCGGTACGGGCTGCGCTGGAGCCACGCGCCCAGCGTGCTCGCCCACCCGCTCAGCGACGGCAGCTGCGCCCTCCTGGACCGTGACATCGCTACCACCGCCGCGTCCCTCGAGGCCTTCGCACCGGGCGACGGGGCCGCCTGGCGGCGACTGCACGACGTATGGGAGTCCCTGCACCCCGACATCCTGGACGCCCTGTTCACCCCCTTCCCGCCCGTGCGCGCGACGGCACGGCTGGCACGCCGGCTGCGGGCCGCGGGCGGGCTGCGCGTGGCACGCACCCTGGTCCTGCCGGTACGCCGCATGGGCGAGGAGGAGTTCCGCGGCCAGGGCGGCCGGCTGCTGCTGGCCGGCAACGCCCTGCACGCCGATCTCGCCCCCGAGTCGGCGGGCAGCGGCGGCTTCGGCTGGCTGATGGCCATGCTGGGACAGACGTACGGCTTCCCCGTCCCCGTCGGCGGCTCCGGCGCCCTGACCGAGGCCCTGGCCCGACGCCTGGAGGCTCAGGGCGGGCGGATCCGCTGCGGGCAGCGCGTCGAGCGGATCGTCGTGCGCGGCGGGCGGGCCGTCGGTGTGCGGACGGCGGCCGGTGACGCGGTGGTGGCGCGCCGCGCGGTGCTGGCGGACGTGTCGGTGCCCGCCCTGTACGGCGATCTCCTCGACCCCGAGCACCTGCCCGCGCAGCTTCAGGAGGACCTGCGCCGGTTCCAGTGGGACTTCGCCACCTTCAAGGTGGACTGGGCGCTGGACGGCCCGGTGCCCTGGCAGGCCGAGCAGGCGTCCCGGGCGGGCACCGTGCACCTCGCCGACGGCCTGGACGAGCTCACTCGTTTCGCCGCGCAGATCGCCATGCGGGAGGTACCGGACCGGCCCTTCCTGCTGTTCGGCCAGATGACCACCGCCGACGCCACCCGCTCCCCGCAGGGCACCGAATCGGCCTGGGCCTACACCCACATCCCCCACGAGATCGGCGCCGACGCCGGCGACGAGGGGATCACCGGCCGCTGGGACACCAAGGACCAGGAACTCATGGCCGACCGGGTCGAACGCCAGGTGGAACGCTTCGCGCCCGGCTTCCG
>NZ_JAEKKT010000256.1 GCF_019510245.1 Streptomyces sp. | reverse complement strand
CCGGGGACAGGTCAGCCCATGCCCTGGAGGCGCCAGATCTGGTTTCTCTTGTTGTTCAGCGCGCTCGCCGGGTCACAGGTCCATTGGTGGATCAGGGCACCGGGCGAGGTCGAGACGTTGCTGACGTCGGCGCACTTGCCGCTGTGGGCGGCGACCAGTTGGTAGTCGTGACTGTTGCCGAGCGCGGTGACCGGGTTGAGGGTGAACTGCTGATTGGTGGCGCCGTTGCAGGTGTACTGGATGACGGCGGCGCCGTCGGCGGTGGACGCCCCGGAGACGTCGAGGCACTTGCCGCTCAGCTCGTTGACCACGGTGTAGGTATTGGTCTTGCCGCTGACCGGCTTGAGGTCGAGCATCTGCTGGTAGCCGCCCTCGCAGTTCCACTGCTGGTACTGGGTGCCGTTGGCGGTGCTCAGGTTGGTGTCGTCCAGGCACTGGCCGCTGTTCTCGCTCACCGCGACCGTGGAGACGGTGGTGTTGGACGGCGGGAGGAGGGTGACGGTGTAGCCGTCCTTGGCGTTCCGTTGCCGTTGGAGACGCGCTGGACGACGGCGCGGACCTTGCCGTTCTCCACGACCGAGGTGGTGTTCAGGCCGGTGAGGTTGACGGTGACGTTGCCGGTGTTGCCGTTGCTGCCGAGCAGCACCTTGGCGTTCTTCGCGGTGTTGTCCTTGGTGGCGAGGCCGTCGGTGCCGGAGCCGGGGACGAGGTTGACGATGTTGCCGGTCTGGGAGCCGTAGTAGCGGTACATGAACCACTCGCCCAGCGGCAGGTACCGGCCCGCGCTGTTCCTGGTGAGCAGGTTGGCCTCGTCGTCGTGCAGGTTCGTGCCGGAGGCCCAGTTGCCGCGCAGGCCGTCGGCGCCGGCGCGCTCCAGGCGGCCGATGAACCAGGCGCCGCCGCCCGGGGACTGCATGGACAGGGTGGCGTACTCGTTGATCTGGTAGGCGCGGGTGTTGGTCAGGCCCGCCGCGGAGAGCGTGGAGTTGGCGCGGCCGACGTCGGTGACCGGGTCGCCCGGCTCGTCGTGCCAGCTGTAGATGTCCGGGGCGACGTTGTTGGCCTTGACGTAGTTCAGGTACGTCGTCCACCAGGTGTTCGAGGAGTTCGGCTGGCCGGCGATGCTGGGGCCGACGATCAGCTGGTTCGGGAACGCGGCGCGCACCTTGGCGTAGAAGCGCGACCACATCTGCAGGTACTGGGCCTGCGAGGGCTTCCAGAAGCCGGCGCCGTCCGGCTCGTTCCACAGATCCCATTCGACGGTCATGTTGTTGGCTCTGACGTCATTGACGAGCTGCGTGACGAAGTTGTCGAACTGCGTCCAGTCACCGTTGTCACCAGGCCAGCCCTGGCTGGTGGTGCCGTCCGCGCCCCACAGGTCGTGCGGCAGCAGCACGAACGTGCCACCGAGCGCGACCGTCCGCTTGTACTGGGCGAGAGTGGAGTTCCAGCGGGTCTGGTAGTCGGCGAGGCTGGTGGCGTAGCCGCCGCTGTTGAGCTGTGCACCGCCCGCCCGCATGAAGTGCCACTTGATGTCCTTGAAGAAGTGGTCCTGCGGGAGCGAGCCGTCCGGCGTCATGCCGTAGATCATGCCGGAGGCGTGGTACGTGGGGGCCCCGCCGGCGGTGGCGAAGTCGACGGTGACGCTGGTGTCAGCGGCCCGGGAGGGCGCGACGGGCACCAGGGTAGCGGCCAGGGCGGCCAGCAGGACGGCGGTGGAAGAGACGGCTCGGCGTCTGGTGCGGGCGGCGGCGTCGGGGAGGGCGGAGAGCAACTTCATCGTGCGGCTCCTGAGGTGGGGAGGGGGCCGGGGCCGGTACAGCCCCGGGGCCTTGAGAGGACTGCGGTCAGCGGCCGTCCCGGAGAGCGTGCGCTTCTGCGAGGAGCAGGTAGCTGCTCGCCGTCCAGGTGTATGCGCGGTCACGCAGACCCGTTCCGGTCAGCGCGTCGAAGTTCTCGGCGAAACCGTGCGTCTCGCACAGGGCGCGGAAGCGGGCACTGATGTCGTCCGCCAGCCGCTGGTGCCCGGCCCGGCGCAGGCCGTCCTCGACGAGGACGGTGGCGGGGGCCCAGATCGGGCCGCGCCAGTAGCCGTCGGCCAAGTAGCTGGGGGAGGTGGTCAGTTCAGTGGCCAGGCCGTGCGGGGTCAGGTGGGCCTTGATGTAGTCGGCCAGCGCACTGCCGACCTCGGCGGGCAGATGCTCGCCCAGCACGACGGGCATCAGGTCCAGGAGGCTCGCGCTGCTCCAGGTGTCGCCGGTGCCGGCTCCGCGGGCGACGAACCTGTCGCCGGTCCAGAGCCGGTCCAGCAGCGCCGCCTGCATCTCCTCGGCGGCGGCCGTCCACCGGGCCGCCTCGTCCCGTCTCCGCAACTCTCCTGCTAGACAGGCGAGTTCACGCATTTGCAGGACGAGAAAGGCGGCCAGGTCTGCGGTGACGACCACCCGTTCGGGGTCGAAGGTGGTGGCGTTGTCCCAGCCGCTGTCGTTCCCGTGCTGGTAGTAGGCGAGTTGGGCGCCGGGGGCGCGTCGTGCGGTGAGCCAGAAGTCGTTCCAGCGCGCCAAACGGTCGTAGGCCTCGGACAGTTCGGCCGGGGTGGGCGGCATCGGCAGGCGGCGGCGCAGGCGGCCGAAGGTCCAGCCGTGGATGGGGGGCTTGACGAAGTTGTGGAGGACTTCGGAGTGGGTGACCGAGTCGGGCAGGGCGCCGCCCGCGTCCTGGTGGTCGAAGGGCAGGTGGAACTGGTCCAGCGCCAGCTGCGGGCAACCCGGCGCCAGCGCAAGGGCGTTGAAGCAGTGGTCCCAGCTCCACACCTTGTCCATCCAGTGCTTGGACATCAGCACCGCGGGCCGGGTGACCAGGCCGGCCGGCCGTACGGTTGCCGACCAGAGGACGTAGGCAGCGAGTTCGGCCGCCGGGGTGGCGGACGAGCGCCAGGGGGCGACCGCGTCGGCGAAGTCCGCGAAGGCCCCCTGTGCCGACCTCACGATGTCGTCGAAGGGCGCCGAGGACGCATAGGGCGGGCGGGCGGTCTCGAATTCGTCGAGCGCGATCTCCCAGGTCCCGTCCGCCTCCGCGGCCATGGCGAGACCGCGCTCGGCACGGCCGAGGGTCTGGGCTCCAGCCGTCTCGGCCAGGGTGCCGGACAGCACCGTGACGCGGTAGCGGCGGCCGGTCTCGTACGACGTGAAGACGTGCCCGTCCGTCGCCGGGTCGTGAAAGAAGTACGTTCCGCTGAACGGGGTGAGGGCATGCGCGGCGGCCGAGACGCCGAGGCCGAGGCCGCTTCCACGGAGTCTCACGGTGTCCGGCGACTCGTAGGCGAGGTCGATGCGCCCGCTCGCGCCGGACCAGGTGAGCAGGCCGGGGCTCGCCTCGACTCGGGTCTCCGCGCGATCGCCCGTCCCTGGGTCCAGGGGGACCAGGCGCAGAACCGCGTGCATGCCGTTCTGGTGCGAGACGAGGTGGAGGTCCTCGGCGTACGTCTTCTCCGCGACCACGGGCGAGATGTCGAACCAGGATCCGTAGGTGCTGAACGGGATGTCGTGGACGGAGAAGGCCGGGCCGGACGGAACGGCGGTCATGGTGGCGTGACTCGTTTCTGGGGCAGGGGGCGGCGGCCGACCGGCAGCCGGCCGGTTCTGTGGCGGGTGGCGGATTCAGTCCTTGACGGCTCCGGCGGTCACACCGGCGGCGACGTACCGCTGGGCGAGGACGAGGATGACCGCGGCCGGCAGGGAGGCGACGACGGCGGTGGCCATGATGGCGTTCCACTGCTGGTTGTTGTTGCCGATGTAGTGGTAGATGCCCAGGGTGATCGGCTCGTGGGCGCCGCCGTTGACCAGGGTGCTGGCGAAGACGAAGTCGGACCAGGACCAGAGGAACGCGAACAGGGAGACGGTGACGACGGCGTTGCGGCTGATCGGCAGGACGATGGACCAGAAGGTGCGCAGCGGCCCTGCGCCGTCGGTCGTCGCGGCCTGCAGCAGTTCGCCGGGGATGCCGGACATGAACGCCGTGAAGATCAGCACCGCGAACGGGACGGCCAGGGTCGAGTCGGCGACGATCAGTCCGGGCACGGACTGGAGCAGCCCCAGCTGCAGGTAGATGGCATAGAAGCCCATCGCCATGATGATGCCGGGGATCATCTGGGCGGCCAGCAGGACGAAGTTCAGTACGCTGCCACCGCGCGGGCGTAGCTTGGCCAGCGCGAAGCCGGCGGGTGCGGACAGAGCGACGGTCAGCACGACGGTGCCCAGGCCGATGACGAGGCTGGTGCCGAGGTAGGGCAACTGCTCGTCCAGCACGGTGCGGTAGCCGGCCAGAGTGCCGTGCAGCGGCAGCAGGTCCGGCGGGCTCTTGCGCATGTCCTGGTCGCGGGTGAGGGAGACGTTGACCATCCAGTAGACCGGGAAGAGCATGATCGCGGTCAGCAGGACGCCGATCATGGTCTTCAGCCGGGTGCGCCTGCGGCTCGAGTTCATGACAGCGCCTGCCTTCGCTGGACCCGGACGTAGATCAGGCCGAAGACCAGGGCGGTGACGACCAGCAGGTTGCCGACGGCCGCGCCGGGACCGAAGGCCGGCAGCAGGTTGCCGAAGCCGAGTTGGTAGGACCAGGTGGCAAAGGTGGTGGACGAGTCCGCCGGACCGCCCTTGGTCATGATCCAGATGATGTCGAAGACCTTGAGCGTGTAGACCAGCCCCAGCAGCAGGGTGATCGCGGACACCGGACGCAGCAGCGGGAAGGTGACGTGCCAGAACCGGCGCCAGGCTCCCGCCCCGTCCAGCGCGGCGGCCTCGTACAGGCCGGCGGGGATGGACTGCAGGCCGCTGTGGAGGATGACGAGGTTGAACGGGACGCCGATCCAGATGTTCGCGATGATCACCGAGGTCAGCGACCAGGACGGTGAGGTCAGCCAGTTCACCGGGCCGATGCCTACGGCGTGCAGGGCGGCGTTGACGACGCCCGACTCGCTGTTGAGCATCCACGACCAGGTGGAGGCGGACACGATCAGCGGCAGCAGCCAGGGGACGAGGAACAGGGCGCGCAGGGTGGCCGAGAGCCGGAAGTGCTGGTTGAAGAAGACGGCGAGGGCGAGCCCGATGACGTACTGGAAGAACAGGCACACGGCGGTGAAGACGGCGGTGTGCAGCAACGCCGGGGTGAAGGTCGGGTTGTCGAAGACGGTGCGGTAGTTCGCCAGGCCGGTGAACGGGGCGTCGCCCTGGACGAAGGAGCGGACGGTGTAGTCGCGCAGGCTCAGGTCGAGATTGCGGTAGAGCGGATAGGCGTAGAAGAGGGCGAGGTAGAGAGTCACCGGGGCGAGGAAGGCCCAGGCGGCCCACTGCGGGGAGGCCGGCCGGCGGCGTGCCGGGCCGGGGGCCGGGGGCGGGGGCGGGGCGACCGCGGACGCCCCGATCCGGACACGTTCGGACCGGTGATCCGGCAGCTTTGTCGTGGGTTTCATCAACGACCCCTGCGGTCGGGCTACTTGGCGGCGGACTGGGCCGCGGACAGCGCGCCCCCGGGCGACTGGGAGCCGCTGAGGGCCGACTGGACGGCCTTCCACAACTGCTCGGAGATCTTGGGGTACTTGGTGCCCAGGTCGTCACTGGTACGGCCCTTGGCCGACTTGACCGCCTCGACCCACGGCTTCAGGTCGGGGTTCGCGGCCACCTGCTTGTCCTGGACCTCCGCGGTCGGGGCCACGTAGGACAGCGTGGTGTCCGTGTCGTACAGGTTGGCGGTGCTGGTCAGGCAGGTCGCCAGCTTCTGGGAGGTGGCGTAGCGGCCGGTGTCCTTCTGGACCGGGACGGTGACGAACTCACCGCCGGTCGGGGCCGCCGCGTTGCCGCCGTTGGCGGCCGGGATGGGCAGCACCCCGTAGTCGAAACCGGCCTTCTTCGCGTTGGCGAGCTGCCAGGTGCCGTTCTCGCTGAAGGCGTAGTCGCCGGTGGCGAACTCCTGCCAGCTGGTGGTCTGGGTGTTGTTGAGGACCGAGTTGGGGGCGTAGCCCTGCTTCAGCCAGTCCTTCCAGAGGGAGAGCGCGGACACGGCCTGGGCGGAGTCGAGTTCGGTCAGCTTGGCGCCGGCGCCCCAGAACCAGGGCAGGAACTGGAAGCTGCCCTCCTCCGTGCCGATCGCGGAGAACGTGATGCCTTTCTTGCCGGCCTTCTTGACCTTCGCCAGGGCCGCCGTCAGCGAGGTCCAGTCCTTGACCGAGGTGATGTCCACTCCGGCCTGCTTCAGGATCTTCTTGTTGTAGTAGAGGGCGAGGGTGTTGGCGCCGATGGGTGTGCCGTAGGTCTTGCCACCGGACTGGCCGGCGGCGAGGAGGTTGGGGTCGACCTTGGAGGTGTCGAGCTTGTTGTCGGCAGTGGTGGTGAGCACGCCCGCCTCGGCGAGGGTGGACACGACGGGGTTGTCGACGATGAGGACGTCCGGGGAGTTGCCCTGCTGGGCGGCGAGCAGCGTCTTGTTGCCCAGGTCGCTGGTGTCGTAGCCGGTCCGCTTGATCTTCACGCCCGCCTTGGTGCCGCACTGGTCGAGCAGCTTCGCCCAGTCCGAGGTCTTGTCGAACTGCGGGTAGGGGTCCCAGATGGTGTACGTGCCACTGCCGGCGTTCTCGGTGCCGGTGCTGCCCGAGCCGGAGGAGCAGGCGGTGGCGGTGACGGTGACGGCCAGGGCGGTGAGGGCCGCGGCGGTCAGACGGCGCTGTCTGGAGGAGCTGTTCATCGCGAGGGTTCCTTTGTTCTGGGCATGCGGGTGCCGAGGGCACGGGTGGGCAAGGTGGTGAGGGCACGCCGACGGCACCGATGAGCGATCGGCGTGTGAAAGGAGAGCGGGCTTACCTGCGGAGTGTGGTCAGGACGCCGTACCGGGCCCGGTGCTGGCCCGCAGGGAGATCGGCGGCGTCAGGAGATGGTGGCGAGGCGGCGCGTCGGGTTGGTCGAGCCGCTCCACCAGGAGGTCGACGGCGCGCCGCCCCATCTCCTCGGCCGGTACGTCGGCGGCGGTGAGCTGGGGGGTTACCGTCTCCGCCCAGCGGCCGGCGACGACGCCGGTGACGGAGAAGTCGCGCGGCACATGGCGGCCCGCCTGGGTGAGCCCCCGGTACAGACCCCCGAGGGCGGCCTCGTTCAGTGTGACCAGGGCGGTGGTGGCCGGGTCGTCGTGCAGGATCTGCTCCAGGCAGGCCTGGCCGGATGCCGCGTCGTCCCCGCAGCAGTACGTCCGTACCGTCAGCCCGCGCTCGGCGGCGGCCTTGGTGAAGCCGTCGAGCCCCCGGTGCGCGGACTCGTATCCGGCTCGCAGCAGTTGTTCCGGCCGGTTGACGAAGGCGATCCGGCGGTGGCCCAGGTCCGCCAGGTGGTGGACGCAGGCCGCGGCGAGGGCGGTGTGGTCCAGGCCGACCCACCAGCCGCCCTCCGGGTGGGCGGTGCGGCCGATGGCGACGAAGGGGAAACCGAGCTCGGCCAGGTGATCGGCCCGGTCGTCCTGCAGCCTGATCTCCATCAGGATCGCGCCATCGACCCGCCGCTCCCCCAGCAGCCGCTGGAACGAACGGTCGCTGTCCACCCCGCTCGGAGAGAGCAGCACGTCGTAGTCGTGGGCCGCGGCGGCCTCCACCACGCTGCCGATGAAGTCCAGTTGCATCCCGGTGTAGTGGTTGCCGGCCGGCGGGAAGACCAGGCCGATCGCGTTGGTCCGGCCGTTGGCAAGGGCGCGTGCGCTGGCGTTCGGGCGGTAGCCCAGTTCGTCGATGACCTCCTGGATCTTGCGCCGCGTGCCGTCCGAGACAGGGCGCTTCCCGCTCAGCGCGTACGACACGGTGCTGCGCGAGACACCGGCCCGGCGGGCGATCTCACCGATGTTCACAGCGGCTCCTTGCTCGAACCGGTTCAACTCCCCCTGGGGAGAGAGTACGCGCCGGACGGGAGGGGTGATGAGGGGGCGAGTGGCACGAGGAGCGAGAGCCGATTGTCGAACCGGTTCGCGTGAAGTGAAAGTAGGAACAGAGACAACGCCTGTCAACACCTTCGGCCGCACTTTTGCACCCGGCAGAAGATCCGGATTTCTTCGAATCAAGGGGATTGCTGGCCGGGATTCCCGGTGTTAGCTTCGCCGAACCGGTTCGATGAAGTGATCCTTCCGACGACCGCCGACCGGCCCCGCACGACCACGGTGGCCGCTGAGCCGCCACACCTGCGCACCTGACTGCCTTCTTTCTGCTCTCGCACTGGATCGAACCGGTTCGACAGATGCCGCCACTCAAGGACTGAGGACGCAATCCATGTCATCCGCTGAGAGATTCGCCCGGCGCCGGGCCCCGGCCGCCCTGGCGCTGGCACTCGGGGCGGGCCTGCTGGCCACACCCGCCGGCCCCGCACAGGCGGCGGAGACGCCCCGGCCCGCCGCCCGCTACACCTTCAACCAGGACGATCTTGCCGCCGGCGAGATCGCGGACAGCTCTGGCAACGGCCTGACGGCTACCTTGGTCAACGGCGCGACCGCCCGGTCCGTCGCGGGCGCGGACGGTGGCAGGGCGCTGTCCCTGCCCGGCGGTGCGCCCACCTCCGGCGGCGCGTACGTCCGTCTCCCCCGCGAAGTCCTCCAAGACGCAACGGACTTGACGGTCTCGGCCCGGGTGAAGTGGGGCGATGACGCGTCGGCCTGGCAGCGGATCTTCGACCTGGGCACCGACACCGGCAGGTACCTGTTCACGACGCCGTCCAACGGCGGGGTGCTGCGCACCGCCGTGACCACCGGCGGCGGAGGCGCGGAGGCGCAGGTCTCCGGCTACGCGCCGCTGCCCGCCGACGGCTGGCGGACGGTGACGGTCACCCTCGACACCATGGCCCACCGGGTCACGACCTACCTCGACGGCGTGGCGGTCTCCTCCGCCGCGACGACCGTCAACGCCGGGGACCTGCTGGACGGTTCGGCCACGGCGGCCGGTTACATCGGAAAGTCGTTCTACCCGGACCCGCTGCTCAAGGGCGCGATCGACGACTTCACGGTCTGGCACTCGGCGCTCACCGCCGAGCAGGTGGCCGGTACGGTCAACGCCGTGCCCACCCTGACACGGCTCTCACAGTCGTCGTTCGACGTCCGTACGACGACCGGGACGGCCCCCTCCCTGCCGGCCACGATCCGCTCCTCGTACTCCGACGGCTACGACCGCGACACGCCGATCACCTGGGACGCCGTACCGCCCGAGAAGTACGCCGGGACGGGCACCTTCACGGTGGCCGGAACCGCGGCCGGGCAGGCCGTGCAGGCGACCGTCACCGTGGTTCGCGAGGGAGCCCTCACCGTCGACCTCGCCTCGGACACCGGCGCCTTCCACGGCGGCGCGTCCGGCACCCTCTACGGCGTGTACGGACCGGACGTCCCCACCGGCAACCTCATCGAGGGCATGGGCCTGCGCACCGTCTCCACCAAGGCCCAGGACGGCCCGCAGCACCCCGGCGCCGACGCGCTGGAGGTGGTCAAGCCACTGGCCGACTCCACCGACGGTGACGTGTACATCTACATGACGGACATCAACCGCGGCTTCCCCTACGAATGGCCCGGCGACACCCCCGCCGAGAAGCTCAGGCTCTACGAGGAGAAGCTCGCCAAGCAGGTCGACCAGGTCCTGCGACTGCCGAAGCAGTACCAGGACAACATCGTCTTCGTGCCGTTCAACGAGCCCGAGGGCAACATGTTCGGCACCGGCGACTGGAGCTACGACAAGGTCAGCTGGCTGACCGACCCGAGGGACTTCTTCGCCGCCTGGGACTCCGCCTACAGGCTGATCAAGGGCAGGATGCCGGACGCCCGCATCGCCGGGCCCAACACCAGCGTCCTGTACGACCAGGTCAAGGGCTTCCTCACGCACACCCTGGCCGCCGGCACCCTCCCGGACGTGATCACCTGGCACGAGCTGAGCCACCCGGAGGCGGTACGCCAGAACATCGCCAGGTACCGGGCGTGGGAGAAGGACCTGTTCCAGGGCACCGACCGCGAAGGCACCCGGCTCCCCGTCAACATCAACGAGTACGCCTTCAACTACCACACCTCCGTGCCCGGCCAGATGATCCAGTGGGTGTCCGCGATCGAGGAGTCCAAGGTGGACGCGGACATCGCGTACTGGAACATCGACGGGAACCTGAGCGACTCGGCGGTGCAGGCCAACCGTGGCAACGGCCAGTGGTGGCTGCTCAACGCGTACTCGCAGATGAGCGGCGACACGGTGAAGGTCAGCCCGCCGCAGCCGAACGTGAGCTACACCATGCAGGGCGTCGCCACCCTGGACAAGGGCAAGGCGCAGGCCCGGTTGATCTTCGGCGGCTCGTCCGGCGACGGCACGGTGGTGTTCCACAACGTCGACAACGCGGTCTTCGGTGACACGGTGCACGCGCGGGTCCAGGAGATCCCTTGGACCGGTCAGCTGGGTGACTCGCCGCAGCCGCTCCAGGTCGGCGAGCTGACGGCGAAGGTCACCAACGGCACGGTCGCCTTCGACTTCGGCGCGTCGCTGCCGAAGCTGAAGGACTCCTCCGCGTACCAGCTCATCCTGAGCCCGGGCGGCACGGCGACCGCCACCGTCGCCCCCACGAAGCTGTGGCAAGCCACGTACGAGGTGGAGGACGCCCCGCACACCGGCAGCGTCTGGACGAAAAACGGCCCAGAGGGCGGCCCGGATCACGTCGACAGGTTCTTCACCTCCAACCGGTACAGTGTCTCCGGCCTGCGGACCGGTTCGGATCTAGCGATCAACTTCGCCGTCTCGGTGCCGGAGGACGGCACCTACGACCTGAGCCTGTTCACCGCCTCACTGAACACCTACGACGCGAACGCGGACCACGGCCCGACGAACGTGTTCGTGCGGGTGGACGGCGGCGCCGAGCAGGAGCTGTACCTGCCGCTCGGCTACAAGTGGAAGGTCTGGGACCACACCAACCGCATGGTTGCCCTGACCAAGGGCAACC
>NZ_JAEKKT010000429.1 GCF_019510245.1 Streptomyces sp. | reverse complement strand
TGTTTCTTGCAGCCCTCAAGAAAATGCACAACATTGGTCGTCCGAGGGCAGGTCGGCCCACTTGGCGCCGTTGTCGGCCACATAGCGGACCGCGTCGATCATCTGCCTGTGGCAGAAGCCCTTCGGTCGGCTGCCCCGCCCCTCCAAGCAGGCAGGAACTGGGAGCACGACCCGGATGACCTGCCACTCCACCTCCGTCATGTCTGAGGCATGGGACGGGGTGCGGTCCGGTCGGTCCGCCCGTTGCCGAACCTGTGCGCGAGGCAGTCACACGACAGGGACGGCGAGTTGGACTCCACGCACACGGGCACGAGAGGCTGCGGCAACAGGACATCCTGGTGATCGGTTTGGTTTGCATCCCCGAGCTACCAAGAGGCCCTGCTGTCATGCGCCGGCCCTTGCGCGATCACCCGATCATGAACCCTGTCCGGCCAGGCCGGCCCCGTGATCGGTAAGTGGATGGCGTCCAAGCGGCGGCTGGCGCAGCGGCACGAGGCCGGCTGCTTGTAGCCGCTGAGGCTGCGCGCGGCGAGTGTTTCCAACGCCGCCGGATCGACCGTCAGACTTGGTCGTGGCTGCACATAGGCGACGACGACTTCTCCCCATTTCTTGTCGGGGACGCCGATCACAGCGGTCTCGAGGACCGACGGATCACCGGCCGACAGTTGTCGGCGCTGAGCTCGATCGTCTTTCCGGCCCATCGGGGTGTGCCCGTCGCGTCATCGCCTTTCTGGTCCGGCGATCAGAACAGGCCGTTGTCGTGCGGCAGGGTGTCCGGGATGGGAGCCACGATGTCCCAGTGCTCGACGATCCTGCCGTCGGCAACCCGGAACAGGTCCCAGTACGCGACCGGAACATCGAACACGCCCTCGGTGACCACCAACACGAGGTTGCCCTCGGCGATCACCCGGTGAGTCGTCCCGTAGGCGATCTTCTTGCCCTGCTCGGTCCACGCCGCGAAGGCGGCGCCGAGCCCGGCAAGCCCGTCAGCGACCTCCGGGTGGTGCTGGTCGTACTGCTCGGTGGAGATGAAGTCGGTCACCACGGAGAAGTCACCACCCTTGAGGATCTTCTCGACGAACCCGAGGACCAAGGCACGGTTGGCCTCAGTCTTGTCGAGCTCGGTGACCTCTGCCGGGCCGTCGACCTGCGAGCGGCCCGAGACGGTCTTGGTGGCCTGGGGGGTGAGCGCGTCCCAGTGCTCGGCGAGCTTGTCGTCGGCGACGCGGAACAGGTCGAGGGCGACCAGCGGGTCCGGACCGAAGCCGTGGTAGACGCCGTGGACCGCGACCAGGTCGCCCTCGGCGATGACCCGGGCGACCTCGTGACGGACGTCGTCGGTGAGGGACTCGATCAGCCCACGCAGGCCTTCGGGGCCGTCGGGCGCGGCCGAGCTGTGCTGGCGGTAGTCGGCGGCGACCCACCGGTCGACGGCGGTCACGTCCTTGTCGCCGAAAAGCTCCTTGACCGCGGTGAGGACGGTGGTCTTGTTGTCGCTCATGTTCGTCATTCCCTCGTGCTTGTGGCCTGGTGGGCGGCTTGTGGTTCTGGCATCAACATTGGGCCAAAATTCGGTCGGTGCTGCGGTAGATTCTGGTCTCGTGATGGTGAATTTCGGACAGAGCACCGGCATCCTGAGGGTGGACTTCGACGCGGGCGTCGGAACTCCGGCCGGCGTCGAGGTGATGTCACTGGCCGAGTTCCGGCGGCGTGGGGCCGTCAGGTTCACGACACCGCAACGCCCCGATTTCCACCACCTCATCGCCGCGGTCAGCGGGACGCTGAGGCAGGAGGTCGACTTCACCACCTACGAGGCGACCCCCGGGAGGTGGTTGTGGATCCGTCCGGGGCAGGTCCACAGGTGGGGAGACCTGAGCAAGGTCGAGGGGCATCTGGTGCTCTTCGAGAGCGACTTCCTCGATCCGATGGTCGCGGCGCGCTTGGAGACGTCGGGTGGCCCGGTGCAGTACGACGCCGTCGACGACCATGCCGTCGATCTGGCGATCGAGCACCTCTGTCACGAGTACGGTGCCGTCGGCACGAGTCCGCTCGACGTGCACATCGCCATCCTGCGGCACCTGCTGTCCGTGCTGGTGCTCCGCCTGGCCGACCGGCCGGGTGGGCTTCCCGGGCCTAAGGAAGACAGCGAGACCTTCCGCCGATTCCGCGAGGCGGTCGAGCGGGACTTCACCAAGACCCATCAGGTCGCTGACTACGCGAGAGCCCTGGGCTACTCCCCGCGCACGCTGAGGAGGGCAACCGCATCAGCGGTCGGCACCAACGCCAAGGAGTTCATCGACGAACGCGTCATGCTGGAAGCCAAGCGCCGCCTGGCCCACAGCGACGAGACGGCCGCCCGCATCGCCGCACACCTCGGCTTCAGCAGTGCCACCAACTTCAACAAGTACTTCCAGTCCCGAACCGGACAGAGCCCGATCCAGTTCAGGAACGCGGCCCGACATCCACGAGGTGGGGCCTGACGCCGCGGACGGCACTCGACGACGCGACCTCGGCACGGCCACGACCACCGGAGCGACCGGTCCCCACGGCCGCACCAAGCACCTCCTGCACCTGGCCGCCCACTCCGGCCTCCCCGACGTACTCGCCGCCGAGGCCGACGCCCAGGGCACCGCCGCCCGCAGCCCGGAGCACACCGAAGGCCTGGCCGCCTTCACTGCGAAACGCGCCCCGCGCTTCGCGACAACCGGTCGACTTGAACAGGGCTGACGGCCGGGAACGCCTGACACAGCGCAGTTCCGCACAGGCCCCGGCGCCGTGCGACAGGGCGGCCCCGCACCGTCGCACGGCGCGCATGCTCGGCATCCTCGCAGCATGCACCGGAGCAGCCGCTCCTTCGATGCCCTCGCCGCGATCGGCTCCTGCATGTGCTCATGGCCAATCACCAGGCC
>NZ_JAEKKT010000556.1 GCF_019510245.1 Streptomyces sp. | reverse complement strand
CACCGGTATCCACGACGCCCACAACCTGTCCTGGAAGCTGGCCGCGGTGCTGGACGGGTGGGGCACCGACGCCCTCCTCGACACCTACGACGCCGAGCGCCGTCCCCTGGGCAAGGCCATGTCCGAGCAGGCGCTGGTCCGTAACCGGATCCGGCACGGCTACGCCACCGACCAGGACAAGGAGGACTTCGTCGACGACGTCGTCATCACGCTCGGATACCGCTACCGCTCCTCGTCGGTGGTCGCGCCGGCGGGCGCCAAGGTGCTCTCCCCCGACCTCGAGCTCACCGGCGAGCCCGGTACCCGCGCTCCCCATCTGTGGCTGCGCCGGGGCGAGGAGACGATCTCCACGATCGACCTGTTCTGGGACTCGTACGTGCTGCTCACCGGCCCCGACGGCGGCCACTGGGCGGAGGCGGCGACGAAGGTCGCGGAGAAGCTCGGGATTCCGCTGCGCACCCATGTCATCGGCGCGGGCGCGGAACTGCGGCCCACGGACCGTGCGGCGGAGTCCTCGGACGACCCGACGGCGGTGCTGTCCGATGCGATCGCCCGCGTGGCCGGCCATGTGCCGGCCACGGTCTGAGAGGACCGACGAGATGACGGACACCAACACCGCCGCCGGACCGGCGGCCGTGCTGGGCCAGGCCATGGCGTTCCAGTCGGCGAAGCTCGTGCTGACCGGGATGGAGCTGGGCCTGTTCGAGGCGCTGGCCAAGGAGCCGGGCGACGAGGAGGAGCTGCGCAGGCGGCTCGGCCTGCACGCCCGGGGCACCGGGCACTTTCTGGCGGCCCTGGCCGAGCTGGGTTTCCTGGAGCGCGGGGAATCCGGCCGGTACCGCAACTCGGACATCACCGGGCAGTGTCTGGTGCCGGGCGCCGAGGGCTATCTGGGCGGCTTCCTCCGGGCCGCCGACCAGGTGATGTACCCGGCCTGGGGCCGGCTCTCCGAGGCGCTGCGCACCGGGGCTCCGCAGGCCGCCACGTACAGCGGCGAGGACATGTTCGGAGAGCTGTACGACAGTGAGGAGAAGAAGGACGGGCTCGTCGGCATGGCCGAGGACGCCAGCCGTCCGCTCATCCCCGCGCTGACACAGGGCTTCGACTGGGCGGCTCACCAGTCGGTGCTGGAGCTCGGCGGCTGCCGCGGCAACGTGCTGGCCGGTCTGGCGCG
>NZ_JAEKKT010000191.1 GCF_019510245.1 Streptomyces sp. | reverse complement strand
TGGGGAGGCTGTGGGGGGGGTGGAGGGTTTCTTGTGGGATCGGCTTTCCGGTGCGGGGGAGGGGAGTTCCGGGGTTGTTGGTGGGCAGTTGTGGGGGCTTCCGGCTGTGGGGGGTGTGGAGTTGGGGGGTGGGTTGTCGGCGTTTGAGGACGTCGGTCAGGTCGGTGGTATGGAGGGCGTGGAGGGTGCGAGGGATGGGCTGCCAGATTGGTCGGAGGAGTTTCTGCGGGGTGGGCAGGGTGCGCGGGAGGAGGTGGGTGCGGGCTCGGAGAACGGGGGGGTGGTGTTGCGGTCGGCGGATGCGGCCGGTGGGGCTGCTGGGCCGTCCGGGCCCCCGGCTGGCGGGATCGACACACTCCCCCCCTTGGAGCGCGAACTGCTCGAGGCCGTTGCGAAGTTTACAGAGCGGGAGGGCCGTGGGCCGACGACAGAGCAGGCCGCCACCATGCTCAAGGAGGAAACCAACGACAAGAATTGGAACAACAAAAGGGTGACCAGCGTGGCGTGTCAACTGGGACCCAAGATGAATAAGAAATTGTTGACCGGCGGGGTGCACGGAGTGCATGATCTGTCAAACTTGGGTCGGAAGATGTTTGGGTTGCCGTCCGGCCCCCCGGTCGGCGAGATCGTCAGAGTCGGCCGCCTGGAGAAGGTTTTTCTCGAGGCCGTTGCGAAGTTTACAGAGCGGGAGGGCCGTGGGCCGACGACAGAGCAGGCCGCCACCATGCTCAAGGAGGAAACCAACGACGATAAATGGAACAACAAAAGGGTGGCCAGGATGGCGTTTAGACTGGGACCTAAGATGAATAAGAAATTGCTGACCGGCGAGGTGAATGGAAGGCATGATCTGACCACCAGGGGCCGGGAGATGTTTAGGTTGCCTGTGGGTGGGGGTGCTGGTGGGGATGGGGTTGTTGGTGGGCTGGCTGGTGAGGGGGGTTTGGCGGGGGGCGGGCAGCCGGCGGACGGGCTCGTTGGCTCGGGCCGTACTGGTGGGCAGTTCGGGAGCCTTCCGGCTGTGGGGGGTGTGGAGTTGGGGGGTGGGTTGTTCGGGTTTGGGGGGTTGGATCTGGTCGGTGGCATGGAGGGTATGGAGGGTGGAGTGGCGGGCCCGGAGATGAGCGAGTTCCTGTGGGGTGGGCAGGATGTGTTGGGGCTGGATGTGGCTTCGGAGGGCGTGGAGGTGGTGTTGCCGCCTGCGGATGTGGTCGGCGAGACCGCGGTGTCGGACAGGGTACCGGCGGGTCAGCTCGTCACTGTTGGGCCGGGCGCCGGTGGGCAGTCCGACCAGCCAAACGCCGCAGGGGCCGGGGGCTTGATAGTGCTCAGGCTTCTGAATGGCCGAGTCGTCAAGCTCACTGGCAACCAACGCGAGGTGCTGCAGACCATCGGAGAACTGGCGCCGGAGCCACACGACGAACCGCCTCTGGAGGCGGCGGTCGCCAAGAGACTCAATTGGAATGACGGCCAGCGGGTGAATCCCACGGCGCAAAGACTGAAGAGCAAGGAGCTCCTCACCTACAGCAAGAAAAATCGGGGGTATAGGTTGACCGCAGACGGCCGGGAGGCGTTCCGGCAAGTTGCGGGCGCAGCCGGTGAGGTTGGCGGGTCGCAGGGGGTCGGCGCAGGACGCATCCTCGAGGATGGCGAGGTGCTTCAGACCATCCGGGACTTGACGCATCGGCTGGGCGAGGCGCCGACGGACGAGGAGATCGGCAAGGCCGTCGATAGAGACTGGCGCTTTGCGGCGCACAGAGTGAAGGGGCTACGGAGCAAGGGCTACCTGACTGGCGATCAGCAGCTTCGGTTTGTGCTGGGGTTGTCCAAGGAGGGCTGGGTGGTGATCGGACGGCCCAGGGATGCGGCGGGTGAGCCCGGCGGGTCGACCGGGTCGCCTCTGCCGAGCGGATCTTCAGATACCGGGGACGACAGGTCGGAGCCCAATGACGGGCAGCGTCAAGTGCTCCAAAAAGTCTGGGACTTGGGACAAGACCTAGGCCGACTGCCAACGCGCGACGAGGTCTGCAAGGCCGTTGACGGTATGCCCAGAAGTAGTGTGCATTACCACACGCAGTCCTTGGAGCTCATGGGCTTGCTGCGCCGCGAGTATTTGCCGCGCGAGTTGGCGTTGACCGAGCTGGGTCAAAAAATGACCATGGAGCCCACGGACGCGGTGGGTGTGTCTGGTGTGTCGCCTGCGGCGCGGCTCAAGCGAAGGCTCACCGGCACGCAGTTGCGGGTCCTCACGGCCCGCCACGAGTTGACGCAGCAGAAACGTCGGCTGCCGAGAATCCCTGAGATCGGCGACGCCCTCAATCTTGCACATCCGACTGTTCGTGAAAACCTGAGAGAGCTGCAGATCAATAAGCTCTTGAGTCGCGGGTTGGAGTTGACGGACAACGGTTTGGCGGTGCTCAGTGAGCCGGCTGGTGTGGCTGGTTGGGTTGCCGCGGCGTCGGGGTTGGGGGTGGTATTGCCGCCTGCGGATGCGGTCGGTGGGTCTGCTGCGTCGGATGGGCTTGCCGTGGTCGGTAGGGTGTTCGGCGGGGGGACTGCTGGGGTGGAGGGGGGTTTTCTGTCGGGTGGGTGGGGGGAGGGGAATTCCGAAATTTTTGGTGGGCAGTTCGGGAGGCTTCCGGCTGTGGGGGGTGTGGAGTTGGGGGGTGGGTTGTTCGCGTTTGGGGGGTTGGATCTGGTCGGTGGTATGGAGGGTGGAGTGGCGGGTCCGGAGGCGGGCGAGTTCCTGTGGGGTGGTGAGAGGATGGACGTGGACGATGGGGGCGGGGAGTCGTCGGAGGCTGGTGAGAGCATGGACGCGGACGCGGACGCGGACGCGGACGCTGAGGGCGGGGGCGGGGGCGGTGTGGGGGCTGGTAACGGTGGGGGTCAGGTGATGGGAGGTGAGGGGGTTGCGGCGCAGGTGAGGCGTGGCGGTAGTTCCCGTGACAGCGGGCAGGCAGGAGTGTGGGCGAGGCGAGGGTAGCTTCGGTGCCGGGGGCCGGGGGGGTGCCTCTATGTCTTTGGTCAAGCGAGGCGTGGGGTTCGGGGTTCGTAGAAGGTGCCGTCGCGGAGCATTGCGAACAGCACGTTGATCCGTTGTCGGGCGAGGCGGAGAAGTGCCTGGGTGTGGGTCTTCCCGCGGGCTCGGCATTTGTCGTAGTAGGTGCGGGAGGCGGGGTCGTGCAGGGCGGCGAGCGCGGACAGGAACATCGCGCGTTTGAGCTGCCGGTTGGCGCCTCTGGGCGCGTGTTCGCCGTGGATCGAGGTCCCCGACGATTTCGTGGTCGGGGTGAGGCCGGCATAGGAAGCGAGGTGGGCGGCGGTGGGGAAGCTGGTGCCGTCGCCGACGGTGACCAGCAGCGTGGCGGCGGTCCTGACGCCGACGCCGGGCAGCGACGTCAGGACCTTCGAAAGAGGGTGGTCCTCCAGCAGGGCTGTGATCTGGGCTTCTGCCGCCCATCTTTGTTCGTGCACGGTGCCGAGCGAGCGGGCCAGCGAGGGGATCACGATGTCGAGGGTGCCGGTGCCCGGGACCACGACGGTCTGCTCGTCGAGTGCCTCGAAGATGTCGTCGATCAGCCGTGTCGCCATGCGCGGGGCCTTGGGCCGGATTACCTCGACCAGCCTGCGGCGTCCGGCCTTTCGCAGCGCGGCCGGGGATCCGTAGCGTTCCAGCAGCCAGGTGATGGCCTGGTGGTCCAGGCGCGGGCCGAGGACCCGTTCCAGGGACGGGTGGAACTGGGTGAGCAGGCCCCGGATCCGGTTGCTGGTGCGGGTGGCCTCGGCCGCCAGGTCCTGGTCGAAGCCGACGAGGACGGTGAGCTCGGCGGTGATCTCGTCGGTCAGTTCCAGCGAGCGCAGGGTGTGCGGCACGGTGCGGGCGGCGTCCGCGATGACGGCCGCGTCGCGGGCGTCGGTCTTCGCCTCACCTGGGTAGAGGTCGGCGATCCGCCGCATCGACAGGCCGGGCAGGTGTAGGCAACCTTGCAGCCCGTGTCGCGGGCGACCGTCAGAGGCAACGCTCCGATCGAGGCGGGCTGGTCCACGACGACCAGGACGGTGCCGAACGTCTCGCGGAGCTTGTCAAAGACCTGTCTCAGCTTCGGTTCGGTGTTGGGCAGCTGCTTGTCGAAGACCTTCTTGCCGGCCGGGGTGAGCCCGTGTCCGTGGTGAGCACTCTTTCCGACATCCAGGCCCAGGAAGACGCCTATTTCGGGTCTGTACGGTGAGCGGCCCTGTCTCACATTCGGTGGTGACGGAGCGTGCGGCTATCCGAGGAGGATGCGATGCCGGAGCAGGGTGAAGCTTGCTCGTCCGTGCATCTGGCGTGCGATCTGTTTGGTCTTGGTGTTGACGCCCTTGGTCGGGCCGTTGCTGTAGGGAAGCATGAGTGCGGCGATCACGGCGTCGATGTCCCGGTCCAGGCCCTGGGTGAAGGCGTGGAGGTGGGGCAGGTCGGCTGTTCGGACTCGGGCGATCCAGCGTGTGAGCGCATCGGGATTGTCGGTGTGTGGCGTAAGGAGCGGGGCGAAGTCCCGGATACCCGCTGCCAGTTGGGTCATCTCGGGGCAGGCGGCGGTGAGTTTGGCCAGGAGCTCGTGCTGCTCGGCTTTGAGGTTGTCGGGCCTGGTCAGCAGCATCCGGGCGAGTCGACGTGGCGAGATGTGGCTGCGGTCGGCGTCCGCGCGGCCTTGGTTGATGTACTTGTACAGAAGATTCAGACAGCCCGTGAAGCCGAGGGCTTTGATCTCTTCGAAGAGGTGCAGGACGGGGACGCCGGGATCTTCGGTCCGGCGTTTGCGCAGGTGCTCGCGGTAGGGATCGACCAGGCTGGCACGGTACTTGGGGACGCGGAGCATGCGCTCGGGCCGGTCAGCGTACCGTTTGACGGTGTTCAGGGCCAGTTGCAGGCGGCGGGCGCATTCGAGCAGGCCCACGCCCTGGTCGATCAGGCCATGGACCTGGTGCCAGCGCTCCAGGGTGGTCTGAGCGCGGGGCCCGTCGTAGATCGGCGCGTCCAGTACGGTGGCCCAGCAGGCGCTGTGTGCCTTGACCTCGCTCAGAGCGGCTTCGCACAGGTTGTGCCACAGATGCCACCGATCACCGACTTGCACCGCGTCAGGCAGGGCGCGGCGGATGGCCTCGGCATAGGTCGCGGAGCCGTCCCGGCATACGACCTCGATGCCCGAATGCTCGCGCAGCCACGCCTCCAGGGTATCGGCCGTGCGGTCGGGCAGCACGTCGATCCGCTCATGCGTCTCCGCATCGATGATCACTGTGGCGTAGCGGTGGCGCCGGCGCAGAGCGAAGTCGTCGACGCCGATCACGCGGGGCACCCGCCCGGTGGGCAACGGGATCCGCAGGAGGGCGCGCAGAGCCGTGTGACGCGAGACGCCCGCCGCGAGTATCGCCAGCAAACGCGCCCCTGCCCGGCCCGCCAACTCCTTGACCGCCGCCTTGACTTGCCTGGTCAGGCGGATCGTACGCCGCTGGTATCGGTCCAGGACTCCGGGCACCTGCTCGCGGAAGGTATGTCGGCAGCCGCGGGTGGGGCACACCAGACGTCGCACCCGCACACGGACCACCACCCGCCGTTCGTCGACCGGCACGTCAGCCACCGTCCGCCAGTGATAACCGTGCACCCGCCCCGACGAGGCCCCACACACCGGACAGGCCGCAGTGTCCTGCGGAGTCCGCGCCCGCACCACGACTCGCTCGCCCTCGTCGACCACATCCTCGATGACCAGTGGGGACAGCCCCGAAAACACCGTCTGCACAAGCTCGTTGACATCCTTCACACGGATACCAACGACACCTCACCACTCTGCGTCACCACCGAATGTGAGACAGGCCCGTTCGCTACACAGACCCTCACCCGGCTCGACCGGCTCTCCCGCTCCGTGCTGCACCTGGTGACCCTCGGCGCCGAACTGCGCGAGCGCGGGATCAGGCTGCACGTCATCGAGCAGGGCATCGACACCTCCACCATGGAAGGCCGAGCCACGTTCGGGATGCTCAGCGTGCTCGCGGAGCTCCAGAGAGAGCTGATCGTGGCGAACACGAACGACGGGCTCGCCTCCGCGCGGGCCCGCGGCCGGGTAGGCGGGCGCCGGCCCAAGCTCACGGCAGACCAGGCGGAGGTCGCCCAGCAGCTCTACCCCGGGAGAAGACCGTCCAGCAGATCGCCGACATGTTCAACGTGCCCCGTTCCACGGTCTACGGACACCTCGACAAGACCAAGACCGTGCCCCGCCAGCCGAAGAAGACCGCTGCGGCGAAGCCCTGAAAGCTATCGGAGGGTTACTTGTCACTTGGTTCGCCACTCGTTAACAAAACCCCTTACGGGGCGCTGCCCAGTGCTGTCTCCGGGACCACCCGGTCCGCCTGGTCCCGGGTGGTGGCGACCAGGTCGGCGTTCGGCTGCGGCGGCGTCGTGGCTGGTCGCGCAGTTCCTCCCCCGGCCTTCCGCCAGGGGTATCCCCAGCGCCCCTTAGGGGGCGCCGGGCAGCGCCGTCTCCGGGATTACCAGGTCGGCTCGGGCGCGGGTGGACGCGACGAGGTCGGCGTTGAGCTGGTCGGTGGCCGCCACCCAGGCCGCCGCCTCATCGTGTCCCTTGCCGAACTCCTCGTGCCGGGCGACGAGCCGCCGTATCCGCTCGGTCTCGTCGATCTCGCAGAACCACACCTCGTCCAGGGCCGGCCGCACCCGTGCCCACGAACCGTCCGTCAGCAGCAGGTAGTTGCCCTCCGTCACCACCAGGCGGGCCGTGGGCAGGACGGGGACCGCCCCCGCGATCGGCTGCTCCAGGACCCGCTCGAAGCCCGGCGCGTACACCACGACGTCCCTCTCCTCGCGCAACCGCCGCAGCAGCGCCGCGTAACCCGCCGCGTCGAAGGTCGCGGGCGCCCCCTTGCGGTCCCTGAGCCCGAGCCGGTCCAGCTCGACGTCGGCCAGGTGGAAGCCGTCCATCGGCACGTGCGCGGCCCACGGCGCACCGGTGCCGTTCAGCTCCCGCACCAGATGCTCGGCGAGGGTCGTCTTGCCGGCGCCGGGGCTGCCCGCGATGCCGAGGATCGCGCGCGGAGCCCGTGCGGCCAGTGCACGGGCGCGGTCGAGGAGGTCGTCGAAAGTCAGCGGCACGCAAAAAGTGTGGCACCCGGCCCGGAATGTGGCGGGCGCCACCCCCTCGAACCCGTCCGGTGGGGAAGATGCGGGACATGACTGCACTCGGTCTGCCCGACACCATCCAGGCCTGTCTCTTCGACCTCGACGGGGTCGTCACCAAGACGGCCGTCGTGCACGCGGCGGCCTGGAAGGAGACCTTCGACGCCTTCCTGCGCGGCCACGACGGACAGCGGCCCTTCGACGCGGCCGCCGACTACGACGAGTACGTCGACGGACGCCCCCGCGCCGACGGGGTCCGCGCCTTCCTCGACTCCCGCGGCATCCACCTGCCCGACGGCACCCCGGACGACCCACCGGACGCCCCGACGGTGCACGGTCTCGGCAACCGCAAGAACGAACTGCTGCTGGAGAAGATCCGCACCCAGGGCGTCGAGGCCTACGACGGCACCCTGCGTTACCTGGAGGCGGTCCGCGCCCACGGGCTGCGCACCGCGATCGTCTCCTCCAGCGCCAACTGCCGTGACGTACTGCGCTCGATCGGCGCCGAGCACTTCTTCGACGTCCGCATCGACGGCGTCGTGGCCGCCGAGCGCCGGCTGCCCGGCAAGCCGCACCCGGACACCTTCCTGGCCGCCGCCCACGACCTGGGGGTCGAACCGGCCGGTGCCGCCGTCTTCGAGGACGCCCTGGCGGGCATGGACGCGGGGAGGGCGGGCCGTTTCGGGTACGTCGTCGGCGTGGACCGCGTCGGGCAGACGGACGCCCTGTACGCACACGGCGCGGACACGGTCGTCAAGGACCTCGCCGAGCTGGGAGGCAAGGAGTGATCACCCAACGGGCGTACGCCGTCGAACCCTGGACGGTCCGCGAGACCGCGCTCAACCTGGACGTGCTCGCGCAGAGCGAGTCGGTGTTCGCGCTGTCCAACGGGCATGTGGGCTGGCGCGGCAACCTCGACGAGGGCGAACCGCACGGACTGCCGGGCAGCTACCTCAACGGCGTGCACGAGGTCCACCCGCTGCCGTACGCCGAGGCCGGCTACGGCTACCCGGAGTCCGGGCAGACCGTCATCAACGTCACCAACGGCAAGATCCTGCGGCTGCTGGTCGACGACGAGCCCTTCGACCTGCGCTACGGCCGGCTCGTCGCCCACGAGCGGGTGCTGGACCTGCGCCGGGGCATTCTGGAGCGGACCTGCGAGTGGACCTCGCCGGCCGGCTCCACCGTGCGGGTGCGCTCGACCCGGCTGGTCTCGCTGACCCAGCGGGCGATCGCCGCCGTCGCCTACGAGGTGGAGGCCGTCGACCGCCGATGCCGGATCGTGGTCCAGTCCGAGCTGGTCGCCAACGAGCAACTGCCCGAGTCGAACGGCGACCCCCGTGCGGCGCTCGCGCTGCAGTCGCCGCTGGAGCAGGAGGACGACTTCGCCTCCGGGCACCGGCTGCGCCTGGTCCACCGTACCCGGCGCAGCGGGCTGCGGGTCGCGGTCGCCGCCGACCACACCGTCTCCGGTCCCGAGCGGACCACGGCGCGCGCCGAGAGCGGCGTGGACGTGGCCCGGCTGACGGTCACCTCCGTCCTGGAGCCGGGGCAGCGGCTGCGGGTGGAGAAGTTCGTCGCGCACGGCTGGTCGGGGGTGCGTTCGCTGCCCGCCATGGCCGACCAGGTGGACGCGGCCCTCGCGGCCGCCGCCCACGAGGGCTGGCAGGGCCTCACCGACGAGCAGTGCGGCTACCTGGACGACTTCTGGTCCCGTGCCGACGTGGAGGTGGACGGCGACGAGGAGGTCCAGCAGGCCGTCCGCTTCGCCCTCTTCCACGTCCTGCAGGCCGGCGCCCGCGCCGAACAGCGGGCGATACCCGCCAAGGGCCTCACCGGCTCCGGGTACGACGGGCACGCCTTCTGGGACACCGAGATGTTCGTGCTGCCCGTCCTCACCCACACCGCCCCCGGCGCCGTCGCCGAGGCGCTGCGCTGGCGGCACAGCACCCTGCCCGCCGCCCGCGAACGCGCCGCCCAGCTCGGTCTGGACGGGGCCGCGTTCCCCTGGCGGACCATCGCGGGACCGGAGGGCTCGGCCTACTGGCCGGCCGGCACCGCCGCCTTCCACGTCAACGCCGACGTCGCCGACGCCGTGGTCCGCTACGTCGCCGCCACCGGCGACACCGACTTCGAACGGGACACCGGCGTCGAACTGCTCGTGGAGACCGCCCGCCTGTGGCGCTCGCTCGGGCACCACGACAGCCGCGGCGCCTTCCACATCGACGGCGTCACCGGCCCCGACGAGTACAGCGCGGTCGCCGACGACAACACGTACACCAACCTGATGGCCAGGGCGAACCTGCTCGCCGCCGCCGACGCCGTCGAACGCCACCCGAGGCAGGCGGCGGAGCTGGGCGTCGACGCGGAGGAGAGCGCCGCCTGGCGGGACGCCGCCGAGTCCGTGCACATCCCCTACAACCACGAGCTCGGTGTCCACGAACAGCACGCCGGGTTCACCCGCTACCAGCGCTGGGACTTCGAGAACACCCGGCCCGAGCAGTACCCGCTGCTGCTGAACTTCCCCTACTTCGACCTGTACCGCAAACAGGTCGTCAAACAGGCGGACCTGGTGCTGGCCATGTACACCTGCGAGGCGTACTTCGACGAGGAGCACATCGCCCGCAACTTCGCCTACTACGAGCCGCTGACCGTCCGCGACTCCTCGCTGTCGGCCTGCTGCCAGGCCGTCGTCGCCGCCCAGGCCGGGCACCTCGCGCTCGCCCACGCCTACACGGCGGAAGCCGCGCTGATGGACCTCGACGACCTGGAGCACAACACCCGCGACGGACTGCACATCGCCTCCCTCGCCGGCACCTGGATGGCCCTGGTGGCCGGCTTCGGCGGGCTGCGCCACTACGACGACGGGGCCCGCTTCGCCCCCCGACTGCCCGAGCGGCTGCGCCGGCTCGCCTTCAGCCTGCAACTGCGCGGCAGCAGGCTGCGGGTGGAGATCGGCGCGGACAAGGCGACGTACACCCTGCTGGACGGCCCGCCACTGACGGTGTACCACCACGGGGAGCCGGTGACGGTGGGCACGGAGAGCCCGGCGGTGCGGGCGGTGCCGCCGGTACGCCCGGGACCGACCCCGGGGCAGCCGCTGCACAGGGCGCCCACCCGCCCGAGCTGACTCGGCCGACCCGAGCAGCAGCGCCCCGTCAGGCTCGGCCGACCCGAGCAGCAGCGCCCCGTCAGGCTCGGCCGACCCGAGCGGCAGCGCCCCGTCAGGGGCGCGGGGAACTGCGCGACCAGCCACGACGGTGGCGCGGACGACCGATCGCGGATCGCGGCACTTCCGGCGGAGCTCTTCCGGGACCGCGCCGCAGGGGTGCGGATGCGTTCCGGAGTGCCGGTCCGATGTGGCTGATCGCGCAGTTCCTCCCCCAGCTTCGGCCGGGGGTACCCCCAGCGCCCCTTACGGGGCGCTTCACGTCAGGGCGTTGGACAGCAGGCGTAGGAGGTCGTCCGTCGCGTCCGCGGCGAGAAGGGCGGCTCCGACGCCGAGCGCGAGGACGGCCGCGGCGGCCGGCCACAGTGAGGGCGGTGGAGCCGTCTGCAGCGCCGCGATCCGGCGGGTCACCGCGCGGTCGGCGAAGTTCAGGGCGCAGCCCGGCCGCGCGCTGAGCGCCGCCCGGGCCAGCGCCCGGGCGGTGGTGCCGCGGTCCCCGACCTCGGTCGCCGCCCGCTCGTCCGCCCACCGCTCCACCAGGAAGGTCACGGCCGAACGGACCGGCCCGAGCAGCGGGTTGGCCGCCGCGGCGAGCGTCACCGCCGTCACCAGGCGGCCGTGCCGGTGCCGCAGGTGGGCGCGTTCGTGGGCCAGCAGCACCCGCCGCTCCGCCGGTGCCAGCGCGCCCAGCATCGCCGAGGTGACCAGGATGCGGCCCGGCCGCCCCGGGATCGCGAACGCCCGCGGCACCTCGCAGGCCGCCACCACCAGCTCGGTGTCCCGCGGATGCCCCTCGCACAGCCGCCGCAGCGCACGCCGGGTGTGCCGCTCGGCCCGCACCGCCCGCTGCACCCGCCAGACCACCACGAGCAGCGCCAGGCAGGCGGCGACGCCGATCACCTCGGGCACCGGGTCGGCCAGCGGGCGCCCGTCCTCGTGGGCCTCCCGGACCACCGGCGGGGCGTCGCCCAGCAGGGCCGTCGTCAGCAGGACCAGGGACCAGGTGGCCGCGGCGGCGGTCAGCACGGCGGCGGACGCGAGCACGCGCGCCGCCAGCGCCGGCGCGACCCGGCGGCCGATCACCGGACTGACCAGGGGCAGCAGCAGGGAGACCAGCAGCGGGGTGTAGACGTCGAACCTCATGCGCCGCCTCCGGCGAACAGGTTCCGAAGCGCCCGCTCCTCCTCCGGGCTGAGCCCGGACACGAACTGCTGCAGCGCCGCGATCGGGTCCGGACCCCGGTCCAGGGCCTCGTGCATCGCCTCGGCGGTCAGCTCGGCCGCGTTCTTCGCCGGCCGGTACGCCCCGCGCCGCCCGTCGGCGTCCCGCAGCACCAGGCCCTTGTCGTACAACCGCTTCAGGATCGTGTGCACGGTGTTGTACGCGAGTCCGCCGCCGATCTCGGTCTGGATCTCGGCCGGGGTCAACGGCCGTTCGGTCGCCCACAGGGCCGCCAGGACCTCGCTCTCCAGCTCTCCGGCGCTGCGCCGCTCCGTCCTGCCGCGGGACCCTGTGCCAGCCATGGCACAACCTTACAGCGCGTAGTGCCGCCGTTCGTATGGACATACCCGCGCTGCCTACGCCTCTCCGCGTGGTTAGTTTGTCAGTGTTTGTCCCTGAGTCCGCAGAGGGTCCTGCGCACCGCAGGGGAAGCAGGGGTGGGTGCCTCGATGGTCCCGAACGCGAATGCCACGCCCGTCCTGGGCCGCCGGGGACTCTACTGGCAGAGCGGTGCCTGCCTGGTGCTGCTGCTCGGCGCGGGCTGGCTGCTCCGGCGGCACTGGCCGGTCGTGGCGCACGGAGCGGCCCGGCTCGCCGCTGCCGACCAGGGGTGGCTGCTGGTGGCGGCCGTGGCGGCGGCCGGGACCTGGGTGTCCTCCGCCCTCGCCCAGCAGGGCGCGGTCACGCGGCGGCTGCCCGGCGGGCGGCTGGTCGCCGCCCAGTTCGCCGCGTCCGCCGCCAACCACGTGCTGCCCGCCGGGCTCGGCGCGGGCGCGGTGAACCTGCGGTTCCTGATGCGCTGCGGGATCACGGCGGGCCGAGGTGCGTCGGCCCTCGCGGTCAAGGCGGCCTCCGGTGCCGTGGTCCGGCTGGCGCTGATCGCCGTGCTCGCTCCCGCGTGCCCGGGGCTGCTGCGCATCCCGCACGTGTCCGGGGCCGTGGTCCTCGCCACGGCGGCCGCGGCCGCCCTGGGCGTGGTGCTGCTCCGGGCCCGGGTGTGGTCCCGCTGCCGGGGCGCGGTGGCCACGGTGGCCGCCGACATCCGCGCCCTGCACGCACGCCCGGTCCGCGCGGCCGCACTGTGGGGCGGCTCGCTGGCCTTCGCCGGGCTGCACGCGCTGGTGCTCTTCGCCGTCACCCGGGCGGTCGGCCTGCCGCTGCCTCCGGCCCGGGTGGCGCTCCTCTACCTCGCCGCCAGCGGCGCCGCCGCCCTGCTGCCGACCCCGGGCGGCCTCGGCTCCCTCGACGCTGCGCTGGCGTTCGCCCTCACCGCCGCCGGGACCCCGGCCACCGCGGCCGCCTCCGCAGTGCTCGGTTACCGGCTGCTGACCATGTGGCTGCCGCTGCTGCCGGGCCTGCTGGTGCTCGGGCTGCTGGTCCGGCGACGGGCGCTGTGACCGGGCGGGCGTTTCCCGGCGGCCCGCATCAGGTAGGAGTCCGGTGTCGTCGGCCGACAGGAGGGGGACCGGTATGACAGCGAACGAGACGGAGGGCCGGCTGGGTGAGGAGTTCTTCACGCCGGGGACCTCGTCCTTCGCCCGCTTCCTCGCCACCCACCGGCCCGCACTGCTGCCCACCCGCAGCCCGCTGCCGCCCGGCACGGTGGCCGCGCCCGACGCTTTCCCGCACGGCACCACCGTCCTCGCCCTCGCCTACCGCGACGGTGTGCTGATCGCCGGCGACCGCCGCGCCACCATGGGCAACCTCATCGCCCAGCGCGACCTGGAGAAGGTGCACCCCGCGGACGACCACACGGCGGTCGCCTTCGCCGGCAGCGTCGGGCTCGCCCTCGACATGGTCAAGCTCTACCAGGTCGAGCTGACCCACTTCGAGAAGATCGAGGGCACCCCCATGACCCTCGACGGCAAGGCCCGCCGGCTCGCCGCGATGATCCGCGAGAACCTCGGCCAGGCCATGCAGGGCCTCGCCGTCGTCCCGCTGCTCGCCGGTTACGACCCGAAGGCGCCGGAGGGGGAGCGCGGCCGCATCTTCGGCTTCGACGTCGCCGGCGGCCTCTACGAGAAGCGCGCCTTCCATGCGGAGGGCAGCGGCTCGCCGTACGCCGGGGGCGCCCTGAAGAAGCTGTACCGTCCGGGCCTCACCCGGCGCGAGGCCGCCCTGGCCGCACTCCAGGCGCTGTACGACGCGGCCGACGACGACTCGGCGACCGGCGGCCCCGACCTCAACCGCCGTATCTTCCCGCTGGTCTCGGTCATCACCGAGGACGGCTTCGAACGGATGCCGGAGACCGAGACGGCGGACCTGACGCAGGAGATGGTCGGCCGGCGCCGCACCCGCCCGGAAGGGCCGGGCATCACGCCCTGACTCAGGGCGCGGCCACCGGTCTCTCCGGCAGGTCGTCGGGCGTCCCCAGGTCCGGGGCCCACCGGGCCGCCACACAGGCGCAGACCCCGAGCCACCCGGCCGCGAACAGCCAGCCGCCGATCACGTCGGTGCACCAGTGCACGCCGAGGAACACCCGGGTGGCGCCCACCGCGAGCCCCCAGCAGGCGACGGCCGCGCACCACGGCGTACGGCCGTGCGAGGCCCTCGTCCAGATGGCGAGGATCACCAGGCCGGCGGCGAGCGCGGCGGTGGTGGTGTGGCCGGACGGGAACGACCAGCCGGAGGCCGGTGTCTGCCAGTCGGCCTGCGGCGGCCGGGGCCGGGCGACCAGCTCCATCACGCCCCCCCGGACCGCCTGGCCGAGGGCGAGGCAGCCGGCGCCGAGCAGCGCGGCGATCAGGCGCTGCCGCTGGGTGCGGCCCACGGCCAGTCCGGCCGCCACGACCAGGAGGTACGGCACGACCCCGGTGCCGGTGGCGGTGACCCCCCGGGCGACGGCCACCACCACGTCGGTCCGATGCCCGAGGGACCAGGCCAGCAGCGCGCGGTCCGGGGCGAGCGGGGCGCCGTGCCTGCCGGTCACGACCAGGGCCAGCACCGCGAACGCCGCCCAGGCCCCGAGCGCGATGCTTCCCGCGAACTCCGCGGTCCTCCTGCGGTCCATGACGCCGACGACGGCCCTTCCGGTGTGCTGCGGTGCAACGACGGGTGGTGACTACGAATCTGTAGACGGTCTACCCGAATGTAGACGATGGCTGTCCTGCCAGTGTTCCCGGGTGTGCGCGGCCGTGTCCGGTCGTGGCTTTTGCCGCACCATTGCCAGTTCATGACCGGCTGACTACACGGGCGTAGTCATCATGGTCGGCGGAGTAAGGCATGCCTTCACTAAGTTCGAGCCAAGGGGCGGGGACGGGCCTGCCGGGGAGGGCTGCGGCGGATGTGGGACGACGCGTTTCCAAGTTTCCTGATCGGGCTGAGGGAGGGTCTCGAGGCAGGGCTGATCGTCTCGATCCTCGTCGCCACGCTGGTGCGGGCCGGAGCCAGGAACCGGCTGCCGCAGGTGTGGACGGGTGTCCTGGCCGCGATCGCACTGGCGATGAGCTTCGGCGCGGTCCTCACCTTCACCGCCGCCTCCCTCTCCGCAACCGCCCAGGAGGCCTTCGGCGGCACCCTCAGCGTGATCGCGGTCGCCTTCGTCACCGCGATGGTCTTCTGGATGCACCGCTCGGCCCGCGGCCTCGCGGGTGAGATCAAGGAGAAGGTCACCGGCGCCCTGGCCATGGGCTCGGGCGTGCTGGTCCTGACCTCGTTCCTCGCGGTCGGCCGCGAGGGCCTGGAGACCGCGCTGTTCCTGTGGACCACCGCCCGGGCGGCCGGCGAGTCCGCCGGCCCCCTGACCGGCGCCGGGATCGGCCTGGTCCTGGCGGCCGGCCTCTGCTGGGGCCTCTACCGGCGCGTCCTGAAGATCAACCTCACACGGTTCTTCACCTACACGGGCGTCGTCCTGGTCGTGATCGCCGCCGGCGTCCTCGGCTACGGGCTGCGCGACCTTCAGGAGGGCGGCGTCCTCGCGGGCAGCACCGCGTACGCCTTCGACCTCAGCGCCCACATCGACGCGGGCTCCTGGTACAGCACCCTCCTCCAGGGCGTCCTCAACATCACCCCGGCGATGACCTGGCTCCAGGTGACCGGATACGCCGGCTACCTCGCCGTGGTGATGACCCTGTTCGTGCGCGGAGTGCGCGGAGCGCGTGCCACCGCACCGAAGCCGGCCAGCGCCACGACCGCGCCGGAGCCGGCCGCCACCACGTCCGCACCGCAGCTGGCCGTTGCCGAGCCGCGGCCCGCCAGGGAGCCGCGGCGCCGTCCCGCCTGGGTGGTGCCCGTCGCCGTGGTCGCCGTTCCGGCCGTCGTCGCGGGGCTCGTCGTCGCCCTCGCCGGGCCCAGGTCCGCGAGCGGCGAGACCGTCGCCGTCTCCGAGACCGAGTGCGGCAAGGGCTTCACCGCGCCCCAGCCGGGCCGGCAGACCTTCCAGATGCAGAACACCGGCAGCAAGACCGCCGAGGTGTACCTGATCGACCCGAGCAGCAACGCGGTCTACGGCGAGGTCGAGGGCCTCGCCCCCGGCACCACCCGCGACCTGGTCGCCACGGTCGCCCGCGGCACCTACGCCTGGCGCTGCGTCCCCTCCGGCGGCAAGGCCGTCACCTCCGGGTCGGTCACCGTCAGCGGCGGCACGGGCAGCGCCAGGGCGGTCGTACCGGTCTCCGAGAACGACCTCGCCGGACCGCTCACGGCCTACAAGGCCTACGTCGAACAGGGCCTGGCCACCCTCGTCGCCCAGACCCGCACCCTCGACGCCGACATCGCGGGCAACCACCTCGACCAGGCCCGCACGGACTGGCTGACCGCCCACCTCACCTACTCCTCCCTCGGCGCCGCCTACGGCACATTCGAGGACTACGACAAGAAGATCAACGGCCGCGCCGACGGCCTGCCGGGCGGGGTGGCCGACCAGGACTTCGCCGGGTTCCACCGGGTCGAGTACGGGCTGTGGCACGGGCAGACGGCCGAGCAGCTGAAGGCTCCGGCACAGGCGCTCGCGGACGCCGCGGCCGGGCTGCAGAAGGCCTTCCCCACCCAGGACTTCGACCCGGGCGACCTGCCGCTGCGCGCTCACGAGGTCCTGGAGAACACCCTCCAGTTCGAGCTGACCGCCGACACCGACGAGGGCAGCGGCACCAACCTCGCGACCGCGAACGCCAACCTCGCGGGCACCGGCGAGCTGCTCACCGTGCTGCGGCCGCTGCTGACCACCCGGGCACCGAAGCTGCTGCCGGCCGTCGACGCGGACATCGCCCGGCTGCAGCAGCTCCTGGACGCCGAGCACCGGGGCGCGACCTGGACCCCGGTCGAGCAGCTCGACACCGTCACCCGGCAGCGGATCGCCGGCGCCACCGGACAGCTCCTGGAGGACCTCGCCCCGGTGCCGGACCTCCTGGAGATCAGGAAGTCCGCCTGATGAACCCCGCACGGCACCCGCACCCGTACGACGAAGGGAACCCTCCGATGTCCGCTGCCGACTCCCCGACCTGCCCGATGGGCACGGGCCGCCGCTCCTTCGTGCGGACGGCGCTGGGCGCCGGCGCCGCGGGCGCGGTCCTGGCCGGCGGCGGCTTCGCGCTGAGCCAGGCGGGCGGCACCGCCGAGGCCCGGGCCGCCGACGCGAGCGGCACCACGAGGATCCCGTTCCACGGGGCCCACCAGGCCGGCATCCTCACCCCGGCCCCGGCCGCCGCCACCTTCGTCTCCCTGGACGTCATCGCCGGCAACCGGCAGGAGCTGGCCGACCTGCTGAAGACGATCACCGAGCGGGCCCGCTTCCTCACCTCCGGCGGCACCCCCGACGACCTCGGCGTCGGCGCGCCGCCCGCCGACAACGGCATCCTCGGCCCCGAGGTACCCTCCGACGCGCTCACCGTCACCGTCGGCGTCGGCGCCTCGCTGTTCGACGACCGGTACGGCCTGGCGAAGGCGAAGCCGGCCCGGCTGACGCCGATGCGGACCTTCCCCAACGACAACCTGAGGGCCGCCGAATGCCATGGCGACCTCTCGCTCCAGATCTGCGCCGACAGCACCGACACCGTGCTGCACGCCCTGCGCGACATCGCCAAGCACACCCGGGGCGCCATGCAGATCAAGTGGCGGATCGACGGCTTCCAGAACGCCCCGCGGCCCACCGGCGCCCAGCGCAACCTGCTCGGTTTCAAGGACGGCATCGCCAACCCGGACGTCACCTCGGCCCGCGAGACCGACCGGCTGATCTGGGTCGGCGAGGGACAGGGCGAGCCGGCCTGGGCGGTGGGCGGCAGCTATCAGGTCATCCGGATCATCCGGATGCTCGTGGAGTTCTGGGACCGGGTCTCGCTCAGCGAGCAGGAGCTGATGTTCGGCCGCCGCAAGGACACCGGCGCCCCGCTGGACGGCGCCAAGGAGACCGACATCCCGAACTACGCCAAGGACCCGAAGGGCAACGCCATCCCGCTGGACGCCCACATCCGGCTCGCCAACCCCCGCACCGCGAAGACCGACAGCACCCGCATCCTGCGCCGCGGCTACAACTACGACCGGGGGATCGACAGTGTCGGCAACCTCGACATGGGCCTGGTCTTCTGCTGCTACAACCAGGACGTCCGGCGCCAGTTCGAGGCCACCCAGACCCGGCTCATCGACGAACCGCTCGTCGACTACATCTCCCCGACCGGAGGGGGCTACTTCTTCGCCCTGCCGGGCGTGCGGAACGCCAAGGACTGGCTGGGGAACGGACTGCTGACGGCCTGACCGCCTTTGCCATTCCATGACGTTCTCTTGGTAAAGGCCTGCCGCGGACCTTGCTGCGAATGATGTGCAAGTACGGGAGGATGGCACAAGGCTGCCCCTGGCAGCTGCCCATCGCTCGACCGAAGGATGTCACCTCCCGATGACGGCCGCCCCTGGTTCCGCTCCGTCCCTCCCCGCCCAGGCCGAGACCAAGCGCTCGGCCTGGCACCGTGTCCGGGGCTCCATGACACGGCAGGAGTGGATCAGGGTCGGCGGGATGGCCGGCTTCGTGCTGGCCCTGCACGTCATCGGCTGGGGGACCCTGGTCGGGATCATCGCGCCGCGGCACTTCAGCGTGGGCACCGAGTCCTTCGGCATAGGCATCGGCGTGACCGCGTACACGCTGGGCATGCGGCACGCCTTCGACGCCGACCACATCGCGGCGATCGACAACACCACCCGCAAGCTGATGGGGGAGGGGCAGCGGCCGCTGTCGGTCGGCTTCTGGTTCTCCCTCGGTCACTCCAGCATCGTCTTCGGCCTGGCCCTGCTGCTCTCGCTCGGCATGAAGACCCTGGCCGGACCCGTCCAGGACGACAACTCGCACCTGCACGACGTCACCAGCCTGATCGGTACGACGGTCTCCGGCACCTTCCTCTACCTCATCGCCGGCATCAACCTCGTCATCCTGGCCGGCATCTGGAAGGTCTTCCGGCAGATGCGCTCCGGCGCCTACGACGAGGCCGCTCTGGAGACCCAGCTCAACAACCGCGGCTTCATGAACCGCTTCCTCGGCCGGGTCACCGGCTCGATCCGCAAGCCCTGGCAGATGTACCCGCTGGGGCTGCTCTTCGGCCTCGGCTTCGACACCGCCACCGAGATCGCCCTGCTGGTCCTCGCCGGCTCCGGCGCCGCCTCCGGTCTGCCCTGGTACGCCATCCTCACCCTGCCGGTGCTCTTCGCGGCCGGGATGTCACTCCTGGACACCATCGACGGCTCGTTCATGAACTTCGCCTACGAGTGGGCGTTCTCCAAGCCGGTCCGCAAGGTCTACTACAACCTCACCATCACCGGCCTGTCCGTGGCCGTCGCCCTGATCATCGGCACCGTGGAACTCCTCGGCCTGCTCGCCGACAAGATGGACCTGCACGGCGTCTTCTGGGACTGGGTGGCCGGCCTCGACCTCAACACCGTCGGCTTCGTCATCGTCGGTCTGTTCTTCGCCACGTGGGCCGTCGCCCTGGTGGTCTGGAAGGCGGGCCGCATCGAGGAGAAGTGGACGACGGGCCTCGCGCCGAGGCCCGCCGAACAAACCGAGGGCTGAGCAGCGCCGCCCCCGAAGGGGCGCTGGGGGTAGCCCCGGCCGAAGGGCGGGGGAGGAACTGCGCGACCAGCTACGACGGCGCCGCAGTCGACACACGGCGTATCAACCCCGCACCTTCAGATCCGCCCGCCATTTCACGATCTGCTTCTCCGCGTCCCCGGTGAACGACCACGGCGTCCGCGTCGCCCGCCGCCCCTGGAGCCGCAGCAGCTCCGCGGCGAGGTCCGTGACGCCCGCCTGACAGGCCGCGTGCGTCAGGTGGTTGAGGTCACGCAGCTCGCCCGGGGCGACCGGGCCCTCGCCGCGCTGGGCGATCCAGCGCTCCCAGGTGCGCCGTACGTCGCTGACCGCGCCGTCGTGCTTCCAGTGCTGGCTGAGCGCGACCGCGTTCTGCTGCGCCTGCGCCGCGTCCAGGGCGTACCGGAACTCCTCGACGCGGGCGTACTGCACCAGGACGGGCAGCGGGCAGCCCGGCGGGGCGACCCCGGCCGCGTCCCGGGCGAAGTCGTACATCAGGCCGTGCGTACCGTGCCAGCGCGCGGAGTAGTAGTGCAGCACCTGGAGGTGGCCCTCCACGTTGTAGGGGTCGCGTCGGTGCAACTCGTCCCACCAGCGGGCGAGTTCCTGCCGGCGCACCCCGGTCGGATACAGCCGGGCCACCGAGATCAGGGAGACCCAGGGGGTCGGGTCCTGCGGGTAGGCGTCGGCGGCGGCCAGGCAGGCCAGCACGGCGGTGTCGATCCTGGCCCGGTCGATCGGGACGCCCCGGCCCGCCGAGACGGCCAGGGTGAAGGCCCGGGCCGTCTCGGTCGCCGCCCGCAGCACCAGCGCGTCGGCGCCGTGCGGCTCGGCGGCCAGCCAGGACTCGGCCGTCGAGTTGCCCGCGCAGGCCTGCGCCAGCAGCCGGACCCGGTGCCCCCGGGCCAGCCAGTCCGGGCCGGTGGCCCGCAGCAGGTCACGGAGGCCCTGCCAGCGGCCGATGACGATGTCCTGACGGGCCGAGGTGAGGGACTCGTCCCCGCAGTCCGGGTCGAAGTCGGGGGCGAAGCGGTCGCGCGCCATCGGACTCGTACCTCAGAAATCGGTGGGGAGGCCTTGGTAAGCCTTGGCCTGCACGATGACGTGGTCGTCGGGGACGTAGTCGGCCGCAACGGTACGGGTGGCGTCCAGCTTGGCCGGCCGGTAGTAGTCGCTGCCCTGCCTCCAGTACCAGAGCATCGGGATCAGGCCGACGGCCAGACCGCCGATGCCGATCGAGATCGCCGCGGTGCTCAGCTCGCCCAGCGACTCGACGAAGATCCAGAACATGAACGCGGCGCCGAGCAGCGGCCACAGCCCGCCGAGCAGGAAGTTGCCGGCGGACTTGAAGAGCATCTTGCGGTAGGCCACGACCACCGCGAGGCCCGCGAGTCCGTAGTAGACGGCGATCTGCAGGCCGATCGCCTTGATGGCGTCATCGAGGATCTCGCCCACCGAGCCCAGTGCGTTGGAGGCGATGAACAGGGTCAGCGCCACCGCGCCGACCGCGCCGATCGCCACGTGCGGGGTGTTCCAGGTGCGGTGCACCCGGCCCAGCGCGGTCGGCATCGTACGGTCGCGGCCCATCGCGAACAGCGAGCGGGTGACCTGGATGAGCGTCGTCTCCAGGGTCGCGATGGTGGACAGCATCACGGCGGCGATGAGCAGCTTGCCGCCCCAGCCCGGCCAGATCTCCTCGCCCAGCACGCCCAGCACGTTGGCCTTGTTCGCGTCGATCTGGTCCGAGGAGAGGATGACGTTCGCGGCGATGGTGAACACCTCGAAGAGGGCGAAGACGATGCCGACGCCGATCAGGCCCGCGAGGCCCGTGGTGCGGCGGGAGTTGCGGGTCTCCTCGCTGAGGTTGCTGGTGACGTCCCAGCCCCAGTAGTAGAACGCGGCGATCAGTGCGCCCGAGGCGAAGCCGGAGACGCCGTCGAAGTGGGAGAAGCCGAGCCAGGACCAGTCGAAGGTGCGGGCGTTGCCGGTGTGGAAGAGGGCCAGCACCATGAACAGCAGCAGGATCGCCAGCTCGATGCCGGACATCAGCAGCTGGGCGCGCACGGTGAGCCGGGCGCCGCCGAGCACCACCGCCAGCATGATCAGGAACCAGGCGGCGCCGACCACCGTGGACAGGGCCACGTTGTCGGCGAGGTCCGCGTCGAACAGGGACAGGGTCATCGACCCGGCGGGCAGCGAGCCGGCCACCATGAAGATGGTCGCGGACACCACCAGAGCCCAGCCGCTGACGAAGCCGAGGAACGGGTGCAGCGTGCGGCCCACCCAGGAGTAGCTCGCGCCCGCGTTCACGTCGATGCGGCCCAGGTAGCTGAAGGCGAGCGCGATGCCCAGCATCGGTATCGCACACCACAGCAGGGCGGCCGGACTGGCCAGCCCCACCGCCCCGACCAGCACCGCGGTGGTCGCGGCCAGCGAGTACGCCGGTGCGCTGCCCGCGACGGCCATCACCACGGTGTCGAACGTGCCGAGGGCGTTGGCCTGGAGCCCTCTGCCCCTGATGTTGCTCATGGTTGTGCTGCTTTCCGGTCGTGCAGGGCGCACGGGAGTGCAGACCCGCGGCGGTACGGGTGGGGGGTGCACGACCCGCCCCACGCCCGCTGAGGGGTGGCCTCGGGCAGGGGACCGGTCGGAGGAAAGGTTGGTGAGGGCCGCATGCCCAGAGTCGGCGAACGGTCACACCGCGTGTGTGGGTGTGACTATAGCGGCACCCTTTGACCTTTCAAGCTGACCGACCGGTAATCACATATGCCACTTGGGGCCGACAACTCTCACACCGGAAGCAGTGGTTCCGTCAGGCCCTCAGTCCTCCAGCCGGTCGAGCTGCCGCAGCTTGTTGGTGGCGTCGAGGGCCGCGACCTTGTACGACTCCGCGAGCGTCGGGTAGTTGAACACCGCATCGACCAGGTAGTCGACCGTGCCGCCGCAGCCCATCACCGACTGACCGATATGGATCAGTTCTGTCGCTCCGGTGCCGAAGCAGTGCACACCGAGCAGCCGCCGGTCCTCGGGGGAGACCAGAAGCTTGAGCATGCCGTGCGAGTCACCGATGATCTGGCCCCGGGCCAGCTCCCGGTAGCGGGCCACCCCGACCTCGAAGGGCACGCTGTCCCCGGTGAGTTGGTCCTCGGTCCGGCCGACGAAGCTGATCTCCGGAATCGTGTAGATGCCGATGGGCTGCAGGTTGTCCATCTGCCCGACCGGCTCCCCGCAGGCGTGGTACGCGGCGACCCGGCCCTGCTCCATCGAGGTCGCGGCGAGCGCCGGGAAGCCGATGACGTCGCCGACGGCGTAGATGTGCGGCACCTCGGTGCGGAAATGCTCGTCCACCGCGATCCGGCCGCGCCGGTCCGCGGACAGGCCCGCCTTGCCGAGGTCGAGTCCGTCGGTGAGGCCCTGGCGGCCGGCCGAGTACATCACCGTGTCCGCCGGTATCTTCTTGCCGCTCTCCAGCACGGTCAGCGTGCCCCGCGGATGCCGTTCGACGGCGCCGACGGTCTCCCCGAACCGGAAGGTGACGGCCAGGTCCCGCAGGTGGTACTTGAGCGACTCGACGACCTCGACGTCGCACATGTCGAGCATGGCCGCACGCTTCTCGACCACGGTGACCTTGCTGCCGAGCGCGGCGAACATGCTCGCGTACTCCATGCCGATGACGCCGGCACCGACGATCACCATGGAGCGGGGCACCCGCTCCAGCGACAGCACGTTGTCCGAGTCCATGATGGTCCGGCCGTCGAACTCGACGCTGTCCGGCCGGGCCGGCCGGGTGCCGGTGGCGATGATGATGTGCTCGGCGCTCAACAGGCGTTCGTTGCCGTTGGGTTCGCGCAGGGCGACGGTGTGCGGGTCGACGAACCGGCCGGTGCCGGAGCACAGGGTGACGTGGTTGCGGGAGAGCTGGTTGCGGATGACGTCCACCTCGCGGCCGACCACGTGCTGGGTGCGCGCGGTCAGGTCGGCGACGGTGATGTCCTCCTTCAGCCGGTAGCTCTGGCCGTACAGGTCGCGCTGGGTCAAGCCGGTCAGGTAGAGGACCGCCTCGCGCAGGGTCTTGGAGGGGATGGTGCCGGTGTGGATGGACACGCCGCCGACCATGTCGGGGCTGTCCACGACGGCGACCCGGCGGCCGAGTTTGGCCGCGGCGATGGCGGCCTTCTGACCGCCGGGTCCGGAACCGATGACGAGCATGTCGAAGTCGGGCACCCTGCGAAGTCTGTCAGCAGCCGCCCCCGCTTCGAAAGGGTGAACGGGCAACCTTCGCGTGAAATCCGGTACGGGCCAGGCCCGTTGCGTGCCTCACGTATCCCGCGGGTCGCCGGCGTCAGGGCAGGAGCCGCTCGATGCAGTTCGGCCCCTCGCGCTCCATCTTCTTCCTGGCCCATTCCAGCGTCTCCGGCGTGACGTCCCGGCCCGAGGCCATCACCAGGTCCTCGGGCGCCACCCCCGTGCCGGGGGCGCTGTGCAGCAGGGAGTCCGGGGTGGCGCGGTCCTCGGACGACCGGGACGCTTCGGGTTCTGAGGTCGACATGGTCCCTCCTTCACGGAGCGGGGTGCACACTCTCACGATTGCCCGCCCGGCGGCACCCCGCATCCCGAGCGGCCCGGGACCTGCCCGGAAAGCGTTTCGCCCCTTTTAGGTTGTATGGTGACCGTACATCCGTTCCGGGGAGGCCGTCACGATGGCCGAGCAGGCGTTTTACCAGAATGCGCCCGGGAGTCACCGATACCTGCCCATCGCCGAACACGGACTGATCGGCGATCTGCGCAGCGTGGCCCTGGTCGGCAGCAACGGCACGATCGACTGGTACTGCACGCCGTCCTTCGACGCTCCCAGCATCTTCGCCGCGGTCCTGGACGCCGAACGCGGCGGCTCCTTCGCGCTGGCCGCCACCGTGCCGGCCCGGACCAAGCAGTTCTACTTCCCCGACACCAACGTGCTGATCACCCGGTTCTACACCGACGAGGGCGTCGGCGAGGTCCAGGACTTCATGCCGGTGGCGGGGGAGTCGGCCGAGTGCGCGCGGCACCGGCTGATCCGCCGGGTGCTGTGCGTGCGCGGCACCGTGCCCTTCCGGGTCCGGGTGGCCCCCCGGTTCAACTACGGCGCCGACCCGCACACCCTGCGCACGCTCGGTGACACCGCGCTGTTCGAGTCGGCGTCCATGTCCCTGCTGCTCACCTCCACGGTGGCCCTGGAGAGCGACGGCCCGGACGCCTGTGCGGACTTCAAGGTCTCCGAAGGCGAGTCCGCCGTCTTCGCCCTCGACCAGGCCGGCGAGGACATCGCCCCCCGCGGCTGCGCCCGCGCCGAGGCCGAGCGGCAGTTCGAGACCACGGTCTGCTACTGGCGGCGCTGGCTCCACCAGTCCCGCTACCGGGGCCGCTGGCGCGAGATGGTGCACCGCTCGGCGCTCACCCTGAAGCTGCTCACCTTCGCCCCCACCGGCGCCATCGTGGCCGCCCCCACCACCAGCCTCCCCGAACAGGTCGGCGGCGAGCGCAACTGGGACTACCGCTACGTGTGGATCCGCGACGCCGCCTTCGCGGTCTACGCGCTGCTGCGGCTCGGCTTCAGCAGCGAGGCCGCGGCCTTCATGAAGTTCGTGACCACCTACATCAGCCCCGGCGACGGCTTCGCCTCCGGCCCGCTGCAGATCATGTACGGCATCGACGGCCGCTGCGATCTGCCCGAACGCGAGCTCACCCACCTGGAGGGCCACTGCGGCTCCGCCCCGGTCCGGGTCGGCAACGGAGCCGCGGGCCAGCTCCAGCTCGACATCTACGGTGCCCTCATCGACTCGATCTACCTCTACGACAAGTGGGCCGAGCCCATCTCCAGCGGCCAGTGGGACGACGTCACCCGCCTCGTGGGCTGGGTCTGCGACCACTGGGATCAGCCCGACGAGGGCGTCTGGGAGACCCGCGGGGGCCGCAAGAACTTCCTCTACTCGCGCCTGATGTGCTGGGTCGCCATCGAGCGGGCGATCCGGCTCGCCAACCGGCGCGGCCTCCCCGCCGACCTGCCCCGCTGGCGGCAGTCCCGCGACACCATCTACCGGCGGATCATGGACCGCGGCTGGTCCGAGCGGCGCGGCGCCTTCGTCCAGCACGAGGGCGGCGACGTCCTCGACGCCTCGGTCCTGATGATGCCCCTGGCCAAGTTCATCGCCCCGACCGACCCCAAGTGGCTCTCCACCCTGGACGCCCTCACCGAGGACCTGGTCTCCGACTCGCTCGTCTACCGCTACGACCCGCAGGCGAGCCCCGACGGCCTCCGTGGCGACGAGGGAACCTTCTCCATCTGCTCCTTCTGGTACGTGGAGGCCCTGGTGCGCGCCGGGCGCGTGGACGAGGCCCGGCTCGCCTTCGAGAAGATGCTCACCTACGCCAACCATCTCGGCCTGTACGCCGAGGAAATCGGCCGCACCGGTGAGCAACAGGGCAACTTCCCGCAGGCGTTCACCCATCTCTCGCTCATCAGCGCCGCCTTCAACCTCGACCGCGCGCTGGGCTGAGGGTCACGGCAGCGGCTGCTCCGCCCAGATGACCTTCCCGGCGGGCGTGTACCGGGTGCCCCACCGCTCGGCCATCTGCGCGACCAGGAACAGGCCCCGGCCGCCCTCGTCGGTGCTCGCCGCGTACCGCAGGTGCGGGGAGGTGGTGCTGCCGTCGCAGACCTCGCAGATCAGCGTCCGGTCGCGCAGCAGCCGTACCCCGATGGGCGCCCGGCCGTGCCGGATGGCGTTGGTGACCAGCTCGCTGAGGATCAGCTCGGTGGTGAACGACAGCTCGTCCAGGTCCCAGTCCGCCAGCTGGCGGGTCACCCTGGACCGCACCTCGGAGACGGCCGCCGGATCCGCCGGCACCTGCCACGCGGAGATCCGGTCCGCGCCGAGGGCCCGGGTCCGGGCGACGATCAGCGCCACGTCGTCGCTGGGGCGGGCCGGCAGCCGCTGCAGGACCGCCGCGCAGGTCTCCTCCGGGGTGCCGCCGGCCGCCGACTCCAGGGCGCCGGCGAGCAGTTCGAGCCCCTCGTCGATGTCCCGCTGCCGGTCCTCCACCAGCCCGTCGGTGTACAGGACCAGGCTGCTGCCCGCGGGCAGTTCCAGCTCCGCCGTCTCGAAGGGCAGCCCGCCCAGGCCCAGCGGCGGACCGGCCGGCACGTCCGCGAACTCCACGCTGCCGTCCGGCCTGAGCAGCGCGGGCGGCGGATGACCGGCCCGGGCCACCGTGCAGCGCCGGGACACCGGGTCGTAGATCGCGTACAGACAGGTCGCCCCGGTGATCGTGGCCGCGGTGTCCGCCTCGTCCGCGGGGGTCTCGTCCTGGTCGATGCGGCCCACCAGCTCGTCCAGCAGGCCCAGCAGTTCGTCCGGTTGCAGGTCGAGCGCCGTGAAGTTGTGCACGGCGGTGCGCAGCCGCCCCATGGTCGCCGCCGCGTGCAGCCCGTGCCCCACCACGTCCCCGACCACCAGCGCCACCCGGGCCCCGGACAGCGGCAGCACGTCGAACCAGTCCCCGCCCACGCCCGACTGGGCCGGCAGGTAGCGGTAGGCGATGTCCAGGGCGCTCTGCGCGGGCAGGCTGCGCGGCAGCAGACTGCGCTGCAGGGTCACCGCCATGCTGTGCTCGCGCGTGTAGCGGCGGGCGTTGTCGATGGAGACGGCCGCGCGGGCCACAAGCTCCTCCGCGAGGGCCAGCTCCTCGGTGTCGAAGGGGGCGAGCTTCTCCGAACGGCAGAAGTTGGCCAGGCCCAGCACCATGTTCCCGGCCCGCAGCGGCACCGTGATCAGCGAGTGGATGCCGAACTCCAGGATCCGGCCGGTCAGCTCCACGTCCTGGGCCCGCCAGCCGGGCGAGTCCCGCAGCCGCTGCTCGACCACCGACTCGCCGGTATGCAGACTCCGGCCCTGCGGCGAGGACGGCACGAACTGGAACCGCTCGCCGACCGGGTACAGCGGGGCGTCCTTGCGGATGCCGGTGCACGCCACCCGGCGCAGCGCCTCCCCTGGCTTCGGCTCCTCGCCCTTGAGGACCGCCTCGTAGAGGTCGACGGTGGCGTAGTCCGCGAACCGCGGCACGGCCAGCTCCGCGAGCTCCTCGGCGGTACGGGTGACGTCCAGGCTGGTGCCGATGCCCACCCCGGCGTCGTACAGCATGTTCAGGCGCTCGCGGGCCACCTCGGCGCGGCCGGAGAGGGCGCGCAGCTCGGTGGAGTCGCGCAGGGTGATGACGCTGCCGGGCGGTCCGCCGCGCACCTCGATGGGACGCTGGTTGACGGCCAGCAGCCGGTCCTTGACCAGGTGGACCTCGTCGGTGGCGACCCGGCCGGAGGCGATCAGCGTCGCCGTCTCCGCGTCCAGGCCGAGGTCCGGGACCCGGCGGTGCTCGGCGTCCGCCGGCAGGTCCAGCAGGCGCTGCGCCTCGTCGTTGGCGAGCATCAGCCGGCCGTCGCCGCCGACGATCAGCACACCCTCCCGCACCGAGTGCAGCACCGCGTCGTGGTGCTCGTACATCCGGGTCATCTCGTCCGGGCCGAGACCGTGCGTCTGGCGCAGCAGCCGCCGGCTGACCAGCGCGGTGCCCGCGGTCGCCAGGGCCAGCGCCGCGGCGGCCGCGGTCAGCAGCAGCGGCAGCTGCTGGTCGGCCGTGCCGCCCACGTGCGCGGTGGTGATGCCGGCCGACACCAGGCCCACCACCGTGCCGTTCGCGTCCCGGACCGGGACCACGGCCTGCACCAGCTCCCCGATGGTGCCGTGGACCTCCTCGGTGACGATCCCGCCGGCCAGCGCGGGCCCGATGTTCCCGACGAACTTCTTGCCGATGCGGTTCGGCTTGGGGTGCGTGTACCGGATCCCGTCGGTGTTCATGACGACGATGAAGTCCACGCCCGTCGCCTTGCGGGCCGCCTCCGCCCGCGGCTGGAGCACCGACGTGGGGTCGGGCAGCCGCAGCGCCGCCGCCGTGCCGGGGGCGTCGGCGAACGTCTGAGCGACGGCCACGGACCGGTTGCGGGCCTCCCTGCTGCTGTCGTGCCGTTCCTGGAGCACCAGGGCCGCCAGCGCCGACACGATGAGCAACAGCACGATCACCACTTGCAGGACGAACACCTGTCCGGCCACGCTGAGTCCGCTCAGCGCCGACCACAGCCGTCCGGACCGCAGGCGCCCCGGCCCGCCCGGCTCCGGGCCCCGCCGGGCGAGCGGCGCGCGCGGAGTCCCGGATCGGGACGGCCGAGTGTCGGACCGGCCGGGCTGACGGACCATGAGCCCATGTCTACACTGCCGGGCCCCGCGAGGCGAGAGCGTCTCCGGAGGTAACCGGGCGGATGCCCCGTTGTGTCCCGGTCACCCCCGGTCCGCGGACCCCGGACGGCGGGTGGCGAGCAGCAGCGCCACGTCGTCGGGGCGGTCGGTGGCGTGCCTGGCCATGGCGGTGAGCCGGTCGGCCACCCCGGTGAGGGTACGGGCGCCGCGCCGCCCCGGCGCCGCCCCGGCCTCGGCCAGGGCCGCCCCCAGCGCCGCGATGCCGTCGTCGATGTCGGCGCCCGGCCGCTCCACCAGCCCGTCCGTGTACAGGGCGAGGATCGCGTCCGGCGACAGCTCCAGCTCCGTCACCGGATACCGGGCCCGCGGGTCCACGCCCAGGACGACACCGCCGGGGACGTCCAGGACGCGGGTGCGGCCGTCCGGGGCGCGCAGCAGGGGCGGCGGATGACCGGCCCGGGCGATCCGGGCGCGCCCGGTGGCGGGGTCCAGGCGCAGGTAGCAGCAGCTGGCGAACTGGCCCGGGTCGAGGTCGATGAGCAGCCGGTTGGTGCCGCTCATGACCTCGTCGGGCGGCCGGTCGCTGAGCGCGAACGCCCGGACCGCGCTCCGCAGTTGCCCCATGGTGGCGGCGGCCTGCACGCCGTGCCCCTGGACGTCGCCGATGACCAGCGCGAGGCCGTCGCCCGCGCCGACGACGTCGTACCAGTCGCCGCCCACGTCCATGCCCTGGGTGCCCGGCAGATACCGGCCGGCGGTCTCCACCTGCGGGTGTGCCGACAGCCGGCGGGGCAGCAGCGCCTGCTGGAGACCGCGGGCGAGGGCGGCCTCGCTGTCGTAGCGCCGGGCCTTCTCCATCGCGTGCGCGATCAGACCCGCGAGCGCCGTGAGGACGGTGCGCTCCTCGGTGCTGAAGCCGCGCTCGGCCTCGAAGCCCAGGATGCAGGTGCCGACCGGGCGGCCCGAGGCGATCAGCGGCAGGAAGGCGCGGGCGCCCACGTCGGCGTCCAGGGCGAGACCCGGGTAGGTGTCGCCCAGCCGCCGCATCGACTCGAAGAACAGCGGCCTGCCGGTGGTGAGGGCCTCGACACCGGGGATGTGGGCGTCCAGGCCGACCCCGTCGAAGGGGGCGAGGAAGCCCGGCGGGAAGCCGTTCTCCCAGGCCAGATAGAGGTGCCGGTCCTGGAGCAGGTAGATGGCCAGCCGGCGGCCGCCGAAGGCGGGGAGCAGCTCCTGCATCACCACCGCGGACACCTGCCGGGCGGTGACCGCGTCGGTCAGCGCGATCGCCAGGGCGATCGGCCGGTACAACGGGGTCATCGAGGGCCCGGGACCGCCGGGCCGCCCGAGCGCGTCCGCCGTACCCGCAGGGCCCGGCGCGGCCGCGGGGGGCAGGTGCACGGGCGGCTCGATCCGGTTGGCCGGGACGACCGTACAGGTGACCAGGTCCTGGCCCGGATGCACGGACAGGGCGAGGAAGTCGCCCTCGGCGGCGTCCCCGCGCCGGGCCTGGAAGTGCACCGGGCCGCTCGCGAGCAGCGCACTGCGCCAGTGGTCGTCGTACGGCGGCCCGCTCAGCCACGGCATCGCCTCCCACACGGGCCGGCCGAGCAGCTCGGAGCGCGGCCGGCCGGTCAGCCGTACGACCGCCGGGTTGGCGTAGCGGACGACCCCGGAGCGGTCCAGGCAGAAGACGCCCTCGGGGAGCAGATCGGCGGCTCCGTCGGCGGCGGCGGACGGCCCCGGGTCGACGACGATCCCGGAGACCAGCGACGGGCCGACGGCGCTGGGCGGCGGCCACAGCTCCAGCAGGAGCGGGGCGCCGTCCGCGGTCCGCACCCGCAGCGGGGCGTACGGCGGCTTGCCGGCTGCGGTCCGGTGCAGCGCGGTCAGCACGTCGTCGGCGTCGTCGGCGTCGTCGGGCGTCAAGGCCACGGCCAGCTCGGCGCCGGTACCGGGGAAGTCCTCGGGCGCCATGCCGAGCAGGGCGTGCAGCCGGTCGTCCGCGTGCACCGCGGAGGTGGCCGGATCCCAGGTGAAACGGCCGGCCCGGGCCGCCCCGGGCCGGGGCGCGGGCGGCCGTAGGCACACCGGCTCGCCCTCCCAGGTGACCGCCGCGTCGCCCTCCTCGGCCACCAGCTCGCACAGCCCGGTCCCCAGCCGCTCGGCCAGCCGGCCCAGCCGGTCCAGGTCCGGCAGCTCGTCCACGGTGTCGGCGGTACCGGGAAGCAGCACGGTGAGCACGCCGAAGGACGGCTCCGTCCCGGGCACGGGCGTGTATATCGAACCGAACTGGAACGGCAGGCCCGCCGCGAACTGCGGATAGCGGCGCACCATCTCCGTGGCGTTGGGCAGCACCACCCGCGTCCCGAGCCGGTAGGCGTCCGCGACCGGGAACGGCCGGTCCACGTGCAGCCGCCACCAGGGTTTGAACAGCGGGCCGGGGAGCCCCACCAGCGTGGCCAGCCGCAGCAGCCCGGGCGTGCCGGAGCGCAGGTACACCCCGGCGACGTGGGCGCCCGCCGCGCCCAGGGCGCCGGTCGAGGCCTCGACCAGCAGCGCGGTCAGCCGCTCACGCGCCCGGCCCACGTGCTCGCCGCTCCCAGTCATCGGTTCCTGCCTCGTCCACGCACCGCCGGGTGGGTGACACAGCAAGAATGCGTCACGACGGCCCGAAAACGCACCCCCGCGGCACGAGCCGCCCGGGACCGCACCGGAACCTCCGGGCCGTCACGGTGAACATGCACCGCGTGGGCGACGGGTCAGAGCTCCGGCTCCTCCGCCGCCGGCAGGGCCGCGCGCATCGAGCGCAGGGCCAGGAGCAGGACGCCGATGTCGTCCAGGTAGATCGGGTCGGGCAGCAGGTCGGTGGGGAGCACCAGGTACAGGACGGCGCCCCAGAACACCCAGCGCGAGCCGGTGGGCAGGCCGGCCCGGCGCAGGGTGCGCCGGGTGCGGACCAGGCGTACGAGGAGGGCGACGGCGCCGGCCAGCAGGGCCGCGGCGACGATCGCGCAGATCACGAGCACGGTCGTGGTGGTGTCCATGGCTGTCCTGTCGTCCGGCCCCGATCCGGCCCGGGGTCTCTCACTGGTCCGTCTTCCCGGTTTCGTCCTCGGGCATGGCCGTCGGGCCGGCACTCTCCCTGGGGGGCCGCAGTCCCTTGAAGACGCGGGTCAACTGCTGCAAAGGGGAGGCGGGTTGGGGTTCCGGTGCGGACGGGGCGGGGGCGTCGCGGAGGGCGGCGAGCGCCTCGTCGGCCCGCTCGGCGGCCTCCCGGTACAGGTCGCGGGACCTGGTCATGGCCTCCAGCGCCTCGGCGTACTGCGCGACGCGCCTGCGCTCGCGGGCCAGCTCCTCCTCCAGCGTCATCAGGGTCCAGTTGTCCCGCAGATCCGCCAGTGCCTCCTCGGCGCCCTGCGGCGCGGGCTTCGGCAGCGCGGCGAACCGGCGGACGGCCGCGATGAGTTCGGTGGGCTCCGAGCCGTCCAGGAAGACGCTGCGCACCGCGTACTCCTGCGCGTCGTAGTCCGACGGCGCCGGGTCCGGGGGCAGCAGGACGGCGCCGCCGCGCGGGATCTCGACCCCGAGGTCGCGCAGCGCCCAGTTGACGGCGCGGAACTGCTGGGGCGCGGCCCGGTGTTCCACGACGCGGTGCGCGAGGCCGGGCGGCAGCTGCCGGACCAGTGGCAGCCGGCCGAGCGCGTCGGGGGTCATCGCCTCGTGGACGACGAGGTTGACGCACCAGGCGTCCTTCGCCGCGTCCCGCAGCACCCGGCGCATGTCCTTGTCGTCGGCGGGCAGCGGGTTGACCGTGCGGAGCCTGACGCCCGCCACCGCCGGGTGGTAGTCCCAGGCGGCCTCGCCGCCGTCACCGGCCTCCTCGCCGTCGGGCCAGAACATCACCGCCGGAGAGGGCCAGGACTCGTCCCAGGGGCGGTCGGCCTCGGCGAGGAGCTGCCACTCCCGCCCCGCCTGCCGGCCCTGCGGGTCGACGGCGAGGACCAGCCGGGCGCGCACCGTCACAGTGCCGTCGTCGACGCGCCAGCGGGCCTCGAAGACGCGCCGGACGGAGTCCTCCGGCACGGGGGGTTCGGCGAAGTCGTCGAGGACTCCGGTCTCCTTGCGGCTGCGCAGGATCCTGCGGATCACCTCCTCGGAGTCCGGACCCGTGTGGCGGCCGCGGGCGGCCCAGACGGTCGGCGGAAGGACGGCACGGTCGGCGGCGGAGTTCGACATGGGCCAATCTGCTGGTGGGAGAGGAGTGCGTCCTCCAGTATCACCGCCGGGGAGTGCGTCTCATAGGCCGGGGGCCGCCCGCGCGCGGCGAGTGCGCCCCGCACCCGGGGTGCGAACCGAGTGCGCCATGCGACGCCGGTTCACCCGTGCCCCCGATCCGCCCGGCCCCGGACAATGGTGCGGCGAACGGGGCCCGCCCGTCCATCCGCTTCGGGGCGGGCCCCGTTCACACCGCCGGGAAGCAGGGGAGGGGGGCCGACGGCAGTGCGTCGGCCCCCCTCTCACCCGTCACGTCTCAGTGCCTCACGCGCCACTCTCGCGGAGCATGTCCTCGCGCTCGACGAGCTTGACGCGCTCGCGGCCCTGCGGCTCGCCCAGCGCCTTCTCGGCGGCGTCCAGCCGGTACCAGCCCTCCCAGGTGGTGTAGCGGACGTCGCGCTCGGCGAGGAAGGCCTCCACGGCCTCCGGCGCGGGCGCCTCGGGGGTGTGCAGCCGGCCGTTCGCGTAGTCGTCCAGCAGGTTGGACACCGTCTCGTTGGCGTCGCCCTTGGTGTGGCCGATGAGACCGACCGGGCCGCGGCGGATCCAGCCGGTCACGTACGTCGACCGGAGGTGGCTGCCGCTCTCCTCGATGACCCGGCCGCCCTCGTCCGGGACGGTGCCCGACTCGATGTCCCAGGGCAGCTTGGGCAGCTTGTCGGAGAGGTAGCCGACCGCGCGGTAGACGGCGGTGACGTCCCAGTCCTTGAACTCGCCGGTGCCCTTGACGTTGCCGGTGCCGTCGAGGGCGGTGCGCTCGGTGCGCAGCCCGGTGACCCTGCCGTCCTCGCCGAGGATCTCGGCCGGCGACTCGAAGAAGTGCAGGAAGAGCTTGTGCGGGCGGTCGCCGACGTCGCGGATCGCCCAGTTCTCCAGGGTCTTGGCGACCATGTCGGCCTGCTTGTTGCCGCGCCGGGTCTCGATCGAGCCCTCGTCGTAGTCGATGTCCTCGGGGTCCACGATGACCTCGATGTTGGGGGAGTGGTCCAGCTCCCGCAGCTCCATCGGGGAGAACTTCGCCTGCGCGGGGCCGCGGCGGCCGAAGACGTGGACCTCGAGGGCCTTGTTGGCCTTGAGGCCGTCGTAGACGTTCGGCGGGATCTCCGTCGGCAGTAGCTCGTCGGCGGTCTTGGCGAGGATGCGGGCCACGTCCAGGGCCACGTTGCCGACGCCGAGGACCGCGACCTTCTCGGCCTGAAGCGGCCAGGTGCGCGGCACGTCCGGGTGGCCGTCGTACCAGGAGACGAAGTCGGCGGCGCCGTAGGAGCCGTCCAGCTCGATGCCAGGTATCCGCAGTTCGCGGTCGGCGGTGGCGCCGGTCGAGAAGATCACCGCGTCGTAGAAGGAGCGCAGGTCGTCGAGGCTGATGTCAGTCGGGTAGTCCACGTTGCCGAAGAGGCGGATCTGCGGCTTGTCGAGCACCTGGTGCAGGGCCGTGATGATGCCCTTGATGCGCGGGTGGTCGGGCGCGACGCCGTAGCGGATCAGGCCGAACGGGGCGGGCGCGTCGGCGGCGTAGATCCCGGCGGGGCCGGCTCCGACGATGGCTACCCGCAGGGGGCGCGGCATGATCAGGTTCCCTTCGAGTGAGGACAAGCGATCTCGAACGGGAAGCCTAAACTAAGGCAGTCCTAAGTTAGTACGCGGGTCCACTCTATGACCTCATAAGCCGATCTTATGACGTGTATCGGGTGCGGCTTATGGCTTCCGGGCCGTCATCGCGGCCTCCCGGTGCTTGGCGGGCGCCCGGCGCATGCACCACCCTGTCCCCTGCGGCGCACCGAGGCGCGGTGGCCCGAGGGCGAGGGGTGAGGGCGTGCAGGCACGCGGGGAGACGGCCGTCGCGGTGACCGGCGGCAGCGGATTCGTCGGGAGCCATCTGGTACGGCGGCTCCTGGAGCGAGGCTACCGGGTCCGCGCGACCGTCCGCCGCGCGTCCGACGCGAGGAAGGTACGGCCCCTGTGGGAGCTCCAGGAGGCCTTCCCCGGCCGGCTCACCCTGTTCGAGGCCGACCTGCTCGCGGACGGCTCCTTCGACGCGGCGTTCCGTGGCTGTGCGACCGTCTTCCACGTCGCCTCGCCGTTCCTGATGCCGGAACGGATCAGGGACGGCCGACGGGACGTGGTGGACCCGGCGTTGCTCGGCACCCGCAACGTCCTCGGCAGCGTGGAGCGCACGCCGGGGGTGGAGACCCTGGTCTTCACCTCCACCGTGGGCGCGATCTTCGGCGACTACGCCGACGTCCGCGCGATGGCCGGCGAGGTCCTGACGGAGAAGTACTTCAACACCACCAGCACGGTGGCGAACAACCCCTACCACTACGCCAAGACGGTCGCCGAGCGCGCCGCCTGGGACGCCGAGGCCGCCCAGGACCGCTGGCGCATGGTCTCGATCAACCCCGGCCTGATCCTGGGCCCCTCCCTCACCCCCGCCTCCGAGTCCGGCAGCCTCTTTCTGCTCGACGAGCTGTTCAAGGGCTACTTCTGCTACGGCGCCCCGGACTTCAGCTTCACCACCGCGGACGTCCGCGACGTGGCCGACGCCCACATCGCGGCGGCGGAGAACCCGGTGGCGGGCGGCCGTTACATCGTGGCCAACGAGACGATGACGTCGTTCCACGAGATGTCCCGGATCATCCGCACCCGTCACCCCTGGGACCCGCGCCTGCCGCGCACCGCGCTCCCGCACGGCCCGGTACGGGTCCTGGGCCCGCTCTTCGGCCTCACCCAGGACTACATACGCAAGCACCTCGGCATCCGCTTCCGCGTCGACAACGGCCGCAGCGTCCGCGAACTGGGTCTTGCCTACCGGCCCGTCGAGGAGACCCTCCTGGACCACCACGAGAGCTGGCGCACCCGGCGGCGGAGAGTCTGAGCCCGGCGGTCAGGGGGACGGGGGTCAGGCCGGGCGGATCACGCGGTGGATCGCCGACTCCCCGGCGTTGTAGATCGACTCCTCGCGGATGAGCGCCCCGGGGCTCGGCGCGTGCACCATCGTGCCGCCGCCCGCGTAGATCCCGACGTGGCTGTCGTCGTCGAAGAAGAAGACCAGGTCACCGGGTTCGACGGCGGCCAGCGTGATCGGGGTGCCGGCCAGGGTCTGCTCCGCGGCGGTACGCGGCAGCGTGACGCCGGCGGCGCGCCAGGCGGCCTGGGTCAGGCCGGCGGCGTCGTAGGCCCCCGGTCCCGTCGCTCCCCAGACACACGGCCGGCCGATCTGCTCCCGGGCGAACGCCAGCGCCTTCATGGCCTTGCCCGGCTCGGCCCCGACGCCCGGCTGGAGGAAGACTCCGGGATGGGCGTAGCCGCCGGGCGCCGGAGTGGCGAGCTGCGGGGGCGCGGCGGGCAGCGGCGTGGTGGGCAGCGGGGCGGTGACCACCGGTGCGGGGGCGGCAGCGGGCATCGCCATGGCGGGCACGGGCGCCGTCATCGCCTCGGGCGGCGCGATCATGGCCGCCGGTGCCGAGGCCATCGCCGGTGCCGGGGGTGCCGCCAGCGGCGCTGCCATGGGAGCCGCCATCGGTACCGCCGCGGGCGCTGTCATGGGAGCCCCCACCGGCATGGGCATCGGAGCGGCCATCGCGGCGGCGGGCGCTGCCATCGCCGTCGGCATGGCCATGGTGGCGGCGTAGGCGTAGGCACCGTCGGCGGGCTGCATGCCTGCCGCGTAGCCGCCGGACAGGTCGGGGGCGTAAGTGCCGGACAGGTCGGCTGCGGGGGCCGCGGCGAAGGGGGCGGCCGCGGGCATGGCGGTCATGGGCATGGCGGTCATGGGCTGTGCGGGGGCCGCCGCGGGGTACGCGCCGGTGCCGTAGGCGGTGTCGGCGGTGACCGGCGATATGTCCGGGTAGGCGGCGGCCGCGCTCGGCGACATGACCCGGAAGCCGCCGGGGTCCATCGGGCCGGGGGCCGGGGCGGGAGCGGCCGCGGGAACGGCGGGCGCCACGGCCGGGAAGGCGCCGCTGTTCGCGGGCGCGGCGGCCGGGAAGGCGCTTGTATTCGTGGGCGCCATCGTCGGGAGGACGCTTGTGCTCGCCATGGGATCCGCGGTCGGGAAGATGCTCATGCCCGTCATGGCGTCCGCGGTCGGGAAGACGTTCGTGCCCGCCATGGGGTCGGCGGTCGGGAAGGCGCCCGCGTCGGTGGGGGTCGGCATCGGGAAGGAGCCCGTGGCGCCCGGCGTCATGATGCGGAAGGAGCCGGTGTCGGCGGGGGACGGGGCCGGAGCCTGGGCGGCGCCCGCGTCCGTCGGGGGCGCGCTCTGGTAGGTCCCGCCGCCCGGGGTCATGACGCGGAAGCCGCCCGAGTCCGCGGCGGCCCGGGTCGGGGCGCTGTCGGCACCCCCCGGGGTCATGATGCGGAAGGTACCGGTGTCCGACGGGGAGACGATCGGGATGCCGCCCGTCTCGGTCACCGCCGGGAGTGCGCGCGTGGCGGCGGGGGAGTCGGTCCGGAAGGAGTCGCTGCCGGTGCGCTGGTTCGGTATGCCCACGGCGGGAGCCTGCCACTGCCGCGCCGGGACCGGGCCGTCGGCCGCCGGCCAGGGGCTGGGCGCCGGCGGAGCGGCCTGGGCGGCGGGGGCAGAGGACGGGACCGCGTCGAGGGCGGCGATCGCGCGCTGCCCGGTGCGCTGGGACAGCGCCTCGCGCGCCTTGGCGAGCTTGAGCTGGTTCTTGGTCTTCGAGGTACCCGGCGTGGGCTGCTGCGGCCCGGCGGCGGGCAGCGCCCTGGGCGCACCGGAAGGCCCCGCGGGCAGCGCCGCGGCAGGCCCCGCCGTCAGCTCCAGCTGCGGGCGCGCCGCCACCTCACGGACGACCTCGATCTCGCTCTGTGCGGACGGCCCCGCGGTCAGCTCCAGCCGGGCCGGGCCGGAGTCCTCCAACTGGCCGAGCAGGTCGGCGGCCATGGCGCTGACGGGCCGGCGCGGGCCGGGGCGGGCAGGCTGCCGGTCGGTGGGCAGCGCGGCCGGAACGCTCGGCCCCAGCTTCGAGCGTGCTCCCTCGAACCACTCACGGGCGATGTTGTCGAGGCCCGGGTCGTCGCGACGGGGACGTTTGAACAGCGGCACACCGCGCGAGCGCGAGCCCCCGCTCATCGCACGCGTGGCGTTGTAGTTCCCGGTGGCGTTCTCGGCCTGGTCGTAGAGGCTGTCGATCCGCTGTCGAACCTCGTCACGGCTCTCGGGCGCCATTGAGGGGTCGTGCTCCTTCCGTACTCCGCCTACCGGGTTAGCTGTCGGGTTCGGGCGGTGGAATCCGGAAGGCATGCCCTACGGCCCTTGTCCTTGCGGACGGCGGCCGATTCACCCCAGTGGTTCGGTTGGGTCCCCGGCTCCGGATCCGCCCCTGAGGGGCACCGGACTCGGCGGAGGCCGCGCGGCCCGACGGGATTCGCCGGGGGGAGCCGAGCGGCTTGCCCGTCAACTTAGCCAACTTGTGTCACTCGTGTGAAGGTTGAAGTGGCTAATGTCCGATACGTATTTGTGATGTTCGTCGTAGCGTTCGGAACTCGACCGTACGGGACGGCATTTCGCGCGCATCCATTGCATTCGCAGGGTCACCGGGGAGTTGCCGTCGGTCGCGTTCCTCCTGCTCCGGGACGCCCGCTTCCTGTGAGATCTCCGTGAATTCGCGGGTCTGTTGAACACGGTGGCGCCCTGAGCCGTATAGCGCGGGGGATTTCCATGCCCGGCCGCCCACGACACAGGGGAACGACCTTGAGACGCAACAGGCGCAGACGCCCCACCGGCGCACAACGCGCGACCTTCGCAGCGGTCGCCCTGATGCTCGGCGGAGCAGGACTGGTCGCGGTGAACGTCTATGCCTCGGCCACCGAGGGCGGCGGGGACCAGCAGGGCCAGGTCGCCACCGGCCAGGTGCTGTCCGCGCCCACGGTCTACTGCCCGGACGCCGGCAGCCGGCTGACCTCGGTACCGGACGGGGCGCGGGCCGCCGTCGACGGTGAACTCGCCCGGATGGACCAGCAGATCGCCGCCGCCTACCAGCAACTCACCCAGCATGCCGCCGAGATCGAGCAGGACCCCGGCTTCGCCGACCAGGCGATCATCGGCCCGCTGAAGGAACAGCGGTCCGCGTCGCTCCAGCGCATCGCCGACGCCATCGGCCGCGAGGGGGACCGTCCGCAGGGCCTGGACGACCTCGCCGCCTGCACCCTGCGCTCGTCGAACCAGGGTGCCGGGCAGTCGGCCACGCCCCAGGGCAGTGCCACGCCGAGCCAGAGCGGCCAGGGCAGCGCCGCACCGAGCCAGGGCACCGGCGCCGGCGGCCAGGGCGGCAACGGCCCGGTCGCCGCCGACTACGCGGACATCACCTCGGTCCAGCCCAACGTCACCACCCCGGCCGAGCGGCCCGGCGGCTCCACCGGCACCTTCAGCTCCAGCTGCGGCGTCAACGCGAACGGCCTGTTCAACTCGGACAACGTGATCGTCGCGCCCGGTGTCTCCAACGGCGCCCACCACTTCCACGACTACATCGGCAACCAGTCCAACAACGCCTTCGCCAGCGACCAGGACCTCGCGAACGCCGACACCAGCTGCGCGGACCAGGGCGACAAGTCCACGTACTACTGGCCCGTGCTGCGGCTGCAGAACGGCAAGCAGGAGCGCGACGCCGACAAGCCGGGCGGCGGCACCGAGGGCAACGCCGGCCAGATCGTCACGGCGAAGGAGGTCACGCTGACCTTCGAGGGCAACCCGACCTCCAAGGTCACCGAGATGCCGCGGCTGCTGCGCATCATCACCGGCGACGCCAAGGCGTTCGTCAACGGCCCGGCCAACGCCAACGCCTCCTGGAGCTGCACCGGTTACGAGAACCGGCAGCTCAAGGACAAGTACCCGCTCTGCCCCTCGGGCAGCGACGTCGTGCGCACCTTCAGGTTCCAGAGCTGCTGGGACGGCCGGAACATCGACAGCGCCAACCACCGCACCCACGTGGCGTTCGAGGCGCCCGACGGCAGCTGCCCGGCAGGCTTCCAGGCCATCCCGCAGCTGGTGCAGCGCATCGTCTACGACGTGGCCGCGCCGAGCCTCCAGGACGGCGGCCGCACGGTCCCGCTGTTCGCGGTGGACTCGTTCCCCGAGCAGCTGCACAAGCCGGTCACCGACCACGGCGACTTCATCAACGTCTTCGACGAGAGCCTGATGCGGAAGATGGTCGACTGCATCAACTCCGGCCGGACCTGCGGGGCGGGGGCCGGCGAGCAGCCGCCGTCGCAGAGCGCGGAGCCGGCCGAGCCGAGCGACACCGCGAGCCCGGTTGCGCCGCCGGCCGAGTCGCAGAGCGCGGAACCGTCCGGGCCGGCGACCGGGCAGCCGTCGTCCGAGCCGGCGTCGTCCGAGCCCCCGGCCGACACCCCGGCCACGGAGACCCCCACCGCCACGGCCCCCGGCTCCGGGTCCGGTGGCACCGGGCTGCCGAGGGTCTACGCGACCGCGTCGCCGAAGAAGAAGCCGACCACCAAGTCGTCGGGCGGCGGTGTGATCAGCGAGCCGACGCAGCGGCCCGACACCGAGGCACCGACCGCCGGTGACTCCGCCGCGCCGACCGGCACCGCGGTCGCCGCCCCGGCCGGTCAGGAGAGCCCGGCCACCGGTTCCGGGACGGAGCCGCAGACCGAGCCCCAGGCCGTCCAGGGCGGTCTCGCCGAGACCGGCGCCCACCTGTGGCCCGCGGTCTTCGGCGGCCTGCTGCTGGCCGGCGGGGCGGCGTTGCTCTGGCGCACCAGGCGGAACTCGGTCTGACCCTCTCTGGTCTGCCGCAGCGCGTCCTGGGCGGGCTCGAAGCGCGGAGCATCACGTAGTGCTCCGCGCTGTCGGGCCCGCCCAGGACGCCACCTAGGTGCCGCTCCTTCTGCCTGACGCGGGCCGCGCCCCGCTGAACCCCCTCGAAGCCCTGCCCGGCGACCAGGGCACGCCGTCGCCCGGTCGCCGCCCGCCGCCGTTTGCCGTCGGCGGGCAGCGCAGGGCAGGGTGCCCGTGTGCCCACTTTGCTGATCGTCCACCACACTCCCTCGCCGCACTGCCAGGCCATGTTCGAGGCCGTCGTCTCCGGGGCCACCACCCCGGAGATCGAGGGCGTGCGGGTCGTGCGGAAGGCGGCGCTGTCCGCCACCGCCGCCGACGTGCTCGCGGCCGACGGATACCTCCTCGGCACCCCGGCCAACCTCGGCTACGTCTCCGGCGCCCTCAAGCATTTCTTCGACCAGGTCTACTACCCGTGCCTGGACGAGACGCGCGGCCGCCCCTTCGGCGCCTACGTCCACGGCGGCAACGACGTCACCGGCGCCCTGCGCGCCCTCGACTCCCTCACCACCGGACTCGGCTGGCGCCGGTCGGCCCAACCGGTCACGGTGACCGGGGAGCCCGGCAAGGCCGACATCGAGGCGTGCTGGGAACTTGGCGCGACGCTCGCCGCCGGCCTCGCCGGGGACGCCTGACCCGTCTCCGCCCGCCGGTCACCCGAACGGACGAAGGTGCGGGCACCGGAGCCAGGGCACACGATGGGAGCAGGCCGTGTCGTCGATCCGAGGGAGCGCCGGATGGCAGCGCAGCGCCGTGCCTGCGGGCCGCCCGCGGAGGAGATGCTGCGGGAGTGCGCCCGTGACCTGCTGGCCGTCGCCGAGGGCGTCCGCGAGGTCTCCGCACGGACCAGCTCCGTCCTCTTCGCCCCGGCGCTGACGGGTTCCGCGCGCCGCCGCCCGCGTACCGGCCTGGCCGCCCGCTGGGCCCTGTTGCGGACGCTCACCAGCAAGCAGGGGCTCGGCGGCTCGGCGATCGTCGCGCCGGACGGCGTCGGCCGTCTGCTCGGCGCGGCGGGGGAGGCGCTGGGCCGGGAGAGCCTGGCCGCGCTGGTGGCGGTCACCGCGCTGCGGCTGAGGATCGCCGCCGTCCTCCTCGACCACCCCGAGTTCGGGCACGACCCGGGCATGCGCCGGCTGACGGACGCCGTCTCCGCCGGCCACGACCCGGAGGCCGCCGTCCGCGCGCTGCGGGCCCTCCTCAAGGACAGGGGCGCCCAGCGCACCCTGTCCGCCCTCGCCCCGGTCCTGGCCGAACTCCTCGCCGTCCGGGGCCTGCTGGACGAGGACCCGCTCAGCGACGAGACCGCCTGGGCACTGGCCGCCGGCCGGGAGCTGACCGCCGGACCGGGCGGCGGCCTCGACGCCGGCCGCCTCTCCGGCACGGACCAGGGCGAGGGCGCCGCCCAGGCCGTCGAACTGTCGGCCCAGGAGGCCCGCTCCATCGCCACCGAGGGCTCCTTCCTCGGCTTCCTGCGCAACATCGACGTGCTCGCCGGCGACGCCCGCGTCCTCGTCCAGGAGGTGCGCGGTCCCGACGGTGTGCTCCGGTACGTCGTCCAGGCACCGGGCACCGCTCCCGGCCGCCCCCGCGACGACTGCCCGCAGGACTTCACCGGCGCCTGGCGCGACCTGTTCCTGACCGACTCGCCGTACTCCCGCTCGATCCTGCTGGCGATCCGTGACCAGGGCATACCGCGCGGCGCCGACCTCGCGCTGGTCGGGCACGGCGAGGGCGGGATCGCGCTGCTGAACCTCGCGCAGGACGACGAGTTCTGCCGCGCCTACCGGGTCACCCACGTGGTCGCCGTCGGCGCGCGGGTCGACGACCGCAGACCCGCCGACCCGCGGACCTGGGTCGCCGGCATCACCAACCGGTACGACATCCTTCCGGCCCTGGACGGCCCCGGCGCCCCGCACGCCAACCGGTACCGGGTCGACTACACCGGCCCCACCCGGGAGTTCCCGCGCTGCCACCTGCTGCGCGTGTACATCGACCACCTGGAGACGGTGCTCCCGCAGGCCCGGGCCGACGTCGACCGCGCCCTCGCCCCCTATCGGGGCCCGGTCGAACGCACCCGTGTCTACCGGCTCAGGGACCGCGGCCGCCCGCCCGAGGGCTACCCGTTCCTGGCCGTCCCCACCACCAGCCTCGCCACCTCGGCGGGACCGGTCGACGTACCGGTGCGGTACTACGACTCCTCCGCCGCGCACCTGTGCTTCCCGGTCGACACCGACGTGGCCCGCAGCCTGCTGCCCGACGTCGCCTGGATGGTCCCCACCCGGCTCGGCCGCCGCGCCCTCGCCGTACTCTCCCTCTACGAGCACCGCTGCACCACCATCGGCCCCTACACGGAGCTCGGCCTGTCGGTGCTGGTCGACGACCTGTGGCGGCCGCACGCCTACGACCTCGCCGCGGACCTGCTGCGCCGTGCCGACCTGCGCCGTACCGGGCGTTACGTGGTCGCGCTCGCCGTCGGCACGGAGGAGGCGCGGGCGGCGGCCGAGGAGGTCTGGGCCCAGCCGGCCGTACGGGGATCCGCCGACGTGGAGCTCCAGGGGCGGGAACTGCGCGTACACGCGCCCGAGTTGGGTGTCTCGGTGGAGGGCCGCCCGGGGCCCGGGACGCGCTGTCCCGAGGCGGACTGGGTGCTCTACGGCCGCCGGGGCGAGAGCACCGTACGCACCCTGGTCCGCGCCCACGGCAGACCGCGCGTCCATGCCCGCCCCCGGCTGCGGCTGCGGCTCGACGGCGCCCACGGGCCGCTCGCCCGGCACCTCCAGATCCTCGAACTCGACGCCGTGCGGCCCCGATTCGTCCTGACCAGTCCCCGGTTCGTGGCCCACAGAAGCGCCGGCGCGGTGCTGCCGCGCTAGGCGTCCCTCCGAGTACAGGTGAGCCCCATGGTGACCGAATCCCGTCCCGCCACCGCCGCCCCGGAACTCCTCGCGTACGTGGACGGCCTGAGAGCCGACGCGGACCGGATGGACGGCTACGCCGAGCGGCTGCGCGGCGCCGCCGAGCGGCTGGGCGGCTGTGCCGGGGTGCCGGAGTGGAGCTGCGCGGCGCTGGAGCGGCAGGCGACGGCCTGCGTGACCGCGGCGATACAACTGCGCGCGGCCGCCACCGCGTTGCTGGCCCACGCGGTGGAGTGAACGGTGGCCTCGACCGCCGACGTGGCGCGGCCCGGGACGCGTTCGTCCCGGCCGCGCCACGTCGGGGGCGGCTCAGCGGGCCGGAGCGGTGTGGGGTTGTTCCGGGCCGGGCTTGGGGCGGGTGCGGGTCCAGGACGGGTCGGCGGCCGGATCAGGAGTGGGGGGACGGTCCATGGGGCGGGGGGCCTCCTGAGGCGTGGGGGGTGCTGAGCGGTGCGTCCGGTGCCGTCGACAGTTCGGCCCAGACGACGCGGGCGGCGGGCCGCCCCTCCGGCGCGGCCGTGACGCCCCAGTCGAGACTGAGGGCGTCGACCAGGAACAGGCCGCGCCCGTTCTGCTCGTCGGGTCTGGCCCGCCGGGGTGCCGGCAGCGTGATGCTGCCGTTCTGGTCCTCGACCTCGATGCGGATCCGGTCGGCGTCGGCGTGCACCCGGCAGACGATCCGCCGGCCGGCCGAGTGCACGATCGCGTTGGTGACGAGTTCCGAGGTCACCAGGACCGCGTTGTCGCGGGCCTCCTCGCACACGCCCCACGAGCCGAGCAGCTCGCCCACGCTCCGGCGGGCGTTGCCCACCGCGCGCGGCGTCGGCGCCAGGTCGAAGACCCGGCCGCGCAGGGCGGATCGGTCCCCGGAGGCGAACCGGTCGAGGCCTTGCGGCCCAGGGAGTCGACCGAGGCGTTCGCCTCCGGGTGGTCTGGGGACGCCTGTCGCGTCGGACGGGCGGTACGGGCCCTCGGCGGCGGCCGCCAGGGCCGGCCGGGGCAGGCCGGGTATGTGGTCCTCGGGCAGTCGGTCGAGCGGCTGGGGGAGAGAGGGCGGGGCCATCGCCGTGCGCCTTTCGTCCGGCTTCGCAGCGTGGGGGCTGAGCTGTCGCGTCCGCCCCGGGCCGTTCGGGGGCAGACGACGACCCGTGCCTGGGCGGCACCGGGCCGCAGCTCAGTCTCCCCCAACTGGACTGCTTCGCCTGCTCCTTGGTCAGCCGGAGCAGTAGCTCCACTCTGGCATCTGCCAACATCGCCTCGCAACCAGCAAGTTGAAAATTGCAAGAAGCGAAGTGCATGCTGCTCCCGACAAGAAGTGATCGAACACGCCCGTGATCGATCACGGGTACGTGAGACGGTGACCCTGAAACCTGGTGTGAGGGGGTAGGGCGTGACCTCGGAGACCGACTGGGGCGGAGCCCCGTCCGTCCTGCGCATGATCCTCGGCCGGCAGCTGGAGGAGATGCGGACCCGGGCCGGCCTGACCTTCGAGCAGGCGGCGGCCGCGATCGGGGTCAGTCACTCCACGATCCGCCGGATGGAGGCCGCCAAGGTGGCCCGGCTCCGGCTGGCCGACGCCGAGAAGCTCCTCCAGGTCTACGGCGTGACGGACCGCCAGGAGGTCGACACCTTCCTGCAGTCGGTGCGCGAGGCCAACAAGCGCGGCTGGTGGCACACCTACCGCGATGTGATGCCGGACTGGTTCGCCGCGTATCTGAGCCTGGAGCAGGCGGCGTTGCAGATCCGCGCCTATGAGAACGAGTTCGTGCACGGCTTGCTGCAGACCCGCGAGTACGCCGCCGCCCTGCTCGGCGCCGGCAACCCGCACGCGCCGAGCGAGGCGACCGAGCGCATGGTGGCGCTGCGCATGCGCCGCCAGGAGCTGATCACCCGGGAGGCGCCGCCGCGGCTGTGGGTCGTGATGGACGAGACGGTGCTGCGCTGGCCGGTCGGCGGCTCCGGGGTCATGCGGGCCCAGGTCGACCATCTCATCGAGATCAACCGGCTGCCCAACGTCACCTTGCAGATCATGCCGTTCGCCAACGGCCCGCACCCCGCCATGCGCGCGGGCGCTTACCACCTCTTCCGGTTCAAGGCTCCGGAGCTGCCCGACATCGTCTATCTCAACGGCCTGGTGGGCGCCGTCTACCTGGACAAGAGCGACGACGTCGTGGTCTATCGCGAGGCCCTGGACCGGCTGGGCGCCCAGGCGGCGCCCGCCAGAAAGACCGAGGTCCTCCTCGGTGCGATTCGCAAGGAGCTCTGACGTGCACCACCCCATACGCAACGGCATCCCGTCCCGGCAACTGGGCGCGCGCGGCTGGTCCAAGCCGTGGAGCGACGACGCCGGCGGCGCCTGCGTCGAAGTGAAGAAGCTGGCCGACGGCCGGGTCGCGGTACGCCAGTCGACCGACCCCGACGGACCGGCGCTGGTCTTCACGCCGCGTGAGATGACGACTTTCCTGTCCGGAGTGAAGGCGGGTGACGCCGACTTCCTGATGTGATCGGATTTCCCGGAACTTCCTTGCTATAGCTGATCGTTCAACCAACCCCCCCCACACCCGACGCAGCACAGCGCAGCCCCCCGAACACCCCCGCTTCCCTCACCTGAATGGGAGACACGGCGTTGCCCGACAACGGATGGCCGGCCGACCGCATCGACACCGAGAACGCGCACTCCGCACGGATCTACGACTACATCCTGGGCGGCAAGGACTACTACCCCGCCGACCAGGAGGCGGGCGACGCGATGTCCCGGGAGTGGCCCGCGCTCCCGATCCACATGCGCGCCAACCGCGACTGGATGAACCGCGCCGTGCGCTGGCTCGCCGAAGAGGCGGGGATGCGCCAGTTCCTGGACGTCGGGACCGGCATCCCCACCTCCCCGAACCTCCACGAGATAGCCCAGTCGGTGTCCCCGGACTCCCGGGTCGTCTACGTGGACAACGACCCCATCGTCCTCACCCTGTCCCAGGGCCTGCTCTCCAGCACACCCGAGGGCCGGACGGCGTACATCGAGGCCGACTTCCGGGACCTGACGGACCTCTTCGACGCCCCCGAGCTGCGCGAGACCCTGGACCTGG
>NZ_JAEKKT010000428.1 GCF_019510245.1 Streptomyces sp. | reverse complement strand
CCACGGTCGACCGCATCACGGCCACGCTGGCCCGGATGGGATACGTCCGCCTGGACGGCCGGGACGCGGTGATCACGCCCCGGCTCATGGAACTCGGCAACGCCTATCTCGCCGCCCTGCGTCTGCCCGCTCTGCTGTCCGGGCGGGCCGACGCCCTCGCCGACGAGCTGGACGAGTCGGTGTCGCTCGCGGTCGCCGACCGCGACGGCATCCGCTTCATCCACCAGGCCACCCGCCGCCGCGCGATGTCCCTGAGCTTCCGCATCGGCGACCTGCTCCCCGCCGAACGCACCGCGCCGGGGCCCCTGTTCGCGTCCGAGTGGACCGACGCCGACTGGCGGGCCTGGCGCGAGCGCCGGGCGGCGGACCCGCAGGACCGGGGCTTTCCCGCCGTACCGCCTCGGGAACTCCCGGCCCGGGAGGGGCAGTTCGAGGCGGAGGCGGCCCAGGCGGGGAGGGACGGCTGGGCGCTGGACGACCAGTTGATCGAGCCGGGTCTGGTGGCGGTCTCCGTTCCCGTACGGGACCCGCGCACGGCCCGGATCGCCTGCGTGGCGAACGTCGTGAGCCACACCAGCCGCCACACCGCGACGGACCTGCGCGAGACCCTGCTGCCGCGGCTGCGGGCGACGGTGGCGGAGATGGAACGCGAACTGGCGTCCACCCCGGACCCGGATCCGGGCCCGCCCCCCTCGGGATCGGCCTCCTGGATCGGCGCGGCCAAGAACGAACTGGGCCGGGAGTTCATCGAGTCCCTCGCCCGCGGCCTGACGGTCCTGACGGCGTTCGGCGAGGGCAGGGCCGCGCTCACGCTGACGGACGTGGCACGGGCGACCGGCCTGGCCAGGGCGACGGCCCGCCGGGCCCTGATCACCTACGAACACCTGGGGCTGGTCCGCCAGCAGCCGGAGTCCCGCACCTTCGGCCTCACCCCGCGGGTCCTGTCCCTGGGCTTCCCACCCCTGTCCCGTACGACCCTCCCGCGCATCGCGGCCCCGCACCTGGCCGACCTTTCGGCACGGGTGCGGGAGTCGACGGCACTGGCGGTCCTGGTGCCGCCGGGATCGGTCGAGGGGGCGGAGATCCAGTACACGGCGAGGGCCGTCTCCCCCCGGATCATGGGCGTGGACATCAGGACCGGCACCCGCCTACCGGCCTCGGCGACCTCCCTAGGCCGGGTCCTGCTGGCGGACAAGGAGCGCTCCGCCGACCTCGACCGGGTCCGCACCCAGGGCTACGCCCTGCTGGACGAGAACTGGGAGGACGGCCTCCGTACCATCGCCGTCCCCGTCCGCGACCGTACGGGCCGGGTGGTCGCCGCGGTGAACGTGGCCCTGCACGCGGCGGGACGCACGGCCGAGGAATGCGTGGCGGAGATCCTCCCGGAACTGCGTCTCACCGCGACCCGCGTGGAGACCGAACTCCACGCGGCGAGCCACTTCACGCGGGTACCGCTTCTCTGACGCTCCCGAGGTCGGCCGCTCTTGCCCGAGGGCGGTGCGGAGGTGCTCTGACCGGCGCGGAGCATGGCCTTGTAGAGGGGTTCGTGCCCGGGTGAGGCGGGCAGGGGGCCGCGCGCCGGGGCCTCGACGGACTGGATGATCAGGGCGACGGCGCGTCGCCAGGCGTCCGGGGCGGCGTCGCCGGTGGCGTTGACGACGCCGGCGTTGGCCATGTGGATCAGTACCAGGTCCGAGGGGTCGAAGTCCGCGCGCAGGCGGCCGGTGGCCTTGGTGCGCTCGATGAGGCGCAGCATGCCCTCGTACGCCCGGTTGCGGCGCTCCTCCAGGACCTTGGCGGTGGGGAAGGTCATGGTCAGGACGTCGGCGAAGCCGTTGTCGGCGGCCTGCATCGCACAGGCGGTCTCGATGTAACCGACGAAGCCGTTCCAGGGGTCGGAGTCCTCCAGGGCGACGGTGACCACATCGGCGTAGGCACCCATGCGGTCGGAGAAGACGGCGTCGACCAGCTCCTCCTTCGTGGGGAAGCGGCGGAACATGGTCGCGCTCCCCACGCCCGCCTCGCGGGCCACGGAGGCCATGGAGGCGTTCAGGCCGTCACGCGCGAACACCGTGCGGGCGGCGGCGATGATCCGCTCCCGGTTGCGCTCGGCGTCACTGCGCAGCGGCTGAGCGGCGGGGCCTTCGGGGTGCGGGGCGCCAGGGGTCATACCGGCCACCCTGACAATCGGATCGACCTATCCATTTTGGGCCGGACGCCGCTGCCGACCCGCGTCAGTCGAGCGGAACGCCCGTGTGGCTCTCCAGAAACCGGATGAGGCGGTCCTGGAACTCTTCGTCCAGCGCCGCCGCGTGCGGTGTCTGCGTCCGCCGGTGGTACCAGTAGCCGCCGGTGCTCGGGGTCACGTCGTCGTGGGTGGCGAGCCACACCTGGGTCCGGTGCCCTTCGGTCAGATCGTCCGGGGCGCCGGCGCCGCCCATCCGTGTGGGCACCCACCCGGGATCGACCGCGTGGCTCGTGGTGCCCTCCCACCGGGACGCGCAAGCGAGCGCGAGGGTGGTCACCCACAGCTTGCTGTCGCTGTAGGACGCGGAACCGGCGGCCAGCCGTCGCAGGTCGGTGGAGCCGGTGCGGTGCATGGAGCTGCTGAGGTGGACGAGCCTGGCCGGCTTGGCCATCAGGGCCGTCAGCACATAGGGCGCGACCGTGTTGACCGTGCCTGCGTCACGGGCGTCCATCGTGCCGGCGTTGTGGATGACGGTGTCGAAGCGGCCGAACGCGCCCGCCTGCCGGGCGACTTCGCGGATCTCGTCGAGATCGGCGAGGTCCCCCGTGATGACGCCCTTCCACCGGCCGGTGTCCTCCGCGTCGGCGAGCCGCGCCGGGTTCCGGACGTGGACGACCACGTCGTGCCCGTCGTCGGCCAACGCGTCCGCCGTATCCCGCCCGAGCCCACCGGCCGC
>NZ_JAEKKT010000427.1 GCF_019510245.1 Streptomyces sp. | reverse complement strand
CGGCGGCGTAAGCCGACGCGAGGGACCGCCTCTCGGGAAGAGGGCGGAGAGGTGGAGAGGATCTGCCGCAGATCCGCATCGGCGCGCTGTTCGTCAACGACGCAATGCTCCGCAGCATCAGCCGGTGCCATCGTCCGTCGAATCTGCTCAGTCAGCCTCATGTTCTGACCTCCGGTTTCATCTCGCCATGAAGGCCCCGATCCGTGACCTCTTCTCGTGACAGCTGGCTCTGAAGACGACGCCGCGCCCGGTGCAGCCGAACGGAGCACACGGCAGCGCTGCAGCCAAGTACACGGGCAGCATCCCCCACGCCTAACCGCTCCCAGCCGATCAGCGCCAGAAGTTCACGATCGTCTGCGCTCAGCCGAGACCACGCCCGCTGGACCGCGTTCGCCTCCGCCACCTGGTCCCCGACGTCTCGGACCATCGGCGTCCGAGAGGCCTCGCCGGCATGTCGAGCCATGAGACGATCCGCTCGCTCCGAGGACCGCAGATGGTTGGCCACGATTCTTCGAGCCACCCCATACAGCCAAGGCAGCACCTCGGGTGGGATGTCATCCATCCGCCGCCACGCGACGGCGAAGACCTCCGCGGTGATGTCCGGTGCATCATCCGCACCTACGCGCCGATACGCGTACTGCAGTACAGAGCCATAGTGGTTCGCATACAGCACGCTGAACGCCTGCGGATTCTGCACGGGCACTCCTCTAAACGGGGCATGTCCTCTTCTTGTCCGCCTGGCTCCTGCTTCTTACAAGGCGACTTGGACGAAGTTCGTTGCCTACAGCCGAGATCGGGTCACCTGCCGGGAGTTCGCCTCGGTGCTCCCCGTTGTCAGTGTCGGCCGCTACGGCCCGCACCATGACGTCGACTCCCAACCCCCACCCCGTGCGGTGGCTGCTGGAGGTCACCGCTGCCGCGGCCTCCGTGGCCCCGGCCTCGTTCGAGCAGCAGCGGCAATTCCTGCGGTCCGTCGCTCAGTTCGACCGGCCTTCACGGGCCTGGTGGGCGTATATGGGCGCGCTCGATGTCCAGGCGCTCCGCAGTGCCACGCGGCGCCCTCGTGACGTCAGGCGGCGCGCTTCACGTGGCGGACCAGCCACATCAGCAGGGCGTCCAGGTCGGCGGCGGCCGAGAGGACCCGGTCGACCGCCTCAGGGGTGTGAAGCCACTCCTCGCAGCCGAGAGGGCGGGCGGCGATCAGCGACCGGTGGCGCAGAAGGTTCGTACGGGAGTGGTTGGTCGGGTAGCCGCGCGGGGGGCGTTTCATCACGTCCCCGGAGATGTCGTAGCCCTTGTTCCGTACGTCCTCGACGATGGCGGACAGTTCGCGGCCGCTCCTCTCGGAGGCCACGGCTTTGCGGAACGTGTCCACCTGGCCGGGATCGGGGTACCACCAGGCGCCCTGGATCCGCAGGCCGTCCAGGGAGAACCGGAGATTGATCTCGATCTTGCGGCCGAGTCGGATCACCGCGCCCTGGTGCTGCCACCACCAGGAGTTGGTGCGGTAGTGCCAGACGGAGAAGTCCTGGTACCGGGAGTCGGCGTCCGCGACCTCGTTGAGCAGGGCGATCATCGGCTGTCGGACCAGGCGTTCGCGGTCCGCGCGGTAGCGCTCGCGGATCGCGTGGGTCGGTTCGCCCTGGAGCTGCCACAACACGTCCATGGCCTGCTCCGGCCAGCCGGTGAACTGTCCGCGCATGCAGGCAGGTTAGCTCACCCATGGTCCGCGCGCGGAGAGCGAGACGGCTAGGGAGGCGTGGCCCCAGACAAGGTAGGAGGTGCTGCGGCTGTCCTGTCGCCTTGAGCCTGCTTATGGATCTTGTGCTGAGCTGCGGGGTTGCCAGGTCGGATGAGAACACTCAGGTCGGAGTTTTCAGTGCAGCTGGCTTCTGTGGAATCCGGGGTGGGTGCGAGCCGAGTCACGGCGGGACCGCTCGGACGAGTGTGGAGCAGATCTCGCGCGACGTAGGCTCACGGGTTGTGAACCAACAGGGTGAGGTCGGTAGGACGCGCTATCTGGTCCTTCATGACTATGGGATGGGGGGTCTGTGGTGGTGGGTGTGGGCGGGCTCGGCCGAGGAGATCATCGGTGCCTGCGCCGAGGTTGAGGTGGTCTCGGACCCGGATGCCGTGAGCCGTGCCGAGACATGGACCTTGGAGGAGGTCTGTCTTGACGATCCGGATCCGAATCCGCTGTCCAGCCTTCGCGCTCAGCGGGATGCCCAGCGTGGCCAGCCGGGATTCGGTGCCCTGGTGGGACGGGAGCGTGTGTGCTTGCGCTGGCCGGAGGGCGATGAAGGAGAGGTCTTCTTGATGGAACTCGGCCCGGACGGACGGCGGTTGCGGCAGGTTGAGATCGGTCCGGACGGTGGTTCGGTCAGGACGGGCATCGAGGACTGGCCGTTCAACCCGCCGTTCGACCTTCATGATCCGAAATATGCGTCCATGGAGATCGGCTCTGGTGACTTTCAGGAAGCATGGCAGCGGGCCCGGCACGAGTCCGAAGGCTGATCAGGCGGGTTACGGCCTGTGTGAGCTCGGCAGAAGCGCTGACAGAGCGGGTCCTGGCGACCGCGGATGGTGTAGATCCGCGCGAATCGTCGGCTCAGCACGGCGGCCGTTGCCAGGTAGAGCGCCTTGGGGTCGAGGGCGGATGTGGGCGGGCCCAGGATCAGGTGCGTCAGCACCACGATCTCGGGGAACGCCGCGAGATGGGTTTTGGTTGTGGATCTCGTCGACGAGCGCGAGTGCGACCCGCATTTTGGTCAGCAGGTCGCAGACGGCGTTGGTGATGGAGGTCTGGGTCTCCTCGCCTGGGACGTCACCCGCACCAGCGGCCGCGGCGGCATCCGGCTCGACTGGGAGGAACGCCAGGGCTGCCACTACGCTTTGACCGCGCTCGACGCCTACAACGTGCTGCTCTACACCGTGGTA
>NZ_JAEKKT010000462.1 GCF_019510245.1 Streptomyces sp. | reverse complement strand
CCGTGGAGTTTCAATGCCACGACCACACGGCTCGCCGGCGTCGGCTCCAGGGTCCCGTATCCGGTGCGGACGAGAACCACCGGCCGCTCCGTCCGGGCCACGACCGGCATGCTGACGTCACCCAGGAAGTAGCTTCCCACGGAGTCCAGCCCCCGTGAGCCGAGCACGATCAGCTCGGATTCCGACCCCGCCTGGAGCAGAGCCTTCCGTGCGTCGTCGGCCACCAGGCTCCCGATGATGGTCAGACCCGGGTGACTGGATTCCAGTTCCGCGCGCGCGGTGTGGACGAAGCGCTTCGCCCAGTAGTTCTGATCGACTTCCGCGGGGACGCGGGCCGGTTCCGGCGCCAGCAGTGGCCACGCGTGCAGGAGGCGCAGCGCGAGTTTGCGTTTGTCGGCCTCGTCGGCGGCCCAGCGGGCGGCGGCGAGGCTCTTCGTCGGCGGCCCAGCGGGCGGCGGCGAGGCTCTCGGGTGAGCCGTCGAGGCCCACGGTGATGACTGGCTGCATGGCGGCGGCCTCCGTCTCGTACGAAACTGGATACGACGGTGGGTGACGGTGAACGAGTCCGATGGCGTACATGCTCCGGACGTCGCCGACATGCCGAGCGCGATGCTTCTCTACTACGAGGAGTACCCCAATATCCTCCCCGGCGCATGTGGGGCCGTAGAGGGGAGGGAGGGCAGGCACGTTGCACCCGCCACGAGAGGAGACGGGTGCGGTGGCGATTCCCTTGGTGGTCGACATCGACGGATCCGAATCGAGCCCGGAGACGGTGGACTTGGCTACCGTCGAGCCGGCCCGGCACGAGAAGCGAAGGTATCGCGATGCCCGGGCGAGTCCCCAGGTGCCCGGCGCGCCGAGCGTTGCTGGACGCGGCGTCGGCTGACCTGCTGGTCGTCGGCGCACGCAGGAGACAGGGGCACCCGGACCGGCGGGGCCGCAGCCTGCGGGGCTGGATCCCCTTGGCTACCGGTGGACGGGGACCGAAAGCCGGCCCGACAGGGATCTTCGGCCCTGTGCCCCGATCCCGCTGCCGTTCGAGGTGGAACAGGTGGCGGGCGACGGCCGGCGAATCGTCGGAAGGCGGGTCATGAGCACACAAGGTTCGCCGTACACACCCGGTCCGCCGCCAAGGCGCGGCGATCACGCGGCCAAGCGCGGGAACTCCCTGAGGCGTACGTCCGACACGTTCGAGTGCTGGATGCGCCGTGTCCTGATGGTCATTCTCGTCCTCGTGCTGCCGGCAGCCGCCGTCAGCGCGGGACTGACAGCGTACGAAGCGTCGATGCACACGGTGCGGACCCAGACAGCGGAACGGCACCAGGTCACCGCCCGGTTGACGTCGACCGCCGGGGGTGGCGACTGGGCAAAGCGACCGGCGCCGGTTCGCTGGACCGACATCGACGGTGTCGTGCGGACGGGAACAGCCTTGGTGAAGCCGGGAACGCCCAAGGGCTCCACCGTACGTGTGTGGGTGACCCGCGACGGTAAGGTCGCCCGTCCGCCGGCGACCACGTTCAACGCGAAGACCAGTGGCTGGCTGGTGGGCGGCATGGCGGCGTTCGGTGTGGGCGCCGGATCCTACGCGGTCGGCGCGGGCGTGCGCCTACTCCTCGACCGGAGAAGGTACGCGCAATGGGACGCCGAATGGGGTCTGGTGGAACCCCGGTGGTCTGCGCGTTTCCGTCCTTGACGGGTCTGTACGAAGTCGATGGCCATGTCCTACCGGGGCGTCCAGGTGGCGTCGGGGCTCGCGTCGGCACTGCTGGAGGTGTCCGTACCGCTTCGGCGGGCGCGGTTGGCAGAGACATATGTAATCAACCAACTCAGCCATCAGACGACGATCGCTGCGAAGGCCTTGCGCTGCCGACGTTCCACGCCACCCATCTCGTGGTCCGCGAGAGCACGGTCCCGCCGAAGGGCTGAGCCGCGCCAGAGAGGCAGCTACCTCAGGGCGAGGGCGTCCCGTCGTCGGCGGTGACGAAGATTCTTACGTCCCAGGCGCCCAGGCGCAGTGCTCTTCCGGCGCGTGCTGAGGTGCCGTCGAGCACGTCGGAGAGTGCCGTCGGTGCCGTGACCTGTGTGGAGTCCCAGCTCCAGTTGTGGACGACGTGCACGCGGCGGCCGTCGGGGGAGTTCCCGGTGGTGGCCGTGACCGACGGCGGCAGGTTCTGCCAGTCGCTGCTCGGGGCGGGCGCCAGCCAGGCGGCGAGCGCCCTGGCGAGGTCGCGGCCGGGAACCGTGCCGACGCAGGTGACCCGGCCCGTGCCGTGGCGGCGGGTGGTGACGGCCGGCCAACGGCCGAAGTGCGGGTGGTCGTACGCTGCGAGCACGTCGGCGTCCAGGACGGTGAGTCCGTCGACCCAGCGCGTGGCTGTCGCCTGCTCCGGCAGCTCCAGTGGGCTGCCGGGCACCGCGCGCAGCGGGACGTCCCGCATCAGGTTGCTGAACTCCTCGTACTGGACCCCGGCGGCCGTGGTGAGCCGTCCCGGTGCCGGCTCCTGGCGGGCCCGTGCCTCGTGGTCGGCGTAGCCGGTCCGCGGTCCGAGGACCAGGTGGCCGCCCGCGTGGGCGTAGGCCGCGAGCCAGTCCAGTGTGTCGTCGTCGGTCACGTACAGCGCCGGGACGACGAGGACGGGATGGTGGCGCACGGCCTCCTCGGGGCTCGGACCGGGGACTTCGCCGCGCGGGTCGTGCAGCTGGCGGGCGTGCGCGACGCGGATCTGGCGGCCCGCCTCGAAGGCGCCGCGGTAGAAGGGATCGAAGATGCCGTGGTAGGCGGCCGGATCCGGTTCGCCGTTCCGGTTCGCCAGGGGTGGGTACTTCTGCATGAGCCACTTGCTCGGCGTCGAGTACACCATGGTGATGTCGGCATCCGGCTCGATGCCGGCGACCAGTGGGCCCGCGGTTTCGAACTCGCCTCCCAGTCGGGCCAGTTCGTCGTAGACGCGGCCCGGCCTGCCGCTGTGCGGGAGGATGCCGCCCACGTAGGTCTCGGTCCCGAAGTGCAGGGTGTGCCAGTGCCAGTACTCGATCATCCGGGCCCCGCGTGCCACCAGCATCCATGCGGCCTGCCGCCACTGGCCGTCGTAGGCGGGGCGGTTGTCCCAGGGGCCGCTGATGGTGGCCGCGTTGGTCTCGGTGACCAGGAACGGGGCCTGGCGGGAGGAGTACATCCGGTCCGCGATCTGGGAGATCGACCAGGCGCCGGTGGTCTTGTCGTGCTCGCTCTCGCGCTCGGCTGGCAGCAGCAGGGCGTCCTGCATGGCGTAGTACGGGTTGCCCGCGGCGATGTCCAGGGCCTCGTTGAGTTCGTGGTCCTCCACCCCCGGGCGGGGATAGGAGACGCAGGTGGTGACGAACTGCTCGGGGAGGGCGTACTC
>NZ_JAEKKT010000190.1 GCF_019510245.1 Streptomyces sp. | reverse complement strand
ATGCCGGACGACTGGCAGGGCCACCCGCAGCGCAAGGACTACCCCCTCGGCGGCATCCCCGTCGAGTACAAGGGCGCCCAGATCCCGGCTCCGGACCAGCGGAGGTCGTACTCATGAGCACGCAGCACGCAACTCCGCGGGAGACCACCGAGGGCACGGTCTACACGGTCACCGGCGGCGACTGGGACGAGGTCGTCCAGTCCGCGGCCCGCGCCGACGACGAACGCATCGTCGTCAACATGGGCCCGCAGCACCCGTCCACCCATGGAGTGCTCCGCCTCATCCTGGAGATCGACGGAGAGACGGTCACCGAGGCCCGCTGCGGCATCGGCTACCTCCACACCGGGATCGAGAAGAACCTCGAATTCCGCACGTGGACGCAGGGCACCACGTTCGTGACGCGCATGGACTACCTGACGTCCTTCTTCAACGAGACCGCCTACTGTCTCGCCGTCGAGAAACTCCTCGGCATCGAGGACCAGATCACCGAGCGCGCCGACATCATCAGGGTGCTCCTGATGGAGCTGAACCGGCTCTCCTCCCACCTGGTGTGCATCGCCACCGGCGGCATGGAGCTCGGCGCCACCACGATCATGATCTACGGCTTCCGTGATCGTGAAATGATTCTCGATCTCTACGAACTCATCACCGGCCTGCGGATGAACCACGCCTACATCCGCCCCGGCGGCCTCGCCCAGGACCTGCCGCCCGGCGCGGTCGACCAGATCCGCGAGTTCGTGAAGAAGATGCGCAAGAACCTCCCGGAGTACGACAAGCTCGCCACCGGGAACCCCATCTTCAAGGCCCGCATGCAGGACATCGGCTACCTCGACCTGGCCGGCTGCATGGCCCTCGGCGCCACCGGCCCGATCCTGCGCTCCGCCGGCCTGCCGCACGACCTGCGCAAGGCACAGCCCTACTGCGGCTACGAGACGTACGACTTCGAGATCCCGACCGCCGACACCTGCGACGCCTACGGCCGCTTCCTGGTCCGCCTGGAGGAGATGCGCCAGTCGCTCGGGATCGTCGAGCAGTGCCTGGACCGGCTCCAGCCCGGACCGGTCATGGTCGCCGACAAGAAGATCGCCTGGCCGGCCCAGCTCGCCCTCGGGCCGGACGGACTCGGCAACTCCCTCGACCACATCAAGAAGATCATGGGCACCTCCATGGAGGCCCTGATCCACCACTTCAAGCTGGTCACCGAGGGCTTCCGGGTCCCGCCCGGGCAGGCCTACGCGGCCGTCGAGTCACCCAAGGGCGAACTCGGCGTGCACGCCGTCTCCGACGGCGGCACCCGCCCCTACCGGGTCCACTTCCGCGACCCGTCCTTCACCAACCTGCAGGCCATGGCGGCGATGTGCGAGGGCGGCCAGGTCGCCGACGTCATCGTCGCGGTGGCGTCCATCGACCCCGTGATGGGAGGCGTCGACCGGTGACCACCTCTTCTTCGGAGCGCGGTGTCAGCCTGGGCATGCCCGAGCTGCCCGCGCCCGCGTACCCGGACGACGTCCGGGCCCGCCTGGAGGCGGACGCGCGCGACATCGTCGCCCGCTACCCCGACTCCCGGTCCGCCCTGCTGCCGTTGCTGCACCTCGTTCAGGCGGAGGAAGGGCACGTCACGCGCACCGGGATGCAGTTCTGCGCGGACGTCCTGGAGCTGACCACGGCCGAGGTCACCGCCGTCGCCACCTTCTACACCATGTACCGGCGCAAGCCGTCGGGCGACTACCAGGTGGGCGTCTGCACCAACACGCTGTGCGCGGTCATGGGCGGCGACGCGATCTTCGAGACCCTCCAGGAGCACCTCGGCGTCGGCAACGGGGAGACCACCGGCGACGGCAAGGTCACCCTGGAGCACATCGAGTGCAACGCGGCCTGCGACTTCGCGCCCGTCGTGATGGTCAACTGGGAGTTCTTCGACAACCAGACCCCGGCCAGCGCCAAACGCCTCGTCGACGACCTGCGCGCGGGCCGGGACGTCGAGCCCACGCGCGGCGCCCGGCTGTGCACCTTCAAGGAGACCGCGCGGATCCTGGCCGGCTTCCCCGACGAGCGGCCCGGGGCCGTCGAAGAGAGCGGCAGTGCGGGACCCGCGTCGCTGGTGGGCCTCCGCCTCGCAAGGGGTGAGGCCGCACCCGCACGCGTCGTCCATCCACGCGGAGGTCCGCAGGAGACGCAGAGCCGGCCGGACCGGCCGGTGCACGAGCCGTCGCCGACCGAGCACCTCAGTTCCCACGACGCACCGCAGGAGACCTCGGCCTCCGACCCGTCGCACCCGGCAGGGCCTGCAGCCGAGGAGGGGGAGTGATGACGGTGGTACCCGACCTCAAGGACACCAGCCCCGAGAAGCTGCTCGCACCCGTGCTGTCGGCCTTCTGGGACGAGGACCGGTCCTGGACGCTCGACGTCTACCGCAGGCACGAGGGATACGAGGGGCTCCGCAAGGCGCTCGCCATGTCACCGGACGACCTGATCGCCTATGTCAAGGAGTCCGGACTGCGCGGCCGCGGCGGCGCGGGATTCCCCACCGGGATGAAGTGGCAGTTCATTCCGCAGGGAGACGGCAAACCGCACTATCTAGTTGTCAACGCCGACGAATCCGAGCCCGGGACCTGCAAGGACATCCCGCTCCTCTTCGCCAACCCGCACAGCCTCATCGAGGGCATCGTGATCGCGTGCTACGCCATCCGGTCGTCGCACGCCTTCATCTACCTGCGTGGTGAAGTCGTCCCCGTCCTGCGGCGGTTGCACGAGGCCGTGCGCGAGGCCTACGCGGCCGGCTACCTCGGCGAGAACATCCTCGGCAGCGGGCTCGACCTGCAACTCACCGTGCACGCCGGCGCCGGCGCGTACATCTGCGGTGAGGAGACCGCACTGCTCGACTCGCTCGAAGGCCGCCGCGGCCAACCGCGGCTGCGTCCCCCCTTCCCGGCTGTCGAAGGGCTCTATGCCTGCCCGACTGTTGTGAACAACGTCGAGTCCATCGCCTCGGTTCCCGCCATCCTGCACAAGGGCAAGGAATGGTTCAGGTCGATGGGGAGCGAGAAGTCACCCGGCTTCACGCTCTACTCCCTCAGCGGCCACGTCGCGAGCCCCGGCCAGTACGAGGCACCGCTCGGCATCACCCTGCGCCAGCTCCTCGACATGAGCGGCGGGATGCGTACCGGCCACCGCCTGAAGTTCTGGACCCCCGGCGGCTCCTCGACGCCCATGTTCACCGACGAGCACCTCGACGTCCCCCTCGACTACGAAGGAGTGGGCGCCGCCGGTTCCATGCTCGGCACCAAAGCACTCCAGTGCTTCGACGAGACCACCTGCGTCGTGCGCGCCGTCACCCGCTGGACCGAGTTCTACGCCCACGAGTCCTGTGGCAAGTGCACCCCCTGCCGCGAAGGCACCTACTGGCTCGTGCAGCTGCTGCGCGACATCGAGGCCGGCAAGGGCGTGATGTCTGACCTCGACAAGCTGAACGACATCGCCGACAACATCAACGGCAAGTCCTTCTGCGCCCTCGGTGACGGCGCAGCGTCCCCGATCTTCTCCTCGCTCAAGTACTTCCGCGAGGAGTACGAACAGCACATCACGGGCCGGGGCTGCCCCTTCGACCCGGCCAAGTCGACGGCCTGGGCGGACCGCCCGGAGGTGAACGCATGACCGTGACCACGAGTTCCCCCTCGTCGGGGGGAGCGGCGGCGGTCCCGCCGGAGGACCTCGTCACGCTGACGATCGACGGCATCGAGATCAGCGTGCCCAAGGGCACCCTGGTCATCCGCGCCGCCGAACAGCTCGGCATCGAGATCCCGCGCTTCTGCGACCACCCCCTGCTCGACCCGGCCGGCGCCTGCCGCCAGTGCATCGTCGAGGTCGAGGGCCAGCGCAAGCCCATGGCCTCCTGCACGATCACCTGTACGGACGGCATGGTGGTGAAGACTCACCTCACCTCGCCCGTGGCGGAGAAGGCCCAGCACGGCGTGATGGAGCTGCTGCTCATCAACCACCCGCTGGACTGCCCGGTCTGCGACAAGGGCGGCGAGTGCCCGCTGCAGAACCAGGCGATGTCCCACGGCAACGCCGAGTCCCGCTTCGACGGCCGCAAACGCACCTACGAGAAGCCCGTCCCGATCTCCACCCAGGTGCTCCTCGACCGCGAGCGGTGCGTGCTGTGCGCCCGCTGCACCCGGTTCTCCAACCAGGTCGCCGGCGACCCGATGATCGAACTCCTGGAGCGCGGCGCCCTCCAGCAGGTCGGCACCGGCGAGGGCGACCCGTTCGAGTCGTACTTCTCCGGGAACACCATCCAGATCTGCCCGGTCGGCGCGCTGACCTCGGCGGCGTATCGCTTCCGCTCCCGGCCCTTCGACCTGATCTCCTCGCCGTCGGTGTGCGAGCACTGCTCGGGCGGCTGCGCCACCCGCACCGACCACCGGCGCGGCAAGGTCATGCGGCGGCTCGCCGCCAACGACCCCGAGGTCAACGAGGAGTGGATCTGCGACAAGGGACGCTTCGCGTTCCGGTACACGCAGCAGAAGGACCGCCTGGAGACCCCCCTGGTCCGCAACGACCAGGGCGTCCTCGAACCCGCCTCCTGGCCCGAGGCCCTCGAAGCGGCCGCCCGGGGCCTGGCCGCCGCCCGCTCCCGGGCCGGCGTCCTCACCGGCGGCCGGCTCACCGTCGAGGACGCCTACGCGTACAGCAAGTTCGCGCGCGTGGCCCTCGACACCAACGACATCGACTTCCGCGCGCGCGTGCACAGCAGCGAGGAGGCCGACTTCCTGGCCGCACGGATCGCCGGCCGCGGCCGCGACCTGGACGGTACGGGCGTCACCTACACCTCCCTGGAGAAGGCGCCCGCCGTCCTCCTGGTCGGGTTCGAGTCGGAGGAGGAGGCCCCCGGCGTCTTCCTGCGGCTGCGCAAGGCCTGGCGCAAGCACAAGCAGCAGGTGTTCTCCCTCGCCACGTACGCCACGCGCGGGCTGGAGAAGGCCGGCGGCACACTGCTGCCTGCCGCACCCGGCACCGAGACCGAGTGGCTGGACGCCCTCGCGAGCGGCGTCGGCCTGGAGGAGTCCGGTGCCCAGGCCGCAGAAGCGCTGCGCACCGGCGGCGCGGTGATCGTCGTGGGAGAGCGGCTGGCAGCGGTCGCCGGAGGTCTCACCGCCGCCGTGCGGGCCGCCACCGCCACCGGCGCCCAGCTGGTGTGGATCCCCCGCCGGGCCGGTGAGCGCGGCGCGATCGAGGCCGGTGCGCTGCCGTCGCTGCTGCCGGGCGGTCGTCCGGCCACCGACCCACGCGCGCGTGACGAGGTCGCCGCCGCCTGGGGCGTCTCCGAACTCCCGCTCCGCTACGGCCGCGACACCGGCCAGATCATCGAGGCCGCCGCCCGCGGCGAGCTCTCCGCCCTGCTGGTCGCCGGCGTCGAGGTCGCCGACCTGCCCGACCCGGCACGCGCGCGTGCGGCACTCGAGGCCGTCGGCTTCCTGGTCTCGCTGGAACTGCGGCCCAGCGAGGTCACCGAGCACGCCGACGTCGTCCTGCCGGTCGCCGCGGTCGCCGAGAAGGCCGGCACCTTCCTCAACTGGGAAGGCCGGGCGCGTCTGTTCGAGGCCGCCCTCAAGCCCGACCAGATGACCCGGCGGCTCCCGCCCAGCGACGCGCGCGTGCTGCAGATGCTCGCCGACACCATGGACGTCCACCTCGGCCTGCCCGACCTGCGCACCGCACGGGCGGAGCTGGACCGGCTCGGCGCCTGGGACGGTCCCAAGGCCTCCGAACCGCGGGAGACGGCGGCCTCGCTGCCCAGGCCCGCCGTCGGGGAGGCCGTGCTCGCCGGGCACCGGCTCCTCCTCGACCAGGGCGTCCTCCAGGACGGCGACGAGGCACTGGCGGGCACCCGGCACGCCGCCCACGCACGCGTGTCCGCGGCGACCGCCACCGAGGCGGGCGTCGAGAACGGCGGCCTCATCGCCGTCACCGCGGGCTCCGGCACCGTCGAACTCCCGGTCCGGGTCACCGAGATGCCCGACCGCGTGGTCTGGCTCCCGCTGAACTCGGCCGGCGGCGGCGTCGCCTCCGACACCGGGGCGCTGCCCGGCTCCCTCGTCCGCATCGGCCCGGCGGCCACCGCCGGTGAGGCACCCAAGGAGGTGGAGGCATGAGCCCGTTCCTCGCCGCAGAAGACCTCTCCATGTTCGGCCGCGACCCCTGGTGGCTGGTCGTCCTCAAGGCGGTCTTCTGCTTCGCCTTCCTGATGGTGACCGTGCTGATCTCCATCGTCATGGAGCGCAAGGTCGTCGCCTGGATGCAGTTGCGCGTCGGCCCCAACCGGCACGGTCCCTGGGGCATGCTCCAGTCGCTCGCCGACGGCATCAAACTGATGCTCAAGGAAGACGTCGTCGTCAAACGCGCCGACAAGGCCGTCTACGTCCTCGCGCCGATCGTCGCGGCCATCCCGGCGTTCATGGCCATCGCGGTCATCCCGTTCGGCCCGGCCGACAACGAGATCTCCATCTTCGGCCACCGCACCACCATGCAGCTCACCGACCTGCCGATCGCGATGCTCTACATCCTCGCGGTCGCCTCCGTCGGCATCTACGGCATCGTCCTCGCCGGCTGGAGCTCCGGCTCCACCTACCCGCTCCTCGGCGGCCTGCGCTCCTGCGCCCAGATGATCTCCTACGAGATCGCCATGGGCGCCGCGTTCGCCTCCGTGTTCCTGTACTCCGGCTCGATGTCGACGTCCACGATCGTCGACCAGCAGCAGGGCCGCTGGTACATCCTGCTGCTGCCGGTCTCGTTCGTCATCTACGTCGTCACCATGATCGGCGAGACCAACCGCGCCCCGTTCGACATGCCCGAGTCCGAGGGCGACCTCGTCGGCGGCTTCAACACCGAGTACTCGTCGATCAAGTTCGCGATGTTCATGCTCGCCGAGTACGTCAACATGGTGACGGTCTCGGCCGTGTCGACCACCCTGTTCCTCGGCGGCTGGCGGGCCCCCTGGCCGATCAGCACCGTCTGGGCCGGCGCCAACCACGGCTGGTGGCCGATGCTCTGGTTCGTCGCCAAGGTCGTCCTGCTGCTGTTCGGCTTCGTCTGGGTACGCGGCACGCTCCCGCGCGTGCGCTACGACCAGCTGATGAAGCTCGGCTGGAAGGTCCTCATCCCGGTCTCCGTCGTCTGGCTGATGCTCGTCGCGACGGTGCGGACCCTGCGCAACCAGAACTACGGCTTCGCCGACATCGCCCTCTACGTCGGCGGCGGAGTCCTCGCCCTGCTCCTGCTGTCCTTCGTCGTCGACATCTTCCGCGACAAGGGCAAGGAAGCCGCACAGCCCGCCGCCGAACCGGCCGCGTTCGACCCGATGGCGGGCGGCTTCCCCGTACCGCCGCTGCCCGGACAGGAACTGCCGCCGGTGCCCCGGCGCACCCCCCGCCGGGAGCGCGAGCTGATTGTCAGTGGCGGCCCGGACACTGTCAGTGACGGACCTACGGATGGAAAGGAGGCGTCCGATGGCTGAGGAGCCCAAGGAGACCAAGCCCGGTTTCCAGAACCCCGTCGCCGGCTTCGGCGTGACCTTCAAGGCCATGTTCAAGAAGCGGCTGACCGAGCAGTACCCGGAGCAGAAGAAGACCACGGCCCCGCGGTTCCACGGACGGCACCAGCTCAACCGCCATCCGGACGGCCTGGAGAAGTGCATCGGCTGCGAGCTGTGCGCCTGGGCCTGCCCCGCCGACGCCATCTACGTGGAAGGCGCCGACAACACCGACGAGGAGCGCTACTCGCCCGGCGAGCGCTACGGCCGCGTCTACCAGATCAACTACGCCCGCTGCATCCTGTGCGGCCTGTGCATCGAGGCGTGCCCCACGCGCGCCCTCACGATGACCAACGAGTTCGAACTGGCCGACAGCAGCCGCGCCAACCTCATCTACACCAAGGAACAGCTCCTCGCCGGACTCGAGGACGGCATGGTCGACTCGCCGCACGCGATCTTCCCGGGGACCGACGAACAGGACTACTACCGGGGCCTGGTCACCGAGGCCGCGCCCGGGACCGTACGCCAGGTGGCCGTCTCCAAGGGCGAAGTCCCCCAGGAGGCCGACTCCACCTCCGGCCCGGACGAACCGGCCTCGCAGGAGGTGATCGGCCGATGAACCCGCAGCAGCTCGCCGCCTACACCACCTCCACCGGCGAGGCCTTCCAGTTCTGGGTCCTCGGCACCGTCGCCGTGATCGGCGCCCTGTCGACCGTCTTCATGAAGCGGGCCGTGCACAGCGCGCTGTCACTCGCCGGAACCATGATCGTCCTGGCGGTGTTCTACCTCGCCAACGGCGCCTACTTCCTCGGCATCGTGCAGATCGTCGTCTACACCGGCGCGATCATGATGCTGTTCCTCTTCGTCGTGATGCTGGTCGGTGTGACCGCCGCCGACTCCCTGAAGGAGACCATCAAGGGGCAGCGCTGGCTGGCCCTTCTGTGCGGGGTCGGCTTCGGCGTCCTGCTCCTCGCGGGCATCGCCAACGCCTCCCTGAAGGACTTCGCGGGCACCGGCCAGGCCAACGCCAACGGCAACGTGGAGGGCCTCGCCGCCCTCATCTTCACCAAGTACGTCTTCGCCTTCGAAATCACCGGCGCCCTGCTCATCACCGCCGCCATCGGCGCCATGGTGCTCACCCACCGCGAGCGCACCGAGCGCGCCAGGACCCAGCGCGAGCAGTCCGAGCAGCGCGTCCGCGACGGCAAGCACCTGCCGCCGCTGCCCGCCCCCGGCGTCTACGCCCGGCACAACGCCGTGGACATCGCCGGGCTGCTCCCCGACGGCACCCCGTCCGAGCTCACCGTCAGCAAGACGCTCCGCGACCGTGGCCAGATCCGTGACGTCTCAGCCGAGGCGCTCGGCGACCTGCGGGCCCTGGAACAGCGCTCGGAGGAACGGCTGGAGCGCACCCCGGTCGAGCCCGCGCACTTCAAGCGCAGCGAGGAGGCGTCGAAGTGAACCCCGTCTACTACCTCTACCTCGCCGCCCTGTTGTTCACCATCGGCGCCACCGGTGTGCTGATCAGACGGAACGCGATCGTCGTCTTCATGTGCATCGAGCTCATGCTGAACGCCTGCAACCTCGCGTTCGTCGTCTTCTCCCGGATGCACGGCAATCTCGACGGCCAGATCATCGCCTTCTTCACGATGGTCGTCGCCGCCGCGGAGGTCGTGGTCGGGCTCGCGATCATCGTGTCGCTGTTCCGTACCCGCCACTCGGCCTCGGTCGACGACGCCAGCCTGATGAAGCTGTAAGGGGTCGCTGAATCGTGGAGAACCTGATTGCGCTGCTCATCGCGGCGCCCCTGCTCGGAGCGGCCGTCCTGCTCGTCGGTGGCAGGCGCCTGGACGCCGTAGGACACTGGATCGGCACGATCCTGTCGACGACGTCCTTCGTGTTCGGCGTCATCCTCTTCGCCGACCTGCTCGGCAAGAACCCCGAACACCGCACCCTGATGCAGCACCTGTACACCTGGGTGCCGGTGGAGGGCTTCCAGGCGGACGTCACCTTCCGCCTCGACCAGTTGTCGATGACGTTCGTCCTGCTGATCACCGGCGTCGGCTCGCTCATCCACCTGTACTCGGTCGGGTACATGGAGCACGACGAACGGCGCCGCCGCTTCTTCGGCTACCTCAACCTGTTCCTCGCGGCGATGCTGCTGCTCGTCCTCGCCGACAACTACCTGCTGCTGTACGTGGGCTGGGAGGGCGTCGGCCTCGCCTCCTACCTGCTGATCGGCTTCTGGCAGCACAAGCCCAGCGCCGCGACCGCGGCCAAGAAGGCCTTCATCGTCAACCGCGTCGGCGACATGGGCCTGTCGATCGCGATCATGCTGATGTTCACGACGTTCGGCACGTTCGCGTTCGGCCCGGTCCTCAGCCACGCCACCGACGCCTCCGAGGGCAGGCTCACCGCGATCGGCCTCATGCTGCTGCTCGCCGCCTGCGGCAAGTCCGCCCAGGTACCGCTGCAGTCCTGGCTCGGGGACGCCATGGAAGGCCCCACCCCGGTCTCCGCCCTCATCCACGCGGCGACCATGGTGACCGCGGGCGTCTACCTCATCGTCCGCTCCGGAGCCGTCTTCAACGCGGCCCCCGACGCCCAGCTGGTCGTCACCGTCGTCGGCGCCGTCACCCTCCTCTTCGGTGCGATCGTCGGTTGCGCCAAGGACGACATCAAGAAGGCCCTCGCCGGCTCGACCATGTCGCAGATCGGCTACATGGTCCTCGCCGCCGGCCTCGGCCCGATCGGCTACGTCTTCGCGATCATGCACCTGGTGACGCACGGCTTCTTCAAGGCCGGACTCTTCCTCGGCGCCGGCTCCGTCATGCACGGCATGAACGACGAGGTCGACATGCGCAAGTACGGCGGCCTGCGCAAGTACATGCCCGTCACCTTCATCACTTTCGGCCTCGGCTACCTCGCGATCATCGGCTTCCCGGGCCTGTCCGGCTTCTTCTCCAAGGACAAGATCATCGAGGCGGCGTTCGCCAAGGGCGGCACCGAGGGCTGGATCCTCGGCACCTGCGCCCTGGTCGGCGCGGCCATCACCGCCTTCTACATGACGCGCGTGATGCTGATGACGTTCTTCGGCGAGGAACGCTGGCGCAACCAGCCCACCCGCTCCCCGGAGGCCCCCAGCGCCGAGCCCGCCGCCGAACACCACGGCGAGCACGCCGAGCCGCACCCGCACGAGTCCCCGAAGGTCATGACCATCCCCATGATCGTCCTGGCGGTCGGCTCGGTCTTCGCCGGCGGCTTCTTCAGCATCGGCGACCGCTTCCTGCACTGGCTGGAGCCGATCACCGGCCACAGCGAGGGCGACTCCCCGATCAGCGCGGGCGTCGTCACCGGCGCCACCATGGTCTGCCTGATCATCGGCGTGGGCATCGCCTACCTGCAGTACGGGCGCCGCCCCGTGCCCGCCGTCGCCCCGCGCGGCTCGCTGCTCACCCGCGCGGCCCGCCGCGACCTCCTCCAGGACGACTTCAACCACGTCGTCCTGGTCCGCGGCGGCGAACACCTCACCCGCTCCCTTGTATATGTCGACCACACCCTGGTTGACGGCGTCGTCAACGGCACGGCGGCGGGCTTCGGCGGACTCTCCGGCCGGCTGCGCAAACTGCAGAACGGCTACGCGCGCTCGTACGCGGTCTCGATGTTCGGCGGCGCTGCCCTCCTGGTCGCCGCGACCCTGCTGATGAGGGCGGTCTGATACCGATGTCCTTTCCTCTGCTGACAGCGACGGCGGTCCTCCCGGCCGTCGGGGCGGTCGCCACGGCCGCCGTACCGGCCGCCCGGCGCACCGCCGCCAAATGGCTCGCGCTGCTGGTCTCGCTCGCCACGCTCGCCCTGGCGGTCGTCGTCATGGTCCGCTTCGACCCCGGCGGCGCCCGCTACCAGCTCACCGAATCCCACGCCTGGATCAGTGACTTCGGCGTCCGCTACGAACTGGGTGTCGACGGCATCGCGGTCGCCCTGCTCGCCCTGACCGCCCTGCTGATCCCGTTCATCATCCTGGCCGGCTGGCACGACGCCGACCCGCTGGAGACCGGCAGCAAGCGGTGGCGGCCCACCCAGGGCTTCTTCGCCCTGATCCTGGCCGTCGAGGCGATGGTGATCATCTCCTTCGAGGCCACCGACGTCTTCCTCTTCTACATCTTCTTCGAAGCCATGCTCATCCCGATGTACTTCCTGATCGGCGGCTTCGGGGACCGCGCCCACGCACAGGGCGAGGAGGCCGCGTCGACGCAACGGTCGTACGCCGCCGTCAAGTTCCTCCTCTACAACCTGGTCGGCGGCCTGATCATGCTGGCCGCGGTGATCGGCCTCTACACGGTCTCCGGGAACTTCTCCCTCGCCGAGATCGCGCAGGCCCGCGCCAACGGCACCCTGCACATGGCCACCAGCACCGAACGCTGGCTGTTCCTCGGCTTCTTCTTCGCCTTCGCCGTGAAGGCGCCGCTGTGGCCGCTGCACACCTGGCTGCCCAACGCCATGCAGGAGTCCACCGCCCCCGTCGCCGTCCTCATCACCGCGGTCGTCGACAAGGTGGGCACGTTCGCGATGCTCCGCTTCTGCCTCCAGCTCTTCCCCGAGGCGTCGAAGTGGGCGACACCCACCATCCTCGTCCTCGCCCTGATCAGCATCATCTACGGCGCACTCCTCGCCGTGGGGCAGCGCGACATCAAACGGCTGGTCGCCTACGCGTCCATCTCCCACTTCGGATTCATCATCCTGGGCATCTTCGCGATGACCAGCCAGGGCCAGTCCGGCGCCACCCTCTACATGGTCAACCACGGCATCTCCACCGCCGCCCTGATGCTGGTCGCCGGCTTCCTGATCTCCCGCCGCGGCTCCCGGCTCATCGCCGACTACGGCGGTGTGCAGAAGGTCGCCCCGGTGCTCGCCGGCACCTTCCTGATCGGCGGCCTGGCCACCCTGTCCCTGCCCGGTCTCGCACCCTTCGTCAGCGAGTTCCTCGTCCTGGTCGGCACGTTCACCCGTTACCCGGCCATCGGGATCATCGCCACCTTCGGCATCGTCCTCGCCGCGCTCTACACCCTCGTCCTCTACCAGCGGACGATGACGGGCCCGGTGAAACCGGCGGTCTCCGCGATGCCGGACCTGAAGGCACGCGAGCTCGTCGTGGTCGCCCCGCTGATCATCCTGTTGATCTTCCTGGGCGTCTACCCGAAGCCCGTCACGGACATCGTCAACCCGGCGGTCAAACAGACCATGTCGGACGTACACAAGACCGACCCCAAGCCCGCAGTGGAGGCGGCCAAGTGAGCGCAGCAGCCGTCCACAGCCTGTGGACAACCGCGGCCGAACCGATCTCGAAGATCCCGACGCCGAAAATCGAGTACGGACAGCTGTCACCCACCCTGATCGTCGTCGGCGCGGCGATCGTCGGAGTGCTGGTCGAAGCGTTCGTACCGCGCAAGTCCCGCTACTACGCCCAGGTGTTCGTCTCCGCCGTGGCCCTGTGCGCCGCCTTCGCAGCCGTCGTCGCCCTGGCCGCCGACGGATACGGCACCACCAAGGCGCACATCGCCGCCATGGGCGCCATCGCGGTCGACGGACCGTCCCTGTTCCTCCAGGGCACGATCCTGCTGGCAGCCCTCGTCGGCCTGTTCACCTTCGCCGAACGCCGCCTCGACCCCGCCGCCCACGGCAACCGCGTCGACTCCTTCGCCGCCCAGGCCGCCTCCGTGCCCGGCAGCGACAGCGAACAGGCCGCCGTGAAGGCCGGCTTCACCACCACCGAGGTCTTCCCGCTCCTGCTCTTCGCCGTCGCAGGCATGCTGGTCTTCCCCTCCGCCAACGACCTGCTGACGCTCTTCGTGGCCCTGGAGGTCTTCTCCCTCCCGCTCTACCTGCTGTGCGCCCTGGCCCGCCGCAAGCGCCTCATGTCCCAGGAAGCCGCGGTCAAGTACTTCCTGCTCGGCGCCTTCGCCTCCGCGTTCACCCTGTTCGGCATCGCCATGCTCTACGGCTACGCCGGCTCGGTGTCGTACGCCACGATCGCCCAGGTCGTCGACGGCACCGTCACCAACGTCGACCCGGCCCTCGCCAACACCATGGGCAACGACGCACTGCTCCTCATCGGCACCGCCATGGTCGTCATGGGCCTGCTCTTCAAGGTCGGCGCCGTCCCCTTCCACATGTGGACACCCGACGTCTACCAGGGCGCGCCCACCCCGGTCACCGGCTTCATGGCCGCCGCCACCAAGGTCGCCGCCTTCGGCGCACTGCTGCGCCTCCTGTACGTGGTCCTGCCCGGCATGCGCTGGGACTGGCGGCCGGTCATGTGGGGCGTCGCGATCATCACCATGCTGGGCGGCGCGATCGTCGCGATCACCCAGACCGACATCAAGCGGCTCCTCGCCTACTCGTCGATCGCACACGCCGGATTCATCCTCGCCGGTGTCATCGCGACCTCGAAGGACGGCGTGTCGTCCGTCCTCTTCTACCTGGCCGCCTACTCCTTCGTGACCATCGGAGCGTTCGCCGTGGTCACCCTGGTGCGCGACGCGGGCGGCGAGGCCACCCACCTGTCCAAGTGGGCGGGTCTCGGCCGCCGCTCCCCACTCGTGGCAGCCGTCTTCGCCGTCTTCCTGCTGGCCTTCGCGGGCATCCCGCTGACCTCCGGCTTCGCCGGAAAGTTCGCCGTCTTCAAGGCGGCCGCCGAGGGCGGGGCGGTCCCGCTCGTCGTGATCGGTGTGATCTCGTCCGCGATCGCCGCGTTCTTCTACATCCGCGTGATCGTCCTGATGTTCTTCAGCGAGCCGAGGCCCGAGGGGCCCACGGTCGCCGTCCCGTCACCGCTCACCATGGCGGCGATCGGCCTCGGCGTCGCCGTCACCCTGGTGCTCGGCGTGGCACCGCAGTACTTCCTGAACCTCGCCAGCCAGGCGGGAGTCTTCGTCCGCTGAAACATTCCGCACACCCCCGGGCCCCGGTTCCCCGCACAGGAACCGGGGCCCACGCGCGCGTACGGGTCACACCACTACGGGGACACCGCCGCGGCTACGGCCACGGCCACGGCTACGGCTACGGCTACGGACACGTGACCGTGGGATTCCACTGCGCGAACAGACCGCTCGGATTGTCCTTCCAGATCCACGCACGCAGCGTGTACACGGGTCCCGTGACCCCCGGCACGGTCGTCGGCCCCTCAAACGGCTGCCCGAACAGCGTCGGCGCCGCGGTCCCGGACCCCGCTCGCACGATCCACTCCGCCCCCGCCAGGGCCCGGCCACCGTCGGCGTCGGTCTCGTAGAGGAGACCCGCGGGCTCGGCCGGGTCCAGACTGCCGACACCGGCGGTCCTTACGTAGTGGTAGCCCGCACTCCCCTTGTTGTTCTGGGCGTCCTTGTCGCAGGCGTCGGCCGGGGGGCGGGCATACCCGTCCGTGACCGCGAACGGCTCGTACTGGTAGTCCGCCGTCGCCGTGTACGTCGGAGTCAGATCCGTCCACACGAACGGGTCGGGATCGGGGACGGGAGCCGCGCCGGCGGGAACCGCGGCCAGAGCGAACGGCACGGCCAGCGCCAGAACGGCGCCCGCGGTGCGGGACCTGAGAGACATCCTGAAGCTCCTTGGGGCGGAAGAGGCACGCGAGCGCGGCACCTCCTTACGACACGGGCCTCCCCGGTCCCGCCCGTGCAGCATCGCCCGCGCCTCTCCCCGGCCGCCACGCGAAGACCGCCAAAGGGCTGAGGACACCGCCGGACGGGGGAACCCCGCACCAGCGCCCCTCTCCCGGGCGGCCAGCCTGTGGATAACTCAGGCGCTGTCGGCCCGGACCCCTATCGTGGAGGCAGTGGTCGAAGGACGACGTACGGGGGACACGGCGATGGGCGGGACAGGCGGGACCGACGAGATGGCAGGGACGACCGAGACGCCGGGGGCGCCACAGGCGCACGGCCCGGCGGACAGCGAGGCACTGGCCACGCTGCACCGGGTCTTCGGGTACGACGCCTTCCGAGGCGAGCAGGAAGCGATCATCGAGCATGTGGTGGCGGGCGGCGACGCCGTCGTCCTCATGCCCACCGGCGGCGGAAAATCGCTGTGCTACCAGATCCCCGCCCTGGTCAGACCCGGTACGGGCATCGTGGTCTCACCGCTCATCGCCCTCATGCAGGACCAGGTGGACGCCCTGCGCGCCCTCGGCGTCAACGCCGGGTTCATCAACTCCACCCAGGACTTCGACGAGCGGCGCGTGGTCGAAGCACAGTTCCTCTCCGGCGAGCTCGACCTGCTCTACCTCGCCCCCGAGCGGCTCCGCCTGGACTCCACGCTCGACCTGCTCGCCCGCGGCAAGATCGCCGTGTTCGCCATCGACGAAGCCCACTGCGTCTCCCAGTGGGGCCACGACTTCCGCCCCGACTACCTCACCCTCTCCCTCCTCGGCGAGCGCTGGCCCGACGTCCCGCGCATCGCGCTCACGGCCACGGCCACCCACGCGACCCACCAGGAGATCACCCAGCGGCTGCACATGCCGACGGCCCGGCACTTCGTCGCCAGCTTCGACCGGCCCAACATCCAGTACCGGATCGTCCCCAAGGCCGACCCCAAGAAACAGCTCCTCACCTTCCTCCGCCAGGAACACGAAGGCGACGCGGGCATCGTCTACTGCCTCTCCCGCAAGTCCGTCGAAGCCACAGCCGAATTCCTGACCCGCAACGGCATCGACGCCGTGCCCTACCACGCCGGCCTGGACGCGGGCACCCGCGCCGCCCACCAGTCCCGCTTCCTACGCGAGGACGGCCTGGTCGTCGTCGCCACCATCGCCTTCGGCATGGGCATCGACAAACCCGACGTCCGCTTCGTCGCCCACCTCGACCTGCCCAAATCCGTCGAGGGCTACTACCAGGAGACCGGTCGCGCCGGCCGCGACAGCCTGCCCTCCACCGCCTGGATGGCCTACGGCCTCAACGACGTCATACAGCAACGCAAACTCATCCAGTCCGGCGAGGGCGACGAGGCCTTCCGCCGCCGCGCCCAGGCCCACCTCGATTCCATGCTCGCCCTGTGCGAGACCGCCCAGTGCCGCCGCGGTCAACTCCTCAACTACTTCGGCCAGGACCCCGACCCCGCGGGCTGCGGCAACTGCGACACCTGCCTCACCCCGCCCGAGACCTGGGACGGCACCGTCGCCGCCCAGAAGGTCCTCTCCACCGTCGTACGGCTCCAGCGCGAACGCGGGCAGAAGTTCGGTGCCGTCCAGATCGTCGACATCCTGCTCGGCAAGCGCACCGCCAAGGTCATACAGTTCGACCACGACCAGCTGTCCGTCTTCGGTATCGGCACCGACCTCGACGAAGCCGAATGGAGAGGCGTCGTCCGGCAGTTGCTCGCCCAGGGGCTGCTCGCGGTCGAGGGCGAGTACGGCACCCTCGTGCTCACCGAGGCCAGCGGGACGGTCCTGCGGCGGGAACGCGAGGTCCCGCTGCGGAAGGAACCGAAGAAGCCGGCACTCTCGCGAGGGACCGGAAGCTCCGGGGCCTCCGGATCCTCCGGCAAGAGCAAGGCGAAGGCAGTCGTGGCAGAGCTGCCCGAGGAACTGCTCCCCGCCTTCGAGGCCCTGCGCGCCTGGCGCGCCGAGCAGGCCCGCGAACAGGGCGTACCCGCGTACGTGATCTTCCACGACGCCACCCTGCGCGAGATCGTCGGCCGGTGGCCCGAGTCCGTCGCCGAACTCGCCACCATCGGCGGCGTCGGCGAAAAGAAACTCATGACGTACGGAGAAGGCGTACTCGGCGTACTGGCCGCCCTGAAGACGCCGGCCGCCGCCCCGGCCCCCGCGGCGACGGGGACCGGCGACGACGAGCACTGGCCCGAGATGGACGCGGAGCCGGAACCGGAGGACTGGATATAGCACCCGCGGCGGCGAGGGAGCCGCCTACAGTCCCCTCGCCGCGTACGCCCTGACATCCGCGTCGGGGGCGGCCGTCGCCGTGGCCAGAGCCGCCCGGACCTCCTCGGCACCGGCGCGCCGGGGCAGGGCGAGCACGGCAGCCTTGCGGACGTCGGCGTTCCGGTCGGCGAGGGACGTGGCGAGAGCCGACACCGCCACGGCGCCGTCAGCGGCACCCAGCGCCCTGCCGGCACCGACCCGCACCTGCCACGCCGGGTCGCCCAGCGCAGCCACGGCGGCCCCGGCCAGGAGCGCCGGACAGCCGACGCCCGCCAGGGCCTCGTACGCCGCACCCCGGACCAGCACATCGGAGTCCCCGACGAGCAAGGCCAGGGCATCCAGAACGCCGTCCCCTCCAGAGACGGCAACGGCGGCCCCCACCGTGCCGAGGGCCTTCGTCACCGTCACCCGCACCTCACGGGAGGGGTCGCCGACGGCAGCCGCCAGGGCACCGGCGGCATCCACCGAGACCAGGGCCCGCACCGCCTCGATCCGCACCGCCGGGTCGGAGTCGGCCAGGAAACCGGCGAACAGCCCGGCATCACCCAGGCGCAGCGCCCGCAGCACATCGAGCGCGGCCGAACAATTCCGAGGGCACCTCTTCAGCCCAGACGCCAGCAGGCAGGCAGCGCTCGCGCTCTAGCCAAGCGCCGTCAGCCCCGGTGCGAACGCGATCAGGAGCGGCAGCAGGGGGACCAGGGCGGCCACCGTCGTCGTCAGGGCCCGCTGGCGGCGCAGCAGCCGTGGGGGCGGTTCCAGGAGGCGGTCGACGCGCTCGCCCAGCAGCCGGCGGCTCGACGCGCAGGACAGGACCCCGCGGTGCTGGTTCAGTTCGATGAGGGCCAGCGCGGTGGTGAGGTGGCCGCAGCGGCGGGACGCCGTGTCGTCCGCGGCGAGCTCGACGAGCCGGTGGGTCTGGTCGCAGAAGTGAGAGAAGAGCGGCACGCGCGGGAAGCCCGTGGCCAGGGCGCTGGACAGGTGGAGCAGCCAGTCGTGATGGGCGCGGGCGTGGCCCCGTTCGTGGGTGAGTACGGCGTCGAGCTGGTGGTCGGTGAGGCGGTGCAGTGCCCCCGTCGTCACGACCAGCTGTGGTGGATGGCCCGGCATCCACCAGGCGTCCGGGTACTCGTCCTCCAGCACCAGCATCGGTCCGCGTGCCGCGGGCAGCCCCGCCGGCAGTTCGGGTGCCCGCTCGCGCAGGTGTGCACGGGTCCGGTCGCGGCGGCGTCGGGCCTCGACCAGTTCGCGGGCGAGCATCGCCGTCGTCCACGCCGCCCCGGACGCCAGCAGCACCGTGAGAGCGACCGCCCAGGGAGGTGCGACGGAGAGGTCGTACGCGGCGGTGACCGCCGGTGGCGCCGGCGCGAACACCTGGTCGCGCACGGTGTGGAAGACAGCCGCCGCGCCCAGGGTCAGCGCGGCCAGGCAGCACATCAGCACGGTGGCGACCAGGCACTGCCACACCCACAGCGCCACCACCGGTTCCCGCTCCGGCCACAGGGACCGCACCAGGGCGCGCGGCGCAGGTACCGCGGCCGTCAGGGCGACGACGGTCAGCAGGAGCAGGCAGACGGTCATGCCGGGGCTCCGTTTCCTGATCGGAGACGTGTGCGGGTGGTGCGAGGGCGACAGGCCGTTGCGTGACGTGGTGCGTGCGCCGGCGCGTCACGTGATGCGTGCGCCGACGCCTCGCATGGTGCGCGTGCGGGCGCATCGCATGGTGCGTGTCCCGTCAGTATGACGGTGCCCGGCGCCCTGAGTCAGGTGTCGAGGACGATCCGAGCGCCCCGCTTCCCGGCCGGGCGGCTCGCGCGCGGTCCCTGCTCCCGTGCCGCCTCCGGTATCGCCTCGCCCGGGGATCCGCCGACCGCCCCCGCGCCAGGAAGTCCCCGCTCACCTCGGTGCGCCGGGCCGGCCCGGCGGCCGGCTCACCCGGCCACGACCCGGCCGCTGACCTCCCCGAGCCCCACCCGGCTGCCGCCCGGTCCCGGAGCCCATCCCGACATCGTCACCACGTCGCCGTCCTCCAGATACGTCCGTTTCCCGTCCGGGAGTTCGAGCGGGTCGCGTCCGTTCCAGGTCAGCTCCAGCAGCGACCCGCGCTGTCCGGGCTCCGTGCCGCTCACCGTGCCGGAGCCGTACAGGTCGCCGGTGCGCAGGGAGGCGCCGTTGACCGTCAGGTGGGCGAGCTGCTGGGCGGCGGTCCAGTACATGGTGGAGAACGGCGGCTCGGACACCGTCTGCCCGTTGATCGCGATCGACATCCGCAGGTCGTAACCGGCGGGCTCCTCCGTGGCGTCGTCGAGGTACGGCAGCAGCGGATGCGTCCGCCTCGGCGGGGCGATCCGGGCCTCCTCCAGCGCGTCCAGCGGGGTGATCCACGCCGAGACCGAGGTGGCGAACGACTTGCCGAGGAACGGGCCGAGGGGGACGTACTCCCAGGCCTGGATGTCCCGCGCCGACCAGTCGTTCAGCAGGCAGAGGCCGAACACGTGCTCCCTGAAGTCGCCCAGCGCCACCGGCCGGCCTTGCTGTGACGGCGTGCCGACGACGAAGCCGACCTCGGCCTCGATGTCCAGCCGTACCGACGGGCCGAACACCGGTGCCGGATCCGCGGGCGCCTTGCGCTGCCCTGAGGGCCGTACGACGTCCGTCCCGGACACCACGACCGTGCCGGCGCGGCCGTGGTAACCGATCGGCAGGTGCTTCCAGTTGGGAGTGAGCGGTTCGGCGGCGTCGGGGCGGAAGATGCGGCCGGCGTTCCGGGCGTGGTTCTCGGAGGCGTAGAAGTCGACGTAGTCGGCGACCTCGAAGGGGAGGTGCAGGGTCACCTTGGGCAGCGGGTGGAGGAGGGGGGCGAGTGTCTCCCGGTGCGCGGGCACGGTCACCCAGGCGGTCAGGGCGCGCCGCACGTCCGACCAGGCGGTGCGGCCTGCGGCCAGGAGCGGGTTGAGGGTCGGCCGGGCGAGCAGGGAGGCGTAAGGGGAGCCGAGGGCGAGGGCCGCGGCGCCGGCGTCGAGGACGTGGTCGCCGAGGCGGACGCCGACCCTCCGTTCCGTGCTCTCGGAGGTCGAGAACACGCCATACGGAAGGTTGTGCGGGCCGAAGGGGTGACCCTCGGGGACCTCGAAGGGGGTCAAGGGGGGCATGGGGTGGCTGCCTCGCTCTCATCCGTGCCGCGCGGTGGACGGCCATGTGGCGACCTCGCTATTGCGTTGCGCGGCATTTCATGTGGTCGCGCCACACGTTACGGGTGAGTTGCCTGTCGTGACAGTGTCTAAAGAGTTCGCAATGTCCTAATAGGCCTTGTCGGAGTAGGCAATTCCGGCTTAGCGTCCTTTGGGGGACACGGACGGGGTGGGTCCGGTCCGTAGAGGGGGACACGTGGGGGGACCCGTGGCCAGGAATGCCGTCAGCGTGCCGTTCGAGGCGGACCGCGACGTGCCGGGCCTGATCGTCAAGTTCGGCGACTATCCGCTGCATCACGGCGGGGTCGGCGCGATTCGCAGCCTGGGCCGCCTGGGCGTTCCCATGTACGCGATCACAGAGGACGCGTACACGCCGGCGGCTTCGTCCCGTTATCTCAAACGGGCGTTCGTATGGCCGACAACAGGCGCCGAGGAACCGGGCCATCTCGTCGAGGGACTGCTGCGCATCGGCCGCCGCATCGGCCGTCCGGCCGTGCTGATCCCCACCGACGAGGAGGCCGCCGTCCTGATCGCCGAGCATCAGGACGCGCTCGGCGACCGCTTCCTCTTCCCGCGCGTCGACCCGGAACTGCCCCGCCGGCTGGCGAGCAAGCAGGGCCTGCACGAACTGTGCGTGGAACACGGCATCCCGAGCCCGGCGGCCGCCTTCCCCGACTCGTACGACGAGATCGTCGACTTCGCGGACAAGGCCCGCTTCCCGATCGTGGCCAAGAACCGTGAGGCGTTCGTCCGGCGCAAGCAGCCCGCCGTCAACGGGACGACGCGGATCGCCACCCGGGAGGGACTGCTCACCCTTGCCCGTGACTGGGGCACCCATCCGGGTGTCATCCTCCAGGAGTACCTCCCGAGGGAGGAGGCCGAGGACTGGATCGTGCACGCCTACTTCGATGCCGACTCCACTCCGCGCGCCCTGTTCACAGGAGTCAAGGTCCGCTCCTGGCCGCCGCACGCCGGCATGACCGCGAACGCGTACGTCGTCGACAACCCGGAACTCGCCGACCTCGCCGCGCGTTTCATCAAGCAGATCGGTTTCACCGGCATCATCGATCTCGACCTGCGCTTCGACCGGCGCGACGGGCAGTACAAGCTGCTCGACTTCAATCCCCGCATGGGCGCCCAGTTCCGGCTCTTCGAGAGCGAGTCGGGGGTGGACGTCGTGCGCGCCATGCACCTGGACCTGACCGGGCGTCGCGTTCCGGAGGGAGAACAGCGGGCCGGCCACCGGTACCTCGTGGAGAACATCGACCTGCCCGCCCTCCTCGCCTACCGCCGCAGCGGCTACACGACGCCGCACGCACCGCAGCGGCCGAGCGGGACCGAGCTGGCCTGGCTGGCGGGTGACGACCCGCTGCCGTTCGTCACGATGCTCGCCCGGTTCGTGCGTCCGGGCGCGAAGCACCTCTACCAGCTGTGGCGCACCAACCGCCGCGGCTCCAGTAGCGCCACGAAGTAGGCACCAGGTTCCTGGGGGAGGGGCTTCGTGATCGAACCGCCACCCCGGCCGCCTCCCACCAGGACTGCCCGCAGCACCGGGCGTCGAAGCAGAGCCCGAGCCGCCGGACCTCCTCGACACACAGCGCATCACCTGCCGGGCCCCCGGGGCAGCTGCCGCAGCATCTCGGAGGACGTAACGCCTGCCACCGGCAACGGCCCCATCACGGAGACGGCGGGCGCCACTTGAGGCCGAAACAGGCGGTGAGTGCCCGGGCCGTGCTGTCCGTATTCTCTGATCATGGCCGCACCCTCCCCGTACTCACTGATCGCCACCGACCTGGACGGCACGCTGCTGCGCGGCGACGACACCTTCTCGGAGCGGTCGCTCGCCGCGCTCGGCCGGGCCGGCCGAGCCGGAGCCCAGCACCTCGTGGTGACCGGCCGTCCGGCCCCACGCGTGCGCCCCCTCCTCGACGACCTCGGCTGCACGGGACTCGCGGTCTGCGGCCAGGGCGCGCAGGTGTACGACGCCGGCGCGGACCGGCTGCTGTGGTCGGTCACCCTGGACCGGGAGCTGGCGGAGACCGCACTCGGCAAGATCGAGGCCGAGGTCGGCCAGGTGTACGCGGCGGTCGACCAGGACGGCGTGGACGGGCTCACGCTCATCGAGCCGGGCTATCTGATGCCCCACCCCACCCTGCCGGCGCTGCGCGTCGCCCGGCGCGACGACCTGTGGTGCGCCCCCATCAGCAAGGTGCTGCTGCGCCATCACTCGCTGTCCGACGACGAACTCGCCTCGACCGCCCGCTCGGTGGTCGGATCGCTGGCGACGGTCACGATGTCGGGGCCGGGGACCGTCGAACTGCAGCCGTGCGGGGTGACCAAGGCGACCGGGCTCGCGCTGGCCGCCGACCGCCTGGGGCTGAGCCCCGGACAGGCCGTCGCCTTCGGCGACATGCCCAACGACATCCCGATGTTCGAGTGGGCGGCCTACGGCGTGGCGATGGCCAATGCCCACCCCGAACTCAGGGCGGTGGCCGACGAGATCACCACGTCGAACGAGGACGACGGCATCGCCGTCGTCCTCGAAAGACTCTTCGCCTGATGCGGGACGCCGATCAGTAGGCGCCGTGGACGTTGTCGATCGAGCCGTACCGCGCTGCGGCGTAGTTGCAGGCGGCGGTGATGTTCGCGACCGGGTCGTAGATGTCGAACGACGTGCCGGCCACGTGGTACGTCTTGAACGTCGGGTCGATCACCTGGAGCAGGCCCTTGGAGGGGATGCCGGCGGCCGCGTTGGAGTCCCAGAGGTTGATGGCCTGCGGGTTGCCGGAGGACTCCCGCATCACGTTGCGGTGGATGCCGTCGTAGGTGCCCGGGATGTGCTTCTCGGCCATGATCGCGAGCGACTCGCGGATCCAGCCGTCGAGGTTGTTCGGGTACCCGGCGAGGGTCGTCGAGGCCGTCGTGGTGGAGGAGCCGGCAGCGGACGCGGTCGTGGCCCCGATGAGCGGGAGGGCGAGGACGGCGGCGCCCGTGCCGACGACGGCGAGCGTGCGGACGAGGCGGTTACGGCGGGGACGGCGGTGCTGAGTGGCAGCAGGCATAGCGAAGTTCCTCTCCGTCGCCTGCGAGGTGAGCTGTCGGGTTCGGGCCCGGGGAGTGCCCGGCCGCACCGCCCGAAGGCAATGCGACTTCACCCCTAGCCGTTCCGGGACGACGTCTGTGCTGTGACGTCGGCCGTCCGGTCCGGCGGCTTACCTGGGTCCCCCGCTCCTGCCATGCGAATGAACTCGTCGATGGGTCACTACGGGCGGCGGCAGGATTCGGCGTCCGCCCGGCGAGCCGGAACGTATGCGAGAGCACATGTACGAAACAAGACCCTGATTCACGCAACATGCCGATTGACCTTGGTCTGTGCCGTATGAGGCACTTGATCCTTTGCGGCTGCCAACCCTCAACTGGCGCACGGGAAAAGGAAAGGAAGGGTCCTTCGCGGGCCTGCGGCATTCGTGCCCGAGTGACCTACTTCACGAATTCGCAAGAGCGGCAAAGCGGACATCAGGGATTCACGGAATCCGCCTTTTTCCTGTTTCGACGGAAAGTCGACCCACTCGCATTCGCGTGGATTGCCTCCGTGGGGTGCGTGGAGTGATCCCTGAAGAAGATGATTTGCGCGAATAGTCCAAGTTGTCGGATTAGGGATGGCTATCGCGAATCAACCGTCAACTTCTCCGTCAACCTCGGATGCCTCGGGTGCGCGTGCGTGTCGCCGGCCGTGCCCAACGGAGAGGTCCAGGCGGCCGGTTGGCAGGGCGGGTGTCGAGGGGCGTTGTGTGCGTGCGTGATTCTCGTCACCTAGAGGGAAGGGGGCTCGGAACCGGCAGTCCCTGGCGCGCGTGTCCACCGTGAGAGCGGAACCTCCCCCGTGATGCACGTCGTTGTCAGGAGGGTCGTTCCGGGAGGGAACCCGCACGTGCCGGCACCCCTGCGAGTCGACGGGGAGGGGTGCGGTCGCGACGCGCGCGCATGGGGTGCTGTTAGGTCGGCCGAGGGAATGACGGTCAAGGGAATGCGGATCGAGAGGGCGCAGGTCGACGGAACGGGGAGCTCGACGTGCGTGGTCCCGTGGAGGAAGGGTGGCTGGACGGGGGGCGAGGTGCCGCCGTCGGTGCGCGGTGCGCCCCCGTGGGCTTGGGTGGGCGGTGGAGGGGGTACGCCCGGGCAGGTGACGTCGGTCGGAGAGGCGGGGCGGTTTCCGGGCAGGAGTCATCCGGGGGGTTCGCCGCCGGGCGGGCCCTCGGGCGCCTCCCCGGATCCGGACCCGGTGCCGGGCCCGGTACGGAGCCCGGTGCGGGACACGGCCTGGGCCGCGGTTCGGGACAACTGCCCGCACTTCCTGTTAAGTCAGTAGATGTCAGGTCGTATGGGCTGATCAAAAACATAACGGTCGTGATCCGATAGCGCCCGGGGTGTAACCGTGGGCGCTATCGGTGATCGAAACCTGACCGGATACGCTGACTTGAGTGATAGCAGCGACCTATCGACAAACCGCGTAATCGCCAGTAGACACCAGCAGACAGGAGACCCCTCGTGACCGTCGTCGGGCCGTTCGGGCTGAGCGTGCGGGACCAGGCTCTGGAAGCCGATGTCCAGGCCGGATTGACGGCTGTCGAGGAAGGCTTGCTAGACGCCACCAAGAGCGAGGTCCCGTTCATCACGGAGGCCGCGCAGCACCTCGTACGGGCCGGGGGGAAGCGGTTCCGTCCGCTGCTGGTGATGCTCGCCGCGCAGTTCGGCGACCCGTACGCGCCCGGTGTCGTGCCGTCGGCCGTCGTCGTCGAGCTCACGCACCTGGCCACGCTGTACCACGACGACGTCATGGACGAGGCCGCCGTGCGCCGCGGTGTCGACAGTGCCAACACCCGCTGGGGCAATTCGCTGGCGGTCCTCACCGGCGACTTCCTCTTCGCCCGCGCCTCCCAGATCCTCGCCGACCTCGGTCCCGAGGCGGTCCGGGTCCAGGCCCTCGCGTTCGAACGACTGGTGACCGGTCAGATCCTGGAGACGGCGGGCCCGTCGGACGGCCGTGACCCCGTCGATCACTACCTCGACGTGCTCAGCGGCAAGACCGGCTCGCTGGTGGCGGTCTCCTGCCGGTTCGGCGCGATGCTGTCCGGCGCCGACGAGACGGTCGTCGACGTCCTCACCCAGTACGGCGAGCGGCTCGGTGTCGCCTTCCAGCTCGCCGACGACGTCCTGGACATCGCCTCCGACTCCCACGAGTCCGGGAAGACCCCGGGGACCGACCTGCGCGAGGGCGTGCCCACCCTTCCGGTGCTGCGGCTGCGGGAGCGGGCGGCCCGGCTGGGGCTGGCCGAGGACATCGCCCTGTGCGAGCTGCTGGACTCCGACCTCACGGACGACGCGCGGCACGCGGAGGCCCTGGCGGCGCTGCGGGCGCATCCGGCGCTGGAGCAGGCTCGCCGGGACGCGGTCCGGTACGCGGAGGAGGCGCGGGCCGCGCTGGGTCCGCTGCCGGAATGCGACGCGAAGACGGCGCTGGTGGAGCTGTGCGACGCAGTGGTGCACCGAGCCGGATAGCCCTGCGGTCTCCAGGCGCCCGGCTCCCGAAAGCGCCGTCCATGTGACTCGGGCCACACGCTTGGACTGAGTCCAATCCAGGATGTGTTCCGTACTCCTCCACAGAAGCCGACGCAGGGGGCGTCGGCTGATACACGGGGAGAAAACGGAATCATGGTCATCGACGCAACGCGCCGCAAGAGCCTCGTCGCCGCTGCCATCACCGTCACCGCGCTCGGCTGTGCCGCCGCCCCGGCATCCGCTGCCACAGGTCACAGCCCCGCCGGCTACAGCTCCACCAGTCACCGCTCCACCGCCTCCGTCGTCCTCGCCGCCAGCCTGCGCGGTGCCAACGAGGTGCCCGTCGCCGGTGGGCCCGCCGTCGGGGACAAGGACGGCGCCGCGCTGGAGTTCATCCGGGTCAAGGGGGGCAAGGTGACCGTCGCCGTGACCTGGCGCGGCACCGGCAGGCCCACGGACCTGCACATCCACCAGGGGGCCAAGGGCACCAACGGCGGTGTAAAAATCGACTTCGGGAAACTGCTGAAGACAGCCAGGGGCCACAGCGTCACGGGCAGCGTCAAGGTCACCGACAAGGCCCTGCTCGCTCAGCTCACCACCGACCCCGGAGCCTTCTACGCCAACCTGCACACCGCACAGTTCCCGGGCGGAGCCGTCCGCGGCCAGCTGCACGCCGTCACCACCGTCTCCGGCCTCAAGGGCGGCTTCCAGGCCTCCGTCGTCACCGGCAAGCAGATCTACGAGTGCAAGCCCGCCGACGGCGGCGGCTACGCCTTCGCCCAGCGCGACGTCAGCGCCGAGCTCGGCGGCGGCATCCGCCACTCCTTCGTCGCACCGAACTCCGGTACCCCGCAGTGGGTCGCACCCGACGGCACCGCGGTCACCGGAACCGTCCTGACCAAGACCGCGAACGGCACCGGCAACATCCCCGAACTGGACCTCAAGACCACCTCGTCCGGCAAGAAGCACGGGCTGCTCGCCCGCACCGGCGAGATCCTGCGCCTCAACACCGTCGGGGGCGTCGCCCCGGCCGGCTCCTGCGCCCCGGGTGCCGTCGTAGGCGTCCCCTACCGGGCGGACTACGTGTTCGTGCAGCACTGAGCGGACACGGCACGAGACCTGAGCAGGCACGGCGCGTGACAGGAGGCGCCTTCCCGGCACGACCCCTACGGGTCGGGGAGGGCGCCTCCACCGTCGTGTCATACCGCAGGTGTACGCGGAGTTGGCTCCGTGGTCTGACGCTTGGGCGCCCCGGATTTGGTGAGATGGAAACCACGGAAATCACCACCACTCACCGATTCGGGTGAGAATGGCGGCTCAGGGTGGGACACGTGCGAGGACGGCCGCCGCCGACGACGGAGGTAAGGCACACATGGCACCGTACGAATCCGACGACAGCACGGGGGCCGCGCAGGCCGACGACGAGCTGCGCGACGAGATGCGCGCCGAGCGACGGCGCAAGGCCGCACGGTACGTCGTCCCCGTCGCGGTGGTGGGCGTGGCCGCAGCCACCATCGGCCTGGTCCCGGCACTCGCCGACTCCGGCGACCCCGACCTACCGAAGATCACCGCGCAGGAACTCATCGACAAGATCGCCAAGTCGGACGTGCAGCAGCTGTCCGGCACCGTGAAGATCAGCACCGACCTCGGCCTGCCCGACCTCGGCGGTCTGGAGAGCGGCCTGATGTCCGGGGTGACGCAGGGCAGCGGCGACGGCTCGTCCGCCGACCCGTCGAGCAAGCTCACCGAGCTGGCCTCCGGCACGCACACGCTGCGGGTGGCCGCCGACGGCCCCGAGAAGCAGAAGGTGTCGGTGCTGGAGAGCGGCGCCGAGTACAGCCTCATCCACAACGGCACCGACGTGTGGGACTACGACAGCAAGTCCAACGAGGTCTACCACTCCACCGCCCCCGACTCCGGCAAGACCGGGCAGCACGAAACCCCGGCCACCCCCAAGGACTTCGCCGACGAGGTTCTCAAGTCGGTCGACGACACCACGTCGGTGACGGTCGACGGCACCGCCCAGGTGGCCGGCCGGGACGCCTACCGGCTCGTCATCAAGCCCAAGCAGTCCGGTACGACGGTCGGCGCGATCAGCATCGCGGTGGACGCCAAGACCGGTACGCCGCTGAAGTTCACACTCACCCCGTCGAGCGGCGGAGCGGCCGTCGTCGACGCCGGCTACACCCAGGTCAGCTTCGCGAAGCCGGCCGCCTCCACCTTCGACTTCACCCCGCCCAAGGGCGCCAAGGTCACCGAGGGCGACAAGGCCGGCAAGGCGGGCAGGGCCGGCGAGGGCAACGGGACGGACCAGGGCGGCAAGGCCTCCGAGGCGCCCGGCCACGGCTCCGCCAAGGACCTCGACAAGTCCCGCTTCGACGTCCTCGGCAAGGGCTGGAACTCCATAGCCGTGCTCGACACCGGCAGCAAGGGCGGCGTGCCCACCGGCTCCGCCTCCGGCAGCGGCGACCTGAGCGGCTTCCTCGGCTCGCTCGGCGACCCCGTCTCCGGCAAGTTCGGCAAGGGCACCGTCTTCTCCACCCGGCTGATCAACGCCCTGATCACGGACGACGGGAAGGTGTACGTCGGCGCCGTGGACAAGGCCGCGCTGGTGAAGGCGGCCGACGCGGGGTAGCAGAGGGCGGCGCGGGTGCGGTGAGTACCCTCTGCCGCACGACGAATCGAGGGAGCCGATGGACCGACCGTCCGCCACGGAGCGGGAGCCGGAGGACGCCGGGGGCTCCGGACGCCCCGGGGAGCCGGGTGACCCGGGTGACGACGCGCCGGCGGCCGCGGGCGTCATCGACACCCGTGGCCTCACCAAGCGCTACCGCGGCGGACAGCTCGCCGTGGACGGTCTCGACCTGACCGTCCCCGCGGGCAGCGTCTTCGGCTTCCTCGGCCCGAACGGCTCCGGCAAGACCACCACCATCCGCATGCTGATGGGCCTGATCGCCCCCACCTCGGGCAGCGCCCGCGTCCTCGGCCACCCGATGCCGCGCGCCTCCCGCGTCGTACTGCCGCACGTCGGCGCCCTCATCGAGGGCCCGGCGCTGTACGGCTTCCTCTCCGGCCGCGACAACCTGCTGCGGTACGACGCCGCCGACCCGGCCGCCGACCCGCGCACCCGGCGCGCCCGCGTCGAGGCCGCACTGGACCGGGTGGGCCTCGCGGCCGCCGCGGCGAAGAAGGCGAAGGCCTACTCCCTCGGCATGAAGCAGCGCCTGGGCCTCGCCGCCGCGCTGCTGCAGCCCCGCAAGCTGCTGGTCCTGGACGAGCCGACCAACGGCCTCGACCCGCAGGGCATGCGGGAGATCCGCTCCCTGGTGCGGGAACTGGCCGGGGACGGCACGACCGTGTTCCTCTCCTCCCACCTCCTCGACGAGATCGAGCAGGTCTGCACCCACGCGGCCGTGATGGCGCAGGGCCGGCTGATCGCCCAGGGCGCGGTGGCCGACCTGGCGGCCGGGGCGCGCGGGCGGCTCGTGGTGACGACCCCGGACTCCGCGGAGGCGGCCCGGGTGCTCAAGGAACAGGGCGTCGCGGACGTCGTCGCCGCCGAGGACCGGGTGACCGGCGAGCCGCCCGAGCGCGACCTCGCCGAGGTGAACGCGGCGCTCGTCGCGGCGGGCGTCCGGGTCCGCGGCTTCACCGTGGAACGGGCCTCGCTGGAGGACGCCTTCGTGGCACTGACCGGGGAGGGCTTCGATGTCGCGGGCTGACCTGGCCGCCGTGGACACAGCGGCCGCCCGGCCGAACCCGCTGTGGAGCCTCGGCCTGCTGCGCAGCGAACTCGTCACCACGTTCCGCCGCTGGCGCACCCTCGCCCTGCTCGGCGTACTGGCGGCGGTGCCGGTCCTCGTCGGGATCGCCGTCAGGATCGAGACGCGGGGCGACGGGCAGGTCGGCCGGGGCGGCGGCGAGGGCCCGGCGTTCGTCGCCCAGGTCACCAACAACGGACTGTTCCTGGTGTTCACCGCGCTGGCCGCGACCCTTCCGTTCTTCCTGCCGATGGCCGTCGGAGTGGTGGCCGGGGACGCGATCGCGGGAGAGGCCGACGCCGGGACCCTGCGCTATCTGCTGGTCGCGCCGGCGGGCCGCACCCGCCTCCTGCTCGGCAAGTACGCGACGACCATGGCCTTCTGCCTGGTCGCGACCCTGGTGGTGGCGGCCTCCGCGCTCGCCGTCGGCGCGCTCCTCTTCCCGCTCGGCGACCTGACGACGATCTCGGGCACCCGGATCTCCTTCGCCGACGGTCTCGGCCGCGCCCTGCTGATCGCCCTGGTGGTCGCCGCGTCCCTGGCCGGCGTCGCCGCCCTCGGCCTGTTCGTGTCCACGCTGACCAACAGCGGCATCGCGGCGATGGCGACGACCGTGGGCCTGCTCATCACGGTCCAGATCCTCGACCAGATACCCCAGTTGCACGCGCTGCAGCCGTACTTCTTCTCCCACTACTGGCTCTCCTTCGCCGACCTGATGCGCGACCCCGTCTACTGGGACGACCTGGTCAAGAACCTGGAACTGCAGGCCCTGTACACGGCCGTGTTCGGATCGGCGGCCTGGGCGCGGTTCACCACGAGGGACATCACCGCCTAGCGGCTCGCGTACGGTCCTGGTCCGCCCGCGCCCCGCCGGGCGCTCCTTCCTGGTGCGAGGCTGTGACGTCGCGGTGACGTGCGAGCCGTGCCGAGCGGAGACACTGGACCGTACGCACGGGTACGACCGGATGGTGACGCCGGGGGAATGAGGGCCGATGTCCCGACTCAGCCGCGAGGAGAAGCGGGAAGTCCAGCAGGAGGGGCGGCCGGCACCCGTCGACGTCCGGGTGGCGGGCGCGGCGGCGTCCGTGGACGGCGTGCCACTGCTCCCGGGCCCCGGTGAGGAACCCCAGCAGGCGGTCCTCAACCATCTCCAGCGCCTCGCCCGCACCACCGGCCGCCCGGTCCTCGCCACCGTCCACGACACCCGCATCGGCTATGTCGTCCCCCTCCAGGTGGACCTGGACGGTTCCAGCAGCTTCACCGGCGACCCGGTACGACTGGCCGCCCCGGCCGCCGAGCCGAGGGAACAACCCGCACCGAAGGCAGCCGCGCCGGCGGAGCTGGAACCGGTGCCGGAGGAAGCGGTGCAGCCGGCAGCGCCGGCGTTCCCCCATCAGGTGCTGCAGGCGGTGCCGCAACCGCCCGCCGCCCCACCGGCACCGCCCGCTCCGCCCACCGCCCTGCCGGCCGTGGCCCCGCCCCTGCCGCCCGCGCCGGGCACCGTCCAGCCGCCCACCGGCGTCTTCGGCCCACCGCCCGTGATGAGCCCCCCTGCCCCCGCTCCGGCCTCCGAGACGGCCCGCGCCTCCGCCCCCGCCTCCGCCCCCGAAAAGCCGGTGGCGGACCGGGACCCGGACCCCGACCTCCGGTCCACCCCCACGCCCGCCCGCGGCTTCGACGCGGTCGCCGAGGAGGTGCTCGGGGACGAGCCCGTGACGCTGACGGCGGAGGGGGCCGCGCTGCTCACCGAGCCGGTGGCGCGGATCAACGAGGCTGTCCGGACGGGCCGTATCGACGCGGCGGCCGAACTCGCCGAGCGCACCGTCGCCGAGGCCGCCGCGGTCCTCGGCGCACACCACACCGAGGTCCTGCACCTGGGCGAGTTGACCGCGTACATCTCCTACCTGGCGGGCGACCCGGTGCGGGCCTTCCACCTCTCCCTCGACCTGGCCCGGCAGCGCGGGCACGCGCGGGACGGTGAGGCGGCGTACGGGAACGTGCGGAGCGCGGCGACCGCCTGGCGCGCGGTGCGCGACCCCGAGCACGGGCTGCGCCTGGGCCGCGAGCTGATCGACCTGTGGGCGCAGCTCACCGCCGAGGGCGGCCCGGCCGCCGACGACGCCGAGGAACTGGAGTCGGCCCGCGCCCGGATGGCCCGCCTCACGGAACGCGCTCGCCGCGCGGCCCAGAACGCCTGAGCGCCGCCGTCACTGCACGCAGAACTCGTTGCCCTCCGGGTCGGCCATCACGGTCCACGCGCCGGAGGGCGCGGAGACGTGCCGCACGACAGCCGCGCCCAGCGCCTCGAGGCGCGCCACCTCGTCCGCCCGCCTTCCCTCCCCGGCGTGCAGGTCGATGTGGAGCCGGTTCTTGCCGGACTTCGCCTCCGGCACCCGCTGGAACAGCAGCCGCCGGCCCAGTCCCGTCCCGTGCTCCTCGTCGTACGGGTCGTCCGGGTGCCGTACGGCGATCAGGTCGCGGAAGGCGGCACGGCCGTGGTACTCGAGGGTGGCCGCGCCCGGCAGCGCGCCCAGCTCCAGCAGTCGTTCCACGAACGCGCTGTTGTCCTCGGCCACATAGTGCAGCGCGGCGGCCCAGAAGTCGGCCTGCGCGTGCGGGTCACGGGCGTCGACGACGAGCTTCCAGTGCAGGGGTGCGGGCGTCTGCGTCATGCCGCCCACTTATAGCCGACGGCTCGGACAGTCACACCTGGCTTGCCGGAGTCTCCGTGACCGGGGCGGCCGGCCGTGGTAGAGGCGCCGCCGCGAGCGCCCGTGCGGCCCGGCGGGCGGTGCGCAGCGCGTCCCAGGTGAGCAGGGCGAGGGCGAGCCAGACCAGGGCGAAGCCGGCCCAGCGGGCGGCGGGCATGGCCTCGTGGAAGTAGAGGATGCCGAGCAGGAACTGGAAGACCGGCGCCAGGTACTGCAGCAGACCGAGTGTGGAGAGCGGCACGCGGATCGCGGCGGCGCCGAAGCAGACCAGCGGGACGGCGGTGACGATGCCGGTGGAGGCCAGCAGGGCCGCGTGCCCGGCGCCGTCGTCGACGAAGCTGGACTCGCCGTGGCCGACCAGCCACAGCAGATAGGCGAGCGCCGGCAGGAACTGGATCGCCGTCTCTGCCGCGAGTGACTCGATGCCGCCGAGGTTGACCTTCTTCTTGACGAGTCCGTAGGTGGCGAAGGAGAAGGCGAGGACGAGGGAGATCCACGGCGGCTGCCCGTAGCCGACGGCCAGCACGACGACGGCGGCGAATCCGACGCCCACCGCCGCCCACTGCGCGGGCCGCAGCCGTTCCTTCAGCAGCAGCACGCCCATGGCGATGGTCACCAGGGGGTTGATGAAGTAGCCGAGGGAGGCCTCGACCACGTGCCCGGCGTTCACGGCCCAGATGTAGACGCCCCAGTTGACGGTGATCACGGCGGCGGCGACCGCCACCAAGGCCAGTCGGCGCGGCTGCCGCAGCAGCTCGCCTGCCCACGCCCAGCGCCGTACGAAGACGAGTGCGACGGCGACGAAGACGAGGGACCACACCATCCGGTGGGCCAGGATCTCCACCGACCCGGCCGGCTTCAGCAGCGGCCAGAACAGGGGGACCAGCCCCCACATCCCGTAGGCCGCGAAGCCGTTCACCAGTCCTGTCCGCCGCTCACCCTTCGATATGCCGGCCACCGGCCCTCCTCACACCCAGCATCAGCACGCCGGGACGAAGGTAGCGCCGGGCACCCCGGTCTGTCATGGCCGTATCGGCATACGGTCATGACAGACCGGGGTGGCTCCTCTTTGCGGTGCCTACTTGAGGGCGGCGGCGATCGCCTCGGAGATCGGGGAGGTCGGGCGGCCGGCCAGGCGGGAGAGGTCGCCGGAGTCGACGACTAGTTCGCCCTTGGCGATCGACGCGTCGACGTCGACCAGGATCGCGGCGAACATCTCCGGCACGCCGGCGCCCGTCAGGATGGACTGGAGCGCCTCGCCGGGCACCGCGTTGTAGGCGATCTCCGTGCCGGTCTGCTTCGTGAGCTCGGCCGCGTACTCGGCGAAGCTCCAGGCGACGTCGCCGCCGAGCTCGTACGTCTGGTTCTCGTGGCCCTCGCCGGTCAGCACGGCCACCGCGGCGGCCGCGTAGTCGGCGCGGGAGGCCGAGGAGACCCGGCCCTCGCCGGCGGCCGCGACGACGGCGTTGTGCTCCAGGACCGGGGCGAGGTTCTCGGTGTAGTTCTCGTGGTACCAGCCGTTGCGCAGCAGGGTGTACGGCAGGCCGGAGGCGAGCAGCGTCTCCTCGGTGGCCCGGTGGTCGTCCACCAGCGAGGCGTGCAGGCTGCCCGGGGCGCTGGTGTACGCCAGCAGGGCCACGCCGGCCGCCTTGGCGGCGTCGATGACGACCTTGTGCTGGGCGGGACGGCCCTTGTCGAACTCGTTGCCGGAGATCAGCAGCACCTTGTCTCCGGCGGCGAAGAGGCCGTCGAAGGTCTCGGGGGTGTTGTAGTCGGCGACGGCGATCTTCACGCCCTTGGCGGCGAACTCGGCGGCCTTGGCCTCGTCACGCACGACGGCGGTGATCTGCTCGGCCGGGACCTTCTCCAGCAGCTGCGTCACGACGTGACGGCCGAGCTGTCCGGTGGCTCCTGTGACAACGATGCTCATGGTGTGCGATCTCCTTGTGGGGTTCCGATGCCACTAACCCTAGGGGTAGCGCTAACCAAAGGAAAGTACCCACTTTGGAGTAAGGTACTGGCATGCCCGTAAGTGCCGCGGACGCCGATCCGCCGAAGGCCGGAAAGTACGTCGCCGGCGAGGAGATGTGCCCGTACCGCCTGGTCCTGGAGCACGTCACCAGCCGCTGGGGCGTCCTGGTCCTGATGCAGCTCCTCGACCGCCCGCACCGCTTCAGCGAGCTGCGCCGCGCGATCGGCCGGGTCAGCGAGAAGATGCTCACCCAGACCCTCCAGACCCTGGAACGCGACGGCCTCGTCCACCGTGACGCCAAGCCCGTCATCCCGCCCCGCGTCGACTACTCCCTCACCGACCTCGGCCGCGAGGCCGCCCGGCAGGTACGGGACCTGGCGCTGTGGACCGAGCGGCGGATGGCGGACGTGGAGCGGGCCCGGAAGGCGTACGACGACGCGAGAAACGCCTGACCGAGGCCCCATGGGCGCCTGCGGACACGAGTGGGGCCCGGACGCGTCGCCCGGGCCCCACCCGCGACTCGAACCGGGCTCAGCCCACGACCGTCCAGGTGTCCCCGCCGGCCAGCAGGGCCGCCAGGTCGCCCTTGCCGTGCTGTTCGACCGCGGTGTCCAGCTGCCCGGACATCTGCACGTCGTAGACGGGCCGTTCCACCGAGCGGAAGACGC
>NZ_JAEKKT010000119.1 GCF_019510245.1 Streptomyces sp. | reverse complement strand
TGGTGATGGCCTGCCGAGCCCAGCCGTCCCAGGCCCGGATGTGCAGGTCCGTGCCGCAGATGCCGGTCCGCAGGACCTTGATCAGTACGTCACCGGGACCGACTGCGGGCTCCGGCACGTCCCGGAGCCACAGCCCGGGCTCCGCCTTCTCCTTGACCAGCGCCTTCAACGCTCGGCTCCTGTGCGTGAGGTCCCGGCCGCGGGGACGCCGAAGCGGCCCGCGGCCGGGGAGGGGGGTGGAATCTCAGAGCAATCTGCCCCACCCGGGCGCACCGGTCCATCGAGGATTTCTTAAGCGCCGCCACAGCTCGGCTTCACGCCCCGGGAACACCCGGCAGGAGACGGCAAGTCGAGGCGGGAGACCTGGTAGTGGGCGATGTGCCAGTCCTCGTCCGTCCGGGTGACGAGGACGGAGAGCTTGACCTCCAGCGGGGGCCGGTCGGTGAAGGAGAACTCGACGGCCAGGTAGCCGAGGACGACACCGTCGGCGGGCCGCCGGGTCTCCAGGACGCGGTACGCCGCCTTCATCCCGAGGGGCTGGGAGTCGTAGTACGCGGCGACTCCCTGCCGTCCGACGCTGTAGGGATGCAGTCCCTGGAAGACGGCGTCCTCGGTGAACTGAGCCGCGACGCGCTCGGGTCGGTGTGCGTCGACGGCCGCCTTCCACCGGTCGAGGACCCCGGTCAGGATCGCCGTGTCGTCCGCCGTGCTGGTCATGTCCGCTCCTTTTTCGTGTGCCCGGGGTGGGGTGCTGGGTGGCGTGCGGTGCCGTGCCGTCAGTGTCCGGCGCTCATACCGCCGTCGACGTGCAGGATCTCGCCGGTGACGAACGGCGCGGTCTCCAGGAAGAGCACCGCGTCAACGATGTCGCTCACTTCACCCATCCGGGCGACCGGGTGCAGGGCGGCGAGGAACTCGTGGGTCTCCGCCGGGTGCATGGGGGTCCTGATGGTGCCGGGCGACACCGCGTTGACGCGGATGCCGCGGGTGGCGTACTCGATCGCCAGGGACTTGGTCGCGGACTGCAGGCCGCCCTTGGTGAGCGATGCCAGGACGGAGGGGACCCGGGCGTCCGCGCTGTCGACCAGGCTGGTGGTGACGCTGACGATGTGCCCGCCGCCCTGGGCGAGCAGGTGCGGGACCGCCTGCTGGGTGAGGTGGAAGAAGCCGGCGACGTTGATGCCGGTCACGGTGGCGTAGTCCGCGGCGGTGTAGTCGGTGAAGGGCTTCGCTACGAAGACGCCCGCGTTGTTGACCACGGTGTCGATCCGGCCGAACCGCTCGACGGCGGCGGCCACCACCCGCTCGGCGGTCGCCGGGTCCGCGATGTCGCCCTGGACGGTCAGGACGCCGGCGTCGTCGGCGGGGGCGATGGTGCGCGAGGTGGCGACGACCGCGTAGCCGAGCTTGCGGTAGCCCTCGACGAGGGCGGCGCCGATGCCCTGGGACGCACCGGTGACGATCGCGACCTTCTGCTGCTGCGTGTTCATGATGACCTTCTCGGTAGTGGCTGACCGGTTACTAGCCGACCGGTCGACTATTTAGAAGGTAGGGCGGGCCTGGCAGGGATGCCAGGACGGTTTTCCTCCCGGCTGGGAGGCTCGGCCTCCCAGCGCAGCTCAGCCGGGCAGTGCGTACGGGTCGCCCGCGGGCAGCCAGGCGTCCGGGGCGTGGATCCCGAGGTCGCCGACGCCGTCGCACAGCGCGTCGACGGCGGCCAGGACGCCGGCCCGGTCCTCGCTCGCCCGCCAGACCAGGGACCAGGTCCAGTACACCTTCGGCGCGACGATCTCGCGGCGGACCAGGTCGGGCGGGAGCGGAGCGGTCTGGCCCTTGGGCGAGTTGAGGACGGGCCGGGTGCAGCGCCGGACGTGGTCGAAGTAGGCGGGGCCGGTGACGGCGCCGTCGGAGATGCGCACCGGGCGGGCGCCGACGGCCTGGGTGAGCTCTTCGGCGTACACGTTCCAGGAGGCCCAGGAGGTCACGTCGTCGTCGATCAGGATGTCGGTGTCCCGGGCCGGCAGGTCGCTCGTGTCGGTCCCCTTCGCGACGGCGTACAGCCGGTCGGCGCCGATCAGCCGGGCTCGCAGCCCGAGCCGTTCGAGGTCCTCGGTGCGCACCCAGCAGACGGCGAGGTCCAGGCTGCCGTCGGCGACCCGGGTGGCCTGGGTGTGGGAGGGCGCGACCCAGGCGTCCACATGCACCCGGGCCACCGCGGCGGTCCGCGAACCCAGGTCGGCCGGCAGCCAGTTGACGTAGCCGAGCCGTACCGACTGGGAGCCCGAGAGGCGGCCCGCCCGGCGCTTGAGGTCGTCGGCCCGCTCCAGCAGGTCCCGGGTGCGCGGAAGCAGCGCGGCGCCGGCGGGGGTGAGGGAGACCGAGCGGCGGTCCCGGTCGAAGAGCCGGACGCCCAGGTCCCGTTCGAGCGCCTTGATCTGCTGGGAGAGGGAGGGACCGGCGATGAGCAGCCGCTCGGCGGCCCGCCCGAAGTTCAGCTCCTCGGCGACCGCGACGAAGTACCGCAGCTGGCGCAGTTCCACGCGCGTCATGCTACGCGTGCTGGGAGGCCGCACCTCCCAGCAGCGAGACAGCCGGTCGTGGCGGCGGTGCCGGTGGCGGCGCAGGATGGAGTCAGCGACGACGAAGGGAGTGCACCGTGCGAGAGTTCCTGGTCGAGATCACCACGACCGTCCCCGAGGGCACGGGCCAGGACGAGGTCGACCGGCGGCGCGCCGCGGAGGCCGTGCGGGCGGGGGAGCTGGCCGCGACCGGTCACCTGGACCGGCTGTGGCGGCCGGTGGGCGAGTTGCGCAGCATCGGCGTCTGGCGGGCCGCCGACGAGGAGGAGCTCCACGAGAAGGTGCTCGGTACCCTCCCGCTGCGCCCGTGGATGACGGTCACCGTCACCCCGCTGGAGTCCCACCCCAACGACCCGGGCCGGGTCGAGGGCGCTCGCTGACCCTCGCCGCGGGCATGGGCCGGGACACGGAGGTGATGGACCGGTCGGCCGGTGAAGGTGCTGTTCCCGTCGTCACAGCAGCGGCAGACCGTCTGCCTCGCGGCGCTCGATGCGGGCCACCAGCTCCGCCGCCGACGACTTGATGGTCTCCAGACCGGGCCGGCCCCAGGGCCGCGGCTCCACGTCGACCACGCACACCGTGCCGAGCACCGTGCCCGTGCTGTCGATCAGCGGGGCACCCAGATAGGAGCGGATGCCGAACTCGTCGACGACCGGGTTGCCGGCGAACCGCGGGTAGTCGCAGACGTCCTCCAGGACCAGCGCCTTGCGCCGGACCACCACGTGGGGGCAGAAACCATGGTCGCGGGGCAGTTCACGGCCGAGGACCGGGGTGCTGCCGTCGGGCCGTACCACGGGCGGCGCCACGTCCGGCAGGTGCAGTCCCGCGAAGAACTGACGGTTGAGGTCGATGAAGTTGACCATGGCGTACGGCGCCCGGGTGACCTCTGCGAGCCGGTCCGCGTAGGCGTCGAGGGCGGGGTCCGGGTCTGCTCCCAGACGCAGCTGGCCGAGGCGCCGGGTGCGCTCGGGGGCCTCCTTGTCCTCCGGCGTGAGCAGCAGCCGGCCGGCCGGGCGCGGCGGGTCGTACCTCATGCGCGGGCTCCGTCGCAGTGGACGTGGGTCATATACGGGCTCCGTGAGGGGTGTATGGGGTTCACATGTGGGCGCCGTGGCTCGGCGCGGAGACCGGAGCGTGGGCGATGAGGTGGCGGACGAGGGTGAGCAGGGTCTGGACCCCGGAGCTGGAGATGCGGGCGTCGCAGCGGACCACCGGGACCTCCGGGTCGAGGTCGATGGCGGCTCGCACCTCCTCGGGGTCGTAGCGGTAGGAGCCGTCGAACTCGTTGATGGCGACGATGAAGCCGAGGCCGCGTTCCTCGAAGAAGTCGACGGCCGCGAAGCAGTCCTCCAGGCGCCGGGTGTCGGCGAGGATGACCGCACCGAGCGCGCCCTCGGACAGCTCGTCCCACATGAACCAGAACCGCTCCTGTCCGGGCGTGCCGAACAGGTAGAGCACGTGCTCCGGGTCCAGGGTGATGCGGCCGAAGTCCATGGCCACGGTCGTCTCGACCTTGTTCTCGATCCCCTCGAGGCTGTCGGTCGCGGCGCTCACCGTGGTGAGGAGCTCCTCCGTGGAAAGCGGCGCGATCTCGCTGACCGCGCCCACGAAGGTGGTCTTGCCGACCCCGAACCCACCGGCCACCAGGATCTTCAGTGCGGTGGGGAAGGGATCAGAGCTGTCGTCGTAGTCCATCGAGCACTGCCTCCAGGAGGGACCTGTCAGTGGGGTTGTGGTGGAACACGGGGGGCTTGGCGGTCAGCGCCCCGCAGTCGACGAGGTCGGAGAGCAGCACCTTGGTGACCACGGCGGGCAGTGTGAGGTGCGCGGCGACCTCGGCGACCGAGACGGGGGCGCGGCACAGGTCGAGGGCCTGTGCGTGTTCGGGGCCGAGGTAGCCGAGGGGCGTGGACCCGGTCGCCATCACCTGCGACATGAGGTCCAGGGCGACGCTGGGCTCGGTCCGGCCGTTGCTGACCGTGAACGGGCGCACCAGGCGTCCGGCCGCGTCGTCGAGCCAGGGCCCGTCGCCGGCTGCCGCCACCCTCAAGGCCTCATCGCCGTGGATTCGACGGCGTGCTGCCGGGGCGCGGTGACGAGGTAGGGGCGGACGCTCTTGACGAGCATCGCCATCTCATAGCCGAGGACGGCGGCGTCGGCCTCCCGGCCCGCGAGCACGGCGAGACAGGTGCCGGAGCCGGCGGTGGTGACGAACAGCAGCGTCGAGTCGAGTTCGACCACGACCTGGCGGACGTCCCCGCCGTCGCCGAAGCGGACGCCCGCGCTGCGGCCGAGCGAGTACAGGCCGGAGGCGAGCGCCGCCATGTGGTCGGCGCTGTCCGGGTCGAGGCCGTGGACGGACTTCACCAGTCCGTCGCAGGACAGGAGCACCGCGCTGGTGGTGTGCGGCACGCGCTGCACCAGGCCGCTCATCAGCCAGTCGAGGTCGGATACCTGGGCGGTCGGCGCATCGCTCGCCATGGTGGATCGACTCCTTGGGGTACGAAGATCAGCTGGAGCGCTGGGGGTGGGGGTGGGGGTGGGGGTGGGGGTGGGGGTGGGGGTGGATACGGTGCTGGTCATCCGGCCGGTGCGCTCCCGTCGGGCCGGGCGGTGAATTCGGAGGTGTGCACCGGGCGCAGGGCCTGGGAGTACGACGGGGACCGGGACGCGGACTGGGTGTCGGCGGGGTCCCGGTGGGTCCGGCTCATGTGCGTGGGGGCCATGTGGTCCGTGACCGGGTGGTCCGTGGCCGGACGGCCTGTGGTCATGTGGTCGGAGGCCGTGGGGTCGGAGGCCGTGTGGTCGGAGGCCGTGTGGCCAGGGGTTTGGGTCAGAGCCAGGGGGTCCAGTGCCAGGGGGGCCGGCGTCATGCGGTGCCGGGCGGACTGGTCCGGCGCTGTGCGGTCGAGAGCTGTGTGGTCGGGAGCTGAGTGGTCCGGGGTCAGGTACCCGGCCTCCGCGTGTGCCGCGTCCACGTGTGCCGCCTCCATATGCGCGGCGTCCATGTGCGTGGAGTCCATGTGCGCGGCATCCATATGCGTGGCAGGGGACGTGTTGGTCGGCCGGTCGCCGGATGCGTCGCGGGCGGCCATGTCGGCGTAGCCCGCGGTGGTGAACCCGTTATGGAGGGACGCGCCATGTGTCCCGCCCACGGGGTCGGCGGCGGTCGGCTCCGTCTCGGTGGCCTCCAGGTGCTGCTGGGCCTCGGCGAGGCCGATGCCGCGCTGGAAGGCGGCCATCAGACCGGGGTCGTGCCCGGCCGGGTTCTCGTTCTCCTGGCGGGGTGCCGGGCCGCCGCGCAACTGGGGAACGATGTGTTCCTGGGCCCGGCGGCGTGGCAGTTGGGGTTTGCCCATCGTGCCGCGCACGGCGCCGACCCGCGGTACCGGCGGGGCGCCCGCGTGCTCGGCGACCGCCGGCCGGTCTTCGGGCCGGATGCCGGGCAGCGCCTCGGCGGGGTTCGGACGGGTATCCTGGGCACCGCGCACCGGGAGCGGCGCGGGTGCGCCCCCGTACTGCGCGTGCCGGCGCCGCCCGCCGACGGCGGCCGGGGCAGGACCCTGCTGCTGCCCGGGCCCTGGGCCGGCCGGCGGTCCGCCCCCGGCGGCCCTGCTTCCGGCTCCCGTGTCCGGCCCGGCGGAGCCGCGGACACCCGCCGGCGTCCCGTTGCCGTCGGACGGCCGGGCTCCCCCGGCTTCGGGCACACCGGAGAGCGCCCCCGGCGCGCCGCCCCCGTTCGTCGTGTCGCGCGGCTGCGGCAGCGAACCGGGTACGCCCGGTGTCCTACCCAGCAGGCCCTGCGGGACGACGAGGACGGCCTGGACGCCGCCGTAGATGTTGGTCTGGAGACGGACGTTGATGCCGTGCCGGCGGGCGAGCTGGGAGACGACGAAGAGTCCGATGCGGCCGTCGGCCAGCAGGCTGGCGACGTTGACCTGGTCGGGGTCGGCGAGCAGGGCGTTCATCTTGGACTGCTCGCCGACCGGCATGCCGAGTCCGCGGTCCTCGACCTCGACCGCGAGGCCGGAGGTGACGAGGTTGGCGCGGAGCAGCACCTGGGTGTGCGGGGCGGAGAACACCGTGGCGTTCTCGACGAGTTCGGCGAGGAGGTGGATGACGTCGGCGACGGCGTGCCCGCGCAGTTCGCCGTCGATCGGCGGGACGAGCTTGACCCGGGAGTACTGCTCGACCTCGGCGATGGCGGAGCGCAGCACCTCGGTCATGGAGACGGGGTTGCTCCACTGCCGCCGGGACACGGCGCCGCCGAGGACGGCGAGGTTCTCGGCGTGCCGTCGGATCCGGGTGGCCAGGTGGTCGACGTGGAAGAGGCCCTTGAGGAGGTCCGGGTCCTCGATCTCGTTCTCCAGTTCGTCGAGGATCGAGATCTCCCGGTGCACGAGGGACTGAAGCCGCCGCGCCAGGTTGACGAAGACCTCCAGCTTCTGTTCGCTGCCGGCCTGGCTGGAGAGCTGGGCCGCCTGTACGACGGCGGTGACGGCGCCGTCGTGCGCGCGGGACAGGTCGGCGGCGAGCAGTTCGAAGTCGTCCGCGTCCTCGGGCGGTCCGCCGCGCGGCTTGCGCGGGGGCGGGGTCTCGCCGCGGCGCAGTGCGTCGACGAGGGCCAGCAGATCGGCCTCGCCGCGGGCGGCGTTGCGGCGCAGGGCGCCGACGCGGTCGCTGACCGAACGGGCGGCGCGCCCCGCGGCCACGGCGGCGATCACGATGCCCGCGGCCGTCACCGAGGCCGCTCCGGCGAGCACGGCCAGCAGGGTGAGGCTGGGCCGGGCGCCGGTGGAGCGGACGGTGAACAGGACGGCCGCGCAGCCGCTGAGCGCCACCGCGACCGGCGGCAGCACCGCCAGCCGCATGAGCTGAGGCCGTATGTGGGTCTCGGGCAGCGCGGGAACGGATCGGGCGACCGGTCGTCCGTGCCGGCCGCCCTCACGGCGGTCGGCGCGGGCGGCCGGTGCACGGAGGTGAGACATCTGCGTCCTCGTACTGGTCCGTCGGGCCTGGTTCCTCGCGCGGGTCGCGCGAGTCGGGCATGCGCCATCGCGGTGCCGGGCGAGGGGACCGCAAAAGAATTCGGCCCCGTGTCGTCCGACGGACACTCACAGTAGTCGCCGACGCATCATGTGCGGTGGGCAGTTGACAAAGTCCCCCGGAGATGGTCCCGCTCTGGTATGAGCCGTCGTACGAAAGACCGATAACCTCCTCGGCACCCCGCCCCCGAACGGTCACCCACCGGTCCGACCTGCTCAGAAACGGTCACTCACGGAAGGTCCGGGCCAGGGCTTCCGGCGCTCCGTCCCGTTCGCCCCCCCTTGGTCCGCCACCCGCCGACCGGCCGATCGACGCGGCCACAGGGCCCTCCAGGCCGGCCGCACCACCCCCCAGAGCGTCACGCAAGGTGACCGTCTCGGATACGGCGTCCCTCCGTCGGGGCGCGGGGCGGCCCCTCGCCGGCGGGGCGGCCCCTCGCCGGTGTGGATGCCCGTCACCGCGTCGACTGCGGCCCGGGGCAGGTCCGGGCGGCTCAGGACGTCCGCGCTGTCGATGAACCGGTCCAGGGCGCCGACTCCGCGGAGCTCCCGTACGTCCGGGTCCTTGATGCGGCCGGCGAGGGCCGGGGGAAGCGGCCGGCGCACAGCACCGGGCAGGGCCGGGAGTGACAGGGCCGCGTGGCACCGGAAAAGCTCAAGCCCCGGCAGAAAAACGGGACTTGGCATACGGGCAGGGCTCATGACGATGCCCCTGCCAGGTTGCGCAGAGGCATCCACGCCACTCTCACGTCACCGCCGCAGCGGAGCCGGAATCACCGGCCCTTCGTCATGTGACGCACCGGAACGGCCGTCACAGTTCGCCGGCGAGGCCGAGGTCCCCCTGCCCGGGGGCGCCCTCCGGCCGCTTCTCGCGCTGCCACGGCCGGGCGACCGGCGCGGAGACCGTACGCCACCAGGGGTCCGCGGGCAGCTTCCCGGACGGCTCGAAGGGCTCGCCGGGGCGCGGCAGCGCGACCGCCTGGCCCGCCTCGTCGCCGGCGTCCTTGGTCCACTCCCCCGGCTCGGCCCAGGCGTGCGGGGCGAGGTTGAAGGTGCCCCAGTGGATCGGCAGCAGCACGCCGTGCGGCTGCCCGCCCTGGAGGTCGAGGTGGGCGCGCATGCCCTCCTGGGGCGTCATGTGTATGTCGGGCCAGAACTCGCTGTACGCGCCGATCTGGATCATCGTCACGTCGAAGGGCCCGTGGTCGGCGCCGATGTCCTTGAACCCGTCGAAGTAGCCGGTGTCACCGCTGTGGTAGATCCGGTGCTCCTCGCCGGCGACGGCCCAGGACGCCCACAGGGTGTGCTGGGTGTTGCGCAGTCCCCGACCGCAGAAGTGACGGGCGGGGGTGGCCGTCAGGGTGAGTCCGCCGACCTTGGTCTCCTCGTGCCAGTCCAGCTCGCGCAGCCGGTCGGCGCGGACTCCCCAGTGTTCGAGGTGGGCGCCGACGCCGAGCGGTACGGCGAACACGGTGTCCGTGCCGGCCAGCGCCTTGATGGTGGGCAGGTCGAGGTGGTCGTAGTGGTCGTGCGAGATGACCACGACGTCGACCGGGCCGAGCTCGGCGAGCGGCAGCGGCACCGGGTGCAGCCGCCTGGGCCCGGCGAACGGGAACGGGGAGCAGCGATCGCCCCAGACCGGGTCGAACAAGACACGGTGTCCGTCGATCTCGGCGAGGACGCTGGAGTGGCCCATCCACGTCACCCGCAGACCGGTGGCGGCGGGGCGGGCGAGGTCGGCGACGGTGGTGGGGTGCACCGGGACGGTGCCCCGGGGGGCTCTGCGGGCCCGCTGCTCCTTCTCGAAGTAGGTCCTGGCGAACTCCAGCATCGACCCCGAGGGCCGCATCCGGGTGGTGCCGCCGGGGTTCTGGAAGACACCGTCCGCGAAGTTCGGGGAGCCCTGGATGCGGGCCAGGCGCGCGCCGCCGGGGTCCGCGCCGAAGGCAGCGGGCCGCAGCACGCGGAGCCCGGAGCTCAGGGAACGCAAACCGGTCACGGTACCTCCAGTGGTGTCGCCGAGGTCCCCATTATGGTCGGCCCTTCGGACGGTCGGCGTTGACACCGCGCCATCCGCCTCCCGATACTGACCCACTGTTCAGTAACACTGTTTCTTCACACCGCTCCCGAGGAGCCTTCGTGACCGCTCCCCTGATGTCCCTCGTCTGGACCGACCACGTCACCGGCCGCCGGGGTTTCCTGGTCGTCGACCGGCTGGTGCGGGGGGTGGCCAGCGGCGGTCTGCGCATGCGGCCCGGCTGCACCCTGGAGGAGGTGACCGGGCTCGCGCGCGGCATGACGATGAAGGAGGCCCTGCACTACAACCCCGAGGGCCGCTACATCCCGCTGGGCGGCGCCAAGGGCGGCATCGACTGCGATCCGCAGGACCCCGGGGCGTACGCCCTGCTCGTACGCTACCTGCGGGCCATGCGGCCGTATGTGGAGGATTTCTGGACCACCGGCGAGGACCTGGGGCTCACCCAGGACCTGGTGGACCGGGCGGCCGCCGAGGCGGGGCTGGTCTCCTCGATCCAGGCCGTGTATCCGCTGCTGGACGACGAGACGGCGGCCCGGCGGCGACTCGCGGACGCCTTCGCCGTGGAGGTGGACGGGATCGGTCTGGACGAGCTGGCCGGCGGCTGCGGGGTCGCCGAGTCGGCGCTGGCGGCGCTGGACCGGGCCGGGGTGCCGCACCGGGGGACGCGGGTCGCCGTGCAGGGCCTCGGCACGATGGGCGGGGCCACGGCGCGGTTCCTCTCCCGTGCGGGGCTCACGGTCGTGGCGGTCGCCGACATCAAGGGCACGATCGCCAACCCGGCGGGTCTGGACGTCGAGGCGCTGCTGCGCGCGCGGGACGCGTACGGCACCGTCGACCGCGCGGTGCTGGGCCCCGGTGACGCGGAACTGCCGGGTGACGCCTGGCTGTCCGCCGACGCGGAGGTGCTGGTGCCGGCGGCGGTGTCGTACGTGGTCGACGCGGCCAACGCGCACCTGGTCAGCGCCCGCTGGATCGTGGAGGCGGCCAACATGCCGGTGCTCCCCGAGGCGGAGGGACGGCTCGCCGCGCGCGGGGTGACCGTGCTGCCGGACGTGGTGGTGAACTCGGGCACCAACGCCTGGTGGTGGTGGACCCTGTTCGGCGACATCGGCCCCGACGCCGACGAGGCCTTCGCCCACATCCGCCGCTCGATGCGGGCCCTGGTGGGGCTGATGCTGGACCGCGCGGAGGCCGACGGCACGACTCCGCGCGCCGCGGCCCACGCCCTGGTCACCGACCGGCTGCCGGTGATCGCGGAGCGGTTCGGCTGGTACCGGTGACGCGACACGCCGACAGCGGCGTCCGAGAGCAGCGGCGAGCAGCAGCGCGCTCGGGCCGGAATGCTGGTGCCCTGCCGGCCGAGCGGCTCGAGCAGGGGCGCGCCGGCGGCCGGCTCACGGCCTGGTGTCGCGGGTGAGCACGACGGCGTAACGGCACTCGGCATCGGTGGTGTTGGCGAAGACGCGCTCGGCGGGTGCGCCGAGTTCGATGGTGTCGCCGGCGTCGAGTTCGTGGACCGCGTCCCCGTCGTGGAAGGTGAGCCGGCCGTCGAGGACCCAGACGAGCTGCCGTACGAAGGCGAAGGCCGCGGCCGGGTAGGGCACCCGGGCTCCGGCGGGCAGCCGGATCTCGGCGATCTCCGCCGGGAAGCGCGGGCCGGTGATCTGGCGGCGCCGGTAGCCGGTGCCGGGGTCGCGCCACTCGGCGGCCTCGGCGCCGCGCCGCACGCCCGGGGTGTCCGCCACGGACTCCTGTGCGCCCTGCCCGCCTTCGGCGTCGGTGATCAACGAGGCGACGCCGATCCGGAAGGCGGCGGACAGCTTGCCGAGCACGACCGCGGTGGGGCTGCTCTCGCCGCGTTCGATCCGGCTGATCATCGCCTGGGAGACGCCGGAGGCGTCCGCGAGCTGCGCCAGCGTCCAGCGGCGGCGCTCCCGCTCGGTGCGGACCCGGGCGGCGATCCGCAGCACCAGCGGGTCCACCGGCGGTTCTACTATGTTGGACATGAATCCAATATACGAGAGAGGTGTGGTTGCGGTCCGTCCGGCCCGTCCCGGTGACGAGGAGGCGGTCCGCGCGATCCGCAATCACGCGGTCGAGCACTCGACGGCCCTGTGGACCGAGACCCCGCAGTCGCCCGCCGAGGGCTCGGCCTGGTTCGCCCCCCATCTGGAGCGCGGCTCGGCACTCGTGGCCGAGGTCGCCGACGCGCCGGGAGAGGTGGCCGGGTTCGCGGTCTACGGCCCGTGGCGCGCCCTGGACGGCTACCGGCACACGGTGGAGAACTCCGTCTACGTCCGCGAGGGCAGCCAGGGGCTCGGCATCGGCTCCGCGCTGCTGGGCCCGCTCATCGCCTCCGCGCGCGAGGCCGGCCACCATGTGATGATCGCCGGCATCGAGGCCCGGAACACCGCGTCGATCCGGCTGCACGACCGGTTCGGCTTCGAGCACGTCGGCACGGTCCCGGAGGTGGGCACCAAGTTCGGCCGCTGGCTGGACCTGACGATCATGCGGCTGCCGCTGGCCTGAGACGGCAACGCGGGTGGGGGGACGACCGATTAGGGTGACCGCGTGGCGAGAGTGCGGTTGAGCGTGGCCGAGCGGCGGGAGGAACTGCTGCGGGCCGCCATCGAGCAGATCGAGGCGCGGGGCGTGGCGGCGGTGCGGATCGCCGATGTGGCCTCGGCGCTCGGCGTGAGCAACGCGCTGGTGCTGTACCACTTCTCGACGAAGGAGAAACTGGTCGCCGCCGCCTTCACCTATGCCGCCGAGGGCGACCTGGCGCACCTGCGCAAGCTGCTGGGCCGCCGTACATCGGCGCTGCGCCGGCTGCGGGCCGCGGTGCGCTGGTACGCGCCGACCGGGCAGGCCAAGGGCTGGCGGCTGTGGATCGAGGGCTGGGCGGTGGCGTTGCGCGAGCCCGCGCTGCGGGACGTCACCAAGGCCCTGGACCAGCAGTGGAAGGCGGCGATCGCCGAGGTGGTCGCCGAGGGGGTGGCCGCGGGCGAGTTCCGGTGCCCCGACCCCGCGGCAGCGGCGCTGCGGCTGACCGCGCTGCTCGACGGGCTCGCCGTCCAGCTGACGTCGTACCCCGGCGCCGTGCCCCGGGCAAGGGCCCAGGAGTGGGTCGACGAGGCGCTGGCGCGCGAGCTGGGGCTGCCCGAGCAGCAGTAAGGGGCGGCCCGCAGTGCGGCCACCCCTTACCCGGCCCGCCGGTTCTGCCTCAGGCCACGGAGGCGATCCGCATCTTGATGTCGTCCGGGGAGAGCGCTCCCTTGGCCGTCACGTGGTCGCCGGACGACTCCCCGCGCAGCCGGCGCCCGATCCAGGGGACGAGGTACTCGCGGGCCCAGTGCACGTCGTCCCGGCGGACCTCCAGGGTGCCGCGGGGCGGCAGCGGCGGCCACGGCTGGTCCGGGTCGGCCGGCACCTCGACACCGAGCACCTGGCCCGCGCGCAGCGCCACGCGCGTGTGCCCCTCGGGAGAGAGGTGCAGCCGGTCCTCGTCCCAGGCCCGCCGGTCCTGAATGGTCTTCAGGGACCACAGGTCCAGGACGGGGCAGCCGTACCGGTCGGCGATGGCCCGGACATGTCCGTTGTACGTGGCGATCTTGCCGCGCATGTGCTTGAGGACGGGCACGCCCCGGGTGTCGAACCCGGTGGTCACCAGCACCGTGCCGACGGCCTCGGTCAGCTGGGCCACGGCGCGCTCGAACCGCTCGGCCACCTCGTCGGGGTCGGTGCCGGGACGGATGATGTCGTTGCCGCCCGCGCAGAAGGAGACCAGGTCCGGGGCGAGTTCCAGGGCCTGCGGCACCTGGTCCGCCACGATCTGGTCGAGCAGTTTCCCGCGCACGGCGAGGTTGGTGTAACTGAAGTCGCCTTCGGGCCGCCGGTCGGACAGCAGTACCGCGAACCGGTCGGCCCAGCCGACGAACGCCCCGTCGGGGCCGGGGTCTCCCACGCCCTCGGTGAAGCTGTCCCCCACCGCCGCGTACGACCCGATCACTGATGCATTGTCATTCTTCGAATCGTCTCCCACGTCGGACCATGATTCACCTTCGGCTGTGACCTACGCGACCGTAATAAGGGGTTGACGCTCGGTGAGATAAGACACCTTTAAATACTTTGCCAACCTTGGAATAAGGCCCTGACCAGCGGCGTTGACGTGGCGGTCGGGAGGGCGCCGGCTCAGCCGACGGCGACCCCCTTGGAGCGGAGGTAGGCGACCGGGTCCACGTCCGAGCCGTAGTCGGGGGTGGTCCGGATCTCGAAGTGGAGGTGCGGGCCGGTCACGTTGCCGGTGGCACCGGAGAGGCCGACCTGCTGGCCCGCGGTCACGGTCTGGCCGACCGAGACGGAGAGGGCGGAGAGGTGGCCGTACTGCGCGTAGTAGCCGTCGGCGAGCCGGATGACGACCTGGTTGCCGTAGGCGCCGCCCCAGCCGGCCGTGACGACCGTACCCTCGCCGACGGCCTTGACCGGGGTGCCGGTCGGGACGACGAAGTCGACGCCCGTGTGGTAGCCGCTGGACCACATGCTGCCGGCCACGTGGTAGCCGGTACCGAGGGCGCCGGTGGCGACCGGGAGGCTGAAGCCGGAGACGGTCGTGACCGAACCGCCGGAGCCGTCCGTGGAGGAGGCCGAGGACGAGGAGGAGGACGAGGAGGAGGCCGGGGACGAGGAGGTCGACCGCGGGTTCGACTGCGCCTGCGGACGGGAGCCGTAGTCCGTCGTCACGGCGTGCCGGCCGCCGAGGGTGAGCTTGAGTCCGGGGTGGATCAGCGACGGGTTGTCGCCGACCGCCTGCCGGTTGTCGGCGTAGAGCCGGTGCCAGCCGCCGCGGACGTTCTGCTCGCGGGCGATCTCCGAGAGACAGTCACCGGGCACCACCGTGTAGACGCGGTGCGCGGAACGCGCGGCGCCGGAATTCCCTGCGGGCGCCTTTTTCACCGCGGTCCGCTCGATTGCGGGAAGCGACTGGACGGCCTTTTCGGAAACGGACTGCGCAGTGGCCGCGTGGGCGCCGGTGGCCCCCATGAGGGGCAGCGCCAGCGCGGCGCCGCCGCTTCCGGCGACGGCCATCGAGCGAGTGAGACGTGGGGACTTGGGACGGCGGTGCTTACCCTTCGCGGGCATGGCGCATTCCTCTCCGGCGCCTGCGAGGTGAGCTGTCGGGTTCGGGCTGGAGCTGCCCGGCCACGCCGGAAGGCGTGACTGCACCCCTGGCCGTCCCGGGAACCGGAACAGGCCGTCATACCTGGTGGGTCCCCCGCTCCTGCCGGGCACGGGTGAGTGTGTGTGGGGACTCCGGGCGGCGGCAGGATTCGGCGTTCCGACCGGATGTGTGGTGAACGTAAGCGAGTAGGACGGACATGGACAAGCATCCCGTTCCGCCCGTCCGAGTTCCGCTTGATCCGTTACCGGAAATCCCGGTCACCCTCCGTGAATTCCGGTCCGTTCCGTTTTTCAATCCGCTTACGGAATACGAGGATTACGTGAGCATGACGCGCGACGGACGGTCACGAATATGACGCTCCTCACGCACGTCATGCCACGTCCTCTTATTTCGGGGCGAGTTGTAGTGAATGCAGCAATTCGGGCAGATGTATCAGATCCGGCGAAGGCGGATGACTGCCGCATCCAGGTCACCCTTGAGCCCGGTGCGCAGCCCGTGGTGCAGCAGAACGGCACCCCGGTGCACTTCGCCCGTTTCGCGGCATTCGTACGACGCCGTCGGGTCGAGCCCCTGCAACCTCAGCGGCGGCGCCTGCTCGCCGTAGCTCTGGGCCTGCAGCCAGGCGAGGACGACGGTCTCGTCGCCGAGCGTGTACTGCACCGCGCTGAGCCCGCCGGCCGGCGGCCGCAGCCGGAACTGCTCGCCGCGCTGCACCTGGGGACGGATCTCCTTGTAGAGCTCCACCCAGTGGCCGGCCTCGGCGAGCTCCTCCTCGGTCCACTTCGAGAGGTCGCCGCCGACACCGAGCGCTCCGGCCATGGAGCTGACGAACCGGAAACGCAGGCTGCTGACCCGGCCGTTGAGCTGGTGGTTCGGGCTGTCGGTGACCCAGGCCGACATCACCCGGGCGGGGTGGATCTGGCTGAATCCGTGCTGGATGGCGAGCCGGTCCAGCGGGTCGGTGTTGTCGGAGGTCCACACCTCGTCGGTGCGGCTCATGATCCCGAGGTCGATCCGCCCGCCACCACCGGAGCAGGACTCGATGGCCACGTTCGGGTGAGCCGCCCGGATCCGGTCGAGCAGGGCGTACAGCCCGCGCACGTGGTCGACCCACAGGCGCTGCGGGTAGGGCTCGCCGGGCCAGCCCGCGTCCGTGAAGCAGCGGTTGAAGTCCCACTTGACGTAGTCGATCGGGGCGCTGGACAGCAGCGCGTCGAGCTGCTCCCAGAGGTACTCCTGGACGTCCTCGCGGGCGAGGTTGAGGACCAGCTGGTTGCGGAGCTCCGTGCGCTTCCGGCCCTGCTGGTACTGCACCCAGTCGGGGTGGGCGCGGTACAGGTCGCTGTCCGGGTTCACCATCTCGGGCTCGACCCAGATGCCGAACTGCATGCCGAGGGCGTGCACGTAGTCGGCGAGGGGCTTGAGGCCCTTGGGGAAGCGGTCGGGGTTGGGCGTCCAGTCGCCGAGGCCGGCGCGGTCGCTGGTGCGGGCGCCGAACCAGCCGTCGTCCACCACGAACAACTCGACACCGATCGCGGCGGCCCGGCGGGCGAGGGTGGCCTGCTGGTCCTCCGAGATGTCGAAAGTGGTGGCCTCCCAGGAATTGAACAGCACCGGCCGGTCCTGGTCGGCGTCCGGGATGACGTACGCCCGCTGGTAGGCGTGCCAGGCGCGGCTCGCCCCGCCGAAGCCGCCGTCGGTCCACAGGCCCGCGAAGACGGGGCTGGTGTACGACTCGCCCTCGGCCAGCATCAGCAGGCCCGAGTCGTCGTAGCCGGCGCCGCCGGAGATCTGCACGCGCGCGTCCGGGAGCTGGGCGACCGCGATCCGCCAGGAGCCGGACCAGCCGAGGGCACAGCCCCAGACCTCGCCGCGCTCCTCGGTGGCGTCGGTGTCAAGGGCGACCCAGGGCAGGTGCTGGTGGCCGGTGTGGCCGCGGCGGCTGCCGATGACCTTCTCGCCGTAGGTGAGCGGGGCACTGGTGAGCCGGGACTCGGCGGCCCAGCGGCCGTGCAGCTGGGAGAGCCGCCAGCCCTCGCGGTCGGGCAGGGTCCAGGTGGCGGGGTCGGCGCGCAGCAGCTCCACGCGCGTGTGCCCCTCGTTGCCGACGGTCACCCAGCGCTCGACGACGTCGCCGCGCATCCGGTAGTGCAGGGTGATGACGACGCCGTCGTCCGTGAAGCGCAGCCGGAGCTCGTCCTCCTCGACCTCGTACGAGTCGAAGGTCCACTCGGTGCCCCGGCGCTCCTCGGTCCGCACCGACAGCGCGGGGCGGACGAACCGGGGGCCGCCCTCGACGGGGTACTCCTCATGGCCGTCCAGCGGGGACTCGAAGGGCCAGTAGCCGGGCAGCACCCGGGTGCTGAGCTCCACGGCGTCGGCGAGCCCGATCCGGGGCCCCCAGTGCAGGTGGAGCAGTTCGTCGGAGGGGGTCAGATGCAGCGCGTAGCTGCTGCCGGGGCCCGACAGGAGCCAGGTACGGCCGTTTTCGGCGATGTCCACCATCGAGCAACCTCACACAGGGGCCAACAGATCCGCTCAAGCCCCAACATCATCAAGGGCCGCGGGCCCCGAAGCAAGGGCCACGGGCCGCGGAGGCGATGCCTGTGGACAACTCATTGCCCGTGGAAACCGATGTCGTATGGTCGCTCCAGTGCCCGTCGACGAGCAGCGCCGACGGGGCCGACCGGGAGGAGCCCCCGTGACGCAGCAGGTCCCGTCGACCGAGCCCGAGCTGACGGGCGTGCGCAACTTCCGTGACGTGGGTGGGCTGCCGACCGTGGACGGGCGACGGGTGCGGCCGGGTGTGCTGTTCCGCAGCGGCCATCTGGCACACGCGACGGAGCAGGACGCGGACTTCCTCGCCTCGCTCGGGCTGCACACGATCTTCGACTTCCGCAACGCGGCCGACCAGAAGCTGGAGGGCCCGGACGTCGAGCTGCCCGGCGTGCGGAACCTGAATCTGCCGCTGACCGACCCGGCGCACGGCGCGGACTTCTGGAAGATGGTCCGCGAGGGGGAGATCGACCAGCTGCGCGGGCTCCTGGGCGACGGCAAGGCCGCGGCCCGGATGGTCACCTCGTACCGCACGATCGTCAAGGACCGCACCGGCGAGCACTCACGGGTGCTGCACGCACTCGCCGAGGACAGCGTCCCGGCGCTGATGCACTGCGCGGCCGGCAAGGACCGGGCGGGCATCTCCATAGCCGTGACGCTGCTGGCGGTGGGGGTGGAGCGGGACGCGATCCTCGCCGACTACCTGGAGTCCAACGCCAAGCACCGCCGTTACAAGGTGCGCCGCAGCGGCGGCGGGGACAGCGCCTACAGCCCCGAGGTGATGGACCTGCTCAGCCCGCTCTTCGACGCCCGCACGGAGTACCTGACGGCGGCCTTCGAGAGCATCGAGGAGACGTGGGGCGACGTGGACGCGTACCTGGAGCAGGGCCTGGAGCTGGCCCCGGAGACCCGGGAGCGGCTGCGCGAGCGCCTGCTCGACTGAGACCGGACGGAGGGCGGCGGCTCAGCCCTTGCCGCCGAGGGCGAACAGCAGATAGAGGAACCCTGCCAGGGCATGCCCGACGGCCAGGTAGATGACCAGCCGGATCCACAGGGACCGGGGGAACTTCTCTTCGATGTTGCTCACGGCAGCTCTCCAGTGATCGGTCCCAGGCACAGCGCGGCCGTGGGACTCTGCAGCAGGGTGTGGACGAACAGGAGCTCGACCCCGTCCTGGTCCTCGGCGGCGAGCCGGTGCGGGGTCAGCGAGTCGAAGTGCGCGCTGTCACCGGGCGCGAGCACATGGGTGGTGTCACCGAGGCGCAGCCGGAGCCGGCCGCGCACGACGTGCAGCCACTCCTCGCCGGGGTGCACCCGCACGATGTCGCCCTGGGTGCCGTGCGGCACCCGGACGCGCAGCGCCTGCATCCCCCGGCCGGACGCCCCGGCCTGCCAGTAGGTCCAGCCGCCGGCGCGGGTCGGTTCCATGTCGCCGGCACGCACGATCGCGTCCCGGTCGGCGACCGTCTCCCCCAGCAGATCCGATACCGTCGTACCGTAGACACGCGCGAGCGCGAGCAGCATCGGCAACGAGGGCTGCCGCTGACCGGTCTCCAGCCGGGACAGGTGCGCGGGCGACAGCCCGGCGTCGCGGGCGGCGGCCTCCAGGGTGAGGCCTGCGCGGCGGCGCAGGGAGCGCAGCTGCGGGGCGACGACGGGCAGCCCGTCGGCCGGCCCGCCCGCCCGCCCGTTGTCGGAGGAGTTCATGCCTCCATTCAGCCGCAGCTTTGCCTCCGAGGCAATTTTCTTGCCTCAGAGGCAAAGATCAGAGGCAAAAGGCTAGCGGTTGGCCACCGCCTGCTTGATCAGCGTCTTGCCGAAGTCCCACATCAGGCCGCCGCCGCTGTGGGCGTCGTCCATGACGTCCGTGAAGGCGTCCACGAACCGGTCCACGTCCGACTCGTCGACGGTCAGCGGCGGGATGAGCTTGATCACCTCCAGGTGGTCGCCGGACACCTGGGTGAGGATCCGGTGCCGTTGCAGCAGCGGTACGACGACCATCTGGGCGAACAGGCCCTTGCGGGCGGCCTGCAGCATGGTCCAGCGGCTGCGCAGCTTCAGCGAGCTGGGCCGTCCGAACTCGATGCCGATCATCAGGCCCCGGCCGCGGACCTCGGCGAGCAGCTCGTACTTGTCGGTGAGCGCGGCGAGCCGGGACTTGAGCTGCTCCCCCACGGCGCGGGAATGGGCGACGGTCTGTTCGTTCTCCATGACGGACAGCACGGCGAGCCCGGCGGCCATGGCCTGGGCGTTGGCGCCGAAGCTGGCCGAGTGGACCAGGACGCGGTCCATGGAGGAGTAGACCTTCTTGAAGATCCAGTCCTTGCCGAGGGTGGCGCCGACCGGGACGTACCCGCCGGAGAGCGCCTTCGCCACGCACACCAGGTCCGGCTCGACGCCGTCCTCGTGCTGGTAGGCGTAGAAGTCGCCGGTACGGCCGAGGCCGGTCTGCACCTCGTCGGCGATCAGCAGTGCCTTGTGCCTGTGCAGCAGCTCCTGTGCGGCGCGCAGATAGCCGGGCGGGGCCTCGTGCACGCCCTTGCCCTGGATCGGCTCGACGATCAGGGCGGCCACGTCGCCCTTCTTCAGCTCGCAGGCGAGCGCGTCGAGATCGCCGAGGGGGACGGCGGTGTCGGGCAGCAGCGGGGCGAAGCCGTCCCGGAAGCCGTCCTCGCCGTTGACCGACAGCGAGCCGGTGGTCAGGCCGTGGAAGGCGTGATCGCAATAGAGGACGCGCGGTCTGCCGGTGGCGAAGCGGGCGAACTTCAGGGCCGTCTCCACCGACTCGGTGCCGCTGTTGCCGAAGAACACCCGGTCCAGGTGCGGGCTGTGCGCGAGGAGCCGCTCGGCGAGCAGCCCGGGCAGCGGCTGGCAGTCGAAGCGGGTGAGGTCGGCCAGCTGGGCGTCCAGGACGTCGTGCAGGGCCTTGCGGACGACTGGGTGGTGGCGGCCCAGCCCCATCACCCCGAACCCGGCGAGCATGTCCAGGTAGTCGTTGCCGTCCGCGTCCCAGAAGTGCGCGCCCTCGGCCCGCTCGTAGAACTTGTCGAAGCCGATGGTGTGCAGCATGCGCGGGAGCTGGTGATTCAGGTACTTGCCGTGCAGCTCGTACCGCTCACCGCCACGCTCGGCCAGCAGCGCCCCGAGGTCGAACTCCGTACTCATTGCCTCTCCTTGTCAACACCCTCGGCATCAGCGCCCCTCAGGGGCGCGGGGCGCATCGATCTGCGGCTGCCGCCGCGGGGCGCGACCAGCCCGGACGGCGCCGCACCCGCCACACGACCCCCCGCGGCACTTCCGTAGGCACCGTCGGCACCCCGCACCGCGAGACTGGACCCGATCCGCCCCGCGATCTCCACCGGCGTCAACCCGATGTCGGCCAGCACCTCCCCCCGCTTCGCATGCGCCAGGAACTGCTCCGGAATCCCGAACCGCCGCACCGGCACGTCCACTTCCGCGTCACCGAGCGCGAGCGCCACCGCCGCGCCCACCCCGGCCGCCCGGCTGTTGTCCTCGACGACGGCCACCAGATCGTGCTGGGCCGCCAGGACCGGCAGCGCGGGATCCACGGGCTTGACCCAGCGGGGATCCACCACCGTGGAGTTGATGCCCCGGGCGGCCAGCAGCTCCGCGGCCTGGAGGCACACCGGCGCCATCACACCGACCGCGACCAGCAACACCCGCGCGTCCGTGGCGCGACGGAGCACATCCACCCCGCCGACCCGGTCCACCGCCGGGATCTCCGGCCCCACCGACTCCTTCGGGAACCGGACCAGTGTGGGCGCGTCGTCGACGGCGACCGCCTCCCGCAGCTGAAGCCGCAGCTGTTCGGCGTCGCGCGGGGCGGCGATCCTGAGGCCGGGGACGACCTGGAGGATCGACATGTCCCACATGCCGTTGTGGGAGGCGCCGTCGACCCCCGTGACGCCCGCCCGGTCCAGCACGAACGTCACCCCGCAGCGGTGCAGCGCCACGTCCATCAGCAGCTGGTCGAAGGCACGATTGAGGAACGTGGCGTACACGGCGACGACGGGGTGCAGCCCCCCGGTCGCCAGCCCCGCCGCGGACACCGCCGCGTGCTGCTCGGCGATGCCGACGTCCCAGACCCGGTCCGGGAAGCGCTCGGCGAACCGGCCGAGGCCGACCGGGTGCAGCATGGCCGCGGTGATCGCCACGACGTCGTCCCGCTCCTCGCCGATCCGGACGATCTCGTCACCGAACACCGAGGTCCAGGAGGGCCCGTTGGACGGCGTGAGCGGCTCGCAGGTGAGCGGGTCCATCACGCCGACGGTGTGGAAGTGGTCCTCCTCGTGGGCGAGCGCGGGCTCGTAGCCGCGCCCCTTCTCCGTGAGGCAGTGCACGAGCACCGGCCCGTGGAAACGTTTCGCGCGCCGGAGCGCCGACTCGACGGCCTTGATGTCGTGGCCGTCGATCGGGCCGACGTACTTGAGGCCCAGGTCCTCGAACATGCCCTGCGGGGCGAAGGCGTCCTTGAAGCCCTTCTTGGCGCCGTGCAGGGACTCGTAGATGGTGGTGCCCACGAGCGGGGTGCGCAGGAGCACGTCCTTGCCCCAGGCCAGCACCTGCTCGTAGCTGTCCGTCGTCCGCAGCGTGGCGAGGTGGTTGGCGAGGCCGCCGATGGTGGGCGCGTAGGACCGCTCGTTGTCGTTGACGACGATGATCAGCGGCCGGTCCTTGGCGGCCGCGATGTTGTTGAGCGCCTCCCAGGCCATCCCGCCGGTCAGCGCGCCGTCGCCGATCACCGCGACGACATGGCCCTTCTCCCCCTGCACCTGGCGGGCCTTGGCGAGGCCGTCGGCCCAGCCCAGCGCGGTGGAGGCGTGGCTGTTCTCGATGACGTCGTGCTCGGACTCCTCGCGCGAGGGGTATCCGGACAGGCCGCCCTTGCCGCGCAGCTTGGAGAAGTCCTGACGGCCGGTCAGCAGCTTGTGGACGTAGCTCTGGTGGCCGGTGTCCCAGAGGATGCGGTCGGCCGGGGACTCGAAGACCCGGTGCAGCGCGACGGTCAGCTCCACGACGCCCAGGTTGGGCCCGAGGTGGCCGCCGGTCCTGGCGACCGCGCGCACCAGGAACTCGCGTATTTCTTCGGACAGTTCGCCGAGTTCTGCCTCGGACAGCGCCTTCAGGTCGCGTGGTCCCCGGATGGTCTCCAGAATCGTCACGCTCGGCCCCCTCTCGGTCCGTGCTGTTCAGCTCACCGTGACGGCGGGTGCTCCGGACCCGGCGCCGTCCTGCTCCATCTGCTCGGCGATCTTCATCGCTTCCTCGATGAGGGTCTCCACGATCTTCGACTCGGGCACGGTCTTGATGACCTCGCCCTTGACGAAGATCTGCCCCTTGCCGTTGCCGGAGGCGACGCCGAGGTCGGCCTCCCGTGCCTCGCCGGGGCCGTTGACCACGCACCCCATGACGGCGACGCGCAGCGGCACCTCCATGCCCTCCAGGCCTGCCGTCACCTCGTCCGCCAGCTTGTAGACGTCGACCTGGGCGCGCCCGCAGGACGGGCAGGAGACGATCTCCAGGCGCCGCTGCCTGAGGTTCAGCGACTCCAGGATCTGGATGCCGACCTTGACCTCCTCGGCGGGCGGGGCGGACAGCGAGACGCGGATCGTGTCACCGATGCCCTGCGAGAGCAACGCCCCGAAGGCGACGGCCGACTTGATCGTGCCCTGGAAGGCCGGGCCGGCCTCGGTGACGCCGAGGTGCAGCGGGTAGTCGCACTGGGCGGCCAGCTGCCGGTACGCCTCGACCATCACGACCGGGTCGTTGTGCTTGACGGAGATCTTGATGTCCCGGAAGTCGTGCTCCTCGAAGAGCGAGGCCTCCCACAGAGCGCTCTCCACCAACGCCTCGGGGGTCGCCCTGCCGTGCTTCTCGAGGAGCCGGCGGTCGAGCGAGCCCGCGTTGACGCCGATGCGGATCGGGGTCCCGTGGTCCTTGGCGGCCCGCGCGATCTCCCGTACCTGGTCGTCGAACTTCTTGATGTTGCCGGGGTTCACCCGGACCGCGGCGCACCCGGCCTCGATGGCCGCGAAGACGTACTTCGGCTGAAAGTGGATGTCCGCGATCACCGGGATCTGCGACTTCCGCGCGATCGTCGCCAGGGCGTCCGCGTCGTCCTGCGTGGGGCAGGCGACGCGGACGATCTGGCAGCCGGACGCGGTGAGTTCGGCGATCTGCTGGAGGGTGGCGCCGATGTCGGAGGTGCGGGTCGTGGTCATCGACTGCACCGACACCGGGGCGCCACCGCCGACGGCGACCGGCCCGACGTGGATCTGCCGCGAGACCCGCCGTTCGGCGATCGGCCGCGCCGGGACCTCGGGGAGGCCCAGGGGGATTGCGGTCATGCCGTCACTCCCGGTTCCCGGAGACCGTCTCGCGCATGGCGCGCAGCGACTCCTTGAGCGATCCCATGGTGGCGAGGACGGCGGTGGGCTCGTAGCCGCAGTGGGCCATGCAGTTGGCGCAGCGCGGGTCCTTGCCGCGGCCGTACTTGTCCCAGTCGGTCTTCTCGATGAGTTCGCGGTACGTCGGCACGTACCCGTCGCTCATCAGGTAGCAGGGGCGCTGCCAGCCGAAGAGCGAGTAGTTCGGGATCGCCCAGGCCGTGCACGGGAAGTCGACCTTGCCCTCCAGGAAGTCCAGGAAGAGCGGGGAGTGGTTGAGCCGCCACTTCTTGCGGTTGCCGCCCGCGAAGGCCTTCTTGAAGAGCTCGCGGGTCTGCTCCACGCCGAGGAAGTGCTCCTGGTCGGGGGCCTTCTCGTAGGCGTAGGCGGGCGAGATCATCATCTCGTCGACCTTGAGGTCGTCGTTGAGGAAGTTGAGCACCTCGATGATGGTCTGCGGGGTGTCCGTGTTGAAGAAGGTCGAGTTGGTGGTCACCCGGAAGCCGCGCCGCTTGGCCTCCTTGATGGCCTCCACCGCCTCGTCGAACACGCCTTCCTTCGCAACGGACTCGTCGTGCCGCTCGCGCAGCCCGTCGATGTGCACCGCGAAGGCGAAGTAGGGCGAGGGCGTGAACTTGTCCATCTTCTTGCGCAGCAGCATCGCGTTGGTGCACAGGAAGACGTACTTCCGCTTCGCCACCAGCTGCCGCACGATCTCGTCGATCTGAGGATGCATCAGGGGTTCGCCGCCCGCGATGGACACCATCGGCGCACCGGACTCCAGCACCGCCCCGACCGCCTGCGCGACCGGCATGCGCTGCTTCAACACCCCCGCCGGGTGCTGGATCTTGCCACAGCCCTCACATTTCAGGTTGCACGCGAAGAGGGGTTCCAGCTCCACGATCAACGGGAACTTGTCCCGCTTGCGGAGCTTCTGTTCAGCCAAGTAAGTAGCGACCTTGATCGACTGACGCAGCGGCATGGCCATCTGGCTCACCTCCGGGGGAGCAGCAAAGAACGGTGCCATTCGAAGAAAGCTGGAAGAACGGATCGAAGAACGCGGAAAGCAGATATTCCACCGCGTACCGTGCCGATCCGGACGAGTTCATGTTCAGGAGCGTCCACGACCACCCTGACGGCCGCAACCGGGCGCTCGCCCGCGTGCACGGCGCTCAGAAGCGTGGCCGCCGATTCCATGTCGACCGCGATTGCGCCGGTCGCGAGCAGATCCGATCGCTCGTGACCGCGGACGACGTGATCGGAGCCGGTGACGGGTCCGGTGTGGACCGTGCGGCCGGGCAGGGTCCGTACGAGTTCCTTCACGAGGAGTTCGGTGCCCACGCACGGGACGCTGCCGCGGGGGTCCCGGGTCTCCTCGGCGACGACCAGGTCGCCGGGGTGCATGCCGGGGGCGAGTCCCGCGCAGAAGCCCGTCGCCAGGACAGCGGCACCGGCCAGCGCGGGGTCGGCCAGGACCCGGGTGACGGACCGTTCCGCCGCCCTGGGGCCCATGCCGGTGCGCAGCACGGTGACCGGCCCGCCCGAGCCGCCCCGTTCGCCGGCGCGCAGGGCGAGGTGCTCGATGCCGAGTGCGCAGGCGATCAGCAGCGGGGCCGGCGCGGGCGTGGCGCTCATCAGTCCCCCTCTGCCTCGGGGGTGGGCTCGCCGTGCACGTAGCGGCCGAGCGCGGTGAGCGGGAAGACCTGCCGGTAGAGGTGGTAGTTGATGGAGAAGTCCCAGGGGAAGCCGGTACCGGTGAAGTAGGGCTCGTCCCAGGAGCCGTCCTCGCGCTGGGTCTCAGCGAGCCACCGGACGCCCCGCTCGACGGCCTTGGTGTCCTTCTCCCCCGCCGCGAGCAGCGCCATCAGCGCCCACGCCGTCTGGGAGGCGGTGGAGGCACCGCGCCCGCTCCATTCGCCGGCGTACTTGTAGGAGCGCAGGTCCTCACCCCAGCCGCCGTCCTCGTTCTGGACCTGCTCCAGCCAGGTGACCGCACGCCGGATCGCCGGGTGCGAGGCGGGCAGGCCGGCGGCCGTGAGCGCGGGCACCACTGACCCGGTGCCGTACACGTAGTTCACGCCCCAGCGGCCGAACCACGAACCGTTGGGCTCCTGTTCGGCGAGCAGCCACTCGATGCCGCGCCGGGTGCGCGGATCGTGGGACATGCCCTCGAAGGCGAGCATCTCCACGACGTGCGCGGTGACGTCGGCCGACGGCGGGTCGATGACCTCGCCGAAGTCGCAGAACGGCAGCCGGTTGGGGAACGGGCTGGTGTTGTCGACGTCGAAGGCGCCCCAGGCGCCGTTCTTCGACTGCATGCCGAGGTTCCAGCGCACCCCGCGCCCGATCGCCTTCTCCAGCCGCTCGGGGTCGTGGTGCCTGACCCGGCGCAGCGCGAGGACCACCTCGGCGGTGTCGTCGATGTCGGGGTAGTTGTCGTTGTGGAACTCGAACGCCCAGCCGCCCGGCGGGAGCTGGGGCCGCTTCACCGCCCAGTCGCCGGGGCGGACGATCTGCTCGCCGAGCATCCAGTCGGCGGCCTTGACGAGCTGCGGATGGTCGGCGGGCACTCCGGCGTCGGCGAGGGCGATGGTGGCCAGGCAGGTGTCCCACACCGGGGACTGACAGGCCTCGATCATCCGGGCGCCGTCCTCGCGCCACACGGCGTAACGATCCAGCGATTCCAACCCCGCGCGCATCACGGGGTGTTCGAGGTCGTACCCGAGCAGGTACAGCGCGATCACCGAGTAGACGGCCGGGGGCTGGATGCCGCCCCAGGCGCCGTCGTTCTCCTGGCGCTCGACGATCCAGCGGGCGGCGGACTTCAGCGCGGAGCCGCGCAGCCGTCCCAGCGCGACCCTGCGGTAGCCGCGGACAACCTTGTCGAGCCGCTGGAAGACGCCCTCCCAACTCACCACCGGGGCGAGGGGCTGCGGCGGGTTGGGGTTGGCCGGGTCGGTGTGGAGCTCGTCCAGCGGGAAGGGGGCCGGGCGCACCGGGCGCTTGGCCGAGACCACCGTGAGCGGCACGATGGTCTGCCGGGCCCACTGGCCGAAGTTGTAGATGCTGAGCGGGAACCACTTGGGGAAGTACAGGAGTTCCGGTGGGAGTTCGGGCAGGTCCTCCCACTTCCACCAGCCGAACAGCGCCAGCCAGATCCTGGTGAAGACCCGGGCGGCGGCGATCCCGCCGCGCTCGCGGATCCAGGCCGAGGCCTTCGCCATGTGCGGCGCGTCCGGCGCGTCCCCGGCCAGCCGCAGGGCGACGTAGGCCTCGATGGTGGTGGAGAGTTCGCCGGGGCCGCCGTAGAAGGTGGCCCAAGTGCCGTCCTCGCGCTGTTCGCCCCGGATGAAGAGGGCGGCGGCGGCGGTCGTGGACTCGTCGCGGATGCCCAGGAACTGACGGAGCAACAGGTCCTCGGCGTCCATGGTGACGTTGGTCTCCAGGTCGCCCTTCCACCAGCCCTGGGCGTCCTGCTGGGCGAGCAGATGGTCGGTGGCACGCCGGACAGCGCGTTCGGCGGCTTCTTGTACCCCGGCCGCCACGGGGGTGGTGAGTTCGGTGCTGGCCGAGTCGGCCCGGGGCGGCAGGGTGGCCCCGGTGCTTCCGTCGGTCGTCGCTGTCATGGCTTCCCCTTCGTGCAGTCGTGCGAAATCGTTCTGCTGTGGGTCCGCCGTCGGCCGGTACTGGTTGCGCGTTCGCGCCGGCCGGCGACTACGCGAGGACTGTTCGACCAATAATGATCATCTCTTTCGTACGACGACGAAGTCCGCGAGCGCCGTGAACTGTGCCCGTACCCGGTCGGGCATGTCGACGGCGTGCAGGGCCTCGATGGCGATGGTGTGCTGACGACGCGCCTCTTCGGCGGTCCACTCGCGGCCGCCGGCCTCCTCGATGAGGGCGGCGCGGGCGGCGAACTCCTCCTCGGAGAAGTTCTCGAAGTCGCTGCTCTTGGCGTCGGCGGCGAGGATCTCGCCGAGCCGCTCGGAGGCGGGCCCGCCCGCGGCGAGCGCAGCGACGACCGGCAGGGACTTCTTGCGCTGGCGCAGGTCGCTCCAGGTCTGCTTGCCGGTGGACTCCGGGTCGCCCCAGATGCCGAGCAGGTCGTCGACGGCCTGGAAGGCGAGGCCGAGGTGGTAGCCGTACTTCTCCAGAGTGTCGGCCGTGCGGTCGTCGGCGCCGCCGAGCACCGCGCCGATGGAGCTGGAGGCGGCGAGCAGCGCGCCGGTCTTGTTGCCCTCCATCTCCAGGCACTCCTCGACACTGACCCGGTCGCGGTGCTCGTAGGAGATGTCCTGGGCCTGGCCGTCGATCAGGGCGCGGGTGGCGGTGGTGATCCGGCGGGTGGCGCGGCCGGCCTCGACGGTGCCGAGTTCGAGCAGCACCTCGTTGGCGAGGGCGAACAGGGCGTCGCCGACCAGGATGGCCTGGGCGGGACCGTGCACCTTCCAGACGGTGTCGCGGTGCCGGCGCTGTTCGTCGCCGTCCATCAGGTCGTCGTGCAGCAGGGAGAAGTTGTGGACGAGCTCGACGGCGACGGCGCCGGGGATGCCGACCTCGGGCGCGGCGCCGGTGACCTCGGCGGAGAGCACGGCGAGCGCGGGGCGTACGGCCTTGCCGCCGTCGCCGTCGGCGGGGTTGCCCTCGGCGTCGATCCAGCCGAAGTGGTAGGCGGCCACGGTGTCCATGGGGGAGGCCAGGCGGTCGACGGCCGCCCGCAGTACCGGTGTGGCAAGGGTCCGGCCGCGCTCCAGGAGCGCGGTCACGTCCACTGCGGTCTCTCGAGCGCCCTTCGAGGCCGGGGGCACAGTGGGCACAGTTTCTCCTCTTGTTGCGGTACTGGGGGTGCGGAGGCCTGCCGCCTGCTGATCGAGCGTCACGCCGCCTCCTCGAACTCGAAGAGGTGACGGGGGCGGGGCCGGCCCAGGGTGCGCAACGCGGCGTCGGCCGCGCTGACACCGCTGCGGACCGCACTCTCCATGGTCGCGGGCCACCCGGTGGCGGTCCACGCTCCGGCCAGGTAGAGGCCGGGTGCCTTGGTGCGGGCGCCGGGCCGCAGCCGCCCGACGCCGGGGGTGGGGGCGAACGTCGCGGTGCGCTCCCGGGTCACGAAGAAGTCCTCCACCCCGGCGCCGCGCGCACCGGGCAACAGCCGTTCCAGCTCGGGCAGGTAGCGCTCGCGCAGCTCGGCCACGGGCATGTCGATCTCGTCCTCGGCGGCCGACTGGGACAGCGCGAGGTACTGTCCCGTCCGCAGCCCGGAGGCGTGGGTGCGGTCGAACACCCACTGGACGGGGGTGCCGAGAGCCGCGAAGAACGGCTTGGTGAGCACCCTGCGGTCGTACACCACATGGACGTTGAGGATCGGCGCGGTGCCGATCTCCAGCAGGTTTTCCGGAGCGTCCAGGGCACCGGAAGGCAGCAGGTCGTAGGCCTCGCGCTGGGCGACGGCGAGCACGACGGTGTCGGCGGTCAGCGTCTCGCCGGGAACCTGAACGCTCCAAGTCCCGTTCTCGTTAGTGGAGACGGAGGTGACGCGTGTACGGACCTCGGTACGCACGCCCGCGGAGTCGAGCGCCTTGCGGGCCAGCCGGTCGTGCAGTTCGCCCAGCGGCACATGGGCCCAGCCGATGTCGGCCGCGCCCGGGTCGGAGAGCAGACCGGTCTTGAACACCATCGCGGCGAGCCCCAGCGAGGCGTCGCCCGCGACCGCGTTGAGGGTGGCGACCCCGACCAGGTCCCACAGGGCCTCGACGGCACGCGCCGACTGGCCGTGGGCGGCCAGCCAGCTGCCGAAGTCCTGTGCGTCCAGGCTCGGATCGGCGAGGTCGAGTCCCTTGAGCGCGAGCGCGGCACGCCCCACCCTGGCCCGCTCGGCGAGCGAGAGGTGCGGATAGGCGGCCAGGCTGCGCCCCAGGTGAAGGGGGACCGGCAGCGGGTCGCGCCGCAGCCTGCCCAGGCGCCGCCCCTCCGGCTTGGCGAGGTCGAGGACGGGTACGTCGAGGCGGTCCTGCAGTGGTGCCAGCGCGGTGCCCTCGATGCGGTCGAGGAACCAGCGGTAGGCGGTGCAGCAACGCAGGTACACGTGCTGGCCGTTGTCCACGGTCAGGTCGCCGCGCCGGAAGGAGAAGGCGAGCCCGCCCAGCCTCGGCCTGCCTTCGAGAAGGGTGACGCGCACCCCCGCGTCGGCGAGCGCGAGCGCGGCCGTGACACCCGCGAGGCCGCCGCCGATCACGACGGCGGTGCGCCCGGACGGGATGTCGTCGTGCCTCCGCTCGGATCGCGTGCCGTCGGTCATCGTGCTTCCTCCCCTGCCCGCCCGCCGTGCCGGTGGAGCGGGGCAGGTCGGGCCGTCGCAGTCAGGGACGCCACGCCGTGCCGGAGGGTTGCCTGCCGTTTCTCTCCGGTGGAGTCACCTTGGCCCACTTTGTCCATCAGGCGCGCCTCCTGACGGCCAGGCGGGAGGTGTGGCGCCGGGTGTCGAGCCCGGACAGACCGCGCACGGCGACGTACGCCTTCTCGCGTCCGGGCAGCGAGACCCGGCCGCGCAGCACCGCCTCCGGCTCGCGCTCGATGCGGTCGAGGAGGCGGCGGTAGATGCCGGCCATGGCGGCGACACAGGCGCCGCTGCGCCGGTCGAGCATGGGCAGCAGTCGGTAGCCCTCGGCGAAAAGGGCACGGGCGCGCCGTACTTCGAAGTGCACGAGCCCCGCGAAGTCGGAGCCCTCCGGCGGGGTCGGCCCGTTGAACCCGGCGGAGCAGCCGAACTTGGCGAGGTCGTCGGAGGGCAGGTAGGTACGGCCGTTGCCGGCGTCCTCGCGGACGTCTCTGAGGATGTTGGTGAGCTGGAGCGCGAGCCCGAGCGTGTCGGCATACTCGGGCGCGCGCTCGGCGCCGCGCGCCCCCGGTTCCGTACCGAACACCCCGAGCGAGAGCCGGCCGATGGCGCCGGCCACACACCGGCAGTAGACCTTGAGGTCGTCCCAGGTCTCGTAGGTCTCGCCGCGGACGTCCATGAGGACGCCGTCGATCAGCTCGTCCAGGCCGCCCAGCGGGATCGGGAAGACCTGGGCGGCATGGGCGAGGGCGACCGCGACCGGGTCGGTGTCGTCCTCGGCGACCGCACCGTCCTGGACCCGGGCGAGCAGCGCCCGGGTGTCCTCCAGGCGGGCCGCCTTCACGTCGGCCGCCAGCTCGCCGTCGCCGATGTCGTCGACACGCCGGGAGAAGGCGTAGAGCGCCGACATGGCGCGCCGCTTGGGCGCCGGGAGCAGCCGGATGCCGTAGGCGAAGTTCCGTGCCTGCTGTCCGGTGACCGTCTCGCAGTAGCTGTAGGCGGCGAGTACCGGTGCGGACACGTGTGTGGGAGAGTCCACGGTCCGGATCACCCCTCTCCTCGCAGAGTCACGCCCACCTCACGCAGCAACCGGCCCTTGCCGGGCTTGGGCGGGCCGGGAAGTACGTCGTATTCGGCGGCAGCGATCGCGTGGACCGCCGCCCTTCCCCCCGCCACGAACCCCGCAAGCAGCAGCTTCAACCTGCCGTGGACGCTACCCACAAGGGGGGCGCCTTCATTCAGGAGATCGCGGGCGCGTTGCGCTTCGTATGCAACCAGTGCACGCACCGATGCGCCCGCGGTTTTCCTGGCGAGATCCGCCTCCTGGACGTGAAAGCGCTTCATGTCCTCGGCGGGCAGATAGATCCGGTCGCGGCCGAGGTCCTCGGCCACGTCCTGGAGGTGTTCGACGATCTGGAGTGCGGTGCAGATCGAGTCGGAGAGCCGGATCCGCTCGGGGGTCGAGGTTCCGGTGACGGCGAGGACCAGGCGGCCGACGGGGTTGGCGGACAGCTCACAGTAGGCGAGGAGGTCGTCGTAGGTCTCGTACCGCTTGACGAGCTGGTCCTGGCGGTTGGCGGCGATCAGCCCGAGGAACGGCTCGGGGGCCAGTCCGCGGCGGCGGACCGTGGGCTGGAGGCGGCGCAGCAGGGGGTGGTGCGGGGTGGCGTCGAAGACGCGGTGCAGGTCGGCCTCGAAGGCGTCGAGCAGGACCAGGCGGTCCTCGGCCTGCGCCGGGGAGACTCCGAGGAGGCGGGCGTCGGCGCCGCCGGGGGCCAGGTCGCCGTCGCCGATGTCGTCGACGAGGCGGGCGAAGCCGTACACCGCCGTCAGGTCGGCGCGCCAGGCTTTCGGCAGGAAGAAGGGGGCCACGGGGAAGTTCTCGTCCGCGGCCTTGTCCAGGGTGCCGCGCTCCGGGTCTCCGGTGCGCGCCGGGCCGGTTGCCGTCACCGTTCGCTGCCCGGGGCGGGGGCGGGGACGGCGCGGCCTGCGTTGAGCTGGGGAGTTTCCGTAGCCATTGCCGTCACATCTCCCGTTCTACACTGCCGACCCAATACACACTATTTCGGACACGCCGCCCAGCGGTCCGCGGGGTGGCCCGGCAGAGGGTGTCGCGCATTATCGCCCCAGTTGCCGCTTTCCGGGACCGGTACAGCTTACGTTGTACAACGCATCGAGGTTCGTCGGGGTGTCCCCCAGATCACAACAACACACCGATTGGCGTCAAGATTCCTAAGGCGAGCCCGAGTTGACGTTTCCTTTGCAGACGCGGGCCCCGCCGGAAAGGTTCCGGCGGGGCCTGGGCCGGACGGGGCTACTTGCCCGTGAACTTCTCGTACTCCTTGAGCACCTCTTCGGTCGGGCCGTCCATGCGCAGCTCACCGCGCTCCAGCCACAGGACCCGGTCGCAGGTGTCGCGGATCGACTTGTTGTTGTGACTGACCAGGAACACCGTGCCGGCGTGCTCGCGCAGTTCGCGGATCCGGTCCTCGGAGCGCTTGCGGAAGGCCGCGTCGCCGGTGGCCAGCGCCTCGTCGATCATGAGGACGTCGTGGTCCTTGGCGGCCGCGATGGAGAAGCGGAGCCGGGCCGCCATGCCGGAGGAGTAGGTGCGCATCGGCAGGGTGATGAAGTCGCCCTTGTCGTTGATGCCGGAGAACTCGACGATCTCCTGGTAACGGGCCCTGATGTCCTCGCGGGACATGCCCATGGCCAGGCCGCCCAGGATGACGTTGCGCTCGCCCGTGAGGTCGTTCATCAGGGCCGCGTTGACGCCGAGCAGCGAGGGCTGGCCGTTGGTGTAGACCCTGCCCTTCTCGGCGGGCAGCAGTCCGGCGATGGCGCGCAGCAGGGTGGACTTGCCGGAGCCGTTGGAGCCGATCAGGCCGATCGCCTCGCCGCGGTAGGCGACGAAGGAGACCCCCCGGACCGCGTGCACCTTGCGGACGCCCCGCTCGTCGCCGCGCTTGAAGATGCGGCTGAGAGCGGCCGTCGCGCTGCCCTTGCCGGTCTTGGCGCCGTTGACGCGGTAGACGATGTGCACGTCCTCCGCGATGACAGTGGGGATCCGCTCCCCTGTGGTCTGCTCAGCCACGGCCGTACCGCTCCTCCGCCTTCCAGAAGTACACGAAACCGCCGGCGAACACGACGACGGCCCAGGACAGCGCGACGGCCCAGACGTGCGGCGGCAGGTTCGAGGCGCCGTAGCCGTCGATGAGGGCGAAGCGCATCAGGTCCATGAAGACGGTGGCCGGGTTCACCTGCAGGAGCGTGCGCGCCCACTCCGGCCGGCCCTCCATCATCTTGGTGATCGAGAACATCACACCGGACATGTACATCCAGGTGCGCAGTATGAACGGCAGCAGCTGGGCGAGGTCCGGCGTCTTGGCGCCCAGCCGCGCCACGATCAGGGCCAGGCCGGTGTTGAACAGGAACAGCAGGAACAGGATCGGGACGACCAGTACCCAGGACAGGCCCGGACGGCTGCCGAACCCGACCACCACGGCGACCATCACGATCATCGAGAACAGCAGCTGCTGGAGCTGCTGGAGCGCGAAGGAGATCGGCAGCGAGGCGCGCGGGAAGTGCAGCGCGCGCACCAGACCGAGGTTGCCCGAGATCGCCCGCACGCCCGTCATGATCGAACTCTGGGTGAACGTGAAGGTGAACACGCCGGTGACCAGGAACGGGATGTAGATGTCCTGCGACATGCCCCGGCTGGCGTGCAGGATGACGCCGAAGATGAAGTAGTACACGGCCGCGTTCAGCAGCGGTGTGGCCACCTGCCAGAGCTGGCCGAGCTTGGCCTGGCTGTACTGGGCCGTGAGCTTCGCCTGCGAGAAGGCCAGGATGAAGTGGCGCCGCCCCCAGAGCCGGCGTACGTACTCGGGCAGCGCGGGCCGTGCGCCGCTCACCGCGAGTCCGTACCTGGCGGCGAGCTGCGCCGCCGTGAGGCCTTCGTCGGGCGACGGCACCGCGCTCACCGCGATCCCGCCGTCATGCGTTGTCTCACTCAAGGGTCGGAGCCTTCGTCCTCAGAATCGTCTTACGTTCGTCTTACGGAATTGTGCTACTGGGTGCGACACGTCTCCGCCATCGGACACATTCCCGGGGGCGATCGCGTGCCATGCGCGGCCGTTCCCGCGGCGTGTCCGCACGCCGTACGCGCGGACACGCACCTTCGAGCTTGTCAGATCACCGGGGGACGGCCCAGTCGCGTGAGTTTCCACACGGTCCGCCAGCGCATCGGGCGGCGCGGCCCGCACGGGGTGGTCCAGCCCTCCCGGAAGCCGGCGAACCAGGCGTGCAGGGCCGGGCGGGAGGGGCGGCGCACCAGGGTCAGCAGCAGCCACACCCCGAGGTAGACCGGGACCAGGAGGGCGGGCAGGTTGCGACGGGCCAGCCAGACGCGGTTGCGGGCGACCATCCGGTGGTAGACCGCGTGCCGGGAGGGTGCGGTGGTGGGGTGGTTGAGCACCATGTCGGAGCGGTAGTCGATCATCCAGCCGGCGTCCAGGGCCCGCCAGGCCAGGTCGGTCTCCTCGTGGGCGTAGAAGAACTCGTCCGGCAGGCCGCCGACCTCGGCGAGGACCTGGGTGCGGACGGCGTTGGCGCCGCCGAGGAAGGTGGTGACCCGGGAGGAGCGCATCGGGTCGGAGGCCCGGAGCCTCGGCACGTGCCGACGCTGGGTCTGCCCGGTGTCCGGGTCGGCGATGCGGAAGCTGATGATGCCGAGCCTCGGGTCGGCCGTGAAGGCCTCGCGGCACAGCTCGGCGGTGTCGTGCTCGGCGAGCAGGCCGTCGTCGTCGAGGAACAGCAGTATGTCGACGTCGCGGCCGCTCGGGCCGAAGGCCTCTATGCCGACGTTGCGGCCGCCGGGGATCCCGAGGTTCTCGGGCAGTTCCAGGGTGCGCACGCCGTCCGGCACGTCCGGGACGGGCGAGCCGTTGCCGACGACGACCACCTCGACCGGCTCGCCGTCCTGCTTGGCGACCGAGTCGAGGAGGGCGCGCAGTTCGTCGGGGCGGTTGCCCATGGTGATGACGACCGCGCCGACCTTCAGCCCGGCGCTCACCGCAGCCTGCTCGACGCGAGGACCGAGACCAGGTGCAGCAGGGTCTGGAGCAGCGCGATGCCGGCCAGCACGGCGGTGCCGAGCCGGGTCCAGAAGAGGTCGCCGTGGAAGTGGTCGGCGACGGCGAGCAGCAGGATCAGCAGCGAGGCCTCGATACCGAGGATCAGCCGGTGGAACCGGAACAGGGCGGCGGCCCGGCGGGCCAGCGCCATACCGGCGGAGCGCATCTCGGCGGCGGCCTCCTTGACCACCGGCAGGCCGGCCTGGTGGCGGGCGACGCCGACCAGGTCGGTCTCGGCCTTGATCAGGATGGCGCCGAGCGCGGCCAGGGTGCCGAGGAAGGCCCACAGCCAGTCGATACGGCCGCTGCCGAACAGGTCGGCGGCGCGCAGCCCGAGGCCCACCAGGACGGCGGCGTCGGTGAGGTAGGCACCGACCCGGTCCAGGTAGACGCCGCCCAGCGAGTACTGCTGCTTCCAGCGGGCCACCTCGCCGTCGACGCAGTCGAGCAGCAGGTACATCTGGACGCACACCACACCGAGCACGGCGCCCCAGACGCCCGGCACCAGCAGCGCCGGGCACGCGAGCACGCCGAAGACGGTCATCAGGTACGTGAGCTGGTTGGGCGTGACCCTGGTGTTCACCAGGTAGCGGTCGACCCGCAGGGACACCTCACGCATGTAGAGGCGCCCCATCCAGTGCTCACCGCTGCGCCGGTCCTTGACCCCAGCGGGGTGCACGACCGGACGGAGTTCAGCTACCGATGGCCTTGACATAGTCGACGTAGAAGTCCTTGATCTGGTGGGTCTTGAGGTCGAGGTGTTCGAGGATGGTGTAGCGGCCGGGCCGGGTCTCCGGGGCGAACTCGACGACCCGGACGAACTCGTCCACGGTGAAGCCGATCTCCTCCGGCAGCACCGGCAGTCCGTGCCGGCGCAGCACATCGGCCATGTACATGGACTCCTCGTGGGCCCCGCGCAGGTACATCGCGAAGGCCGCGCCGAGTCCGCACTGCTCGCCGTGGCTGGCGGCACGCCTCGGGAAGAGCAGGTCGAAGGCGTGGTTGATCTCGTGGCAGGCGCCGGAGGACGGGCGGGAGTCGCCCGACACCGACATGGCGATCCCGCTGAGCACCAGCGCCTCGGCGAGGACCTGGAGGAAGTCGTTCTCGCCGATGCCGCCGGGGTGGCGCAGCACCGCCTCGCCGGCCTGCCGGGCCATGGCGGCCGCCAGACCGTCGATCTTCTCGCCGGTGACGCGGTGGGACAGCTCCCAGTCCGCGATCGCCGAGATGTTGGAGACGGCGTCGCCGATCCCGGAGCGCACGAAGCGCGCCGGGGCCTCCCGGACGACGTCGAGGTCGATGAGGACCGCGATCGGGTTCGGCACGCCGTACGACCCGCGGCCCGCGTCGTTGTCGAGGGTGGCGACGGGCGAGCACAGGCCGTCGTGGGCGAGGTTCGTGGGGACGGCGACCAGCGGGAGGCCCACCCGGGCCGCCGCGAACTTGGCACAGTCGATGATCTTGCCGCCGCCGAGGCCGACGACCGCGTCGTAGTGGCCGGCCTTGATCTCGCCGGCCAGCCGGATCGCGTCGTCGAGCGTGCCGCCCCCGACCTCGTACCAGGTGGCGCCCGGCAGGCTCGGCGTGACGCGCTCGCGCAGCTTCGAGCCGGAGCCGCCGCTGACGGCGACGGCGAGCCGGCCGGAGTGCGAGATGCGTTCGTCGGCGAGGACGGCGCCGAGGTCGTCGAGGGCACCCGGGCGGATGTCGACGACGACCGGCGAGGGGATCAGCCGGGTCAGTACTGGCACGCGATCTCCCGTCCCCGGGCGAGGTCGTCGTGGTTGTCGATCTCGACCCACCGGACGTCCCCGATGGGCGCGACGTCGATCCGGAAGCCGCGGTTGACCAGCTCCTGGTAGCCGTGCTCGTAGAACTGCTGCGGGTCGGTCTCCCAGACCGTCCTCAGCGCGTCGGCCAGCTCGGGCGCGGCGTCGCCCTCGATGAGGGTGACGCCGATGTACTCGCCGGTGGCCTCGGCCGGGTCCATCAGCTTGGTGATCTTCGTCATGCCCTTGTCGGCGTCGACGACGACCTTCATCTCCTCGTCCGCGAGGGACTTCACGGTGTCCAGGGCCAGGATGATCCGCCTGCCCTCGCCGCGGGCGGCGAGCAGCGTCTTCTCGACGGAGACCGGGTGCACGGTGTCGCCGTTGGCGAGGATCACCCCGTCCTTGAGGGCGTCACGGCCGCACCACAGGGAGTAGGCGTTGTTCCACTCCTCGGCCTTGTCGTTGTCGATGAGGGTGAGCTTGAGCCCGTACTTGGCCTCCAGGTCCGCCTGGCGCTCGTAGACGGCCTCCTTGCGGTAGCCGACGATGATCGCGACCTCGGTCAGGCCGATCTCCGCGAAGTTGCCGAGGGTCAGGTCGAGCACCGTGATCGAGTCCTCTATCCCGGCAGGCCCCACCGGCACCAGCGCCTTGGGCAGGCTGTCGGTGTAGGGGCGCAGACGCCGTCCGGCGCCGGCCGCCAGCACGAGGCCGATCATGCGGGTTCTCCTTCGTCGTGTACGGCGGGAGCCCCTGCGGACACCCAGAAGCGGATGCTCTCGACGAGCACCAGCCCGGCCACGACCACGGCGAGGACCGTGAGCGCGGCCTGGAACTGCGCGGCGGTGAGCACCGCGGCCAGGACGGTGACGAGCAGCGTCCGCCCTTCCTGCCCCCCGATGGCGCGTACCAGCCAGGCCGGCGGCGCCCCGGCGTCGCCGCGGATGCGGTACACCGTGTCGTAGTGATGGTAGGCGACGGCGGCCACCAGGCCGAAAGCCGCAGGGAGGGCTCCGTTCACCCCGGATTTGCTTGCGAGGACGAGGACGGTGCCGTATTCGGCGGCCCGGAAGAGGGGCGGGACCAGCCAGTCGAGGGCGCCCTTGAGGGGGCGGGCGAGGGCCTGGCCGGAGGCGAGGGCGTAGACGACGGCACCCGCGACCGGGGCCCAGGTCACACCGGAGAAGAGGGACGCGCCGAGAATCGCCACGCCGCCGAGCGCCACCAGGAACGGGGAGCCCCATGCGGCGGGCAGTACACGGGAGACCAGTCCGGCGAGGGGACCGTTGTCCGCCAGGTCGGCCAGTGCCGTCGCCGCCCGGTCGGTACGCTTCGCCTTCCGGGTCAGCGACCGCAGCACCCGCCCGGCCGTGGTGTACGTGGCGGCGAGGGCGCAGCCGGCGAGCAGCACCCAGAAGGTGATCCGCGGGGTGGTGGCGGCCGTGAGGACGGCTATCAGTGCCCATCGTTCGCCGATGGGCAGGACTATCATCCGGCGCACCCAGACCGTCCAGCCGACGCTGTCGAGCCGGTCGGAGAGCGCGGCGGTGGGGCTGGTGTTGGCGGTGGCGTCGTGGTTGGCCTCGTTGAAGGAGAAGTCGACCACGTGCCGGCAGGTCTGCAGGATCATCGCGCCCAGGGCGAGGGCCCACACGTCGTCGCCGCCCCGCGCGGCACCCAGCGCCAGACCGGCGTAGTAGGCGTACTCCTTGGCCCGGTCGAAGGTGGCGTCCAGCCAGGCGCCGAGGGTGGAGTACTGGAGGGAGTAGCGGGCGAGCTGGCCGTCCGTGCAGTCCAGGACGAAGGACGCGATGAGCAGGACGCCGGCGGCGACGAACCCCGCGCGCGTGCCCGTCGCCGCGCAGCTCGCGGCGATCAGGGCGGTGAGCAGCGAGGCGGTGGTGACCTGGTTGGGGGTCAGTCCGCGCCGGGCGCACCAGCGGGCGATGTAGCGGGAGTACGGGCTGATGAAGAAGGTGGTGAAGAACCCGTCGCGGGACTTCACGGCCGACTTCAGGCGTACGGCCTCGTCGTCCACGGCGGCGACGGCCTGCCGCGCCTCGTTGCGGGCCTGCGGGTCGGCGGGGACGGCGGCGACCAGGCTGCCCAGCTCGGGGCGGTGGACGTCGGCGTCCAGGGCGGTGACGAGGTGGTCGACCGCCAGGTCGGTGCTGCCGCCCGCGGCTGCCTCCCGGGCCAGCGCCCGGCTCAGGGCCTGACGGCCGGCGGGCTGGGCGGTGACGGCGCCGGGGATCGCGGCGAGCGGGAAGCGCGGGTCGGTGAGGCCGAGGCGCAGCGCGTGCAGATGGCCGACGAAGCGGGCGTCGACGACGGCGACCCGCCGGCCGTCGGGCACGGCCGCGAGCAGGGCCTCGGTCTCGGCGGTGTCCGACGCCGCCCGCACCTCGAAGCCGAGCTCCCGCAGATCGCTCTCCAGTGACGATCCGGGCACCGGCGGACCGGTGACGATGGCGGTCGACAACCGAACTCACTCCCTGGGTGCCGGCGTCCGGGCGCCGGTCTCCTGCGTGGTGGGGCGTGGTGTGCCTGGTGGCCCCCGGAAAGCATTCGGCAGAGGTTATCGGATGGTGAGGACTGCTTGTTCACCGGCCGTTCACGGCACGGTCGGCCCGCCCTGCCCCTGCCTTTGCCGAGATCATCATCCGCGATCCGGGCCCCGGCTCACAAATGGCGCTCGCAGACCGGACATCCGGGACAACGACGCAGGGCGGCGCGGCCGGTGACCCGTCGGCCCCGGTCCAGCACGCAAAGTAACTGAGGGTGCCCTGACCTGGGGTTCGTTTCCGCAGGTCAGGGCACATGACAACGGTGTTCAGTGCCGCGTTGCCGGATACCCCCCACCCGTAGTTCACTGTCATCCCGGGCGAACATCAGGAGGCGTATCTCATGGGGGCAGGGCACGACCACGGCCACGGGCACAGCCACGCGCCGCCCACCGGCACGGCCGCGGCGGCGTACCGCGGCCGGCTCCGGGTGGCGCTCGCCATCACCCTCGGGGTGATGGTGGTCGAGATCGCCGGCGGCCTGGTGGCCGACTCGCTCGCGCTGATCGCGGACGCGGCCCACATGGCGACCGACGCCCTGGGCCTCGGCATGGCCCTGCTGGCGATCCACTTCGCCAACCGCCCGCCGAGCACCAACCGCACCTTCGGCCTCGCCCGGGCCGAGATCCTCGCCGCCCTGGCGAACTGCCTGCTGCTGCTCGTGGTCGGCGGCTACGTGCTGTACGAGGCGGTCCAGCGGTTCCTCACGCCCGCGGACACGCACGGCGGCCAGATGATCGTGTTCGGCCTGATCGGCCTGGTCGCCAACATGATCTCGCTCACACTGCTGGTGCGCGGCCAGCAGGAGAGCCTGAACGTGCGCGGCGCCTTCCTGGAGGTGGCGGCCGACGCGCTGGGCTCGCTGGCGGTGCTGATCTCGGCCGTGGTGATCCTGACCACCGGCTGGCAGGCGGCCGACCCGATCGCCTCGCTGGTCATCGGCCTGATGATCGTGCCGAGGACGCTGAAGCTGCTGCGCGAGACCCTGGACGTCCTGCTGGAGGCGGCGCCGCGGGGCGTCGACATGACGCAGGTGCGGTCGCACATCCTGGCGCTGGACGGCGTGGAGGACGTCCACGATCTGCACGCCTGGACGATCACCTCGGGGATGCCGGTGCTGTCGGCGCACGTGGTGGTCCGCTCGGACGTGCTGAGCGCCATCGGCCACGAGAAGATGCTGCACGAGCTGCAGGGCTGCCTGGGCCACCACTTCGACGTGGAGCACTGCACCTTCCAGCTGGAACCGGGCGGGCACGCGGAGCACGAGGCCCGGCTCTGCCACTGACCCCGTCCCGCCCGGGGTCCCGGAACGCAGCGCTCCGCACTCCCCCGGCGTCCTTGTGTTCGAGACCCCCGGACGGTTCCCTCCCGCACCCGTAGGGCACGATCAAGTACCGGGTCCCTCTTCCGGCGTGCCCCGCGCCGGGAAGTGCCGGGAGTGTCGGATTCGTACGGCAGACTTGGTGCGAAGACCGAGGCGAAGGATGGGTATGCCGATCACACCTGCCACCGCGACGCACAGCACGTCGGAAGGGACCGCAGACGCGATTTTCCTTGAACTCGTCGACGAGAAGGGTGTGACCATCGGCACCGCGGAGAAGCTGGCCGCGCATCAGCCCCCCGGGCAGCTGCACCGGGCGTTCTCCGTCTTCCTCTTCGACGAACACGGCAGGCTGCTGCTCCAGCAGCGGGCCCTGGGCAAGTACCACTCCCCCGGTGTGTGGTCCAACACCTGCTGCGGCCACCCCTACCCCGGCGAGGCGCCCTTCGCGGCGGCGGCCCGGCGGACCTTCGAGGAGCTGGGGGTCTCCCCGTCGCTGCTCGCCGAGGCGGGCACGGTCCGCTACAACCACCCGGACCCGGCCTCCGGCCTGGTCGAGCAGGAGTTCAACCACCTGTTCGTCGGCATGGTGCAGGCGCCGCTCGCACCGGACCCGGCGGAGGTCGAGGCGACCGTCTTCGTGACGGCCGCCGAGCTGGCCGAGCGGCACGCCCGGGACACCTTCTCGTCCTGGTTCATGACCGTGCTGGACGCGGCCCGCCCGGCGGTCAGGGAGCTGACGGGCCCGTCCGCCGGCTGGTGAGAATCCGCACGGAATCTTCGCGAGGCCTCACGGCAGCGTCGCGGGTTTGAGCGGCAGGGCGGCCCAGATCACCTTGCCGCCACTCGACGTGTGCTCCACGTCCACGACCCCGCCCGCCTCCCGGGCCACCTCCCGCACCAGCAGCAGCCCCCGGCCGCCGGTCTGCCCGTGGTCGGCCTCCAGGGCGGTCGGGCGGTAGGGGTGGTTGTCCTCCACCGACACCCGCACCCACTCGGCGCCGACGGCGACCTCCACGGCGAGCACCGGCGACAGCAGCGCCGCGTGCTTGACCGCGTTGGTGACCAGCTCGGAGACGATCAGCAAAAGCCCGTACACCAGGTCCTCCGAGACCGGGACGCCCTGGCGCTGGAGCAGGTCCCGTACGGCGCGCCGCGCCTGCGGGACCGAGGCGTCCACGGCGGCGGCGGTGAACCGCCAGATTCCTTCGTACGGCAGCGGATCCGGCGGCGGAGCGCCGCCTCCCTCTGGACGCGGGTCGTGCCCGCGCCCGTGGTTCTCCATCGTCCGGTCGCCACCCTCGCGCTCGATTGTCACCACACGTCGAGTGTTGGCAACGACCCCCTCCACTCCGGAGGACTGAACACAAGTCAGCAAATATCGAGCGGATCTGACCGTTGGCGTATGACAACGTCAGTTGTGGAACGACTCTTGCCCTCCTCGGTGCCGACTTCGCGAACTATTCGGGTTGTACGGGTATGAGAACTTTCCGAGGTGGACGAGTGCGGGCGCGGATACCATCCCGCACTATGGAGCCCCGTCTCGACCACCAGGTCGGAAACGCCGTTGCCACGGTCGTCATCCGCAACCCCGCCAAACGCAACGCGATGACCGCGCAGATGTGGCGCGCCCTCCCGCCGCTCCTCGACACCCTCGCGGCCGACCCCGCCGTGCGGGTCCTCGTGCTCACCGGCGAGGGCGGCACCTTCTGCGCCGGCGCCGACATCTCCACCCTCCGGGGCTCCCCCGCCGAGGCGCAGTCCCTCGCCGTCGCCGCCGAAGAGGCCCTCGCCGCGTTTCCCAAGCCGACCCTCGCCGCGGTGCGCGGCCACTGTGTCGGCGGCGGCTCGCAGCTCGCCGCCGCCTGCGACCTGCGGTTCGCGGAGGAGGGCGCGCTGTTCGGGGTGACACCGGCCAAGCTCGGCATCGTCTACCCGGCCGCCTCGACCCGCCGCCTGGTGTCCCTGGTCGGCCCGGCCGCGACCAAGTACCTCCTCTTCTCCGGCGAGTTGATCGACACGGAGCGGGCGCTGCGCACCGGTCTGGTCGACGAGGTGCTGCCGGAGGGCGAACTGGACAAGCGGGTGGCCGAGTTCACCAGGATCCTGGCCGCCCGCTCGCAGCTGACGCAGGCCGCCGCCAAGGAGTTCGCGAACGGCCGCGCGGACCGGGACGCGCACTGGGCGGAGCAGGCCCGCGGCAGCGGCGACACCGCCGAGGGCGTCGCCGCGTTCCTGGAGCGGCGCGAGCCGCGGTTCACGTGGGCGATTCCGCCCCGAGGATGAACCGGCTCATCGAGCGGAGCAGGCCGACGACCTCGGCGGGCGCCTTCCGCGGGGAGCCCGCGTCGTAGGGCGGCTGCGGGTCGTACTCGATCCCGAGCTGGACTGCCTGGGCGACCGCGTCCCCGGAGATGCGGCCGACCAGGGCGAGACCCATGTCGATGCCGGCGGAGACACCGGCCGCGGTGACGTACTTGCCGTCGGTGACCACCCGCTCCCCGGTCGGCTCGGCGCCGAACCCGCGCAGCTCGTCGAGGGCCAGCCAGTGCGAGGTGGCGCGGCGGCCTTCCAGGAGGCCGGCGGCTGCGAGCAGCAGGGAGCCGGTGCAGACGGAGGTCGTCCAGGTGCTGGTGGTGTCGACGGTGCGGATCCAGTCCAGGAGGGCCCGGTCCGTCATCCGCGCGGTCTGGCCGGGGCCGCCGGGGACGACCACGACATCGGGGTGCGGCACCTCGGCGAAGGTCTTCCCCGCGGTCGGGGCGAGCTGCCCGTTGTCGGTGCGGACGGGGCCGGTCTCCTCGGCCACGAAGACGATCTCCGAGCCCGGGATCCGGCTCAGGGTCTCGTAGGGCCCCACGGCGTCGAGGGCGGTGAAACGGTCGTAGAGGGCGATCGCGATCTGCATGGCTCTCCTAACGGGGCGGGCCTGCGGTGGCCGGGCTGAACCTGCGCCGGTATTCGGCGGGGGTCGTGCCGAGGACCCTGAGGAAGGCGCGGCGCATCGCCTCGGGCGTGCCGTAGCCGCTGGCGCGGGAGACGCCCTCGACGCCGTCGCCGGTGTCCTCCAGGAGCCGGCGGGCGTGTTCCAGCCGGACCCGGTCGACGTAGCGGCCGGGCGTCGTCCCGGTCTCGGCCTGGAAGGCGCGGGCGAAGTGCCGGGGCGAGAGCGCCGCGCGGGCGGCCAGGGCCTCGACGCTCAGGTCGTCGTCCGGGTGCTCGGTGATCCTCCCCCACTGCCTGAAGGGCGTGGGAGGTGCCCCCAGCTGGACCTCCCGCAGCGGTGCACGCTGTGCGGTCTGGGCGGCGAGCTGGGCGCTGAACTGCGCCTGGTTGCCGGGCCTGCGCAGGAACACCACCAGGTGCCGGGCGACGGTGAGCGCCACGTCCCGGCCGAGGTCCTCCTCCTCTGTACGCCGCCCATGCCGACCTGCCGGTGCCCGAGGAGCCCCACCTCGCCTACTGGTACGCGGCCACGCTGCTGCGCGAGCACCGCGGCGACGGGCACCTCGCGGCGCTGCTGGCGGCCGGTCTCGACGGGTTGGAGGCGGTCGTGACGCACACGGCGACCGGCAAGGGCATGGCCCCGAAGTGGGTGTTCGCCACGCGTGGCTGGAGTCAGGACGACTGGGACGCGGCGGTGACACGGCTGCGGGAACGCGGCCTGCTCGACGCGGCGGGCGAGCTGACCGAGGCGGGGGTGGCCCTGCGGGCGGAGATCGAGACGGAGACGGACCGCCTGGACCGGGCGCCCTACGAGCACCTGGGGGCCGACGGAGTCGCCCAACTGACAGAACTGGCGGCGGACTTCGCGCGGGCGGCGGTGGCCGCGGGGGCGTTCCCCGCGGACCTCCTCGGCAAAGGGTGACGCAGCGGGGGCCAGGGCAGCGTCGGGGTACGCGGCCGACTGGACACCGCCGGACGGCGCCGCCGGGGCCGAGCGCCGCTGCGGCGGATCGCGGGAAGCGGACGGATCGCCGGGAGCGGGCGATCGAGGCGGGAACGGGCGATCGAGGCGGGGGCGGTTCGTTCGGCTGATTCATTCAGGTGTGCGACCGGATCCCGGGTGTGCGACGGATTCGTGGTGAGTCCGTGTCGTGGAACGGCGCCCTGGGGCCCGGTTGTCGGTGTCACCTGCCACAATTGCGGCGCAACCTCAGTGGAGAAGGCGGTACGGGATCGTGACGACACCCGGGTCCCTGGTTCCAGGGTCCATCGAAGGCAGGATCGCCGAGGAGCTCGGCGTACGGGAGCGGCAGGTCAAGGCTGCCGTGGAGCTGCTCGACGGCGGTTCGACGGTGCCCTTCATCGCCCGCTACCGCAAGGAAGCAACCGAGATGCTCGACGACGCGCAGCTGCGCACGATCGAGGAGCGGCTGCGTTACCTGCGGGAGCTGGAGGAGCGGCGGACGGCGATCCTGGAGTCGGTGCGGGAGCAGGGCAAGCTCACCGCCGAGCTGGAGGCGCAGATCCGGGGCGCCGAGACCAAGGCGCGGCTCGAGGACATCTACCTGCCGTACAAGCCGAAGCGGCGCACCAAGGCGCAGATCGCGCGCGAGGCCGGTCTCGAACCGCTGGCCGAGGGACTGCTCGTGGATCCGGGGGTGGAGCCGCTGGCGGCCGCCGCCGCCTTCGTCGACGCCGACAAGGGCGTCGCCGATCCGCAGGCCGCCCTCGACGGGGCCCGGGCGATCCTCACCGAGCGTTTCTCGGAGGACGCCGACCTGATCGGCGAGCTGCGCGAGCGCATGTGGGTGCGCGGCCGGCTCGCCGCGAAGGTGCGGGACGGCAAGGAGGAGGCGGGCGCGAAGTTCGCCGACTACTTCGACTTCGCCGAGCCGTTCACCGAGCTGCCCTCGCACCGCATCCTGGCGATGCTGCGCGGTGAGAAGGAGGAGGTCCTCGACCTCGTCCTGGAGCCGGAGGAGCCGACCGAGGGCCCGTCCTCGTTCGAGGGGATCGTCGCCCACAGGTTCGGGATCGCCGACCGGGGCCGGCCGGCCGACAAGTGGCTGTCGGACACGGTCCGCTGGGCCTGGCGCACCCGCATCCTGGTCCACCTCGGCATCGACCTGCGGCTGCGGCTGCGCACGGCCGCCGAGGACGAGGCGGTCAACGTGTTCGCGGCGAACCTGCGCGACCTGCTGCTCGCCGCCCCGGCCGGGACCCGGGCGACGCTGGGCCTGGACCCCGGTTTCCGGACCGGTGTGAAGGTCGCCGTCGTGGACGCCACCGGCAAGGTGGTCGCCACCGACGTCATCTACCCGCACGTCCCGGCCAACAAGTGGGACGAGGCGATCGCCAAGCTGGCCCGGCTCGCCAAGGAGCACGCGGTCGACCTGATCGCGATCGGCAACGGCACGGCGTCCCGCGAGACCGACAAGCTCGCAGGTGAGCTCATCACCAGGCACCCGGACCTGAAGCTCACCAAGGTGATGGTGTCCGAGGCCGGCGCGTCCGTGTACTCGGCCTCCGCCTTCGCCTCCCAGGAGCTGCCGGACATGGACGTGTCGCTGCGCGGCGCCGTCTCCATCGCCCGCCGCCTCCAGGACCCCCTCGCGGAGCTGGTGAAGATCGACCCCAAGTCGATCGGTGTCGGCCAGTACCAGCACGACCTGTCCGAGGTGAAGCTCTCGCGCTCGCTGGACGCGGTGGTCGAGGACTGTGTGAACGGCGTGGGCGTGGACGTCAACACGGCGTCGGCCCCGCTCCTCGCCCGGGTCTCCGGCATCACCTCCGGGCTCGCCGAGAACATCGTGGCCCACCGCGACGCCAACGGCCCGTTCACCTCCCGCGGCCAGCTGAAGAACGTGGCCCGGCTCGGCCCCAAGGCGTACGAGCAGTGCGCGGGCTTCCTGCGCATCCGCGGCGGCGACGACCCGCTGGACGCGTCGAGCGTCCACCCCGAGGCCTATCCCGTCGTACGGCGGATGGTGAAGACGTCGGGCCAGGAGGTGGCCGCGCTCATCGGCAACACGGGTGCGCTGCGCTCGCTGCGGCCGTCGGACTTCGTGGACGAGACGTTCGGTCTGCCGACCGTCACCGACATCCTCAAGGAGCTGGAGAAGCCGGGGCGCGACCCGCGTCCGGCCTTCAAGACGGCCACCTTCAAGGAGGGCGTCGAGAAGATCTCCGACCTGTCCTCCGGGATGGTCCTGGAGGGGGTCGTGACGAACGTGGCGGCCTTCGGCGCGTTCGTCGACGTCGGTGTGCACCAGGACGGCCTGGTCCACGTCTCCGCGATGTCCAAGACGTTCGTCAAGGACCCGCGGGACGTGGTGAAGCCCGGTGACATCGTCAAGGTGAAGGTCCTCGACGTGGACATCCCGCGCAAGCGGATCTCGCTGACGCTGCGGCTGGACGACGAAGCGGCGCCGGCCTCCGGCGGTGAGCGCCGACAGCAGCAGCGGGGTGGCGGCGGGCGTCCGCCGCAGCAGCGACAGCAGCAGCGGCAGGGAGGCGGCGCCCGGCAGGCTTCGGCGCCGGCTCCGGCGAACAGTGCCATGGCCGATGCTCTGCGCCGGGCCGGGTTGTTGGGCGGTCGGGACGGGAAGCGCTGACGAGCCCTTCCGGAGGTGGTGGGGAGCTGCGGTCCGTAGTGGCTGGTCGCGCAGTTCCCCGCGCCCCTTCGGCTCGGCTGTGCCTCCCGGTGTGGCCTCGTACCCCGAATCGCGTGGACAGCCAGCCGGTGATCCCGAGACTGATCCCATGACTGGACCAGACTTGAAGGCCGATCTCCGGACGTATCTCCAGGACGCGCGTGACGTGTTGGTGTGGAAGCTGGAGGGGCTCGGCGCACAACCCCGCTCCCCGCATCTCCCCCTGCGACGACAAGCTCGACGCCACCGCCTGAAGGATCACGTCTCCTGCGGCGGCTGGGCGGTGCCGTTCATCCGAGCGCGGTTCTCCGCGAGGAGCTCCTGGACGTGCCGTTCGACCTCCGCGGGATCGACGCCGAGGGCCCGCCCCATGTGGATGGACCACACCTCCGAGCGCACGTTGGTCTCGAAGTCGAGGTCGGCACGGACGTTCTCGCGGGCGGCCTGCCGGTTCTGGCTCACCATCACGAAGGTGGACAGGAAGATCGCCTCCAGGCTGACGATCATGGTGAGCAGGCCGAAGGGGAACGGGTCCCAGATCGCTCCGTCGCCGAACACGCCCTCGTTGCAGACGATCCAGACCGCGAACCACAGGGCGTGCAGGTAGACGAAGGTCATGGTGCCGGCGAAGGCGGTGATCGCGTCCGCGATGCGGTCCTGGGTGCCGCGCAGCTGTGCGAGGACGTCCTGTTCGTTCGCGATCCGAAGGGCCGGCCGCTTCGGTGATGTGCTCATGGCCACTCTCCTGGCAGGTGTCCAGCGGTGATCGCAGCGGCGGAGCCGCATATCCGTAGAGCTCCGCGCCCCTACAGGGGCGCTTCCGTCACCTTTCCTGCCGCCACCTCCAGGCGGCGGGTGACTCGGACCGCGTTGAGCATGCGGCGGTCGTGGGTGACCAGGAGGAGGGTGCCCTCGTAGGTGTCGAGGGCGGACTCCAGCTGCTCGATCGCAGGGAGGTCGAGGTGGTTGGTGGGCTCGTCCAGGATCAGGAGGTTGACGCCCCGGCCCTGGAGGAGGGCGAGGGCGGCGCGGGTGCGTTCGCCCGGGGAGAGCGTGGCCGCCGACCGGAGCACGTGGTCCTGTTTGAGACCGAACTTGGACAGCAGGGTGCGGACTTCGACCGGTTCGGTGTCGGGTACGGCCGCGCAGAAGGCGTCCAGCAGGGACTCGGTGCCATGGAAGAGCCTGCGGGCCTGGTCGACCTCGCCGACCAGGACGCCCGGGCCGAGGGCCGCGTGCCCGCTGTCGAGCGGCACCCGGCCCAGCAGCGTGGCGATCAGCGTCGACTTGCCCGCGCCGTTGGCGCCGGTCACCGCGATCCGCTCCGCCCAGTCGATCTGGAGGGACACCGGGCCGAAGGAGAAGTCGCCGCGCCGTACCTCCGCGTCCCGCAGGGTGGCGACGACGGCGCCGGAGCGCGGCGCCGCAGCGATCTCCATGCGCAGCTCCCACTCCTTGCGGGGCTCCTCGACGACCTCCAGGCGCTCGATCATGCGCTGGGTCTGGCGGGCCTTCGCGGCCTGCTTCTCGCTGGCCTCGCTGCGGAACTTGCGGCCGATCTTGTCGTTGTCGCTGGACGCCTTGCGCCGGGCGTTCCTGACGCCCTTGTCCATCCAGGAACGCTGCATCTGGGCCCGGTCCCGGAGGGCGGCCCGCTTGTCGGCGTACTCCTCGTAGTCCTCGCGGGCGTGCCGGCGGGCCACGTCGCGTTCCTCCAGGTAGGCGTCGTAGCCGCCGCCGTAGAGGTGGATCTGCTGCTGGGCGAGGTCGAGTTCGAGCACCTTGGTGACCGTGCGGGTGAGGAACTCGCGGTCGTGGCTGACGACGACCGTGCCGGCGCGGAGGCCGGTCACGAACCGTTCGAGGCGTTCCAGGCCGTCCAGGTCGAGGTCGTTGGTGGGCTCGTCGAGGAGGAAGACGTCGTAGCGGGAGAGGAGCAGGGAGGCGAGGCCGGCGCGGGCGGCCTGGCCGCCGGAGAGGGCCGTCATCGACTGGTCGAGGTCGACGGCCAGGCCGAGGGAGTCGGCGATCTCCTCGGCCCGCTCCTCCAGGTCGGCGCCGCCCAGGTCGAGCCAGCGCTCCAGGGCGGTGGCGTAGGCGTCGTCGGCGCCCGGTGCGCCGTCGACCAGAGCCTGGGTCGCCTCGTCCATCACGCGCTGCGCCTCGGCGACCCCGGTGCGCCGGGCGAGGAAGGCACGGACGGTCTCGCCCGGCCGCCGCTCCGGCTCCTGGGGCAGGTGGCCGACGGTCGCGGTCGGCGGGGAGAGGCGCAGTTCCCCCTGGTCGGGGGCGGTGAGCCCGGCGAGCAGCCGCAGCAGGGTGGACTTGCCCGCGCCGTTGGCACCGACCAGACCGATCACGTCGCCGGGCGCGACCACGAGGTCGAGCCCGGAGAAGAGCGAGCGGTCGCCGTGCCCGGCGGCGAGGTTCTTGGCGACGAGGGTGGCAGTCATCAGAACGCCGATCCTAATGTGCGGGGCTGCCCGACCTCAGCCCTGTTCTCCCCCGGTCAGCGCTCCAGCGCCGCCACCAGCACGCCCCCGGAGGTGCGGGCCACGACGAAGGAGCCGCCCTTGGCCGCCCTGCCGTCCAGCGCGATGCGGTGGAGGCCGGGTTCCAGGACGCCGTCGAAGAGTTCGTGGGTGCGGGGCCGGGCGAGACGGTCGAGGCGGTACGCCGTGAGCCGTACCCGGCAGGGCGAGGTGACCTCGATGCCGGCGGTGCCGTCGGCGGCGGCCAGTCCGGCCAGCCGGCGCTGCGGGAGCGGGCTGCGGTCGAGGGCGTGCTCGATCTGGGCGACGAGGAGCGGGACGATCGGGGCGAGTCCGTCGACGTGGGCCACCGCCACGCCCGCCCGCTCGAACGCCCGGCGTACGGCGGTCCGCTCGGCCTCGGCGACCGCGGGGCCGAAGACGACGGCCGCGTAGCCGCGGAGTTCCTCGGCGGGGACGCCGTCGGCGTCGCGGGTGATGTCGGCGCCGATGCCGATGGTGCGCAGGGCGGCGGCCAGCTTGGCGAGGAGGGCGACGCGGGCGCCGATCAGCAGCACCCGGCGGCCGGGCGGCGGGCCGGAGTCCGCCAGGAGCGCGCCGAGGGCGTCACGGTACTCGGGGCCGTGGAAACGGAAGGGGCCGATGCCGTGGTAGCCGTTGAGCTCCAGGTCGGCGTGTTCGGAGGTCTGCCAGGCGAAGTCCCGCCAGACGTAGTCGTCGCCGTCGTGCTCGATGACCGCGGTGACCGCGCCGCAGGCCAGGTCCTCGCACTCGGGGCAGCCGTAGACGACGTACCGGCCGTCGGGCAGCGGGGCCTCGGACTCCAGCAAGAGGCTGCGGACCTGGGCGGTGAAGATCGCGGGCGGGACGTCGGAGGCGAGTGGGGAGACGGCGTCCAGGTCGGAGAGCTGGAAGAGCAGCGGGTGACCGTCGACGACGAAGTCCACGAAGTCCCTGTGGAGCTGGTAGCCGCCGTCGGCGAGGACACCGCCGGCGCGCATCGCCGGGGCCAGGCCGAAGGTCGCGTATGCGGCAGACATGCTGTGAGTATCCCCAGAGCGGGACGATCTGAGCGCGGCATGACATATTCCGCTAACGTCACGGTGTGCAGCCTGAGCTGAGTGACGAAGTGATCGTGGTCGGCGGCGGGGTCGTCGGACTGACCACGGCGGTGGTGCTGGCCGAGGGCGGGCGCCGGGTGCGGGTGTGGGCCCGGGAGACCGGCGGGCGTACGACCTCGGCGGTCGCCGGCGCGCTGTGGTGGCCGTACCGCATCGAGCCCGAGACGCTGGTCGGGGAGTGGGCGCTCGCCTCCCTTGTCGTGTACGGGGAGTTGGCGACTCGGCCGGAGGAGACGGGCGTACGCCTGGTCGAGGGCGTACACGGCGGCCTGCGGCTGGACGGGCTGGGCGCGTGGGCGGCGAAGGTGCCGGGACTGGCCGAGACCGACGAAGGCCTGGCGGCCCGGCTGCCGTTGATCGACATGCCGGTCCATCTGGGCTGGCTGCGCCGGCGGTTGGAGCGGGCGGGCGGGACGGTCGAGGAGCGGGCGGTCGCGGCGCTGGGCGAGGTGCCCGCACCGGTCGTCGTCAACTGCACCGGGCTCGGGGCCCGTTCGCTCGTGCCGGATCCGGCGGTGCGTCCGGTGCGTGGGCAGCTGGTCGTGGTGGAGAACCCCGGGATCACCACCTGGTACACGTCCGACGAGGTGGCGGGGGGCGCCTCCGCCTACTTCTTCCCACAGCCCGGCGGGCTGCTGCTCGGGGGCACGGCGGAGGAGGACGCCTGGTCGCTGGAGTGGGATCCGGAGGTCGCGGCCGGGATCGTGGCGCGCTGTGCGGCGGTCCGGCCGGAGATCGCCGGGGCGCGGGTGCTGGCGCACCGGGTGGGGCTGCGGCCGTACCGGCCTGCGGTCCGTCTGGAGCACGGACTCCGGCCGGACGGCGGAGTGCTGATCCACAACTACGGGCACGGCGGGGCCGGGGTCACCGTCGCCTGGGGATGTGCGCGGGAGGCGGCCGGGCTGGTGGACACCGGCCCGGCCGCCTGAGCGGTCAGCTCGCGGGGACGCGCTGGACGGCGCGCGGGGCGCGGACCCCGTGCAGGGTGGCCGCCTCGGGCGCGGTCCACCGGGTGGCGGTGGCGCGGGCGAACGCGGCCGCGCCGCCGGCCAGCGGGACCCTGGCCGTCGTACGGGACAGGTCCACGGTGAGCGTCGGGGTGGTGGACGGCGGGTCGATGAGGTCCTTGTCCGTGCCTGCGACGATCAGTGCCAGGCGGTGGCCCCTCGGTACGACGTGGTCGGTGGCCGCCAGGTCGAGTGTGATGGTGTAGGCCTTGCCCGGCGTGAGCGGGACGCCCTTGCCGGGGTCGGCGTAGGTGCCGAGGTCGGCCCAGCCGCGGCTGAAGACGGTGTAGTCGACGGACTTGGTCTTTGCCGCGGTCTTCAGGAAGCAGGCGCTGTCACCGGCGGTGCTCTCGCCCCAGCAGGTGCGGTCGGTGAGGGTGGTGATGCCCTCGGCGGCGTCGGCGTAGTCCCGGACGGTGTCCGGGCCGACGTCGACCAGGACGGCGGTCAGGTGGGCCGTCGAGGTGGTCGGGGTGGCGGTGACGGTCACCTTCGACGAGCCGGACAGCCGCAGGTCCCGGGTGAGCGGCGCGGTGAGGAAGCCGGCCTTGTCCGAGGTCGGGGTGGCGAGCTGGGCGGCCCAGTCGGTCTCGCTCTGCCGCGGGTCGTCCGTGAAGGTCTCGGTGCCGGATCCCTTGCGCAGTCCGAGGGTGCCTACGCCGGGCCGGGTGCCGGTGGCGGGGTGCAGGGTGGTGGTCTTCGTGCCGCGCGGCGGCCAGACGGAGGAGGTCACCCACTGGTCGGGGTGGCGCTCGATGTCGGCCATCGGCTGACGGTCGATGCCGTTGTCGTAGCCGAGGAGTTCGTGGTCGAACCAGCGGTGCAGGGTGTCGACCCAGGCGCCGCGCCGGTAGTCGAAGGGGTCGACGTGCCCGGTCTGGGAGAGCCAGATCTTGCGCTCGACACCGTTCCTGGCCAGGGCGTCCCACCACTGGCCGAAGTGCTTGGTGCGGACGTTGAGGTCCTGCATGCCGTGCACGAGGAAGACGCTCGCCTTCACCTTGGAGGCGTCCTTGACGTAGTCGCGCTCGGTCCACAGGCCGGTCCAGTCGCCGCTGCGCGGGGCGCCGTCGACCAGCTTCTGCTGGACGGCACCGCACTTGGCGTAGGCCGCGTCGCTCTCCACGGCGCCGGCCAGCCAGTCGGGGCCCGAGTCGTAGAGCGGGGCGCCCTGGGCGAAGTAGTAGTCGTACCAGGAGGAGATGGCGCTGATCGGGACGATCGTCCTGAGTCCCTTGACGCCGGTGGCGGCCACGCCGTTGGCGATGGTGCCGTCCCAGCTCTTGCCGATCATGCCGGTCTTCCCGTTGGTCCAGGTCGCCTTGACCGTGGTGGTGCCGGTGCGGCTGCGGTAGGCCTTCGCCCGGCCGTTCAGCCAGTCGACGACGGCCTTCGCGGACTGGATGTCGGAGCGTCCGCCGACGTCCACGCAGCCGTCGGAGCGGTTGGTACCGGCCAGGTCGACGCCGACGAAGGCGTAGCCGCGGGGGACGAAGTAGTTGTCGTAGAAGAGCGGCATCTGGACGACGTCGCCGCTCGCGTCGTACGTCTTGACCTGGCTCTCGTTGCCGCGGCCGCAGCAGGAGTAGTAGGGGCTTGCGTCCATGATGACCGGCACCTTGCGGCCCTGGGCGGCGGGTTCGGCGGGGCGGACGACGTCGGCGGCGACCCGGTCGGTCTTCCCGTCGCCGTCGGAGTCGAGGCCGGTGTCCACCCAGACGGCCTCGCGGATGGCGTTCGCGTACGAGTAGACCGGTCGGCTCTCGCGCGGGGCGCCGGCGGCCTGGGCCGCGGCCGGGGTGAGGAAGGCGGCGATCAGGGCTGCGACGGCCGCGACAGCGAACGGTCTCCAGATCGTGAAGCGCGTGCGTTTCGGCATGCGGCGGACGCTACCCCGGTCAACTCCTGTGCAGAAGGGGGCATCTGGGGGATCGTCAGGACTGATTGCGGCCGAATGGCGATCGTGTGACAGGAGGTGCCATGGACAGGCCGGGGGGCACAGGGACTGAATAGGCTCCGGACAGTTTCGTGCTCCATCGACTTGGCGCGGCCCGCCGCGGTGTGGCGGACGCGCTTCGGCCCCCTACCGATCTGGAGTTCTCGTGCACCGCAGAATCCTCGCGCCGGGCGCCCTCGCGGCGGCCTCCCTGCTGCTGGCGATCCCGGCATCGGCCGCGAGTTACAGCCCCGGCGCGCCGGGCATCGGCGACCCCTACTACCCGTACTACGGCAACGGCGGTTACGACGTCTCCCACTACGACCTCCGGTTGCAGTACCAGCCGGCCACCGACGAGCTGGCCGGCACGGCGACGATCCTGGCGCGCACCACGCAGGACCTGTCCAGCTTCGACCTGGACTTCCTGCTGGACGTGAGCGAGGTGCGGGTCAACGGGGTGAAGGCGGGCTTCGCCGCCTCCGGTCAGCACGAGCTGGTCGTCACGCCCAAGTCGCCGCTGGCGAAGGGCACGCAGGTCACGGTCGTCGTCCGCTACAGCGGGGTGCCGTCGACCAAGAGCGCGTACGGCTTCGACACGTGGCACCGCACGCCGGACGGGGCGGTCGCGGCCGACGAGCCCGAGGCCGCGTGGTGGTGGTACCCGAGCAACGACCACCCGCTGGACAAGGCGACCTACGACGTGTCGGTGGCCGTCCCCGACGGCACCCAGGTCATCTCCAACGGCCTGCTCCAGTCGACGAGTTCGCAGCGCGGCTGGACCCGGTACAACTGGCGGCAGAACAAGCCGCAGGCGACCTATCTGACGACTCTGGCGGTCGGGAAGTTCGACATCACGACGAGCACTTCCGAGGGCGGCGTGCCGGTCGTCAACGCCTACAGCAAGGACCTCGGCGACAACGACGGGGCGGCCCGGGCGAGTGTGGAGCGCACCGGGGAGCTCGTCGACTGGCTCTCCGGCTACTTCGGGCCGTATCCCTTCAGTTCGGCCGGCGGGTACGTGCCGAACACCACCACCGGGTACGCGCTGGAGACGCAGACCCGTGTGTACTACAGCCCCAGGCAGTTCGCGAACGGCGCCAACACCTCCGTGGTCGTCCACGAGCTGGCGCACCAGTGGTACGGCGACGACGTCTCCCTCAAGGGCTGGAAGGACATCTGGCTCAACGAGGGGTTCGCCCGCTATGCACAGTGGCTGTGGTCCGAGCACGAGGGCGAGGGCACGACGCAGGAGCTCGCCGACTACGTGTACGCGTCGCATCCGGCCGACGACGCGTTCTGGACGGTGAAGCCGGGGGATCCCGGGCCCGACGACCAGTTCGACATCGCTGTCTACGACCGGGGGGCGCTGGCGGTCCAGGCGTTGCGGAACGCGGTCGGGGACGACGCGTTCTTCGCGATTCTGAAGGGGTGGCCGAGGGAGCACGCGTACGGGAACGCGTCCGTGGCCGACTTCGAGGCGTATGCGGAGAAGGTGTCGGGGAAGTCGCTGTCGGGGTTGTTCGACGCGTGGCTGTTCCAGCCGAGCAAGCCGACGGCGCCTGCGTTCAGGGCGGCGGTGGCTCCGGTCCAGCCGAAGTCGTGGAAGCGGATCGAGGCTACGAACGACGTGCACTGAGCAGGTGCCGGGTGCGGTGGGTGGGGGGCTGCGGGCCGGTGATGGCCGGTCGCGCAGTTCCTCCCCCAGCCTTCGGCCGGGGGGACCCCCAGCGCCCCTATCGGGGCGCTTCGTCGCCGTAGTCGTACACGGTGACCGGGATCCGGCGGGCCACCAGCCGCTCGTTTATCAGCGGCTCGATCCGGGACCATTTTCCGCCGGCCAGGCCGCAGCCGATGCGGGGCATGTGTACGGACGCGCCGCGTTCGGTCGCCTCGCCGGCGAGCTTGGCCAGGGCCGTGTCGATCGCCTCGTAGCGGACCGGGACGCCCTTGCTGCCGGTTCTGGTGCCGCGTTGGCCGATCATGTTGGCCACCCAGATGTAGCGCTCGACGCGGACCAGCTGGACCGCGCCCAGGGCGAAGTCGTTGTTCGCGCGGTCGCGGTGCCAGGCGCGGTACGCCTTCTCCGGCTCCGGCCAGCGGCGGGAGAGCGCCAGGACGAAGCCCTTTCCCCAGCCCCCGAGGTCGTTGCAGACGTGGGCGATGACCTTGACGCCCTTGCCCGACGGTGTGGTGGCGTCGCCCCGGTGGTATGTGATCTCCCCCATGACGCCACCGTAGGCGATGCCACTGACAATGGCTCCGAGCTGTTACTTCCCGAGCTGTGACAGCTCCTTGTCGGCCGCCTGGGAGACCCGGCGGCGGACGCCGAACCAGCCGGCCACCAGCAGGGCGGCGATCACCGGGATGAGCAGGAGGGTCTTGCGGCCGACCTCGGGGTCTTTCCACATCATGCCGAGGCAGACCAGCAGGAAGACGATCGTGGCGATCTCGGTCGCCGGGCTGAAGCGCAGGCGGAACGCCGGGCGGTCGACCAGGCCCGCCTTCGCGCGGCGGACGAAGACCAGGTGGCAGAGCATGATGATCACCCAGGTGCTGATGATGCCGAGGGAGGCGACGTTCAGCACGATCTCGAAGGCCTGGCTGGGCACCAGGTAGTTCAGGCCGACGCCGAGCACGCAGACCGCGCAGGTCAGCAGGATGCCGCCGTAGGGCACCTGGCTGCGGTTCATGCGGGCCGTGAACTTCGGGGCCGAGCCGGCCACCGCCATGGAACGCAGGATGCGGCCCGTGGAGTAGAGGCCGGAGTTGAGGGAGGACATCGCCGCGGTGAGGACCACCAGGTTCATCACGTCGCCGGCGCCCGAGACGCCGATCTTGGAGAGGACGGTGACGAAGGGGCTCTCGTCGGCGGAGTACACCGAGCCGGGGAGGAGCAGGGCGAGCAGGACGACGGAGCCGACGTAGAAGAGGCCGACGCGCCACATGATCGAGTTCACCGCGCGCGGGACGACCTTCTCCGGTTCGGCGGTCTCGCCCGCCGCTACGCCGACCAGCTCCAGGGCCGCGTACGCGAAGATCACGCCCTGCATGACGAGGACGACCGGCATCAGGCCGTGCGGGAAGATCCCGCCGTGGTCGCCGATGGCGCTCAGGCCCGGGGTCTGGCCGTCGACCTGGTGCTGGGTGGCGAGCAGGAAGATGCCGATCAGCATGAAGCCGACCAGGGTGGCGACCTTGATGATCGCGAACCAGAACTCCATCTCGCCGAAGATCTTCACCGAGATCAGGTTGACCGCCAGGACGACGGCGAGGGCGATCAGCGCGAGCGTCCACTGGGGGATGCTCGTGAACATGCTCCAGTAGTGGGTGTAGAGCGCGATCGCGGTGATGTCGGCGATACCGGTGGTCGACCAGTTCAGGAAGTACATCCAGCCGGCGACGTACGCGCCCTTCTCACCCAGGAACTCGCGCGCGTACGACACGAAGGAACCGGAGGAGGGGCGGTAGAGGACCAGCTCGCCGAGGGCGCGGACCACGAAGAAGGCGAAGATCCCGCAGACCAGGTAGGCGAGGGCGAGGGCCGGGCCCGCGTTGTGGAGGCGGCCGCCGGCGCCCAGGAAGAGGCCGGTGCCGATCGCGCCGCCGATGGCGATCATGTTGACGTGGCGCGCCTTGAGGTCCTTGCTGTAGCCGGCGTCGCCCGCGTCCGCAGGCGTCTGGGCCACGTCGGTCCGGGTGGCGGCAGCCTGTGCCGTGTCCACGGCGTCCTTGCTCACAGGTGGTTCCACTCTCTGGTGCGCCCGAGCGGGTCGCGCTCGGGTGTCCGGACGGAGTCGGTCGGCGCGCTCGGTGGTGGGCACAGACCAAGGCCCCACCTTCCCTCGGTGAGCAGGGCGTATGCGATGACGTGGATCACAGAGCGGAACTTCTCACAAGGTCATGACCTCGACTCAAAGATGAACATCAGGAGAACTCTCCGCGAGGAGCGCCCGGTGTCACAGTGCCGGTGTGACAGCGATACTGCTGCACATGACGACCGACACCGAGGGCGACTCCGGGGAGCCGGCGCTCACCATCGACGAGCTGGCCGCGCGGGCCGGCACCACGGTCCGCACGGTCCGCTTCTACGGCACCAAAGGGCTGCTCCCGCCGCCGGTGATCGGTCCGCGCCGGGTGGGCCACTACGGGCGCGACCACCTGGCCCGGCTGGCGCTGATCGAGGAGTTGCAGCACCAGGGCATGACGCTGGCGGCGATCGAGCGCTACCTGCGGCAGCTGCCGCCCGGCCTCAGCCACCACGACCTGGCCATCCACCGGGCCGTGGTGGCCTCCTGGGCCCCGGACGCCGAGGAGACCGTGACGGCCCGGGAGCTGCGGCGGCGGGCCGGGCGGCCGCTGGACGAGGAGGACGTCGAGCGGCTCGTCGCCATGGACGTCGTACGGCCCGACGGGGACGGCTACCGCATCGACCCCGGCCTGCTCCGGCTCGCCGTGCAGCTCCTCGACGTACCGCTGTCCGAGAAGGCGATCCTGGCCGCGCGCACGGTCCTGACCGAGCACGCGCGGGCGGCCGCGCACGAGTTGTCCCTGCTGTTCCGGGCCGAGGTGGCGGAGCGGACCGAGGCGGACGTGAAGTCGCTGTCCGCGCACATGCAGCCGCTGGTGGTCCAGGCGCTGCTGACCACCTTCCAGCGGTCGCTCAGCGCGGAGGTGCACCAGTGGCTCGACGGCTCCTGAGGAGGATCCGCTGCGCGCACCCGGCTCGGCGGCGGCTCAGCGGCCGTCCGTGAAGGTCTCCCCCTTCTCCGCCTTCTCGACCAGCAGCGCGGGCGGGGTGAACCGCTCGCCGTAGGTCTCGGCGAGTTCACGCGCGCGTGCCACGAAGCCGGGCAGGCCTCCCTCGTAGCCGTTGATGTACTGCAGGACGCCGCCGGTCCAGCCCGGGAAGCCGATGCCGAAGAGCGAGCCGATGTTGGCGTCCGCGACCGAGGTGAGGACGCCCTCCTCCACGAGGCGGACGGTGTCGAGGGCCTCGGCGAAGAGCATGCGCTCCTGCATGTCCCGGAACGGGATCTCGTGGCCGGGCCTGGTGAAGTGCTCGCGCAGACCGGGCCAGAGCGCGGCCCTGCTGCCGTCCTCGGCGTAGTCGTAGAAGCCCGCTCCCCCGCTGCGGCCGGGGCGGCCGAACTCGTCGACCATGCGGTCGATGACCGCCTCGGCGGGATGCACGGTCCAGGTGCCGCCGGCCTCCTCGACGGCCAGTTTCGACTCGCGGCGGATCTTCTGCGGCAGGGTGAGGGTGAGCTCGTCCATCAGGGAGAGCACCTTGGCCGGGTAGCCGGCCTGGGCCGCCGCCTGCTCGACCGAGGCGGGCTCGATGCCCTCGCCGACCATGGCGACGCCCTCGTTGATGAAGTGGCCGATGACGCGGGAGGTGAAGAAGCCGCGGGAGTCGTTGACGACGATCGGCGTCTTGTTGATCTGCCGGACCAGGTCGAAGGCACGGGCCAGGGCCTCGTCGCCGGTCCGCTCGCCCTTGATGATCTCGACGAGCGGCATCTTGTCGACGGGCGAGAAGAAGTGCAGGCCGATGAAGTCGGCCTGGCGCTCGACGCCCTCGGCGAGGGCGGTGATCGGGAGCGTGGAGGTGTTGGAGCAGAGCAGCGCGTCGGGGGCGACGACGGACTCGATCTCCTGGAAGACCTTGTGCTTGAGTGCGGTGTCCTCGAAGACGGCCTCGATGACCGCGTCGCAGCCGGCCAGGTCCTGCGGGTCGGCGGTGGGCGTGATCCGGGCGAGCAGCGCGTCCGCCTTCTCCTGGCTGGTACGGCCCTTGGCGACGGCCTTGGCGCAGAGCTTCTCGGAGTAGCCCTTGCCCTTGAGGGCGGCCTCCGCCGACACGTCCTTGAGGACGACGTCGATGCCCGCGCGGGCGCACGCGTAGGCGATACCGGCGCCCATCATGCCCGCGCCGAGGACGGCGACCCTGGTGACCTTGCGGGGCTCGATGCCCTGCGGCCGGTTGGCGCCGGAGTTGACGGCCTGGAGGTCGAAGAAGAACGCCTGGATCATGTTCTTCGAGGTCTGCCCGGCGGCCAGCTCCACGAAGTAGCGTGCCTCGATGACCTGGGCGGTCTCGAAGTCGACCTGGCTGCCCTCGACGGCGGCGGCGAGGATGCGGCGCGGCGCCGGGTAGGGGGCGTTGTTGGTCTGCTTGCGCAGGCTGGCCGGGAAAGCGGGCAGATTGGCGGCGAACTTGGGGTTGGCGGGCGTGCCGCCGGGGATCTTGTAGCCCGGCTTGTCCCAGGGCTGCTGCGACTCGGGGTTGGCGTCGATGAACGCGCGGGCCTTGGCGAGGAGTTCCTCGGGGGTGGCGGCGACCTCGTGGATCAGGCCGTTCTCCTGGGCCCGGCGGGCGTTGTACTGGGTGCCCTGGAGGAGGACCTTCAGCAGGGCGTCGGCGATGCCGAGGAGGCGGACCGTGCGGACGACTCCGCCGCCGCCCGGGAGCAGGCCGAGGGTGACCTCGGGGCAGCCGATCCTGGTGCCGGGGGTGTCGAGGGCGACGCGGTGGTGGCAGGCGAGGGTGAGTTCGAAACCGCCGCCGAGGGCCGCGCCGTTGATGGCGGCGACGACCGGCTTGCCCAGGGTCTCGATGCGGCGCAGGTTGCGCTTGACGGCGAGGCCGCCGTCGAAGAGGTCCTGGGCGGTCTCCGGGGTGACCCGGATGAGGTCGCGCAGGTCGCCGCCGGCGAAGAAGGTCTTCTTGGCGGAGGTGAAGATGACGCCCCGGATCGAGTCCTGCTCGGCCTCCAGGCGGTCGGTGACCGCGGCGAGGGACTCGGCGAAGGCCGCGTTCATGGTGTTGGCGGACTGGTCGGGGTCGTCCAGGACGAGGGTGACGACGCCGGTGTCGTCCTGTTCCCAGCGGATGGTGGTGCTCTCGGTCATGGCTCGTGTCTCCGTGAGGTCTCTTGGTTCCGCGGGGATGTCAGACGCGCTCGACGATGGTGGCGATGCCCATGCCGCCGCCCACGCACAGGGTGGCGAGGCCGTAGCGCTTGTCCTGCCGCTCCAGTTCGTCGACGAGGGAGCCGAGGATCATCGCGCCGGTGGCGCCGAGGGGGTGGCCGAGTGCGATGGCGCCGCCGTTGACGTTGACCTTGTCCAGGGACAGACCCATGTCCTTCACGAAGCGCAGGACGACCGCCGCGAACGCCTCGTTGATCTCGACCAGGTCGATGTCGTCGATGGTGAGGCCGGCCTTGGCGAGGGCCTTGCGGGTGGCGGGGGCGGGGCCGGTGAGCATGATGGTCGGCTCGGAGCCCGACACGGCGGCCGAGACGATGCGGGCGCGCGGGGTGAGGCCGTAGCGCTCGCCGATCTCCTTCGAGCCGATGGCGACCAGGGAGGCGCCGTCGACGATGCCGGAGGAGTTGCCCGCGTGGTGGACGTGGTCGATCTTCTCGACCCAGTGGTACTTCTGCAGGGCGACCGCGTCGAAACCGCCCAGTTCGCCGATGTCGGCGAAGGACGGCTTCAGCTTGGCGAGGGAGTCGGCGGTGGTGCCGGGCCGCAGGTGCTCGTCGTGGTCGAGGACGGTGAGGCCCGCGCGGTCCTTCACGGGGACCACGGAGCGGTCGAAGCGGCCCTCCTTGACGGCCGTCGCCGCGCGCTCCTGGGACAGCGCCGCGTACTCGTCGACGTCCCGGCGGGAGAAGCCCTCGATGGTGGCGATCAGGTCGGCGCCGATGCCCTGCGGCACGAAGTTGACCGCCAGGTTGGTCATCGGGTCGTTGAACCAGGCGCCGCCGTCCGAGGCCATCGGCACCCGGGACATGGACTCGACGCCGCCCGCGAGGACCAGGTCCTCGAAGCCCGAACGGACCTTGGCGGCGGCCATGTTGACGGCCTCCAGGCCGGAGGCGCAGAAGCGGTTCTCCTGGACGCCGGCGACCGTGTCCGGCAGTCCGGCGGCGATCGCGGCGATCCGCGCGATGTCGGAGCCCTGGTCGCCGACCGGGCCGACGACACCGAGCACGACGTCGTCGATGGCGGCCGGGTCGAGGCCGGGGAAACGGTCCCGGATCTCGTGGATGAGTCCGACGACGAGGTCGATGGGCTTCGTGCCGTGCAGGGCGCCGTTCGCCTTGCCGCGGCCGCGCGGGGTGCGGATCGCGTCGTACACGTACGCTTCGGTGCTCACTGACAAGCCTTTCAACGAGGGTTGGTGCGCGGTGGAGGTCAGCGGGGGCTCAGAGCCAGTTCTTGACGGTCTCGACCAGGCGGGCCGGGTCCGGGCCGACGGGGGTGATGTCCAGCATGGTCACGCCGGCCTCGCGGTAGGCGGCGATGCGGTCGCGGACGTATCCCTCCGGGCCGCACAGGGATATGAGCTCGCAGAACTCGTCCGGTACGGCCGCCGCGGCGTCCCGGTGCCGGCCGTCGAGGTACAGCTCCTGGATGAGCCGGGCCTCCTTCTCGTAGCCGTAGGCGACGGCGAGGTCGTTGTAGAAGTTCTTGCCAGGTGCGCCCATGCCGCCGACGTACAGGGCGATCCGGGGGCGGACCTGGTCGCGTACGGCGGCCGCGTCCTCGCCGATGGCGAGCAGGCCTCCGGCGACGACCTGGAGCGGCCCGAGGGCCGGGTCCCGGCGGGCGGCGCCCTCCGCCAGGGGCGTGCCCCAGACCTGGTGGGCCTTCTCGGGGATGAACAGGGTCGGCAGCCAGCCGTCGGCGATCTCGGCGGTCATCCGGACGTTGGCGGGCCCGAGGGAGGCCACGTAGAGCGGGACGTCGGGGCGGACCGGCTTGGTGAGGATCTTCAGCGGCTTGCCGAGGCCGCCGGGGCGGGGCATGTCCGTGATGCCGTGGTGGTCGATGGTCTCGCGGCGCAGGATCCGCCGGGTCAGTTCGACGGCCTCGCGGGTACGGCCGAGCGGCTTGTCGTAGGCCTTGCCGTGCCAGCCCTCCACCACCTGCGGGCCGGAGGCGCCGAGTCCGATGATCGCGCGGCCGCCGGAGATCGCGTCCAGCCCTGCGGCCGTCTGGGCGATGAGGGCGGGGGTGCGGGAGTAGACGTTGAGGATCGCGGAGCCGATCTTCATCCGTTCGGTGCGGGCGGCCAGGTAGCCCATGATCGTGGGCGAGTCGAAGCCGTAGGCCTCCGCGACCCAGACCGCGTCGAGGCCCGCCGACTCCAGCGCGGCCGCCCGGTCCGCCGCCGCGCGCGGGTCGCCCGCGTAGTCGAGGAAGGTCGAGAGCTCCATCAGGTGCCGTCCTTGTCGTGGTCGTCGAGGAGTGCCGGCACGTCCCAGTCGCCGGCCACCGCGGCGGTGTCGGCGCCGGGCCGGGCGGGAGCGGTGCGCACGGTCGTGGGGGTCGCGGAGAAGCGCGGGGCGGGGGCCGGCTGGGTGATGCCGCCATGGCCGGTGAAGGTGGAGCGGGCGGCCAGATGGGGGTGGTGCGCGGCCTCGCGGAGGGAGAGGACGGGGGCCACACAGGCGTCGGAGCCCTCGAAGACCGCCGTCCACTCGTCGCGGGTGCGGGACTTGAAGCGGGCGGCGACGCGCTCGCGCAGCTCGCCCCAGCGGGTCCAGTCCTTGCGGGCGTCGGCCAGGTCGTCGAGGCCCCCGAGCAGCCGGAGGAACTCGGCGTAGAACTGGGGCTCCAGGGCGCCGACCGCCATGTGTCCGCCGTCGGCGGTCTCGTAGGTGCCGTAGTACGGGCAGCCGCCGTCCAGCAGGTTGGCGCCGCGCCGGTCCTGCCAGCCGCCGGCGGCCACCATGCCGTGGATCATCGCGGTCAGGTGCGCGGTGCCGTCCACGATGGCGGCGTCCACGACCTGGCCGGTGCCGGTCGCACGCGCGTGGTGCAGGGCGGCCAGGACGCCGACGACGAGGTAGAGGGAGCCGCCCGCGTAGTCGCCGAGCAGGTTGGCGGGGACGGCCGGGGGTTCGTCGGGGCGGCCGATCATGCCGAGGGTGCCGGTGAGGGCGATGTAGGCGATGTCGTGGCCCGCGCGGTGCGCGAGGGGCCCCTCCTGGCCCCAGCCGGTCATCCGGCCGTAGACCAGCCGGGGGTTGCGGGCGTGGCAGTCCGCGGGGCCGACACCGAGCCGCTCGGCGACGCCGGGGCGGTAGCCCTCGACGAGGATGTCGGCGCGTGCGGCCAGGTCGAGGACGCGGGCGGGGCCGCTCGGGGACTTCAGGTCGACGAGCACCGAGCGCTTGTTGCGGTTGGTGACGTCGTACGCCGGGTCGATCGCGAGTCCGGGGCCGCCTGGCCGGTCGACGCGGACCACGTCGGCGCCCAGGTCGGCGAGGAGCATGGCGGCGAACGGGCCGGGTCCGATGCCGGCCAGCTCCACCACGCGCACGCCGGAGAGCGGGCCCTGTCCTGGCGTCCCTGCCATGGTCATGCCGCCCCCAGCCATGTGACACAACTGATGTAACACCGATGATGCTAAGAACACGTTCCACTGGACACAAGGGCCAGCGGGCAAGTGGCGAGCAAGCGCTTAGTCAAGATACCCCGTGGGGGTGCGTCCGCACTCCTCACGCTAGCCTCAGCCACCGACAACGGCACGGGCTGTGCGACCGAGAGGTGTCATGAGCAGGCTGAAGACGAAGGACCGTCCCTACGACCTCGTGCTCTTCGGAGCCACCGGCTTCGTGGGCGAGCTCACCGCCGAGTACCTCGCCGCGCACGCGCCCGAGGGCCTGCGCTGGGCGCTCGCGGCCCGGGACGAGCGCAGGCTGCAGGCCTTGCGCGAGCGGCTGCCGGGCGGCGCGGCGGTCGGGGTGCTGCGCGCCGACGTCACGGAGCCCGCCACGATCCGCGCACTCGCCGAGCACGCGCGCGTGGTGGCCACGACAGTCGGTCCCTACGGCCGTTACGGCGAGGACCTGGTCGCGGCCTGCGCGGACACCGGCGCCGACTACCTGGACCTGTGCGGCGAGCCGGAGTTCGTGGACCTGACCTACGTCCGGCACGACGCACGCGCGCGTGAGACGGGCGCCCGCCTGGTGCACGCGTGCGGTTTCGACTCGGTCCCGCACGACCTGGGCGTGTACTTCACTGTCCGGCAGCTGCCGGAGGGCGTGCCGCTGACCGTGGACGGGTTCGTGACCGCGGACGCGTCCTTCTCCGGCGGCACCTTCGCCTCCGCCCTGGACCAGTTCGCGCGCCCCCGGCAGCTGCTCGCCGCCGCACGGGACCGCGCCCGGCACGAGCCCCGGCTGATGCACCGCCGGACGAGCGCGCCGACGGGTGCCCCGCGGTTCGCGCCCGAGGTCGGCGCCTGGGCGCTGCCGCTGCCCACCATCGACGCCCAGATCGTGCGCCGCTCGGCCAGGGCCCTGGAGCGCTACGGCCCCGACTTCCGCTACCGGCACTACGCGGCCGTCAGGCACCTGCCGATGGCGCTCGGCGGGGTGGCGGCCGTCGGCGCGGTCGCCGCGGTCGCCCAGCTGCCGCCCGCCCGGCGCTGGCTGTCGGACCGGCTCAGGCCCGGGGACGGGCCGGACGCCGAGAAGCGGGCGCGCAGCTGGTTCACGGTCCGGTTCGTCGGCGAGGGCGGCGGACGGCGGGTGTTCACGGAGGTCTCGGGAGGGGATCCCGGCTACGGCGAGACGGCGAAGATGTTCGCCGAGGCCGCCCTCTGCCTCGCCTTCGACGAGCTGCCGCCGACGGCCGGCCAGGTCACCACCGCGCAGGCGGTGGGCGACGCGCTCACCGAACGGCTGCGGGCGGCCGGGATCGGCTTCCGGGTGGCGGCGATCCGCTGAACCCCTAGGACTGCCACTGGATCACGGTGTAGACCATCCCGGCCATCCACCCGAACCCCACCACCACGGCGAGGACCAGGGCGGCCGTCACCGTGCGCTCGACGGGCTGGGCGGAGGCGGCGACGGACTGGGGGGCACGGTGTGTGGTCATGCGGCCAGCCTGCCGCCGGACTGTAACGGCGGCATCCGTACTCGTACTCAGAATCGCTACTCAGGCCTGAGCTTCACGCAGCGCGCTGCGGCACAGCGCGTCCGCGCGGCGGGTGGTCTCCGGCAGGCGGTACCTCGGGGTGAGCGCGAGCGTGTGGGCGCAGGCGTTGTCGAGGCTCACTCTGTGGCCGACGGAGACGAACACCGGCTTGACGGCGTCCCGGGTGCGCAGGGCGCGGCCGACCTCCTCGGCACCGGCGAGCAACGGCGCGTGGCTGCCGCGCGGGGCCTCGGGGTCGTCGTGCGCGAAGGTGAACGGGTTCTTGGCGACGCCGATGGTGGGCAGGCCGGTGAGGACGCCCAGGTGGCTGGCGAGGCCGAAGCGGCGCGGGTGGGCGAGGCCGTAGCCGTCGCAGACGACCAGGCCCGGCGGGCAGGGCAGGGCTTCGAGGGCGGACCGGACGGTCGGGATCTCACGGAAGGCGAGCAGTCCGGGCACCTACGGGAAGGACACCCGGCCGACGGCGGTCGCCTCCGCGACCACCTCCAGGGTCGCCGCGTCCAGGACGACGGCCGCGGCGGCGACCAGGTCGCGCCCGTCGTCGTAGGCCACGTCGACGCCGGTGACGTACCCGGAGCCGGGCGCCGGGCCCGGCTCGTCGAGGACCACCCGCCCGCGCAGTTCGTCCTGTACGGCCAGGGCCTGTTCCTCGGTCGCGGGCCAGCCCGCGGGTACGCCTACGGTCGTCGTCATGGTGGGCACGAGCGTACGGCGTGCCACGCGCGCGTGCGGTGACGGGGCAGCCCCCGGCCGACTCACCGCACGCGCGCGTGCCGTCAGCTCTTCTTGGCGTCGATGGCGCGTTGCAACTGGGCCTTGTTCATGTTCGAACGGCCTTCGATGCCGCGCTGCCTGGCCTCGTTGTACAGCTGGTCCCGGGTCGGGCCCTGGGAGCCCTGCCGGTTGCCCGACCGCTGACCGCCGCGCTTGCCGGACGACATGTCCTGCGTGGAACTGCGGCTGGCCGTCTTGGACTCGCCGGACCGGGCGCGCTCCTTGTTGACGGTCCGGGCGGCGATCTCCTCGGCCCGGTCCCGGCTCTCGCCCCGGTCGAGAGCGCTCTCCTTGATGTGTTCGTACTGACGTTCCCGCTTGGGGCTGGATCCGCGTGGCATGACCGCTCCTTTCCCTGTGGGCAGGGAACGGGTACCCCCGGTTCAGTCCTCCAGGCGTGCCACCCGCCCCTGCTCGCCGGCCGCCCAGCAGCTCAGGTCCGGTGTGCAGGCCACGGTGTCGTACGAGCCGGTGTCGACGGTGCGCCAGGTGCGGCCGCCGTCGGTGGTCAGGTCGGTGCCGGTGGGGCCGACGGCGAGGGCCGAGGTGCGGCTGTGCGGGAGCCACGCGACGCCGGAGCGGTAGGCGGGCGGCGGGGTGGCGGCGGCCCGCCAGCTGCGGCCGCCGTCCGGAGTGACCGCGGCCGCCTGCGGCGAGGCCTGGTCGGCGCGGTAGTCGCCGCCCACCGCGAGGCCGTGGCCGCGATCGCGGAAGGCGACGGCGAAGACGCCCTTGGCCGGGTCGCCCGCCGGGATCGTGGTGTCGGCGGCGGTCCAGGTCAGGCCGCGGTCGGCGGAGTGCAGCACGCGCGCGTGCGCGCCGCCGCCGGTGGCCAGCCAGGCGTCCCTCGGCCCGGAGGTGACCAGGCACTGGCCGCTCGCCGCGAAGCCCGCCTCGCCCGCCAGCGCGGCCGGCATGCCGTCGTCCGGCAGCACGCGCCAGGAACGGCCGCCGTCGCTCGTCGACAGGATGCGGAACTTCCCGTCGACCGGGTCGCTCATGGCGAGGCCGTGGCGGCGGTCGAAGAAGGCCATGCAGTCGTAGAAGGCGGCGGGGTCGGTGTTGCGGAAGGACTCCGTCCAGGTCCGGCCGCCGTCGTCGGTGCGGTAGACCCGGGACGCCTCGCCCTCGCCGATGGCCAGCACCACCGCGCGGCGCGCGTCGAACGCCTCGACGTCCCGGAACTGGAGGTCGCCCGCTCCCGGCGGTGAGACGTTGCGCCAGCTCGTCCCGCCGTCCGTGGTGCGCAGCACGGTGCCGCCGGTGCCGGCCAGCCAGGCGGTGTGGCGGTCGACGGCGGCCAGGCCGCGGAACCGCACGTCCGGGGTGCCGGTGGCCTTGAGCGCCCAGTGCGGTGCCGGTGTCGCGGCCCGTGCGGAACCGGCGGTCAGCGCGGCCAGCGCCGCCGTGCACGCCACCCCCACCGCGACCGCTCGGCCGGTACGTCGGGCTCGTCCTGTGCGTCGCATGCTCCCCAAGCGCCTCATGGCGCGCGAAGCTAGCCGACCGCCGCGGCGCCGTCCAGAGGGCCACGCGGACCTGGCGACAGGTAAGTCCCAGGTGTGAATAGGGCCGGTGACAGAGGTCACTCGCCCTTCCTGTGCACGGATCGGCCGCTTCCTTCGTCTCTTCCAGTGCCAGGTCTCACACGCCCGGAAATTCGTACAGCCGTCACGAGGGAGCAAGGCGTTGTCCATCGTCATCGAGCAGCCCGTAGAGGCTCGACTGGTCGCCGCGTCACCGCGCATGCCGAGCATTCCCGCCACCCTGCGCTACGACCGCGAGGACCCCTTCGCCGTGCGCATGACCTTCCCGGCCCCGGCCACCCTGGAGGGGGTCGACGTCTGCTGGACGTTCTCCCGCGAGCTGCTGGCGGCCGGACTCCACGCGCCGGAGGGCAACGGGGACGTCCGGGTGCGGCCGTACGGCTACGACCGGACCGTGCTGGAGTTCCACGCCCCCGAGGGCACCGCCGTCATCCATGTGCGCACCGGCGAGATACGCCGCTTCCTGGAGGCGACCGGCGACCTGGTCCCCACCGGACTCGAACACCTCCAGCTGGACCTCGACCACGGCCTGGCCGAGCTGATGCGGGACGCCTGCTGAGCCTGCGCCCCGCACCGGCGGGGCGTCGGGTTCGCCGTGGCCGGGCCCGCCCGCGAGCGCCCCGGACGTCTGCCGTGTCCGGCAGCTCCCGCGCGGCGCGGCGGACGGCGTCCCCGGGGCCACCGGCTCGTCGAGCGGCCCGCCGACCTCCTCGACAGGCGCCGGTCCGGAGTCCGCCCGGACCGCGGCCCGGCCGCCGGCGGTTAATTGCGTTGACACCCCCTGTGCCCCCTCCTAGCGTGTACGACGGTTCTGTTGCCGTCGATTGGAGAAGGACGTTGCTCGTCTGAGGTCCTGAGACACCGCGTCACACCCGTGAGGTGTGTCTGTGGCGTTCGACCTCGGCGTGTGAGCCGTCCTCCCGGCGCGGGACCTCTTCCCGGCCTCTCGGCCTCTGCCTCGCGGTGTCTCGACACGCGTCCGTCCCCGACACCGCAAGCAACCGCGAGGCGCCCATCTCTGCATCCGTCACCGTCACCTCCCTGTCCTTCACCTGGCCCGACGGCTCCCCCGTCTTCGACGGCCTGGACATCTCCTTCGGCCCCGGCCGCACCGGCCTGGTCGGGGTCAACGGATCGGGGAAGTCGACCTTGTTGAAGCTCGTCGCCGGCGATCTCACCCCGGCCGACGGCTCCGTGAAGGTGGCCGGTGAGGTCGGCCACCTCCCGCAGAACGTCACGCTCGACACCGCGCTGCGCGTCGAGGAGGTGCTCGGCATCGCCTCCCGGCGGGCCGCACTGCACGCCATCGAGGCGGGTGACGTGTCCGAGCGGCACTTCGAGGCGCTCGGCGACGACTGGGACATCGAGGAGCGCGCCCTGGTCACCCTCGGCGAACTCGGGCTGGGGCACATCGGCCTGGACCGGACCGTCGGCGAGGTGTCCGGTGGCGAGTCGGTGCTGCTGCGGCTGGCCGCGCTGCTCCTGCGGCGGCCGGACGTGCTGCTGCTGGACGAGCCCACCAACAACCTCGACCTGTACGCCCGCAAGCGGCTGTACGGGGCCGTCGCCTCCTGGCCGGGCGTGCTGATCGTGGTCAGCCACGACCGCGAACTCCTCGACCTGGTCGACCAGATCGCCGACCTGCGCGCCGGTGAGGTCACCTGGTACGGCGGCAACTTCTCGGCCTACGAGGAGGCCCTTGCCGTCGAGCAGGAGGCGGCCGAGCGCATGGTGCGGGTCGCCGAGGCCGACGTCCGCAAGCAGAAGCGCGAACTGTCCGACGCCCAGGTCAAACTGGCCCGCCGCAAGCGGTACGGGCAGAAGATGTACGAGCAGAAACGCGAGCCGAAGATCGTCATGGGGGCACGCAAACGGGCGGCGCAGGAGGCCGCGGGCAAGCACCGCATCATGCACGAGGAACGGCTCGCCGAGGCGAAGGAGCGGCTGGACGAGGCGGTGGAGGCGGTACGGGACGACGACGAGATCCGCGTCGAACTGCCGTACACGACCGTGCCGCCGGGCCGGAACGTGCTGACGCTGGAGAACCTGGAACTCGCGCACGGCGCGCGGGTGAAGGGGATCCTCGACCTGCGCGGGCCCGAGCGGATCGCGCTGATCGGACGCAACGGAGCCGGCAAGACGACACTGCTGCGGACGGTCGCCGGGGAGCTGGCGCCGGTGGCGGGCGAGGCACGCGCGCACGTGCCGATGCGTTTCCTGCCGCAGCGGCTGGACGTTCTCGACGACGAGCGGACCGTCACCGAGAACGTGGCCCGGTTCGCACCGGACGCCGGCAACAACCGGATCCGGGCGCGGCTGGCCCGCTTCCTGTTCCGGGGCGCCCGCGCCGACCAGAAGGCAGGGACGCTCTCCGGCGGCGAGCGCTTCCGGGCGGCGCTGGCCGCGCTGCTGCTGGCGGAGCCCGCGCCCCAGCTGCTGATGCTGGACGAGCCGACGAACAACCTCGACATGGCGAGCGTCCGGCAGCTCACCACGGCCCTGGAGTCGTACGCGGGCGCCCTGATCGTGGCCAGTCACGACCTGCCGTTCCTGGAGTCGATCGGGATCACGAGGTGGCTGCTGATGGCGGACGGGGAGCTGACCGGCACAACTCCGGACGAGGTGGCGCGTCTCGGTGAGGGCACAGCCTGACAACAGGGGTTTTGTCTACACCGATCCGCCCTGCATGATGGCGGTCCGGCGCCCCCACCATGGGCGCCGGACCCGATCACCGACCCCGGAGACCCGTCGTGCCCAGCAAGAAGGCCCTCATCCGCCGCCCCAGCCCGCGCCTCGCCGAAGGCCTGGTGACGCACATCGAGCGGGAGAAGGTCGACGTCGAGCTCGCCCACGAGCAGTGGGAGGCGTACGCCGAGACGCTGCGCGCGCACGGCTGGGAGACCGTCGAGGTGGAACCGGAGGACGACTGCCCGGACTCGGTGTTCGTCGAGGACACGGTCGTCATGTACAAGAACGTCGCGCTGATCACCCGGCCGGGCGCCGAGTCCCGGCGCGAGGAGACGGCCGGCGTCGAGGAGGCGGTGGCCCGGCTCGGCTGTTCGGTGAACTGGATCTGGGAGCCGGGCACCCTGGACGGCGGCGACGTCCTCAAGGTCGGCGACACCGTCTACGTCGGCCGTGGCGGGCGGACCAACGCGGCCGGGGTGCAGCAGTTGCGGGCCGCGTTCGAGCCGCTGGGCGCGCGGGTGGTCGCCGTGCCCGTGAGTAAGGTGCTGCACCTGAAGTCGGCGGTGACCGCGCTGCCCGACGGAACGATCCTGGGGCACATCCCGAACGTGGACCGGCCGTCGCTGTTCCCGGGCTTCCTGGCGGTGCCCGAGGAGGCGGGTGCGCATGTGGTGCTGCTCGGCGGCGGCAAGCTGCTGATGTCGGCAAGTGCGCCCAAGACCGCGGAGTTGCTGGCCGATCTCGGCCACGAGGTGGTCCCGGTCGACATCTCCGAGTTCGAGAAACTCGAGGGATGTGTGACGTGCCTCTCGGTGCGGCTGCGGGAGCTGTACGCCTGACAGGGCATCGGTTCACCGCTTCGGCCTCGGGACCTGCGGGTCCCGGGGCTGCTTGGCATGTCCCGATTCACCTTGTGCACCGGGCCTGATCAGCAGTCTTTACAGCGCACTTAACCTACGGCTTCGTAACCTACGGATTCGTAGCCTACGATCACGTAGGTTCCCGGCCCCGCTCGCCGGTCTTCTCCCGTTCATCCGCTCTTGTTCGGCGTCCCCCTGGAGTTCTCGTGACGATCACTTCTCCCCATCTCGGCAGCCCGTCCGTGTGGACCGACGCGCGCCTGCTGTACGCCCTGGAGGAAGTGGTCGAGAAAGAACTGAACCGGCATCTGAAGGTCGCCAAGGACTGGATGCCGCACGAGTACGTGCCGTGGAGCGACGCCCGTAACTTCCCCGGCTTCTTCGAGGACGGCCAGGCCTGGGGCAAGGAGCAGTCCAAGGTCACCGAGATCGGCCGGACCGCCCTGGTGGTGAACCTCCTCACCGAGGACAACCTGCCCAGCTACCACCACGAGATCGCCTCGCTGTTCGGCCGGGACGGCGCCTGGGGCACCTGGGTGCACCGCTGGACCGCCGAGGAGGGCCGGCACGGCATCGTGATGCGCGACTACCTGCTCGCCTCGCGCGCGGTGGACCCGGACAAGCTGGAGCAGTTCCGGATGTCGCACATGAGCGAGGGCTTCGAGTCGGACAACCGGCACTCGATGCTGCACTCGGTCGCCTACGTCGCCTTCCAGGAGCTCGCGACCCGCATCTCGCACCGCAACACCGGCCACCAGTCCGGCGACCCGGTCTGCGACCGCATGCTGTCCCGCATCGCGACCGACGAGAACCTGCACATGGTCTTCTACCGCAACCTCCTCAAGGCCGCGTTCGAGCTGGCCCCCGACCTGACCATGCAGGCGGTGCGGGACGTCGTGGTCGACTTCCGCATGCCCGGTCACGGCATCCCCGGCTTCGAGCGGGCCGCCGCGCAGATGGCGATCGGCGAGGTCTACAACCTGCGGATCCACCACGACGACGTGCTCCAGCCGGTGCTGCGTCACCTGAAGGTCCTGGAGATCGACGGCCTGGGCCCGGAGGGCCTCAAGGCGCAGGAGGAACTCGGCCTGTTCATGGGCGGGCTGGACGCCGAGGCGTCGAAGTTCGACGAGAAGCTGGCGGCACGCAAGGCCCGGATGGCGGCCCGCGCCGGCGCGTGACGTCAGGAGCGGCGGGCGCCCGGATTTTCCGGTGCGCCCTGTCGGTGGCCTGCGGCATCATGCGCGCATGCGTGCTGACACCACCTCCGGCCGGGCGGTCGGCTTCCTGCTGGACCTGATCGACGCCGCGGAGGCCGACCGGGTACGCACGCGTGTCGGGCTGCCCCGGCCGGCGCCGGAGGACCCGCGGGAGGCCAGGCGCCGGGCCTCCTGGGGGCTGCCGGCGCTGCCGTCCTCGGTGGTGCTGTGGGCCAGGGCGTTGACGAGCTGGGTCTCCAGGACCTCGGCGGGGTCGAGGGCGCCGAGCCGGGCCGACCAGGAGTTCTCGGGCGACGGGTCGGGCAGCAGTCCGGCCTAGTCGGCCTCGCGCAGTGCGACGGGCAGGGCCGCGGCCGAGCCCGCCGGCCCGCGCACGGGGAGGAAGCCGGGGGCCCGCCGGGCGCCCGGGGGCAGCGCTTCGGACTCGCCTGCGGCCAGCAGGGCGTACGACTCGGGCGGTCTGCGCACGGTCTGGGCCGCGTCGTTGACGAGGATGTCCAGCGGCTCGCCCTCCCCCCGCAGTTCCTCGCACAGGCCGAGGACCTGGCGCGGGTCGCGCAGGTCGACGGCGAGGACGGTGAGCCGGTCCAGCCACTCGGCGCTGCCCGGCGCGGCCTCGAAGCGCCGCCGGGTGTCGTACGGGAAGCGCGAGGTGACGAGGAGTTCGGCGCCGTCGCGCAGCATCATCAGCGCCAGCTGGAAGCCGATCTTCACCCTGCCGCCGGTGAGCAGCACCCGGCGGCCGCTGAGGTCGGTGCTCAGGGCGCGGCGCGCCGTGTTGTCGGCGGCGCAGTCGGGACAGAGCCCGTGGTAGAAGGTGTCGACCTGTCGATAGGGCGACTTGCAGACGTAGCAGGTACGCGGCTTGTGGAAGACGCCACCGGCGCCGGGCACGGCGAGCGGCGCGTCCTCGCGGCGGCCCAGGGCGCCGGTCGCGGTCGCGGCCATCACGGCGGCGTCCGCCGTGGGCGTCTCGGTGCTGCGCGTCCGCCGGCGGCGCAGCCGGCCGTCGCGGGCGAAGGAGGCGGCGACCTGCTCGGCGCGCAGCCGCACCGGGTCGTCGACGGGCAGCGCCCGCAGCTTCCCCACGACCTGGTGGAAAGCCGCCAGTTCGGCCTCGGTGATCGCCTCGCTCATCCGTCCCCGCCCGTGTCCGCCGTATCGCGGTCCCGGCCGGATTCGAACCGGCGTATCCACCTTGAGAGGGTGGCGAGTCTGCCTCTGCTCCACAGGACCTCGTCACACGGCCCGGACGACCGAATTCGAACCGGTGTGTCCATCTTGCCAAGACGGTGCGCCTGCCTCTGCGCTACGTCCGGCCGCGTCCCCGGATGGTAGCCGGGCCCGGGCGTGCGGCCCATCGCATTTCCCCGGTGGGGGTTCAGCGGGACGCGCGGCGCAGTTCCAGGCGTTCCTTCTCGGACAGGCCGCCCCAGACGCCGAAGCGTTCGTCGTTGTCGAGCGCGTACTCCAGGCAGGCCGAGCGCATCTCGCACATGCCGCAGATGCGCTTGGCCTCGCGTACCGAGCTGCCGGGCTCGGGAAAGAAGAAGTCCGCCCCGGTCTGCGCGCACAACGCCTGCGCCTGCCAGGCCGGGACGGGCGTGCGGGGCGGGGTGATGGTGTCGAAGTGCATGGCCAGGATCGTGCCGGGCGGCGAAAAACGTTCGATCAACGCCCGCTCAACGTCCCGGCGGCAGAGCACTTCAGCCTCGATCATGCTCCTGCGCGGCACGCCCGCGCACGGCGGCGCGCGGAACGGATCCGGAACTCGGCGACCGCGTCGGGTGACCCACGGTAACCGGGTCGCGGTGGGCGTGGTCGGGCAGCGATTGTCAGTGGGCGGTGGAAGACTCGGCGCAGCAGAGGACAGGACCCTTCCGAGGAGGGCGATGATGCTCACCACCCGTTTCGTCAACGGCGCTCCCAACTGGATCGACCTCGGCACGCCCGAGATCGACGGCGCAGTCTCCTTCTACAACGGTCTCTTCGGCTGGCAGTTCCGGTCGGCGGGTCCCGACGCCGGTGGTTACGGCTTCTTCCAGCTGGACGGCAGGACCGTTGCCGGCGGCATGCAGACCACGCCGGAGCAGGGGCCGCCGTCCTGGACGGTGTACTTCCAGAGCGAGGACGCGCAGGCCACCGCGAAGGCGGCCGAGCAGGCGCACGGCAGCGTCCTCGCCCAGCCGATGGACGTGCTGGGCCGGGGCCACCTGGCGATCCTCACCGACCAGGCGGGCGTCCCCTTCGGCATCTGGCAGCCGGCGCTCACCAAGGGCGTCGACGTGGCGGGCGATCCGGGCTCGCTGTGCTGGGTCGAGCTGTACACCCCGGACATCGCGGCCGCCGCGGCCTACTACCACAAGGTGCTCGGCCTGGAGACCTCCGGCGTGCCCTTCCCGGGCGGCACCTACACCTGTATCAACCCGGCGGGCGGCGACGACGCGTCGATGTTCGGCGGGATGGTGCCGCTGGCCGACGACCCGGCCGAGGCGCAGGCGGGCGCGTACTGGCTGCCGTACTTCGAGGTCGAGGACCCGGACGCGGTGGTGGAGAAGGCCCAGCAGACGGGCGGCAGGGTGCGGATGCCGGCGACCACGCTGGAGGGGGTGGGCCGGATGGCCAAGCTGGCGGACCCGTACGGCGCCCGCTTCGCGGTGATCAAGGGCGAACCGCAGGGGACCTGAGGCGGGAGCCGGGACGCGTCACGCGGTCGCGCGCCGTATCAGCGTCGTGGGCAGGACGACGCTGGACGGCGCACCGGTCGCCGACTCGTCGCGGGTCAGTGCGGACAGCAGCAGGCGGGCCATCAACCGGCCCATCTCCTCGATGTCCTGACGGACCGTCGTAAGAGGCGGCTCGGTCTGTTCGGCGACGGGCAGCACGTCGTCGAAGCCGATCACGGCGACGTCCTCGGGCACCCGGCGGCCGCGGTCGCGCAGGACGCGCAGGGCGCCGAGGGCGGTGAGGTCGTTGGCGGCGAACACGGCGTCCACGTCCGGGCAGCGGTCGAGGAGTTCGCTCATGGCCCGCTCGCCGCCGGAGGGAGTGAAGTCGCCGGCCGCGACCAGTCGAGGAACGGCCTCCCCCATGGCGTCCCGGTATCCCTGGAGGCGGTCGGCCGCCGAGGTCTGGTCCAGCGGTCCGGTGATGTGCGCGATCCGGCTCCGGCCGAGGCCGACGAGGTGGCGTACCGCGTCCTCGGCGCCGCCCCGGTTGTCGCAGTCGACGTACACGGCGCTGTTCGTGCCGTCGCTCCAGCCGGGCCGGCCGCCGAACACGGTGGGGACGCCGGCGCCCTCGATCAGACCGGGCAGCGGGTCGTCGAGGTGGAGGGAGAAGACCAGCGCGCCGTCGACATGGCCGCCGGCGAGGTAGCGGGCCACCCGGGCGTGGTCGTCCCGGCCCTCGGTGAGCAGCAGGACGAGCTGGTTGTCGTGGGCGGTCAGTTCCTTGCTGATGCCGCGCAGTTGGAGGGCGAAGAAGGGGTCGGTGAAGACCCGGGTCTCCGGTTCGGCGATGACGACGGCGACGGCGTCGTGCCGTTTGGTGACAAGGCTGCGGGCGGCCTGGTTGGGGACGTAGCCGAGTTCCTCGACCGCCCGCCGCACCCGTTGGACGAGGGGCTCGCGCACGCCGTCCCCGCCGTTGACGACCCGGGACACGGTGGCCCGGGACACTCCGGCCCGCGCGGCCACGGCCTCCAGCGTGGGGCGCGACACTGCCTCGGACACCTCGGCCCTCCTCCTCGGCGGCTGGCGATCAGCATAGTCCCGGGCGCCGGCGGCCGGCCCCCGGCGAGGGCGTGACCGAGTGCCGCCGTCAGGAGGACTGTTCGGGCCGGGCCCGGCTCGGCTGGACGCGCTTGGGCTCGCCCGGCATCTTCGGGTACTCCGGCGGATAGGGCAGGTCGCCGAGACCGTGCTCGTCCTCGTCGCGGCGGGCGAGTTCGAGGAGGGCGTCGAGGGAGTAGGCGTGGTCGTCCATGTCGGCGTGCACGTCGCCGGCTTCGGCGAACCGGGCCGGCATCGTGGCCAGGTCGAAGTCCGCCGGCTGCACGTGGTCGAGCTCCTCCCAGCGCAGCGGTGCGGAGACGGGGGCGTTCGGGAGGGGCCGCAGGGAGTAGGCGGAGGCGATGGTGCGGTCGCGGGCCGTCTGGTTGTAGTCGATGAAGATGCGCTCGCCGCGCTCCTCCTTCCACCACCTGGTGGTCACCCGGTCCGGCATCCGGCGTTCCAGCTCGCGGCCCACGGCGATCGCCGCGCGCCGGACCTGGGTGAAGGTCCAGCGGGGTTCGACGGGCACGAAGACGTGCAGCCCGCGGCCGCCGGAGGTCTTGGGCCAGCCCCGCAGTCCGCCGAACTCGTCGAGGACGGCCCGCAGTTCGTGGGCGGCGCGGACCGCGTCGGCGAAGTCGGTGCCGGGCTGCGGGTCGAGGTCGATCCGGAGCTCGTCGGGATGGTCGACGTCCCCGCGCCGCACCGGCCAGGGGTGGAAGGTGAGCGTGCCGTACTGCGCGGCCCACACCACGGCCGCCTCCTCCGTGGGGCACATCTCGTCGGCGGTGCGGCCGCTGGGGAAGGTGATGTGGGCGGTGGGGATCCAGTCGGGCATGCCCTTGGGGGCGCGCTTCTGGTAGAACCACTCGCCCTCGACACCGTCCGGGTAGCGCTGGAGGGTCGTGGGGCGGTCGCGCAGGGCGCGCAGGATGCCGGGGGCGACGGCCGCGTAGTAGCGAGCGACGTCGAGCTTGGTGAAACCGCGCTCCGGGTAGAACACCTTGTCCGGGCTGGACAGCCGTACGGTCCGGCCGGCCACCTCCAGTTGCACCGCATCGCCCATGCGGCCACGGTAGGCGCACCACCCCCGCCTCGCATATCGGCTCGACACGGTCGCCGGGCCCGTAGCGGAGCGTGCCGCGTGACGAGCGGACGCCGGGGAGCGCTCGTAGAGTCATGGCATGGATCTGCCGGTGATGCCGCCCGTGAAGCCGATGCTCGCCAAGTCGGTGGCGACGATCCCGCCGGACATGCAGTACGAGGCGAAGTGGGACGGCTTCCGCGCGATCGTGTTCCGGGACGGCGCCGAGGTGGAGCTGGGCAGTCGTACCGGGAAGCCGCTGACCCGGTACTTCCCCGAGCTGGTGGTGGCGCTGAAGGAGCGGGTGCCCGAGCGGTGCGTGCTGGACGGGGAGATCGTGATCGCGCGGGAGGGCCGGCTGGACTTCGACGCGCTGACCGAGCGGATCCATCCGGCGGCCTCCAGGGTGCGCACGCTGGCGGAGCGGACGCCCGCCTCCTTCGTCGCCTTCGACCTGCTGGCGCTGGACGACGAGTCCCTCCTCGACGTCCCGCTGACCGACCGCCGCGCCCTGCTCACGAGGGCACTGGACGGGGTCACCCCGCCCGTGCATCTGGCGCCGGCCACGACCGATGTCGAGGTGGCCCGGCAGTGGTTCGAGCAGTACGAGGGGGCCGGCCTCGACGGGGTCATCGCCAAGCCGCTCACCCTGCGCTACCGGCAGGACGAGCGTGCCATGTACAAGGTCAAGCACGAGCGGACGGCCGACGTCGTGGTCGCCGGTTACCGCTTCCACAAGAGCGGCCCGGTGGTGGGCTCGCTGCTGCTGGGCCTGTACGACGACCGGGGTGCCCTCCAGCACGTGGGCGTGTCGGCCGCGTTCCCGATGAAGCGGCGGGCCGAGCTGGTCGAGGAGCTGGAGCCGCTGCGCATGGACGACGTCTCCGGTCACCCGTGGGCGGCCTGGGCGGAGGAGGCCGCGCACGAGTCGGCCCGGCTGCCCGGTGCGCCGAGCCGCTGGTCGGGCAAGAAGGACCTGTCCTGGGTACCGGTGCGGCCGGAGCGGGTGGCCGAGGTGGCGTACGACCACATGGAGAACGGGGCCCGTTTCCGGCACACGGCCCGGTTCCGCCGCTGGCGCCCGGACCGCACGCCGGAGAGCTGCACCTACGCCCAGCTGGAGGAGCCGGTGCGCTACGACCTCACGGAGATCCTCGGGTCCTGACCGTCCCCGATCTGGTTCGACCGGGTATGGCACCCGATGACCTGTTGAGTACACAATCAAGCAACAGCGTGAACGGGGTGGGACGAACGGGGGGCCGCGGTGGACATGCGACACGAGGCGCCGACACGCCGGACCGTACTGACGGCAGCACTGGCGGCGGTCGCGACGACGGCTTCCCTGACCGCGGGCTGCACCCGGCACGGCACGGCGGACGACGGCCGCCCACCACAGGCCACCCCGACGCCGGGCGAGGGGACCCCCGCGCCGAGCGGGCAGCGGGCCACCGGATCCGTCCTGGCCGTGAAGATCGACAACGTGGCCGCGGCCCGCCCGCAGACCGGACTGGACTCGGCGGACGTGGTGTACGCCGAACAGGTGGAGGGCGGACTCAGCCGGCTGATGGCGGTGTACGCCACCGGGCTCCCCGCGGTCATCGGCCCGGTCCGCAGCGTCCGTGAGTCCGACCTGGAACTGCTGCGTCAGTTCGACCGGCCGACGCTCGCCTTCTCCGGCGCCCAGAGGAAACTGCTCCCCCTGATCGGCCGGGCACCCCTGCGGCCGGAGTCGCCGGCGGAGACGTCCCGCGCCTACTACCGGGGCAGCGGCAGACCGGCCCCGCACAACCTGTACCTGCGTCCGGCCGCTGTGCTGCCGGACGGCGCGCCCGGCAGGGCGGCGCTCACCACCGGTTTCCGCTACGGTCCGGCCCCGGCCGGCGGCATGGCCACCGCCGCCCGCACCGTGCGGTACCCGGCGGCCCGCTTCACCTTCACCTGGTCCGGCGACCACAACCGCTGGCTGGTCTCGATGGACGGCACACCGGCCCGGACGACGGCCGGGACGCGACTCACGGCCCCGACGGTCGTGGTGCAGTACGTCAAGGTGACCAGGTCCGGATTTCACGACGTGCTCGGCAACTACACGCCGTACACGCACACGGTCGGGTCGGGACGGGCCGACGTGCTGCGGGACGGGCGAACGTTCCGGACCACGTGGTCACGTCCGGCGGCCACCGACGGCACGGCGTTCACGGGTGCCGACGGCGCTCCGGTGGACTTCGCCGACGGCCCGGTATGGGTGGTGTTCGTGAAGGCCTAGGTCCTGGAGGCGAGGGGCTCCGCGGGATTGCGCAGGTCCTCCGCCGCGTCCGAGACCCGGCGGATCAGATCGAAGAACTGCCTCTGCTCCTCGGCCGAGAGCGGGGCCAGGAAGACCTGGTTCATCCGCGCGGTGCGCACGCTGAGCTTGCGGTGGGTGCGCAGGCCGTCGTCGGTGAGGCGCAGCAGGAAGCGGCGGCCGTCCTGCGGGTCGCGCACCTTGTCGAGGAGCCCGCGCCGGCCCAGCCGGCTGATGACCTCGGCGACGGTCGACCGGTCCAGGCCCACCCGCTCCCCCACGGTCCGTTGGTCCAGTCCCGGCTCGGCGACGAGCGCGTTCAGTACCGCGAACTGCGGCGAGGTGATCTCTTCCGAGACCATCGTGTTCCACAGCAGGTAGTGGGCCTGCTGAAGCCGCCGGGCCAGGTGCCCGGGGTGGGTGGTGAGGTCCACCGCGGCCATATGCGCTCCCAGGGTCCGAATTCGTTGGTGCACTGAACGATACCCGCGGTCTTCCGTCCTGTCTGTACACCTGACCGCCAGCGGCCATGGTCTTGACTGGTGCCGACGCCAGTGGCAGCGTGGCAGATATCTCGCTGAAATACTCAGTGCCCTGATTAATTCGCTGAGAGATGAGGCTGCACGGATGGACAAGGTGGTCGCCACGGCCGCGGAGGCGGTGGCCGACGTGCCGGAGGGCGCGTCGCTGGCGGTGGGCGGGTTCGGGCTGAGCGGTGTCCCGAGCGCACTGATCGAGGCGTTGTACCGGCGGGGGGTGGGTGGCCTCGCGGTGGTCTCGAACAACTGCGGGGCGATGGACACGGGACTCGCCGTCCTGCTCGCCGCCGGACGGATCACCCGGGTGACCGGTTCCTACATCGGGGGGAACAAGGAGTTCGCGCGCCAGTATCTGGCGGGTGAGCTGGAGCTGGAGCTGATCCCGCAGGGCACCCTGGCCGAGCGGCTGCGGGCGGGCGGTGCCGGGATCCCCGCGTTCTACACCCCCGCGGGGGTGGGCACGCAGGTGGCGGACGGCGGACTGCCCTGGCGCTACGACGGCTCCGGCGGGGTGGCACTGGCGTCGCCCGCGAAGGAGGTGCGGGAGTTCGACGGCACCGAGTACGTGCTGGAGCGGGGCATCCGCACCGACTTCGCGCTCGTGCGGGCGGCGAAGGGCGACCGGCACGGGAACCTGGTCTTCAACAAGTCCACCCGGAACTTCAACCCGCTCGCGGCGATGGCCGGGAAGGTCGCGATCGCAGAGGTGGAGGAGCTGGTGGAGCCCGGGGAGATCGATCCGGACGCGGTGCACCTGCCGGGGATCTTCGTGCAGCGGGTGGTGGCGCTCACTCCCGAGCAGGCGGCGGACAAGAAGATCGAGCAGCGGACGGTGAGCAGCTGATGGCCTGGACGCGCCAGGAGATGGCCGCCCGGGCGGCCCGTGAACTGGAAGACGGGCAGTACGTGAATCTCGGGATCGGGCTGCCGACGCTGATCCCGAACTACCTGCCCGAGGGGGTGGAGGTGGTCCTGGAGTCGGAGAACGGCATTCTGGGCACCGGCCCCTACCCGAGCGAGGACGCCGTCGACCCGGACCTGATCAACGCCGGGAAGGAGACCGTGACCGTCCTGCCGGGCGCCTCCTTCTTCGATTCGGCGCTGTCCTTCTCCATGATCCGCGGCGGCCACATCGACGTCGCCGTGCTGGGCGCGATGCAGGTCTCCGCGGGCGGGGACCTGGCCAACTGGGCGATCCCCGGCAAGCTCGTCACCGGGATCGGCGGGGCGATGGACCTCGTCCACGGCGCCCGCCGGGTGATCGTGGTGATGACGCACACCGCGAAGGACGGCTCGGCGAAGATCCTCACGGAGTGCGCGCTGCCGCTGACCGGCAAGGCGTGCGTGGACCGGATCATCACCGACCTGGGCGTCCTGGACGTCACCGGTGACGGACTCGTCCTCGTCGAGGCCGCTCCCGGGGTCGGCGTCGAGGAGATCATCGCCAAGACCGACGCCAAGCTCACCGTCCCGGAGGATCTGCTGTGAACACGGTGTACATCGTCGACGCCGTCCGCACGCCGATCGGCCGCTACAACGGCGGTCTGGCCGGCGTACGCCCGGACGACCTGGCCGCCCACGCCGTCCGCGAACTCCTCGCCCGCACCCCCGACCTGGACCCGGCCCGGATCGAGGACGTCTACTTCGGCAACGCCAACGGCGCAGGCGAGGAGAACCGCAACGTCGGCCGGATGGCCGCGCTGCTGGCGGGCCTGCCGACGTCCGTGCCGGGCGTCACGGTCAACCGGCTGTGCGGCTCGGGGCTGGAGGCGGTCATCCAGGCCGCGCGTGCCATCGCCGTCGGGGACGCCTCCATCGCCGTGGCGGGCGGTGTCGAGTCGATGACCCGGGCGCCGTACGTGCTGCCCAAGAACGACCGGCCGTTCCCCGCCGGGCACGCCGAGCTGTACTCGACCACGCTGGGCTGGCGCATGGTCAACCCGCAGATGGACCCGCAGTGGACCATCCCGCTGGGCGAGTCGGCCGAACGCATCGCCGACAAACACAAGATCAGCCGCGAGCAGCAGGACGAGTTCGCCCTCGCCTCGCACCAGAAGGCCGCCGCCGCACGGGAACGCGGCCTGTTCGAGGCCGAGTTGGCCCCGGTGTCCATTCCGCAGCGCAAGGGCGAGCCGGTGGTGTTCGGTGCGGACGAATGTGTGCGTCCGGACGCCTCCCTCGCCGCGATGGCCAAGCTCAAGCCGTCCTTCCGTACGGAGGGCGGGACGGTGACCGCGGGGAACGCGTCGCCGCTCAACGACGGTGCGGCGGCGCTGCTGCTCACCGATGAGGAGGGGCTGCGGTCGCTCGGGCGGGAGCCGCTGGCCCGGGTCTCCGCGACCGGGGTCCACGCGCTGGACCCCGACTACTTCGGGCTCGCGCCCGTGGAAGCGGTGAACCGGGCACTCGCCAAGGCGGGCAGAGGCTTTGGCGACCTGTCGGTCCTGGAGCTGAACGAGGCCTTCGCCGCCCAGGTTCTCGGATGCGTCGCCGAGTGGCCCGAGTTCGATCCGGCGATCCTCAATCCGCAGGGTGGGGCGATCGCGTTGGGGCATCCGCTCGGTGCCTCGGGGGCGCGGCTCGCGGGGACCGTGGCGCACCAGCTGGCGCGGCGTGGCAGCGGTACCGGTGTTGCCGGCCTTTGCATCGGCGTTGGCCAAGGGCTCGCGCTTGTTCTTGAGCGGTAGACGAGCCGTGCGCACCTGCTGGTGCGTTGTGGCTGGTCGCGCAGTTCCTCCCCCAGCCTCCGGCCGGGGGCACCCCCAGTGCCCCTGACGGGGCGCTCACACCTAGGACTTTGTATGACACTCACCCAGGCTGATATCGACCTTGAGGTCGCCGCCGAGCACGCCGCCTATGAGAAGCGGGTGGCCGAAGGCGCCCCCGTCGAGCACCACCCCCGCCGGGACTACGCCCCCTACCGGTCGTCCGTTCTGCGGCATCCGAAGCAGCCGCTGGTCGGCATCGACACCAGCAAGGACCCGGAGCTGGTGGAGCTGCACTCCCCCGCGTTCGGGGAGCGGGACATCACCGGGATAGACAATGACCTGACCCGGCAGCACAGCGGAGAGCCCGTCGGCGAGCGGATCACGGTCTCCGGGCGGCTGCTGGACCGGGACGGCCGGCCGGTCCGGGGCCAGCTGATCGAGATCTGGCAGGCCAACTCGGCGGGCCGCTACGCCCACCAGCGCGAGCAGCACGACGCCCCGCTGGACCCGAACTTCACCGGGGTCGGCCGCACGATCACCGACGCCGACGGCGGCTACCACTTCACCACCATCCAGCCGGGCCCCTACCCCTGGCGCAACCACCTCAACGCGTGGCGCCCGGCCCACATCCACTTCTCGATGTTCGGTACGGCGTTCACGCAGCGGCTGGTGACGCAGATGTACTTCCCGAGCGACCCGCTGTTCCCGTACGACCCGATCATCCAGTCGGTGACGGACGACGCGGCCCGGCAGCGTCTGGTCGCGACCTACGACCACGGCCTGTCCGCGCCGGAGTTCTCGATGGGCTACCACTGGGACATCGTGCTGGACGGCCCCGCCGCCACCTGGATCGAAGAAGGACGCTGACCTGCCATGACGAAGATCGACACGAGCAGCCCGGAGAACGTCCTGCCCACCCCGTCGCACACGGTCGGCCCGTTCTACGGGTACGCGCTGCCGTTCCGCGGCGGGGAGGACATCGCGCCCCTGGGGCACCCTGACACGATCACGGTCCACGGATACGTCTTCGACGGCGCGGGCGACCCGCTTCCCGACGCGCTCGTGGAGGTGTGGGGTGCCGACCCGGACGGGAACGTGTCCACGACCGACGGTTCGCTCCGCCGCGACCCGGCGACCGGTGACCACCTCGGCCGCAACGGTGTGGAGTTCACCGGCTGGGGCCGGATCCAGACGGACACGAACGGACACTGGTACGCGCGGACGCTGCGGCCCGGCGCCCGCGGCGGCAGCGCGCCCTACCTCAGCGTGTGCGTGTTCGCGCGCGGGCTGCTGGTGCACCTCTTCACCCGGATCTACCTGCCGGGCGACGACGCGGCGCTCGCCGCCGACCCGCTGCTCACCCGGGTGGGCGAGCGACGCGACACGCTGATCGCCGCCGACGAGGGCAGCGGGACCTACCGTTTCGACATCCGCCTTCAGGGCGAGGGCGAGACGGTCTTCCTGGAGTTCCAGTGAGTTCAGTGGAGTACGGCGGTGGTGACGCCGGGCTGCTCGGTCCCGGGTGGTCCGGCTCCCCTGCCGCGTCCGCGACCGGCGACCGCGCCTGGCTGCGGGCGCTCCTCGACGCGGAGGCGGCCCTCACCCGCGCCCAGGCGGCCCTCGGGCAGGCCCCGGCCGGGGCCGCGACGGCCGCGACCGAGGCGGCCGATCCCGACCGGTTCGACGTCGGCGCCCTCGCGGAGCGCGGCCGCGGCGGCGGCAACCCGGTCATCCCGCTGGTCGCCGAGCTCACCAAGGCGGTCGGCGCGGAGTACGGGCCGTACGTGCACCGGGGCGCGACCAGCCAGGACATCATGGACACGGCGACGATGCTGGTAGCCGCCCGCACCCTGGACCTCGTGCTCGCCGACCTCGGGCGCACCGCACAGGCCCTGTCCCGGCTCGCCGCCGAGCACCGCGACACGCCGATGCCGGGCCGCACGCTCACCCAGCACGCCGTACCGACGACGTTCGGGCTGAAGGCGGCCGGCTGGCGCTCGCTGGTCCTCGACGCCCGGGACCGCGTGGCCCGGGTCCGGGAGTCGCTGCCCGCCCAACTCGGCGGCGCGGCAGGCACGCTGGCCGCCTTCGGGGCGTACGGCGCGGAGCACCCCGAGGAGCTTCCGGCGGCGTACGCCCGTGAACTCGGCCTCTGCGTACCCCCGTTGCCCTGGCACACGCTGCGCACGCCGGTCGCCGACCTCGCCGGGTGCCTCGCCTTCACGGCGGGCGCGCTGGGGAAGGCCGCCGCGGACGTGCTGATCCTGTCCCGTACCGAGATCGGCGAGGTCTCCGAGGGCAGCGGGGGCGGTTCCTCGGCGATGCCGCACAAGGCCAACCCGGTGCGCGCCACGCTGGTCGCGGCGGCCGCCCGGCGGGCCCCGCAGCTCGCGGCCGTCCTGTACGGCTCGATGGCCGCGGAGGACGAGCGGCCTGCCGGCGCCTGGCACGCCGAGTGGGAACCCCTGCGCGATCTGCTGCGGACCGTCGGCGGCGCGGCACGGGACGCGGCGGAGCTGGCGGAGGGGCTGCGGGTGCATCCGGAGGCGATGCTCAGGAACCTCGGCCTCACCAACGGGCTGATCGTCTCGGAGCGGCTCTCCGCCGGACTGGCCCCCGTGCTCGGCCGGGCCCGGGCCAAGGAACTGCTCACCGAGCTGGCCCGCCGCACCCACACCGAGCACCGGACGCTGCGCGAACTCCTCGCCGAGGAGCCCGGCCTTAAGGACGTCGACCTCGACGACCTGACCGACCCCGCCCGCTACACCGGATCAGCCGGTGTGCTCACCGACCGTGCTCTGGAGCGACGTTGACCGAGAATCTCCTCAACCACCGTGTCGAGGGCCCCGCTTCGGCTCCCCCGCTGCTCCTCGGACCCTCGCTCGGCACCTCGTACGCCCTGTGGGACGCCGTGGCGCCCGAACTGTCCACCGCCCACCGGGTGGTGCGCTGGAACCTCCCGGGCCACGGCGGCTCGGCGCCCGGCCTGATCAAGGCCGGGGCGACCGTGGGTGACCTCGCCGACCTGGTGCTCGCGCTGGCCGACTCACTCGGCATCGGGCGGTTCGCGTACGCGGGGGTGTCACTGGGCGGTGCCGTGGGACTGCACCTGGCCGTCCACCACCCGGACCGGCTGGAGAACCTGGCGGTGATCTGCTCCTCGGCCCACTTCGGCGGCTCCAAGTCCTGGGAGGAGCGGGCCGAGCGGGTGCGCCGGGAGGGCGTGGAGTGGCTCGCGGAGAACGCCCCCGGCCGCTGGTTCACCCCCGGCTTCACCGCACCGCGGCTGGTCGAGGACCAGCGGTCGGCCGACCCGGAGGCGTACGCCGCCTGCTGCGACGCGCTGGCCGCCTTCGACCTGCGCGACCGCCTCGGCGAGATCGCCGTCCGCACCCTGCTGATCGCCGGCCGGCAGGATCCCGCGACGCCGCCGCCGCACCTGCGGGAGATCGCGGACGCGGTCGCCGCGTCCACACTGGTCGAGCTGCCGGGCGCCGCGCACCTGGCGCCCGCACAGTGCCCGGAGGCCGTCCTGACCGCGCTCCGCTCCCACCTCGGCGGGGGCGCCAGGCGCGGGATGGCGGTACGGCGTGACGTACTCGGCGACGCGCACGTGGACCGTGCCCAGGCCCGGCAGACCCCGTTCACGGCCCGCTTCCAGGACTTCATCTCGCGCTACGCGTGGGGCGAGATCTGGACCGACCCCACGCTCTCCCGCCGCGAACGCAGCATGATCACCCTGACCGCGCTGGTCGCCCACGGCCACTACGACGAGCTGGCCATGCACGTGCGGGCGGCCCGGCGCAACGGGCTCACGCCGGAGGAGATCGGCGCGGTGCTGCTGCAGACGGCCGTGTACTGCGGGGTCCCGGCGGCGAACTCGGCGTTCGCGACGGCCCAGCGGGTGCTGGCGGAAGAGGAAGGGTGACCCTGCCGGGGACAGGCACAGGAGCGGGCGCTGTGCCTACGGTGGGGGCATGTCGACCATCCTGATCACGGGTGCCACCTCCGGACTGGGCCGGTACGTCGCCTTCGAACTGGTCCGCGCGGGCCACGTCGTCCTCGCGCACGGCCGGGATCCGGGCCGTACCGAGCGCCTGGTCGAGGAACTGCGCACCGAGGGCGACGCCGAGGGCTTCGTCGCGGACCTGGCCTCGCTGTCCCAGGTCCGCGAACTGGGCGCACGGGTCGCCCACGCCCACCCCGACCTGGACGTACTGATCAACAACGCAGGCGTCGGCGCCGGTACCCCCGGCTCGGGCCGCGAACTGAGCACGGACGGCCACGAGCTACGCCTGGCCGTCAACTATCTGGCCCCGGTGGCCCTCACCCGTGTCCTCCTGCCGGTGCTGCGCGCGAACACTCCCGCCCGCATCGTCGACGTCGGCTCGGCGGGCCAGGAGCCCCTCGATTTCGACGACCCCGAGTTCACCCGCGGCTACCAGGGCTTCGCGGCGTACTGCAGGGCCAAGTTCGCGCTGGCAGCCCACACCTTCACCCTGGCGGAGGAGCTGGCGGGCACGGGCATCGCCGTGAATGTCCTCCACCCGGCCACTTTCATGGACACGGCGATGGTGAGAGAGGGCGGAGTAGCGCCCTGGAGCACGGTGGCAGACGGCGCCCCGGGGGTACTGGCCCTGGCGACGCAGGACCGGGGCACGGGGGGCTACTTCGACGGCACGAATCCGGCAAGAGCACACGAGGCAACATACGACAAGGACGTACGAAAACGACTGTCAGCGGTAACTGACCAACTCCTGGCCCTCTAGCGCCCCTTTAGGGGCGCTGGGGGTGCCCCCGGCCGGAGGCTGGGGGAGGAACTGCGCGATCAACCCCCACCCACCCGCACCCCGCAACGCACCCGTCAACGCAGCCCTCTCCCGGTATCCAGCACCTCCCGAGCCTGCGCAACCAACCCATCCGCCCCACACGACCGAGCCAACGCCAGCCCCCTGTTCAACTCGGCCACCGACCGCGCAGCGATCCCGTACTCCACCCGCGCCGCCGCATGCTCGTACTGGCACGGCGAGGCCTCCAGATACGCCACCGCCTGCGAGGCCAGCCGCACCTGCCGCTGTCCGGTCTCCAGCGCGGCGGCGCACCGCAACGCCTCGCCGATCGCCGTGTCCGTGCCGAACCGCTCGGCCTGCCGCCGCGCGTCACCCGCCAGCTGGGCCGCCCGCACCGGGTCCTCGCTCGCGAGCGCCCGGGCGAGGTCGAGCGCCCAGGGCACGACCACGGGGTTGAAGTGGCCGCGCGCGGCGGCCGCCTTCTCCGCCGCCTCCAGTTCGTTCACCGCCTCGTCCGTGCGCCCGACGGCGAGCAGCAGCCGGCCGCGTACCGACCGCGGGTCGGGCATGACGATCGTGGAGGGGTACGGCGGTGCGAAACCGTACTGTTCGGCGGTCTCCCAGGCCTGCTGGACGTGGCCGCGGGCGAGCAGCGTGTCGACGAGGTTGCAGGTGGCGGTCCAGTACAGGGGCAGTCGGCGGCCGACCCGCTCGGCGATCCGCAGGGACTCCCGCAGCGAAGTCTCCGCGTCCCGGAGCCGGCCGCGCCTGCGGTGGCCGAGGCCGACGTAGGCATGGGCGAGGGCGAGGTGACCGCCGCTCCAGCCGGACGACTCGTAGGCGCGCAGGGCCTCGTTGTACAGGCTCTCCGCGCGGTCGAGGCGGTCGGTGTAGACGTAGGAGTTGGCGAGCATCAGCAGGAGTTCGATGCCCCACTCGGTGTCGGTCCAGCCGAGGCCGGGCGCGAGCCGGCCGTTGACGAGGGCGCGGTCGCACAACTCGACGACCTCCTCGGCGCTCTCGCCCTGGATCAGCAGGTCGAAGCCGCGCAGCATCAGCAGGGCGCGCTCGGAGTTGTCGCGGCCGGTACAGGTGGCGGCGAGGTCGGCGAGCCGTTCGGAGCGCCGCGGGGAGACGGCCTCGCCGGCGATGCCCTCCCACATGAACTGGACGGCCTGGAGCCGGAGCTTGGCGGGTCCTTCCTCGTGCCGGGCGGCCTCCGCCTCGACCGTGCGGACGGCTTCCTCCAGCTGGTCGTTGTGGAGGAGTGCCTGGGAGAGCCGGAAGACGGCGTCGACGCGTTCGGGGCCGGTGAGGCCGGCCATGCCGAGGGCGCTCCGCAGGTGGCCGATGGTGACGGCGGGTTTGGTGAGGAGGGTGGCGCAGCCCAGTTCGTAGAGGACGCGTGCGTGGACGTCGGGGAGGGGCGGTTCGCGCAGGGCGCGTTCGAGGCAGCGGCGGGCCGCGTCCGGGGCGCCGACGGCGAGGTGTTCCTTGGCCGCGTCCCGCAGCTGTTCGACGAGCTCCTCGTCGTCGTCCGGGTGCACCTTCAGCAGATGGCGGGAGGCCTCGGCTATGCCCCGGCCGTCGTCGATGACGATCTGGGCGGCGATGCCGTGCATGGCGGTGCACATCGCGGGCGGGATGGAGTTGTAGACGGCGGTGGCGATCAGCGGGTGGACGAACTCCAGGTCGCCCGTGTGGGACCGGGAGCCGGCCGGGTCGGGCTCGGTGAGGATACGGGCGTTGCACAGGAGTTCGGCGCAGCGCTCGGCGTCGTCCACGGCCATGCTGGCGAGCTGGGCGACGAGACCGACGGAGATGCCGGCGCCGAGGATGGCGGCGGCCCAGGCGAACCGGGTGGCGTCGACGCCGAGGCCTTCGAGGCGGGTGACGAGACCGCCGCCCCTGGCCGACCGGTTGAGGGCGCGCAGTTCGCCGGCCCGGGCCTCTACGGGTTCGACCTCGCTGTCCTGGACCTTGGCGAGGAGTTCGACGGTCTCGTAGGGGTTGCCGCCGGTGACGGCCCAGACCTCGCGGCAGAACGGGGCGTCGGCGTGCTCGCCGAGGGTGGCGCGGGTCAGGCCGGCGGTGGCGTCCGGGGTGAGGGGGCTGACGGTGCGGACGGGGCGGCCGGCCGCGGCGGCCACGGCGTCGAGGTGGCGGGCGCTGTCGCCGGTGACCTCGCCGGGGCGGCGGGCCACCAGGACCAGGACGGACAGGTCGTCGAGGCGCTCGACGAACGCGGCGAGCCAGGCCAGCGTCTCCTGGTCGGCCCAGTGCGCGTCGTCGATCAGCAGGACCAGCGGCCAGTAGCGCTTGGCGAGCCGGCGGACGGCGGCGACCAGGCCGTCGCAGACGCCCTGTGGGTCGGCCTGGCGGTCTCCGGGGTCGGTGATGCCGAGGGCGGGGCCGGCGACCTCGTACCAGTCGCCGAGGTACTCGCGGGCCTCCTCGGGCAGCAGGGAGACCAGGGCCGACTGTAACAGCTGCCGTACCACGTGGAAGGGCACGCTGCGCAGGGTCTCGACGCCGCGGGTGGACCAGACGGTGCAGCCCCGGCGTTCGGCGATGCGGCGGGTCTCGGCCAGCAGCGCGGTCTTGCCGAGCCCGGCCTCGCCGCGGATCACCAGCAGGTTCCCGGAGGTGGAACGATCGGCGCACAGGACGTCGAGCGCCTCTTCGACGGCGGCGATCTCCTCCTCGCGCTCCCAGAGGGGAGCCGAGGCGCCTCCCGGGGGCTGCTCCTCCGTCATCCTGCTACCTCCCCAAGTCGCCCGAACGACGTACAGACTACGAGCGTAGCCGTCCTGTTGGCTGTCCGGAGGCGGGTCCGGGCGGCTGTTGCCGTGACGGGTGAAAGCGGGTGCGCCCGGGCGACGCGGGACGGCTCCGACCTGCCGCTGTACAGCGAACGGACCGTCAACGGGCAGGGACATGAGGCTGACTTTCGAAGATCGGGCAGTGCGGGAGCGGAACCGGCCCCTCCGGGCGCTGGCGGCGGGCTCGGTCGGCAATTTCATCGAGTGGTACGAGTTCGGTGTCTACGGCTATGTCGCGACCGTCGTCGCCGAGCGGTTCTTCACCCCGGCGGGCGGGAGCGCGGCCGAGGGGCTGGTGCGCACCTACGCCTCGTTCGGGCTGGCCTTCTTCTTCCGCCCACTGGGCGCCGCCCTGTTCGGCCGGCTGGCGGACCGGTTCGGCCGGCGCCCGGTGCTGATCCTGGTGGTGGCGCTGATGACGGGGGCGACGGCGCTGATCGGCGTGCTCCCGACGTATGCGCAGGCCGGTGCGGTCGCGCCGTGGCTGCTGACGTTCCTGAGGGTGGTTCAGGGGCTGTCGGCGGGGGGTGAGTTCGGAGGCGCGGTGGCGATGCTGACCGAGTTCGCGCCGCCGGGGCGGCGGGGGCTGTACGGGGCGTGGCAGTCGTTCACCGTGGCGTTGGGGCTGCTGGGCGGGTCCGGGGTCGCGGTGGCGCTGTCCGCGATGCTGACGGCAGCTCAGTTCGGGTCTTGGGGCTGGCGGTTGCCGTTCCTGCTGGCGTTGCCGCTGGGCGCGCTCGCGCTGTGGCTGCGGATCGGTCTTGACGAGACACCGGAGTTCCGGGAGCCTGCCGCGGGCGCCGGGCGCGCCGTGCGGGTGCCGGTGCGGGCGATCGCACTGGCCGTCGCCCGGGTGATGGGCTGGTCGGCGGCCGGGTACACCTTCCTGGTGGTGCTGCCGTCGTACCTCCAGGCCGCGCTGCACACCGGCTTCCGGCAGGCACTGCTGGCGACCGTGGTGGCGAACCTGGGGTTCGCGGCGGCCATCCTGCCGGCGGGGCTGCTCAGCGACCGGGTGGGGCGGCGGCCGGTGATGCTGGCGGGCGCCGGGCTGGTGGTGCTGCTGGCGCTGCCGCTGCTGCACCTCCTCCGGGACCCGGGAACCGCGGCCGCCGTGAAGGGCGCCGCCCTGTGCGGCGCGGGCGCGGTGGTGGGGCTGATGGCCGGGCCGGGGCCCGCGCTGCTGGCCGAGATGTTCCCGGTGCGGGCCCGCTGCACGGGCCTCGGACTCGCCTACGCCCTGTCCAATGCCGTGTTCTCGGGCTGCGCGGGCCTCATCATCACGGAGGCGGTGCGGCGCACCGGGAATCTCGACGTGCCCGGCTACTACGCGGCGGCGACCTGCGCGGTCAGCGTGCTCGCGCTGCTCGGGTCGCAGCGCCTGCAGTCGGGTTGAGAGGCAGGTGGAGACGGTGCTGGTGATCGGCCTGATGTCCGGGACGTCGTACGACGCGGTGGACGCGGCGGCGGCCGAGTTGCGGCTGCTGGACGGCACGCTGCTGCTGAAGCCGCTGGGGATGGTGAGCACGCCGTACGACGAGGAGCTGCGGGAGGCGCTCGCGGGGGCGCTGCCGCCGGCCGCCGTGCCGCTGGCCCGGGTGTGTCTGCTGGACACCCGGATCGGGCAGGCGTTCGCGGCGGCCGCGGTCCGGGCCGACCGGGAACTGTGCGGTGGGCGGGCCGAGTTGGTGGCCTCGCACGGGCAGACGGTCTACCACTGGGTGGACGGCGGCCGGGTGCACGGCACGCTCCAGCTCGGGCAGCCGGCGTGGATCGCGGAGGCGACGGGGCTGCCGGTCGTCTCCGACCTGCGGTCGCGGGACGTGGCCGCCGGGGGCCAGGGCGCTCCGCTGGTGAGCCTGGTCGACCTGCTGTGGCTGCGCGGGCGGCCGGGGACGCCGGTGGCGCTGAACCTCGGCGGGATCGCCAACCTCACCGCGCCCGACGGCACGGCCTTCGACACCGGGCCCGGGTGCGCGCTGCTGGACGCGGCGGTCCGGGAGTTCACCGGCGGCCGGCTGGCGTACGACGTGGACGGGGCGCTGGCGGCGCGCGGCCGTCCGCACGGGCCGCTGCTCGAAGAACTGCTGGCGGAGCCGTACTACGCGCTGCCCGCGCCGAAGACGACCGGCAAGGAGCTGTTCCACGCCGGGTACTGGCGGGCGCCCGCCGGGATCTGCGCCGAGGACGCACTGGCCACCCTCACCCGGCTGACCGCCCGGACGGTGGCGGACGCGGTGCGGGGCGTGGCGGCGACGGAGGTGGTCGCCTCGGGCGGCGGCACCCGCAACCCGGTACTGATGCGGATGCTGCGCGGGCTGCTCCCGGAGGTCCCGGTGCGCGTCTCCGACGAACTCGGGCTGCCCGCGGCGGCGAAGGAGGCGTACGCCTTCGCGGTCCTCGGCTTCCTGACCGCACACGGCCTCGCGGGCACGTTCCCGGCCGCCACCGGCGCCCGCCACCCGAGCGTCCTGGGCTCACTGACCCCGGGACGGGACGGCCTGTGCCTGCCGCCACCGGCACCGGGGCCGCCGGTGCGCCTGCGGATCGAATGAGCCGTCCGCGCCCACCCCACCCGCAGCACGCCGTCCCACCCTGTCCGACCGTCCGGATGACGCCCACCCACCTCGTCCGACCGTCCGGATGACGCGGACTCGCCCCGTCCGACCGTCCGGATGACGCGGGCTCGCCCCGTCCGACCGTCCGGATGACGCGGGCTCGCCCCGTCCGGGCCGTACCGGATGACGCCGGCTCACCTCGTCCGAGGCGTGCCGGATCAGACATCCCGCGCGTACCGGATCGCCTCGTGCGAACATCGCCGGATCCTCTCATCCGACTTTCACCGATGCCTCATACGGTAGGAGCATGACGCAGGTGACTCCCCCCGGGTGGTATCCCGATCCCGGGCAGACAAGTGACGGTCCGGCCACCGAACGCTGGTGGGACGGCAAGGCCTGGACGGAACAGACCCGGCCCGCCGGGTCGGCCGCGGACTGGGGTCCCCCGCCGCAGCCACCGGCCGAGGGCCCCCAGCCGGCCGCCGGTGCCTTCCCGACGTACCCGGCGAACGGGCCCTACCCCGCCTACCCGGGCTATCCGGGGTACCCGGCGCAGCCGCCGGCCCCCGCCAGGCGCGGGCTGCGTACCGGCATCGCCGTCGGCGTCGCCGTGGCGGTCCTCGCCACGATCGGGGTGGTCGCGTGGGCACTCACCGACAACGGCAGCGGCGGCCGGCAGGCCTCCCAGCAGAGTTCGGGCGGCCAGGGCGGTTTCGGCCAGGGCGGCCCCGAGGGCCAGAACGGCGGGCAGAACGGCGGCCAGGGCTTCCCGTTCGGCGGGTCGGGCGGTGGCTCGGGATCCGGTGGCACCGACGGGGGTGCGTCGCCGTCGCCGGGGCAGTCCGAGGCGCCGAAGGTCAAGGGCGGCGGCACGGTGTCGGACTCGATCAACGCCATCAGCATCCCGGTGCCGGACGGCTGGACCGGGCAGGCGATCAGCTACGGCGCCAACGTCAGTTCCGACGACTCCTACAAGTGCCCGGGCGACACCTCGCAGACCTGCACCGCCGGCGGTGCCTACTCGGCGCCCGCGGTGGTGCTGGGCACCAAGGGGAACACGGCCGAGGAGGTCGCCAAGGCGGACATCTCGGCCAACGCCACGGAGTCGTACGGCGGCAAGACCTACGGCTCGATCACCTCGCACGAGGTGCTGGCCTCCAAGGCGGTCACGGTGGCCGGGCAGAAGGGGTACATGGTCCGCTGGAAGGCGATCACCAGCAAGGGCGCCGACGGTTACGTCGAGTCGCTGGCCTTCCCGTCGCCTGCGAACGCCCAGCAGATCGTGGTGGTCCGGTTCGGCGTCGACGTCGGCCAGAAGGAGTCGGTCATCGACACGATCACCAGCGGCATCAAGGTGTCCTCGGGCAGCGGCAGCGGTTCGAACGTCTGACCCGCACTCGCGTGCCGTTCCCGAGCACAGCAGTCGGCCGGGTGGGGTGCCCCTCCGCTCAAAGGGGCACCCCACCCGGCCGGGGGGTGCGCGCCGCCCCCGTCCCCACGGTGCGGCGCGAGCAGGTCGCCGTCCAGTCATCCCGTGGACGGCGGCCTGGGTCTCAGGTCAGTCCGAGTGCGGGCAGCACGACGGCCTCCACGAAGCGGACGAGATAGTCGGCGTCGGCGTACTCGCCGGTGAGCACGGGCCGCACCCGCAGCACGCCGAACATCATGGCGGGCACGTAGTCCAGCGCGGGATGGCCCTCGGGCACCTCGTCGCGCTCGACACCGCGGTACAGGATGTGCTGGAGCGCGGCGATCTCGGGTTCGACGAGTGCCTCGCGCAGCGCCTGCGCCAGTTCCTCGTCCGAGTGGACCGCGTGGCCCAGCGCCGAGAGCAGTTTGGTGTCCTTGCGGGACCAGTCACCCGCGACCCGCGCCACCTCTCGCAGGTCCCCGGCGAGTGAGCCGGTGTCGACGCCGGCGAAGCGCACCTCGCGGTTGGCCCGCAGCGCGGCCGCGACGAACTGCGGCTTCGTCTTCCACTGCCGGTAGAGCGTGGACTTGCTGCACCGGGTGCTGGCGGCGACCCCCTCCATGGAGACGGAGTCGTAACCGCACTCGCGGATCTGTTCGAGCACGGCGTCGAAGAACTCCCGCTCACGCTCCGGCGTGATCTTGGAGCGGCGCGAGGCTGCGACCGTCTCCGGTCCGTCCGCGGCCTGCGACGTCATGTGCTCTTCTCCTCACTCGCGCATCACTTGCGGATCACTTCCGCCCCGCCCGCCGTTCGGCCGGCGCGGAAACCTACAACCAGTGTGGCCTACGTCTATCGGTACGCCACTGTACCGGTACTCGACCGTATCGGTACAGTGGCGTATCGGTACGCTTCCGTATCGAAGAGTTCGGGCCACCGTCCGGGACTCGCACGCACCACCGTCAGTGAGGGGGCCTGGGATGAGATCCCAGTCCGAGCCGGCAGCAGCGGAGCCGGGCGCGATAGCCCGGCCGCCGCTCGTCCGTGAGCTCCTGCTCGTCGCAGGGCTCTTCCTCGTCTACAAGTTCGGGCGCCAGCTGGCCACCGGCCATACCGCCGAGGCCCTGCACAACGCCCACCGGATCTGGGACCTGGAACGGACGCTGCACCTGCCCTCGGAGGTCGGCGTGCAGTCCGCACTGCTGCACGGCGACACCCTCGTCCACCTCGCCAACACCTACTACGCCACGGTTCATTTCCCGGCCACGCTGGCCTTCCTGGTCTGGCTCTACCTGCGACGCCCCGCGCACTACGTCTGGGCCCGACGGGTCCTCGCCCTGGTGACCGCGGCCGCCCTGGTGCTGCCGTTCACCTTCCCGCTGGCACCGCCCCGCATGCTGGCCGCGACCGGCCTCGTCGACACCGCCCGGGTGTACGGTCCCTCCGTCTACGGCCCGCCGAGCAGCGACCACCTCTCCAACCAGTTCGCGGCGATGCCCTCGCTGCACTTCGGCTGGGCCCTGATGGTGGCGATCGGCCTGATCGTCGCCACCCGCTCCCGTCGGCGCTGGCTGTGGCTGCTGCACCCGGCGATCACCCTCCTCGTGATCGTGGGCACCGCGAACCACTACTGGCTGGACTCGATCGTCGCCACCGCGATGCTCGGCGCCGCCCTCGCCCTCATCCGCCCCCAGACTTCGTCCGGGGGGACCCCCCTCTCGCTTCGCTCGCCGCGCCGCACGGCCAGCACGGCCGGGCGCGGCACCCGGCACCTCGTCTCCGAGGAGCCCGTGCCGGTGGGGGCTGGCCGATGAGCGCCGCCGCCCTGATCGCCGTCGTCCTCTCCCTGGTCTCGGCCGTCGCCTACGCGGCCGCCGCCGTCGCCCAGGAGCGCCTCGCCTCGAGGACCGCCGGAGCGGGCCTGCTGCGGCTGCTCGGCTCCGGTGCCTGGTGGGCGGCGGTGGGCCTGAACGCCGGCGCCGCCCTGCTGCACGTCGTCGCCCTGAAGTTCGGCCCGCTGACCCTCGTACAGCCGCTGGGCGCGCTGACCCTGGTCGCGGCCGTGCCGATGGGCGCCCGGGCGGCGGGCCGCCGGGTCACCGCCAACGAGTGGCGGGGCACCGCGCTGACCCTGCTCGGCCTCGGCGCCCTCCTGATCACGGCCTCCGGCCCCGCACCCCACCAGGTGCTGAGCCTCACCGAGGCCCTCGCGGTGGCCGGTACGACGGCCGCCCTGATCGGCGTCCTGTCCCGCCCCGGCGCCCGCCCGGGCCTGCGGCACGCGACCGCGTCCGGCTTCGCCTCCGGCGTCGCCTCGGCCCTCACCCAGACGGTGACGGTGGCGGCGACCGACCGCTCGGGCCCGGCCCTGAGTGTCGAGGTGATCGTGGTGGCCCTGCTGGTCGCCGCGTTCGCGGTGGGCGGCCTGCTGCTCTCCCAGACGGCCTACCGCGGCGGCCTGGGCGCCCCGCTCGCGGTCGTCACCCTGTCCAACCCGGTGGCCGCGGCGGTCATCGGCCTGACCCTGCTCGGCCAGGGCCTCCAGGACGGCGCCTGGGGCGTCCTGCTCGCCCTGACCGGTGCGGCCCTCGCCTCCTGGGGCGTGGTCCTGCTCACCCGGGTGACACCGCCGGCACCGGTCATCGAACCGGACGACGAACACCCGGTGGCAGCGGTCCTGGCCCTGGACCCGACCCTGCTCCCCCGCCAGCCGACGGAACCGAAGAAACTGACGTCCCTGTAACGCCCCCCGAAGGGGTGCTGGGGGTACCCCCCGGCCGAAGGCTGGGGGAGGAACTGCGCGACCAGCCACGACCAGCCCGCAGCCGCCGCGCCCCCGCTCCCCGCACCCCCTCGGGCGCACGATCACACCGTGATGATCGCCGGGTCGCTGACCCCGGGCTCCCCGTTCTCGACATGCCCGGCGAACCGCCGCACGTAGCTCGCGTCGGCCTCGGACGTGACCGTCAGGTCGTACCACCGCTCGCTGTGGTTGAGGTGCACGATGTGCGTCACCACGGCCCCGGCACGCACGGTGAAGGTGCGGCCCCGGCCGCCGTACCCGTCGGCCACGGCCAGCTTCACCGTGCCGCTGCCCTTGTTGGTGAAGGTCAGCTCGATGTCGTCACCGTGCGGCCGGGCGGTGACCTCGGGGCCCGCCACCTTGCCGGGCCCCTGGAAGGTGCGCAGGAAGCCGTTCGGGCCGTGCACGGTCAGGTCGTACGCCCCGCCCGAGTACACCGTGTTCCAGGTGTCGGCGACGGACTTTCCGGCCTCGGTCGTGTAGCTCCACGGCCCGTCGCCGCGGTTGTTGGAGGTGACCAGGAAGGCGGCACCGGCCTGCGCGCCCGACGCGAACGTGAGCGTGAACTTCCCGGCCGCCGTGTCCAGCGCACCGTCCACCAGCGGGGCGTACTTGAGCGGCCTGGTCGGGCGTGAGCCGCGCTCCTGCCGGGGCAGCGCCGGGTTGGCGGGCGGGGTGGGCACGTAGTCGGGGTGGCGGTTGCCGTCCGGCGGCCGGTAGCCGTCCGTGGCCGGCAGCGCGACCGGCTTGGTGTCCTTGCGGGAGAAGTCGAACGCCGAGGTCAGGTCGCCGCTGACGGTGCGCCGCCAGGGCGAGATGTTGGGCTCGTGGACGCCGAAGCGGGCCTCCATGAACCGGATGATCGAGGTGTGGTCGAGCGTCTCGGAGCAGACGTAGCCGCCCTTGCTCCACGGGGAGACGACCAGCATCGGGACGCGCTGGCCGAGGCCGTAGGCGCCGGCCGCGTGGCTCGCGTCGCCCTTGAAGAGGTCGAGGCCCGGGTCGACCGTGGACTTGCCCTGCGCGGCGGAGGACGGCGGGAACGGCGGGATCAGGTGGTCGAAGAAGCCGTCGTTCTCGTCGTACGTGATGAACACGGCCGTCTTCGCCCACACCGCGGGGTCGGCGGTGAGGGCGTCGAGGACCTGGGAGACGTACCAGGCGCCGTAGTTGGCGGGCCAGTTGGGGTGCTCGGTGAAGGCCTCCGGGGCGACGACCCAGGAGATCTGCGGCAGCTTGCCGGCCTTGACGTCGGCCTTGAGCCGGTCGAAGAAGCCCTCGCCCTTGGTGGCGTCGGTGCCGGTGCGGGCCTTGTCGTACAGCGGGTCGCCGGGCTGGGCGTTCTGGTACTGCTTGAAGTAGAGCAGCGAGTTGTCGCCGTAGTTGCCGCGGTAGGCGTCCTGGATCCAGCCCCAGCCGCCGGCCGCGTCCAGGCCGTCGCCGACGTCCTGGTAGATCTTCCAGGAGACGCCGGCCTTCTCCAGGCGCTCCGGGTACGTCGTCCAGCTGTAGCCGGCCTCGTCGTTGCCGAGGACCGGGCCGCCGCCCTGGCCGTCGTTGCCCGTGTAGCCCGTCCACATGTAGTAGCGGTTCGGGTCGGTGGAGCCCATGAACGAGCAGTGGTAGGCGTCGCAGATGGTGAAGGCGTCGGCCAGCGCGTAGTGGAACGGAATGTCGTCGCGGTTCAGGTACGCCATCGTCGTGGAGCCCTTCGCCGGGACCCACTTGTCGTACTTGCCGCCGTTGACCGCGGTGTGCGTGTCGCTCCAGCCGTGCGGCAGGTCCTGGATGAAGGCGAGGCCCAGGTCGTCGGCGTCCGGGTGGAAGGGCAGGATGTCCTTCGTACCGTTCGACTGGTGCCACACGGACTTGTTGTTCTGGGTGACCGAACGCGGGTCGCCGAAGCCGCGGACACCTCTGAGGGTGCCGAAGTAGTGGTCGAACGAACGGTTCTCCTGCATCAGGACGACGATGTGCTCGACATCCTGGATCGAGCCGGTGCGGTGGTTCGCGGGCAGCGCGGCGGCACGCTGGATGCTGCTGGACAGCGCGGTGAACGCCGTCGTGGCGCCCGCGAGCTGAAGGAATCGGCGCCGGTTTACTTCGGTCATGAGTGGGCGACCTCTCATCCTGACGTACGGATGGCCGGAACAGGGCGGATTGTCTGCGGGTGCGAGTGTTCCAAGGGCATCGAACGTCAGGGAAGGGTCTGGTGTCGCGGATGTGAAACCCGGCGGTACGTGAGGTGGGTAGTCGGTAAGGGGACGGAGCCGGCCGCGGCGGGGGGCGGTGACCGCGGCCGGCCGCCCGGCGTCAGCTGATGAAGGAGCCCGCGGCGCAGGCGCTCTCCGTCACCCACTGGTGGGACAGGATGTTGTCGTTCATGGTGTGGCCGTCGGTGAAGTGGTCGCGGGTGAGGTCGTCCACGTAGAGCTCGCCCGGCTTCAGGCAGCCGTAGCCGCCCGAGTAGTTGGCGTAGTAGTAGAAGGCGACGACGTCCTTGCCGCCGACGTAGCCGCTGTTCATCACGGAGGAGGCGACGTTGCCGACGCCCTGGAAACCGCCGGCGCTGTCGGACCAGTTGGAGTCGTTGCCCGCGCTGACGCCGAGCAGGCCGCCCGCGCAGTCCCAGTCCCGCCAGGCCCGCACGTTGCCGTCGCGGCCCGGCCACGCCGCGTTGCAGCCGGCCGAGGCGTGGGCGTTGACGGGTACGGCGAAGCCGACGGCGGCGAGGGCCAGCGTGGTGAGGGCGAGGGTCATTTTGCGCATGATGAATTCCGTTCTGCCTCGTCGGAGGCGGTCGGTGTGGGAAGGACCGCGGCGGGCGCCGCGGAGTCATGGGGTGGCGGCAGGTCTCAGGTGCGGGCGGGCACGATCCGCTCGGCGCGCTCCAGCGCCCTGAGGCGCACCTGCCGGTAGGCGTCCAGCCGGGCGCCGTACTCGCCGTCCAGCCGGGCCAGGTAGTGGGCCTCGCGGTCCCGGCCCACGGACCTGAGGGAGACCTGGCGGGCGCAGGTGGCGTCGGCGACCGCGATCCGGACCTCGGCGGCGAAGTTCCTGGCCTCCTCCGCCCGGGTCTGGACCGCGGGGTGCTCCCGGGTGGCCTGCCGGGCCGCGTCCGGGTCCGGGTAGGGGTGGCCGGCGCGCTTCATGCAGGCGGACCACGCGTTGACGGCGGCGGTGAACCGCCGGTCGTGCAGCAGCTTGCCGACGTAGAGCGGGCGCAGGTTGCTCGCCGTGGTGTCGAGCCGGAACCAGGTCCGCGGATCGCCGTACAGCCGCCGCTCCGCCTCGGCGTCGCAGCCGCCGGTCCGCTTGGTGACCTCGCCCCCGCCGGGGACGTCGGTGCGCAGCAGTTCGGCCCGGCGGCCGCCGTCGAGAGCGGTGTCGTACGCGGCCTTCCGGGTGGTGGGGAGGCCCTTGCGGTAGGCGCTGTTGGGGTTGCGCAGCCGGGCGCGGTCCTCCTTCGCCGCGATCCGGCTGCCGTACCCGTAGGTACGGGCCCAGTGCACGTCGTCCTGGACGTAGCCGAGCGGCCTGCTCTCGGCCAGGCTCAGCGGGCGGTCCGTCCAGTAGCGGAACCCGTGGCGTCCCATGCACCCGGCGACCAGGCGCTGTTCGGCGTCCGAGATCCGCAGGTCCTGCGCGTATCCGAGGTCGCGGACCCGGTGCGCGGCGGCGGGGGCCGAGCCGTCGCCGGACGTCCGGGTGCAGCCGGTGAGGGCGAGCGCGGTCACGGCGGCGACGGTGCTCAGCCACGCGGTCCTTCGGCGGAAGGCGGTGCGCTTCATCGGGCGACTCCCTGGCGTACGGCGAACGGCTCGGTGCTTACGGGCCGTTGACGCCGCCGGCAGGGCGTTCGTATGACATGCGGCCGCGGGGAAATTCCGGCGCCGCGGATTCCGTCGCGGATCCGGGGGTGCGGTCATACGAGGGCCGGCCGCCGGCCGTCTCCCGCACAGGGGCCGCTATGGCCACCCACAGAAACCAGCCAACCGCGGCAGGAGGGAGAACGGCTCCCGCGGCGCCGACGGGCCCCGTCCCGTTCGGCACACCGGGCCTCGCGGCCATTCCGTCCGGCCGGTGGGACGGAACGGTTCCGGACACGAGGGCCCGGTCGTCGGCCTGCCCCGACGGTGGCCGCCGATATCGTTGTCGGCATCCGCGGGGCAGCGATCGGGGACCAATGTTCGAAGTACGTCTGCTCGGCCCGGTGGAGGTCTGGGAGGGCGGCAGGCGGGCCCCGCTCGGTGGCTCCCGGCCGCTGGCCGTCCTCGCCGCGCTCGTCGTCCACCTGGGCGAGGTGATCTCCACCGAGCGCCTGGTGGACTTCGTCTGGGACGAGGAGGCGCCGGCCACCGCGGGCGCCCTGGTCGCCACCCATGTATCGGCCGTACGCCGGGCCCTGGCCCGGGTCGGCACGGCCGAGGTGATCCGCACCCGGCCCCCGGGCTACGTCGTCGATCTCGCGCCGGACCGGGTCGACGCCCGCCGCTTCGAGGAACTCCTCGCGACCGGGCGGTCCCTGGGGCGTACGGAGGAGGCCGCCGACGTCCTCGCCGAGGCGCTGGGGCTGTGGCGGGGCCGGGAGGCCCTGGAGGGGCTCGGGCAGTCGTTCGCCCGGATCGAGGCGGCCCGGCTCGCGGAGCTGCGGCTGGTGGCCCAGGAGGAGTCCTTCGGCCTGGCCCTGGAGCTGGACCGTGCGGACGGGGCCATCGCGCCGCTGCTCGCCCATGTGGCCGCGCATCCGTTGCGGGAGCGGCCGCGCGGTCAGCTGATGACCGCGCTGTTCCGCACCGGCCGGGTCTCCGACGCCCTGCGGGTCTACCAGGAGGGCCGGTCGGTGCTCCGCGACGAGCTGGGCATCGACCCGGGGCCCGAGCTGCGGGCGGTGCACCAGGCCGTCCTCACCCATGACACCGGTGTGCTGGGGACCGCGCGGGCCGCCCGGCCGCCGGTACCGGCGCCCCGAAGCGGGCGGCCCCGGCCCGCTCCCTCCCATCTCCCGCCGGACATCGCCGACTTCGTGGGCCGGGCGGAGCAGGTCAAGTGGGCGACGGAGCTGCTGCGCGGCGTCGGCGACCCCGGCCGGACCGCACCGCCGATCGGGGTGATCTCCGGGCGCTCGGGCATCGGCAAGACCGCCCTCGCGGTGCATGTCGGCCACCGCACCGCCGACCTCTTCCCGGACGGCCGTCTCTTCGTGGACCTGCGGGCCGCCGACACCACCCCGCTGGAACCCGCCGACGCACTGGCCCGCCTGCTGCGGGCCATGGGCGTCGACCCCGACACCCTGCCCTCCGGCGTCGAGGAGCTGACCGGCCTGTACCGCACCCACATCGGGCACCGGCGGACCCTGATCGTCCTGGACAACGCGGCCGGCGAGGCGCACCTGCGGCCCCTGCTCCCGCCGGGCCCCGGTGCCGCGGTCCTGGTCACCAGCCGCCGCCGGCTGGTGGCGCTGGAGGGCGCCGCCCATCTGGACCTCGCCGTCCCGGACGAGGCCGGGGCCCTCGACCTGCTCCGCCGGGTGGCCGGCGCGGGGCGGACCTGGGCGGAGCCGGAGCAGGCCGCCGAGATAGTCGCCCTGTGCGGGCGGCTGCCGCTCGCGGTGCGGATCGCCGGCGCCCGCCTCGCCGCCCGCCCGCACTGGGCACCCGGCCGGCTCGTCGGCCGGCTGCGCGACGAACGCCGCCGCCTCAACGAACTCAGCGCCGGGGACCTGGAGTTGCGCGCCAGCCTGGAGCTCGGCTACTCGGACCTCGACCCGCAGGAACGCCGGGCCCTGCGCCGCCTCGCCCTGCTGGACCTGCCCGACTTCGCGGCGTGGATCGCCGCTCCCCTGCTCGACATAGGGACGGAGGAGGCCGAGGAGGCCGTCGAGCGGCTGGTGGACTGCCACTTCATCGACGCGGTCGGCGTGGACGGCACCGGCCTCGCCCGTTACCGCATCCACGACCTCGCCCGCGAACACGCCCGCGAGCGCTGCCTCGTCGAGGAGAGCGCCGAGGACCGGGCGGCCGCGGTGCTGCGGCTGGCGGCGAGCTGGCTGGACCTCGCCCGGAAGGCGGCCGCCCGGGGCCCCGGCGGCGCGACCCGCCACTTCCCGGAACCGGCCGCCGTCCGCCCGCTCGGCCCGGAGACCGAGGAGGCGGTCCTCGCCCGGCCCGCGGCCTGGTTCGCCGCCGAGCAGGCGGGGCTGCTGGCCGCGGTGACGCACTGCGCCGACCACGGCATGGCCCGCACCGCCCGTGATCTCGCCGGGGCGCTGATCGCGAGTTCCGCCGCGTTGTACAACCAGTTCGACGCCTGGTCCCGGGCGCACACGGCGGCCATGGCGGCGGTACGGCGCGGCGGCGACGTGGAGGGCGAGGCCTGGCTCCTCGCCGGACTCGGCCAACTCCGGTACGAACAGGATCGGTTCGAGGACTCCTACGCCTACTTCTCGGACGCCTTGCGGCTGTTCGGGGAAAGGCTGCCGGACGGGGCGGCCGTGGCCCTCGCCGGTATGGGCACCGCCCGCCGCGAACAGGCCCGTTACCCCGAGGCGTTGGAGCTGCTGGAGGCCGCGCTGGAGCGGTACGGCGACATGGGCGACGCCGGTGCCCGGGCGGGCGTGCTGTACGGCATCGGCTACGTGCACCGCGAGCAGGGGCGCGGCCCGCAGGCCCGGGCGGCGCTGTCCGGGGCGCTCGCGCTGTACCGGGCGGCGGCCGACCTGCACGGCGAGGGCCTCACCCTGCGCTCGCTGGCCCTGTGCGACCGGGCCGAGGGCCGGTACGCCGAAGCCGAACGGCTCTTCCTCGACGCGCTGCGGATCTTCACCGGCCTGCACGACACCTTCGGCGTGATGTACACCGAACAGGCCCTGGCCAAGGTGGAGTTGCGCACCGGCCGGCCGGCGGAGGCGCGGCGGCGGCTGATGCGCTGCCTGACCGTGGCCCGGGAGCGCCAGGACCGGTTCGGCGAGGCGCTGGTGCTGCGCACGCTCGGAGAGCTGCGGCTGGCGGCCGGTGACACCGACGCGGCCCGGGAGCCGCTGGAGGTGGCGGCGGCCCTCTGGGCGGAGTTGGGGCTGCCGCTGTGGCGGGCCCGCACGGTGTGGGACCTGGCCGGGGTGTGGTCGGCGGACGGCGAGGCGGAACGGGCCCGGGCGGAGCGGGCTCAGGCGCTGGAGGTCTTCCGGTCGGTTGGCGCGCGGGAGGCGTGGGAGCGCGCGGGCGACGAGGTGCCGTAGCCGCGTCCCGGCCGCGTGGGCGCCCGGCCGTGGCCCCCGGACCCCGGCCGCACGAAGGGCGAGGCGTGGGGCGGGGGACGCGTGGCACGTGGCGCCGGATCCGCGCTGCAGATGGCCTGGTGACGCGCTTGCAGGGAAGCTGCAGAGCAATTGCAGGGGCCCCGGGCACGCTGTTCTGCGTGACGGACATCATCACGCTCTCCGACTCCCGGGTCGCCGAGGTCACCGAGCAGGAGTGCGGTGAACCGCTGGTCGACCTGCGGGAGGCGCCCGGCCTGCGGATCGACCTCCGGCAGGCCGACGCCGACGGCAGCTACGCGCACCTGCGCCTCGGGGCGCTGCGCCGGCTGCTCCAGGCGCAGTCGCTGCTGCCCGCCGGGATCCGGTTCCTGGTGGTCGAGGGGTACCGGCCGCCCGATCTCCAGCGCCGCTACTTCGAGCAGTACGCGGCGACTCTGCGCGCGGCCCACCCCGACGCCGGTCCGGACCGGATCCGCGAGCTGGCCAGCGCCTACATCTCCCCGCCCGAGGTGGCCCCGCACGTGAGCGGCGGGGCGGTGGACCTGACCCTGTGCACCGCCGGCGGCACCGAGCTGCCGCTGGGCACGGAGGTCAACGCCACCCCGGAGGAGAGCGCGGGCGCCTGCCGTACCGGGGCACCGAACGTCGGCGCCGAGGCGCGCGCCCACCGCGCGTCGATGAGCCGGGCGCTGACCACGGCCGGCTTCGTCAACTACCCCACCGAGTGGTGGCACTGGTCCTACGGCGACCGGTACTGGGCCCTGCTGAGCGGGGCACCGGCCGCCCGCTACGGGCCCGCCGCCGCACCCGTCCGGCCCGCGTGACCGACGGACCGGGCACCTCTCTCACGACCGACGAAACCAACGGGGGACGACAGTGGAAAGCCATGGCGGCACGTGTACGCAGGACCCGCGCGACGATGCGAACGGCGTCGTCGAGTCCATGAGCCCGGGAGAGTTCGACGCCTCTTTCACCGCCGACATGCCCAGACTGCGCAGACGGCTGCTCGCCCTGACCGGCAACCCGCACGACGCCGACGACCTCCTCCAGGAGACGTATCTGCGGCTCTCCAGGCGGGCCCGGGCCCAGAACCTGACGCCCCAGCAGCATCCGTACGCCTACGCCTGCACGGTCGCGCTGAACCTGCTGCGCGACTCCTGGCTGCACCCCTCCCGCCGGGAGCGCACCACCGACCGGCTGCCCGAGGCCGGCTGGGACGGCGGACTGGGCACGTACGAGGCCTCCGCCACCGCCCTCGCGCTGCTGAGCGTGCTCTCGCCGAAGGAGGCCGCCGCGGTGATCCTCGTCGATCTCGAGGGGCTCACCCACGACACGGCCGGGGAACGGCTCGGCGCCCATCGCGGCACCGTCCAGCGCAACCGGATGCGGGCGCTGGCGAAGATGCGCGCGGCGCTGGCCGGCTGAACTCCGGGTGCCGCGCCCCCACGGGGGTGGGGCGCGGCACCCGGTGGATCCGCCCGACCCCCGCACCCGGCTCCACGTCGACGAAGGATGCAGACCTTGAACCTCACCACGCCCGTCAGGACGCTCGCGGTGGCCGCCGCGCTGGCCATGGCCCCGCTGCTGCCCGTCACCGCGCACGCCGCCGCCCAGGACACCTCGTGCGGGGTACTGGCCTCCGGCGCCTCGGCCACCGCGCAGGCCGCCGTCCAGGCCGCCTGCTCCCAGATCGGCGTCTGGTACAGCTGGGGCGGCGGCCACGGCGCCACGCCCGGTGCGACGTACGGCTACTACGACGGCTCCGACCCGGACAGCCTGCACGACAACGAGCGCATGGGTTTCGACTGTTCGGGCCTGATGCGGTACGCGTACTACCGGGCGACCGGCACGGACCTGCTCAACGGCACCGCCGACGACCAGTTCCACAGCCCGCAGGCCTCGGCCCGCTTCTCGGCGGGCCAGGGCACGGCTCCGCTGGTCCCCGGTGACCTGATGTTCTGGGGCAGCGGGTACGTCCACCACGTCGCCATGTACCTGGGCGCCGGGCAGATGGTCGAGGCGTACGAGTCCGGCACCCACATCCGGGTGACCCCGGTCCGCACGGGCGGCGACTACGCGGGCGCGATCCGCATCAACCCGTCCGGCACGCCGGTGCCGCCGCCGGCGAACGGGGGCTCGACCTTCCAGACCTGGGGCACGGGCGTGCACACGCACTCCACGCCGAGCGTGCACGCCTCGGTCGTCGACACCTTCGCCGGCCCCACGCAGGTCTCCGTGCAGTGCCAGGAGCACGCGGAGGAGGTGAGCGCGGAGGGCTACACCAACGACATCTGGGCCAAGCTGGCCGACGGCTCCTGGATGACCAACATCTACATCAAGGGCCCGGCCGAGCTGCCCGGCATCCCGGACTGCGGCGGCGACAGCCCGACGCCGCCGGGCGGGGGCAGCACGGCGTTCCAGACCTGGGGCACGGGCGTGCGCACGCACAGCGAGCCCAACGTGAACGCCGGTGTCGTCGACTACTTCGCCCAGCCGACGACGGTGAACGTGGTCTGCCAGACGCACGCCCAGAGGGTCACCGCCGAGGGGTACGTCAACGACGCCTGGTCCAAGCTGACCAACGGCGCGTGGATGACGAACATCTACATCAAGGGCCCGGCCTGGCTGCCAGGGGTCGCCACCTGCTGACCGGGTCCCCTGCGGGGCGCCCGGCGAGTCGGGCGCCCTGTGGGCCGTCTATTCACTGTGTTGTATATGCCGAGCCGCCCGCTGCGCCAGCCTCCGCAGGGCCAGATCCCCCCACTGGAGGTTCTCCCGCTCGTAGGACATCCCGCGCAGCAGGGTGAGGTACGGGCCGACGCGGTCCGCCTCGGCGAAGTACGCCTCCTCGGACCGGCCGGCGAGGAGACGCTGCCGGATCCGCTCGTAGCGGGCGAGTTTCGCGGTGGCCCACTCCATGCGTTCGGCGACGGCCGTCCGGACCGCCTCGATGTCACCGGCGTCGGCGCACTGCACCTTGACCAGCAGCTCGTCGCGGACCACCGCGGGCCGGCCCGGGGGCTCGGCCGTGTAGGCGCGTACCGCCTCGCGGCCGGCGTCCGTCAGCGAGTACAGCCGCTTGTTGGGCCTGCGCTCCTGCTCGACGACGCGGGCGGCGACCAGTCCGTCCGCCTCCATGCGCTCCAGTTCGCGGTAGAGCTGCTGGGGCGTCGCCGTCCAGAAGTTGGCGACCGTCGCGTCGAACCCCTTCGCGAGGTCGTACCCGGATGCCTCGCCCTCCAGGAGGGCGGCCATCAGCGCGTTCCGCAGAGCCATGTGAGCACGCTAGCATGCACCTACTCAACTTTTTGACTAGGTGAGGTGGACCATGCATTCCGCGCACCCCGTGCACCCCTTCCGCGAGGCCGTCGAGAACGGCGACATGGACGCGGTGGCCGCCCTGCTCGCCGACGACGTCGTCTTCACCAGCCCGGTCGCCTTCAAGCCGTACCCGGGCAAGGCGATCACGGCCGCGATCCTGCGCGCGGTGTCGCAGGTGTTCGAGGACTTCGCCTACATACGGGAGATCGCGAACCCGGACGGCCGCGACCACGCCTTCGTGTTCACGGCCACGGTCGCCGGCAAGCAGCTCCAGGGCTGCGACTTCCTGCACTTCGACGAGGACGGGCGGATCGACGAGTTCACGGTGATGGTGCGCCCGCTGTCGGCCGCACAGGCGCTGTCCGAGGCGATGGGCGCCCGGTTCGACCAGATCGCCCAGGAGGCCTCCGCCGCGCGGTGACTGCGACGACCGCGGGGCGCGGCGGGGTCACGAGATCGGATCCAGGCCGTACCGGGTGCGGCCGCCGGTCAGTTCCCGTCCGGTGACCAGTTCCGGCTCAATGCGGACGAAGACCTCCCGCGGGGACGGAACCCAGGACCTCGGGCCCTCCCGGACGAGCCGCGCGTGTTCACCGGGGTCCCTGACCACGGCCGCGCGGCCGGTCACGACGACGCTCCAGCCGGCCTGTGCGACGGCGTCGACCTCGTCGGCCTCGAACGCGACGACCGAACCGTCGACGGCCCGCACCAGCTCCGAGGCCTCGGACGTGCGCAGGACCACCGCTCCGTCGCGGTCCACTCCGAAGTTGACGGGCAGCACGGCCGGCAGCGCCCCGCGCGTGTGGACGATGCGGCCGACCGGCACGCCGCCGAGCAGCCGCAGGCACTCTTGCCGGTCGAGTTCACGGAATCCGTCGTTGGCATACATCGGCCGTCTCGTCTCCCAGCTCTCCCACGACGGCGTCCACGCGTACGACGGCGTCGGCGGGCTTCTTGATGATCCGCTGCGGGGACCGGCGGCCGGCGGGCCCCGGGTAAACGCCGGGACCTCGACGGTACCGCCCCGCCCGTCCACTTTGTCCCGGACCGGTGGGGTCCGCTTGGGCCGTTCGGCCCCAGTCCGCCGCCGGACGGGCCCTCCCGCGCCGGCGCCCGGCAAGACGGGCCGTTCGGGCCCGCCGCCGGGACGTCCAGGGGGCCGAACGGCCCTTCCGCGCGACCCGCCGGCTGGTCTTCGCTTTCCCCATGGCCGACAACCACACGAGGTCCGCGGCGTACCGCACGACCCGTACCGACGGGGGCACGACCGTCGTCACCCTGCAGGGCGACCTCGACCTCCGGGCGGTTCCGGCTCTCTGCGCGGCCCTCGACCACCTGACGTCCGGTACCGAGCCCGATCTGGTGCTCGACCTGAGCCCCGTCTCGTTCATCGACTGCTCCGGCCTCGGCCTCCTGTGCCGGGCCCGCAACCGGGTCCGGTACCGCGTCGGCAGACTGCGCCTGGTCACGCCGGAGGACGACTTCCGCCGGCTGCTGCACCGGACGGGGCTGGGCGACGCCTTCGAGCTGTATCACGCCCTCCCCGACGCCCTCGCCGCCCCGGACGCGTCCGGGGCGGTCGCCTGACCGGGACGGGACGGAGAGCAGGGGCGTTCAGCCGTTCCAGGTCCAGTCGGCGACCTCGGGCAGGTCGGTGCCGTGCTCGCGGATCCAGGCCTGGTGGCGGGTGCGGGCGTCGGCCATCTGCTGGCGCAGGGCGGCGGCGCGGACGGCGAGGCCGGGGACACGGTCGATGACGTCCATGACCAGCCGGTAGCGGTCCAGGTCGTTGCGGACGACCATGTCGAACGGCGTGGTCGTGGTCCCGGACTCCTTGTAGCCGCGCACGTGCAGGTGCGGATGGCCGGTACGGCGGTAGGCGAGGCGGTGGATCAGCCAGGGGTAGCCGTGGTAGGCGAAGATCACCGGTTTGTCGGCGGTGAACAGGCCGTCGTACTCGAAGTCGGTCATCCCGTGCGGGTGCTCGTCCTTCGGCAGCAGCCGGGTCATGTCGACGACGTTGACCACGCGTACGGCCAGCTGGGGCAGGTTGCGGCGGAGCAGCTGGGCGGCGGCGAGGATCTCCTGGGTGGGCACGTCACCCGCGCAGGCCAGCACGACGTCGGGCTCGCGGGTGCCGTTCTCGGTGCCCGCCCACTCCCAGATCCCGGCGCCGCGCGCACAGTGCACGCGGGCCTGCTCCATGGAGAGCCAGTCGAAGCAGGGCTGTTTGCCGGCCACGATGACGTTGACGTAGTCCCGGCTGCGCAGCGCGTGGTCGGCCACCGAGAGCAGGGTGTTGGCGTCCGGCGGGAGGTAGACGCGCACGACCTCGGGGCTCTTGTTGAGGACGTGGTCGACGAAACCGGGGTCCTGGTGCGAGAAGCCGTTGTGGTCCTGGCGCCACACGTGCGAGGTCAGCAGGTAGTTGAGGGAGGCGATCGGCGCCCGCCAGGGCAGCTGCCTGGACGTCTTCAGCCACTTGATGTGCTGGTTGACCATCGAGTCGACGATGTGCACGAACGCCTCGTAGCAGGAGAACAGCCCGTGCCGGCCGGTGAGGAGGTAGCCCTCCAGCCAGCCCTGGCAGGTGTGTTCGGAGAGGATCTCCATCACCCGGCCGTGCCGGTCCAGGTGCTCGTCGACCGGCAGCAGCCCCGCCTGCCAGGCCTTGCCGCTGGCGCCGTAGACGGCCTGCAGCCGGTTGGACGCCGTCTCGTCCGGGCCGACCAGCCGGAAGTCTCGGCGCGCCCCGGTGTCCTTCATGACCTGAGCCAGGAGGTCGCCGAGCACCCGGGTGGGCTCGTGCAGGGCCGTACCCGGCTTGTCGACGGGGACGGCGAACTCGTCGAGGTCGGCCAGGGGCAGGTCGTGGACGAGCAGCCCGCCGTTGGCGTACGGCGACGCACCCAGGCGCCGTGCCCCCTCCGGGACACAGGCGAGCACGTCGGCGACGGGCCGGCCGCCGGCACCGAAGAGTTCCTCGGGCCGGTACGACCGCAGCCACGCCTCCAGTTGCCGCAGGTGCTCCGGATTCTCCCGGACGCCGGCCAGCGGGACCTGGTGGGCCCGCCAGGTGCCCTCGACGGGAACCCCGTCCACCTCGGCCGGACCGGTCCACCCCTTCGGCGTACGCAGCACGATCACCGGCCAGTGCACGCGCTCGGCGACCCCCTCCTCGCGCGCCGACCGCTGCATCACCGCGATCCGGTCCAGCGCGTCGTCCATCGCCGCCGCCATGGCCCGGTGCACCTCGCGCGGGTCGTCGCCCGTGACATGGATCGGCTCATGGCCGTAGCCGCGCAGCAGTTCGTCGAGTTCGGACTCGGGCAGGCGGGCCAGCACGGTCGGGTTGGCGATCTTGTAGCCGTTGAGGTGCAGGATCGGCAGGACGGCGCCGTCGTGGACCGGGTCGAGGAACTTGTTCGAGTGCCAGGAGGCGGCCAGCGGCCCGGTCTCCGCCTCACCGTCGCCGATCACACAGGCGACCAGCAGGTCCGGGTTGTCCAGGGCCGCGCCGTAGGCGTGGGAGAGGGAGTAGCCCAGCTCGCCGCCCTCGTGGATGGAGCCGGGCGTCTCCGGGGCCACGTGGCTCGGCACACCGCCGGGGAAGGAGAACTGCTTGAACAGCCGTGCCATGCCGGCGGCGTCCCGTGAGACATCGGGGTAGGTCTCGCTGTAGCTGCCCTCCAGCCAGGAGTTGGCCAGCACCGACGGGCCACCGTGACCCGGCCCCCACACGCACAGCGCGTCCAGGCCACGCGCCCTGATCACCCGGTTGAGGTGGGTGTACACCAGGTTCAGACCCGGCGACGTGCCCCAGTGGCCGAGCAGCCGGGGCTTGATGTGCTCGGGCCGCAGCGGCTCGGTGAGCAGCGGGTTGGACATCAGGTAGATCTGGCCCGCCGCCAGGTAGTTGGCGGCACGCCAGTGCGCGTCCAGGGTGCGCAGTTCCTCGTCGGACAGTACGGTGGCGTCCTGGTGTTCGACCTTGGACATCGGATGGCTCCATGGGTAGGTCATCGGGCGGTGGAGGCGGCATGGCCGGCAAGCGGGCGGCGGAGCTGCCGCGCAAGGTGTACGAGGCGGAACTGCTGCGGTTGCAGACCGAATTGGTGAAGCTGCAGGAGTGGGTGCGGGCCACGGGCGCACGTCTTGTTGTGATCTTCGAGGGACGGGACGCGGCCGGCAAAGGCGGAACGATCAAACGGGTGACCGAGCACCTCAATCCGCGCATCGCCCGGATCGCGGCGCTGCCGAAGCCCACCGAGCGCGAGCGCACCCAGTGGTACTTCCAGCGGTACGCGGAACACCTCCCGGCGGCCGGGGAGATCGTGCTGTTCGACCGGTCCTGGTACAACCGGGCCGGCGTCGAGCACGTGATGGGTTTCTGTACGCGGGAGGAGTACCAGCTCTTCCTGAGGCACTGCCCGATCTTCGAACGGATGCTGGTCGAGTCCGGGACCCTGCTGCGCAAGTACTGGTTCTCGGTGAGCGACACCGAGCAGCAGGAGCGGTTCCGCAAGCGCCTGGACGATCCGCTGCGGCGCTGGAAGCTCTCGCCGATGGACCTGGAGTCGATCACCCACTGGGAGGCCTACTCCCGGGCGAAGGACGAGATGCTGATCCACACCGACGTCACCGACGCGCCCTGGTACATCGTGGAGAGCGACGACAAGCGCCGGGCCCGGCTGAACATGATGGCCCACCTGCTGTCGACCGTGCCGTACCACGACGTGCCACCGCCGGTGCTGGAACTCCCGAAGCGGCCGCCGTCGACCGGCTACGAGCGTCCGCCGAGGGATCTGCAGACCTACGTCCCCGACCACGCGTCGAGCCTCTGAGAGAGCGGGCCGCCGGCCGAGGACGGCGGGTGGGACTCGGCGCGATGGCCGAGGCCCGGGACGGCGGTACGCGGCACGATCTTCACCTCCTGGGCCGTGGGGCCCCAACGGGACTTCTTCGACGGATCCGTCTCCAGCGTCGTGTCCGGGGCGTTCCCGGGGCAGGGGCCACTGGTCCCGGACCGGGGCCGCTCGGCCCATGCCCGGGACCGGGGCGGCACGGTCCACGGCTCCGGACCGGCTCCGGAGGCCGGATCGCCAAGGCCGGCACCGACGGGTTCCGGGACACCGGACGCACATACCGGGACACCGGACGGAAGGCGACGCATGACCCACGGCAGCGGCGGACACCCTGGGTGGCACCGGCTCGTGCCCGGACTCGTCTCGCTGCTCGGCTACCGGCGCGCCTGGCTGAAGGGAGACCTGCTGGCCGGGGTGACCGTCGCCGCGTACCTGGTGCCGCAGGTCATGGCCTACGCCGGGGTGGCCGGGCTGCCCCCGGTCGCCGGACTGTGGGCGATCCTGCCCGCCCTGGCCCTGTACACGGTGTTCGGCTCCTCGCGGCTGCTGTCGGTCGGCCCGGAGTCGACGACCGCCCTGATGACGGCCACCGTGGTCGCCCCGCTCGCCGCCGGCGACCCCGGCCGGTACGCGGTCCTGGCGGCCGGCCTCGCCGCCACCGTCGGACTGCTCTGCCTGGTCGCGTGGGCCGTCCGCCTGGGCTTCCTGGCGGACCTGCTCTCCCGCCCCGTCCTGATCGGCTACCTGGCCGGCGTCGCCCTGATCATGGTCGTGGACCAGCTGCCCAAACTCACCGGAGTACCCGGGACGGGAACCGAGTTCTTCCCCCAACTCTGGTCGTTCTTCACCCACCTGGGCGACGCCCATGCGGCGACCGTGGTCTTCTCGGCGTCGGCGCTGCTCTTCCTCCTCGTCGTCACGCGGTACTTCCGGGTGCTCCCCGGCCCGCTGCTGACCGTGATCCTGGGCACGGCGGCGGTGGTGGCGTTCGACCTCGACGGCCGTTACGGCATCAAGGTCATCGGCACCGTCCCGGCGGGGCTGCCCGCCCTCGCCGTGCCCGACCCGACCGAGCTGCCGCGCCTGGTCCTTCCCGCCCTCGGGGTTCTTCTGGTGGCGTACACGGACTTCATCCTCACCGCCCGCGCGTTCGCCGGCCGCGGCCCCGACGAGGGGCCCGGGCTCGACGCCGACCAGGAGTTCCTGGCCCTCGGCGCGGCCAACCTCGGCGCGAGCGCCCTGCACGGATTCCCGGTGAGCAGCAGCGCCAGCCGTACCGCGCTGGCCACCTCGGCGGGGGCCCGCAGCCAGGCGTACTCGCTGGTCGCCGGCGCGCTCGTCCTCGCGGTCCTGCTCTTCCTCAGCCCCCTCCTCACCCGGACGCCCGCCGCGGTGCTCGGCGCCCTGGTGGTCTACGCGGCGACCCGCATGACCGACCTGGCCGGCTTCCGGCGCCTGGCCGCCTTCCGCCGCCGCGAACTGCTCCTCGCCCTCGGCTGCCTGGCCGGGGTCCTCGCCCTGGACATCCTGTACGGCGTACTGGTCGCCGTCGGCCTGTCGGTCGCCGAACTGCTCACCCGAGTGGCCCGGCCGCACGACGCGGTCGAGGGCCTGGTGCCCGGCGTGGCCGGCATGCACGACATCGACGACTACCCCACCGCCCGCACGATCCCCGGTCTCCTGGTCTACCGCTACGACTCGCCCCTGCTCTTCGCCAACGCCGAGAACTTCCACCGCCGGGCGCTGGCCGCCGTCGACGAGCAGACCACGCCCGTCCGCTGGTTCCTCCTCAACACGGAGGCCAACGTGGAGGTCGACATCACCGCCCTCGACGCGGTGGACGCGCTGCGCCGCGAACTGATCGCGCGCGACGTCGTGTTCGCCCTCGCCCGGGTGAAGCAGGACCTGCTGGACAGCCTGGAGGCGTACGGCCTCGCGGACGCGGTCGGCCACGACCGCATCTTCCCGACCCTGCCGACGGCGGTGACGGCGTACCGCGCATGGCTGGCGGAACGGCCGGATCGGTAGGACGGGGACCGGGCACGGCTGTGCGGGGGCCGGGGAGCGGGCCGCCCGGTCCGAGGCCGTCCCGAAGGTCCCGGGCCCGGGGACCGCTCGGCCCATGGCGGGCGCCGTCCCGGCACCGCACGCTGGCAGTGGTGGCCCGTACCCACGTCCCGTCCCGGGAGGCATGCCATGGACACCCCGTCGACCCCCAGCACGCTGCGCGCGCTGTCCGCCGGCCATCAGCGGCAGCTGATGCGCCACGCCCGGGAGGTCGCCTTCCCGCAGGGCACGCGGCTCTTCGAGGAAGGCGGTCACGCCGACCGGTTCTGGATCATCCGCACCGGCCGCGTCGAACTCGACATGCACGTCCCGGGCCGCCGGGCGGCCGTCATCGAGAGCCTCGGGCACAACGAGCTCATCGGCTGGTCCTGGCTGTTCGCGCCGCCCGTCTGGCACCTGGGCGCCGAGGCCACCACGCCGGTCCGCGCCTACGAGTTCGACGCCGCGACCGTCCTGGCCCTGTGCCAGGAGGACCCGGCGCTGGGCAACGCGATCAGCCAGTGGGTGGGCCAGGTGCTCGCGCACCGCCTGCGCGCCTCCCGCAAACGGCTGCTGGACCTGTACGCCCCGTACGGCGCCGGCGCGAGCGTCTGAAGGCGGCGCACCTGAACACCGGCGGCGGGCTCACCCGGAGCAGCCGCGACTTCCGCCGCTGCTGCCCGACCGGCTCTTCCTCGGCAAGGACGAGCAGTTGGTACGTGCCTTCGGCGCCGACGTCGTACTGCCGCGCGGGAGCGGCTTCCCTGAACCGGTGCGCAAGGAGGCTCCCAACGGCATCGGCGGGCTCGTCGAAACCCGCGGGGCGGGTCCTGCCCGGCAGCGTGATCACGGCCACGGCCGCGGGAGCCGGTGAGGGGCGGGTCGTGACGAGGCTCCCGTCACGACCCGCCGAGGGAGTCACGGGCGAGGCGCCCGGGGGATTCGACGCCCCTCCCGCACTCCCCGCCCAGGTGCCGGATCAGGCCTTTCCGGCCTCGTTGAGGGATCCGGCGGGCGCCGCGGGGGGTGCCGCGGCGGCCGCGGCCGCGCTGCGGTGCTCGGCCACGGCGAGGAGGATCGCCGGCAGAGTGGCCGCGACCCCGATCGCCAGCACCCGGCCGAAGGTCACTCCGAAGCCCTGCGCCTGGTCGCCCGGCGAGTGGGCGGCCTGCAACTGCTACTGGAGCACGACGGCGAGGGAGCCGGGCTTCGCATCGTGGGAGGCGTTCAACCGACGTGCCTGGCAGGAGTCCGTCGATCTCCTCCAAGAGGAACAGCCCGCGATCAAGGGCCAGTTCGATGACGCCGAGTCCCGAAGCCAGGTGCTGCGCCGGGCCCGCTACGTCGAACTGCCGTCGTCGGACCACCTCGTGTGGGAGATGGCCGTGCTGCGCAGGTGTGGCGGCCGGTGACCTTCCGGGCGAGCTTGAGCGCGGCTTCGACGGCGCTGGTGCCGCCGGGGCCGCGGAACTGGACGCGGTAGTCCAGGCTGCGGGGGTGAGCACCAGGTCGCGCAGGCGTTCCAGGAAGACGCGCTTGGCGGTGGTGTGCATGTCGAGTCCGTGGGTGACGCCGTCCCCGGAGAGGTAGTCCATTGGCGTGGCCTTGACTTCGGGCGGATTGCGCCCGCAGTTGAGGGCGCCGGCACCGGCGAAGAAGTCGGTGAAGGACCGTCCGGACTCGTCGCGCAGGACGGCGCCGCGTCCGGTGGTGAACACGGTGGGCCAAGCCCTGCTGTAACTGCGGACCTCTGATTCCACGGTGCCGTAGATGCTCATGCTCGAATCCTGTCCTGGTGCGTGCGGGTGGGACAGGTGGCGTGGCCGGGGTCAGCCGGCTACGGCGCGCTGGTGGCGCTGGTAAAGCACCAGGGCCGCGGCGGTGGGGTCCTGCGCGGTCCACAGGACCCGGCCGATCAGCAGGGTGTGGTCGAGCACGGTGGGCGCCTGGTCGAGGCGGCACACCACGGTTGCGGCGGTCGCCGTCAGGACCGGGCAGCCCTGCTCGTGCCGGTGGGGGACGCCGTCGAAACGTTCCGCCGCGGGAAGCCGGGCGAAACGGTGCATCAAATCCCTTTGCTGCCAGCTGAGGATGTTGACCGCGAAGCGGCCGTATGTGCGGGCGTGCCGTACGGTGCGGCCGCTGGTGGCGAGCGAGACGAGCACCGAGGGCGGTTCGGTGGACAGGGAGAGCACCGCGTTGGCGGTGCAGCCGACCGGGCCGTCGGGTCCGGCGGTGGTGATGACCGCGACGCCGGTGGCGAGCTGCGCCATGGCGGAGCAGAACTCCTCACGGCCGGGCAGCGCGGTGGGGGTGGTGGGCGCGGTCACGTCACCGGGTTCCTTCCGGGAGGCGGGTGCGGTGGATGCCGGTGGCGGGCGGGCCCTTGGGGGCGGGGCGGGCCGGACACGGCTGGGCGGGCGGTGTTCAGGGTGGCCTGGACGGCCTTGCGGTCGGTCTTTCCGTTGAGGTTGAGGGGCAGTTCGGGCAGGCGCAGCAGGGTGTGGGGCACCCCGTAGGCGGGCAGCCGCTCCTGCAGGGCCGCGAGCAGCGGGGTGGGGTCGGGGGCGTCTCCGGTGTAGACGGCTTCAAGCAGTTCGACGCGGTAGCCGCTGATTTTGACCTGGGTGTCGAGGCGGCGAGCAGCAGCCGCAGCAGTGCCCGGCCGGCCAGGTGCTCGCGGGCCCGCCAGGCCGCCATGCCGGCGGCCGAACGGTATTCCTCGGGGCGCGCCGCCACACGGCCGCGGGCGTCGCCAGCACGGCGTCCACGGGTGACAGGGCGACGACGACGCCGGGAGCCGGTGTCCACAGGCGGGCCCAGGGCGCACCGGGCGGGCCTACGGATCGGGCGCCCAACTGGCGCCGGGCGGGGGCGCGGCGGCCGACGGGAGAGGGACGGTGTCAGGCAAGGGGGGTCTCCTGGTCCAGCAGGCTGAGCGAGCCGTTGGCCAGATGCAGCCGGTCATTGCCGTAGTTCAGCGAGGCAGACCGCAGATCGCGCAGGGCGCGCTCCAGGCCGAGCGCTGGTGGCGCAGGTAGCCCGGTGACGACCGAGAATACGGGTCGCGATGACGGGAGTACCGGCGTCGGTAAGGACGCCGGGATGCAGCCAGAGGCGGTCGTACGCCTCGGTGTTGGCGCACAGCGTCCGCTCCTCGCCCGGCCCCCCCTCCAGGAAACCCCAGGTCTCCGGGGCCAGCCGGGCGCGGGCGAGGTGCGAAGTCGTGCAGGGTGAAAGCGTCCTCGGCCACCGGTCCCGGAGCCGCGCGGGTCATTCGGCGTTCAGCCGGTCGCGCTCCACGGCCTCGTAGAGGGCCCTGATGTTGGAGCTGCCGAAACCGCGGGAGCCGCGTCGCTGGATGAGTTCGTAGAAGAGGGTGTTGCGCTCGTAGGGCGAGCGGCTGAACAGCTGGAGCAGATAGCCCCATTCGTCCCGGTCGGCGAGAACGTGGGCGGCCCGCAGGGAATCGATCTCCGAGTGCAGCCCATCGTGCCGTTCGAGGAGCATGTCGTAGTAACTGGCAGGCGTGTTCAGGAACTCCACGCCCCGGCCACGGAATGCGTGCACGGTGGGCACGATGTCGTCGACGAGGAACGCCAGGTGCTGGACGCCCGGGCCCGCGTTGCGTTCCAGGTAGGCGTCGAGCTGTCCGGACCCGAGGCGGGGGTCCGGCGCGACGAGGGTGAAGGTGACACGGCCCGACGCGCTGCGGACGACGATGGAGTCCATGGCCTGTCCTCCGACGTCCACGTACTCCGAGGAGTAGCGGGAGAACCCGAAGGCGTCCCGGTAGAGGTCGGCGTACGCCTCCAGGGTGCCGCCCTCCAGGCAGACGGCGACGTGGTCGAGCAGGCGGATGGGGTCAGGGCGGGACTGCCGTGTGCCCGGGGTGGGCTCGGGTATCCAGGGACGGTCGTCGGGCAGGGCCGGACCGGCGTTTTCGGCTACGGGCAGCAGGGTGTGGCAGACGTCCCCGAATCCCGAGACCACCGTGGGACTTCTCGTTCCCGGCGTGACGATCCTCGCCCCGGCCGCCGCTGCCGCCTCCCGGGTACGTACGACGTCGTCGCAGCGCAGGGCGATGTCCGCGACGCCGTCGCCATGGGCGTCCAGGAACTTCCAGGTCGCCGGGCCCGAGGAGACGACGAGGCGTACGTCTCCCTGCCGCAGGAACACCGAGCTTCGTTCGGGCTCCGTGGACCTGGCCACCTGGCTGAAACCCATCGACGCCTGGAAATAGCCGACGGTGTCCTGTTCATCGCTGGTGAGCAGTTCGACATAGGCGATGTCGCGCACTGTCATTTTGAGAACCCTCTCGAAAGCAGAATGGCCAGGAGCGGCCCGCCCGAGCAGCGGCGATTCCTGTGCCGTGAATTCAATCGGAGCGGCTTCGTCCCTCATGCTCGGCGGATCGGACCGGCGGTCGACAGCAAAATACAGCGCACATCCGGGTCTCAATTGACCGAAGAATGGGATCGCTCAAGAGGAATACCCGACCACTATCTCGGGAGTGGCGCCGTTAATCAACGGCGTGGGCGGCTGGCAACTCCCGGCCAGCCGCCGGCGCTCGGCACGCGCCGTCCCGTTGACGCACTCCTCCGGTTCCGGCGCAAAAGCGCTCCATTTCCTGGCGTACTGGTGCGCGAGTTGCGCGGTAAGGGCGCGCCAGTGCGGTGGCACCGCGGCGATGAGCCGGGACCGTTCCCGCAGGACGACGGCGTTGTACCGGAGCAGACGGCACGAGGCCATCCGGGACGCGCGCGGCTCTCCCGCGCCGCCGGGCCCGCCGCGGCCGCTGCCGGCTCCGCCCTCCCCGTGCCGTCCGGGACGGTTCCGTCCTCGTCCGCGTCTGCCGCGGGCCCGGCCGGGTGGTGCTTCGGTCCGGCCGGCGGCAGGCCGGACGCGAGGCGTCTGCGGACGTCGCTCACGGTCGCCCAGGAGAGCCCGACCAGTGCGGCGATGTGGCGCAGCGAGGCGTCGGGGTGCTCGGTGATGAGTTCCGCCGCCCGCAGCCGGGCCTTGGCGGCGTCCAGGGGGCGCATCCGGCCGTCCCGGCCGCGTCCGGCGTTCAACTGCGGCTGGCCCTCACTTGAACGAGCGCGCAGCGCGGCCACCGCCTTGGCGCTGAGACCCGAATGCAGGCGATCGCCCGGTCCGACAGGTGCGGATGCGATGATCCTCTTCGCCGCGATCCACCGGTCCTTGCGGGACAGCGGCAGTCCGTGGTCCACGTTCGCCGACACGGCGAGCAGGAAGGCGTCCTCGCCGGTTCCGTCGAAGAGTTCCGCCTCGATCGTCTGCCGGCCCTGCGCGACGGCGGCGAGCATGCGGTGCGTCCCGTCGATGATCTGCATCGTGCGCCGGTTCACCAGGATGGGGGTAAGCGGCTGGTCCACGGTCACGAGTCTCGCGACGTGTTCGGCGTCGTTTCCCTGGGAGCGTGGGGACTCGCCCGGCAGCAGTGAGGCGAGGAGCCGGACGACCACGGGTCCGGGCGAGTGTCTGCTTCCCGCAAGAAGACCTCCTGTGGAACCGACGCGCCGACTTTCGTCTCGTTCGGGGCAGGGTCGAGCCGCCGCTGTCAGCCGGTTGAGCTCAGCCCTCGACCCAGCCGTGCTTCTTGACGAAGGCCGTCAGCTCTCGCCTGATCTCGACAATCTGAACAGCCGTCAGTGATGGTGTCCGGAGCAGGAGTTCAGTAAGTTCCACGGTGAACTCGTCCTCGCGCACGACGTCGTCGATAACGTTGTCTCCCGGCGAGTTCCGTGCCACCGGAACAGGCGATTCGGCCCCCTCTGCCAGCCGCACCGAGGACGCCTTCGGCCCCCTGTCACCGACGTCGATATCGAATTCCACCGCGAGGCCGGACCTCAGGTAAACCTCGGGAATGAGGAGGTCGTTGGCGTGCAGAAAGACGTCCTCCTCACCGTTGTCCGGGGCGATGAATCCATAGCCTCGAGCACCGTCGAACCTCACCACACGACCGGCGACCACACCAACCTCCGAGAAGTCGTCTCTGTATGCCACAACAGCGGAGCGCACTGATCCCGTCACTCTCCCGCGGCGGGACGGCGGGCCGACTGCACCTTCTCGTCGAGCTTCTGGGCGAACTCCAGCCACGTCTCCGCGTACTGCCGGGCGAGGTTCACCACCAGCGCACCGCAGTGCGGTGGGACCGCGGCGGTGAGTTCTGAGCGCTGGCGCATTCCGATGGCGTTCTGGTGCAGCAGGCGCAGCAGGTTCCTGCCCTCCTCCTTGTGCCGCAGGGAGGGGTCGCGCAGCAGCTTCTCCAGCACGGTGATGGGATCGGCGTCGAGCAGTTCCTCCTTGCGCTCGCCGCGCAGCCTTCGCACCCGCATGGGTGCGTCGGTTGCCTTGCCCTCCTGCGCCGGCTGCTCGCCGGAGACCACCGGGGGCTCGCCGGCCAGCAGGCGCCTGCGGACGTCGCTGACCGTCGCCGGGGAGATCCCCGCCAGCCGCGCGATCTCCCGCAGTGAGGCGTCCGGGCGCTCGGCGATCAGTTCCGCCGCGCGTCTGCGTCCTTCATCACTGCTGAGCGGACGGACCTTGCCGTCCCTGCCGACCCTGGCGTGCAGCTGCACCACCCCGTCGGCCTGGCGGCGGATCGAGGCCACCATCTTGGCACCCAGGCCCGCGGCACGTGCGATGGCCCGATCGGACAGGTGCGGGTGCGAGGCGACGATCTTGGCCGCGGCGGCCCGACGGTCGGCCCGCGACAGTGGAAGACCATGCGTCACGTTCGCCTGTACCGCATGCAGGAACGCGTCCTCGGTGCTGCCCTCGAAAAATTCCACACTGATCATCTGGTCGCCTCGAACGAAGGCGGCCATCAGGCGGTGCATTCCGTCGATCACCCGCATGGTGCGGCGGTCGACGAGAATGGGCGGAAGAGCGTCTTCGATTTCGGCGAGGCGGGCGACGTGTTCCGTGTCCGGCCCTTCGGACCGGGGCGAAATACCGGGAAGTAGAGTCGATATGGGTACACACTCGGGGCTTGGCCGCTCCTGGGGCGGCAGCGATCCGGACTCCGATGTTCCGGATCCATCGCCACCGGTGCCAGTGCTGTGGGCATCGGCGGCCGATGGAGGGTTGACGACAGCGTGAGGGACTCCGACTGGGACTGGCTGATGCAATCTGCTCACCCCGTTGGTTGACTGCTCAGGACCTGACGCTCGCGGGATCTCAGGGCAGGGGAATTCCACCTCACCGCCGGGCCACGCCGTCCCGACCATCGACAGTAAGCATTGGGTCGGCCGTGAGGATCAGACGAAACAAAGGGTTCCGGTCACATTGTGCCTGAGTAGGAAAAACTACTCATGATGCAGGTCAAAGCGACAAGAATCGACCTGACGGATACCCTGTCCGGGCCTGACACCCGGGATCACCAGCACCTTTCACCGAGATCATCGCCCCCGTCCCGCTCTACGATGTTGCCGGTTGGTTACAGCAATGATCACGTGTACCGCATGTCACTGTCGAGCCCTCAAGCCTCAATCGGCGAAATTCTTAGGGATCCATATACCGATTTTTGAGGGGCCCATTCCGCGTTGGCCAGTGGCGCTCCGTGCCGCCGACAGTTTTTTGATCAACGATTCAGTTTTCACGGTGGGCCCGTCGGAATCTCGAACAGGTACTTTCCCTCGTCCCGCACAGCGGACGTGACCGGCCGCCAGCCCCCTCCCTGCCAGCGGTACACCTCGTACGCCAGGGAACGAGTGAGGCTGCTGACGATGTCCGGCTCGCATCGGCCCCGGCGGACCGGTCCGCCGGGGCCGATGCGCAGCAGCAGGGCCGGCCGGTCGCGCAGCAGCGTGACGAAGGCGTCTAACAACAGGCCTGGTTGGGCTTTGCGGACGTCGGCCTTGATGAAGTCGACCTTGGGCAGTTCCGCCTGCTCGCACACGGCGTCCACCCCGTCCGTGGACCCGTGCACGACAACGTCGGCTCCGCCCAGCATCGGGGCCATCGCCGACCACCGGGGGGGCCGGTCCGGCGAGTCGAGACAGTGCACCTGGCCGCCGGTGCCGGCGAGCACCGACAGCGCCGCCGTGCAGATGTCACAGGCACCGCCCACGACCAGGCAGACGGCCCCCGGGCGCACCGCCCCGGCCAGCCCCGCGGCCTCGGGGTGCATCAGGTTCCACCATGCCGCCGCCCACGGCGCGACGGCGGACTGCGGAGCGGAGTGCCGATCCAGCGGCCGCCCCTGAGAGAGGGCGCGCCGTAGCAGTCGGCCCCGGTCGCGCTCGCCGCGGATCACGGCCGCCCGGCCGGCGGTCTGTCGGTAATACGCCGGGCCGGGGTTCGCTGGGGTGCCACGCCACATCAGTCCTTCCGATCCGTCCAGCCCTGCCGCGGTGTTCCCCACCGACGGCGCCCGACGGTACGAGGCCTGGACCGGCTGTTGGCCCGGCGCGTCCCCCACGAGTCCTTCGGATCATCCCGCTGCCCGCGGTCCGGTGCCGTTTCATCCCGTCGACGTACGTCCGTGGGCCGAGACCCTCACTGAATGCGCCACCCCTGGGAGTGGAGCGCGTCCTGCAGAGCAGGTGCGGCGCGCTGGTCGACGCTCAGCCGGACCACGCCGGTGAGCCGACCCGTGGAGTGTTCCAGATGGATGTCCTCGATATTGACGCCGGATCGGTCGGCGTCGGCGAACAGCCGGGCCAGCTGGCCGGGTTGGTCGCCCACCACCACACCGAGCGTCCGGTAGCGGGCGGGCCGGATGCCGTGCTTGCCGGCGATGCGCCGACGGCCCGACCTGCCCTGGCGCAGCAGGGCGTCGACGCACTGTCGGCCGGCATCGCGTTTGGCCTCGTCCGTGGCCGCCGTGGCGCGCAGGGCGGCCACAGCGTCCCCCAGGTCGGAGCCCAGCTCTTCCAAGATGTCGGCGACGACACCCGCGTTGGCCATGAGGATGTCGACCCACAGGTCCGGGTCACCGCCCGCGATCCGGGTGAGGTCCCGCACGCCCGGCCCGGCGAGGCTCACCGCCCGTTCCCCCGCCTTCGCAAGGCGTTTGGCGACCAACGCCGCCACGACGTGCGGGGCGTGGGAGACGAGGCCGACCGCGCGGTCGTGCTCGGCGGCCGCCATCACGACGGGGGTGCCCCCGCAGGTCGCCACCAGCTCCAGGGCGGTGTTGAGCGTCTCCGTGCCGGTGTCCGGCGTCGGTGTGAGCACCCAGGTGCAGCCTTCGAACAGGTCGGCGCGGGCGGCGGTGGGTCCGCTGACTTCTCCCCCGGCCATGGGATGACCGCCGATGTAGCGGGCGGTGTCGCAGCCGAGCACGACGACGTCCTCCCGCGGCTCCGCCTTGACGCTCGCCACGTCGGTGTAGTGGCGGGCGATCCCGGCCGTCTGAGCGTCGGCCAGGACGCTGCCGACCAGGGCAGGAGGCACCGCCAGCACGGCCAGGTCGACAACCGCGGGCGGGGCCTCCACGGTCCCGGCGCCCAGGGAGGCGGCGATGCCGGCCGCCTCGGGATCCGCATCCCGCAGGTGCACCGCCACGCCCTGGGCGCTGAGCGCGAGCGCGACGGATGTTCCGATGAGTCCGGTGCCGACCACAACTGCGGAGCGCATGACAGCTACTTCCTTCTCCGGCGGTCCGGTGGCCGGTGTCGAAGGCGGCGGGCGGGATCATCCGGCAGTCAGCCGGTGGTGGTTCCCCGCTTTCCGCGGGGCCAGGACCTGTGCGACATCGCCGCCGGACCCGCCCCGCTGGACGAGTTCGATGGAGAGGGCGCCGCTCAGGCGGGGAGGTCGTGCGACGGCGATGTCATCGACCAGGAAGGACAGCTGCCGCACGCCGGGCCTGTCATCGTCCCCGGCGTGTGAGGTGGACTCCCCTGCCAGAGGGCGTGGTTGATGCCGGAAGAGGGTGAGGGTCGTGCCACCGTCGGCGCTGTCCAGGAGGACGGCTGACGGTTCCTGCGCAGCCCCGGACGCGTTTCCCGGCCGCTGCCGGACGAACCCCAAGGCGTCCACGTAGAGGGGGAGGTAGGCCTCCGGATCCGGCCCGTCGACCGCGATGCTCACCCGGTCCAGCAGCCAGTTCCCTTCAGCCGACGGCCCGAGATCCTGGGGCAGTTCGACCCAGCGGTGGCCCGCCGGCAACAGGTTCGCGGTCCGCGTGGCCGGCAGCAGGGCGTGGGTGAGTCCACCGGCCCCGGACAGGATCGGGTTGCCACGTATGGAAGCGGTCAGACCGGCGCCGGCCCGCACGGCCCGCTGCGCCGTCGCCGTGACGTCGGCACAGAGCAGGGCGATGTCCGCGACGCCCTCCCCGTGCGTGTCCAGGAACTTCCAGGTCGCGGGACCCGAAGTGATGACGAGGTGGGCGGCGCCCTGCCGAAGCAGCAGGGAACTGCGGTCCGGCGCCACCGAGTCCGCCACGCAGGTGAAACCCAGCGAGACAAAGGAGTGGGCGGTCTGCTGCTTGTCCTTGGCGTACAGCTCGACGTAGGCGATGTCGCGCGCTGCCATGCCTTTCCTTCCTGCGAGCGGTGGGGCGGAGGCCGGCGGGCCGGGCGCTCCGGGGGATCCGCTGTTCAACTGTGACCGTGCGGCAGTTGAACAGGCGGCACGAGATCGGGCTGGGGCACCCCGGACGCGACGTCGGTGTCCTCGGGCGCCTGCTCGGCGAACTGGGTGCGGTACAGGTCGGCGTACAGCCCGCCCTGGCTGATCAGCTCCGCATGGGTTCCGCGCTCACGGATCCGGCCCGCCTCGACCACGAGGATCTGATCGGCCTCGCGGATGGTGGACAGGCGGTGGGCGATCACGAGTGACGTACGGCCGGCCAGCGCGGTCTTCAGAGCTCGCTGGATGGCGGCCTCCGACTCGGAGTCGAGATGGGCGGTGGCCTCGTCGAGGACGACGACGGCCGGTGCCTTCAGCAGCAGCCGGGCGAGGGCGATGCGCTGCTTCTCCCCGCCGGACAGCCGGTACCCCCGGTCGCCGACCACGGTGTCGAGGCCGTCGGGGAGCGCCTGGACGGTGTCCCAGATCAGGGCTGCCCGGCACGCCTCCGTCAGGTCCTTCTCGTCGGCGTCGGGCCGGGCGTAGAGCAGGTTGGCGCGCAGTGTGTCGTGGAAGAGGTGCGCGTCCTGGGTGACCACGCCGACGGTGTCCCGCAGCGACTGGAGGGTCAGGTCGCGGATGTCGTGGCCGCCGATGCGCACCCGGCCCTCGTTGGGGTCGTAGAGGCGCGGCACCAGGTGGGTGATGGTGGTCTTGCCCGCTCCTGACGGGCCGACCAGGGCGGTGAGCTTGCCGGCAGGAGCGCGGAAGGTCAGTTCGTCCAGGGTGAGGACGTTGTCGGCGCGTTCCGGCCTGCGCAGTGCGATGGTCTCCAGGGAGGCGAGGGAGACCTCCTTCGCGACGGGATACCGGAATGAGACGTGGTCGAACTCGATGTCGGGCGCGGAATCGGCGGCGGGCAGCGCGCGCGCCGTGGGGCTTTGGCTGACGATGGGCTTCAGATCCAGTACCTCGAACACCCGGTCGAAGCTGACCAGGGCGATCATCGCGGTCGACTGCATGGTCGTCAGCTGGTTGATCGGCCCGTACAGTCGAAGCAGCAGCGTCACCATGGCCACCAGGGTGCCGATCTCCAGCGTCCCGTCGATGGTGAGGACGCCTCCGAGGCCGTAGACAAGAGCCGTGGTCATGGCGGTGAGGACGCTGACGATGATGAACAGGAGCCGCCCCCACACTACGCCGACCGCGGCGACGTCCCGCACCCGGGCGGCCTTGCCCGCGAACATCGCCTCCTCGTCCGTCGAGCGGCCGTAGAGCTTGGCGAGCATCGCCCCGGAGACGTTGAAGCGCTCGTTCATCATCGAGCTCATCTCGGCGTCGAGCTGCATCGTCTCCCGGGTGAGCCGTTGCAGGCGGCGGGCGATGAGCCGAACCGGCACGAGGAAGAGCGGAATCATCACCAGTGCGGCGACGGTGATCTGCCACGACAGGTAGAACATCGCACCGAGCACGAGGACCAGCGTCAGGAGCGTGGAGACCGACTGGGACAGCAATGTGGTGACCGCTTGCCGGGCACCGATGACGTCGGCGTTGAGCCGGCTGACCAGCGCACCGGTCTGTGCCCGGGTGAAGAAGGCCAGGGGCTGCTCCTGCACATGGGCGAAGACCTGGGTGCGCAGCTCGTAGACGATGCCCTCGCCGACCCGGCCCGAGCACCAGCTCTGGACGTACACCGCCGCGGCGTCGACCAGCGCCAGTCCGGCGACCGCCAGGCACAGCCCCACCACCAGTGAACGGTCCCTCGGCTCGATGCCGTCGTCGATGATCATTTTCAATATCAGCGGGGTGGCGACCGCGGTGCCCGCGTTGACGACCGTGGTCAGCATCAGCAGCAGCAGCGACCAGCGGAACTTCTTCGTATACGGGATGATCCGGCGCACCGTGCCCGGCCTGATCCGTTGCCGGGTGATCGACTCATCGTCCAGCCGCAGCCCTGCCGGGCCCAGTGCCGGGCCTCCGCCACCCATCATCGACACGGACATCCGCCTCGCTTCTCATGCAGCCGCGCATGGCGCGCCGCCGCGTGCTCAGTACTTGTCGAAGAACTCGATGACGGCCGCGTTGACCTCGTACGGGCGTTCCAGGTAGCCCAGGTGGCCGCAGTCCGGTATCTCCACGAAGTCGCAGCCGGGGATGGCGTCGGCCACCTCGGCGACCAGGTGGGGTGGGCTGATCAGGTCGTCGGCGAACGCGATGGCCCGGCACGGCACGGTGATGCCGCCCAGCGCCTCCCGGCGGTCGCCGAGCCGCTCGACGACCGCTGCCTGCCCCGCGGCGGTGTTCCCGCCTCCGGCCAGCTCGAAGAGTTCCAGCATCGGGCCGACGGCGGCGTCGTCGTTGAGCGTCGCCGGCGAGAACATCTCGGCGACCGTCTTGACCGCCTCGTAGTCGGCGGGCAACCGCACCCCGCTCTCCCGCAGCGCCTTGTCCGCGGCGAGCTGGGCCCGCCGGAAGGTGTCCGACCGGGCCCTGCTGGCGATCAGCACCGCCGAACGGACCAGTTCGGGCGCGGCGAGCGCCAGCTCCTGGGCGACCATGGAGCCCAGCGAGGTTCCCACAAGGTGGCAGGGTCCCAGCTCGAGCCGCTCGATGAGGCCCTTGGTGTCGGCCACCAGGTCGGCGAGCGCGTAGTCGCCCGAAGGCGCGTCGGACGGGGGAACGCCCCGGTTGTCGAAGGCGACCGTCTCGTACCCGGCACGATTCAGGGCCGGTGTCTGGTGCAGGGTCCACACCCGGCCCGAGGCCGAGGACCCCATGATCAGCAGGACGGGCACACCGCTCCCCGACCGCTGGTAGGAGAGCCGGATGCCGTTGGTGCTCACGACTGGCATGACGAGCCCCTTCTCGTAGGGGGCGACACACACGCCCCGCGCGGCGCGGGAGCGGTCCCGGGTGGCCGCTTCGCCGGTGACCTCGCTCCAACTCTGCTTCCCAGACGGCCTGTTGTGCGCGGCTCACCCCTGCTGCGCCGCGGCTCACGATGGCATCGCAGCGCTGCGGCGATCAAGCGTCGCCGACCGCGGACACCCGCCCCGCGGGTGTTCAACCGCCGCAGGGACGCAGTTGAGCACACACCGGGCGACACCCTTCCGTCCATGGGATGACGGCGGCGTTCCGTCCGGGGGATGACGCTTCGGCAGCGACCTACGCCGCACTGCGGCCAGCATCTTGATCGCCGCAGGCATCCTCCTCGCCGTCGTCTCCAAGACGCCGCGAGCCAGGCCCGCAGCGGCACTTCCGCGGCCAGGTCGAGCGTGTACGCGGTTGCCCGGGCCACCGCGCCGACCAGGTCCGCAGCGTCGACCGTCCCTCCCGGAAGCTTCGCCGGGACCTCTGCGGCGGCAAGGTCGAGCGCTGCCGGTTCATCCGGCTCGCCTGACTGTTCCGGGTCGACGACCTCGACCACCGGCAGCTCCCACAGCAGGGCGTCGAGCTCCACGATCTGTTGGCAGGGGCGGCCGTCGACCAGTGGGAACGTGGTGCGCAGCACCTCGTGACGCCCCATCACGTCCCGCAGGGCCGTGCTGAGCGCCCGATGGTCCAGCTTGCCGGTCAGGCGCAGCACCATGCGGTTGTCGAAGGTCGCGTTCGGTCCTTGGAGCTGCGCAAGGAACCAGAGCCGGCTCTTTGCGAGAACGACAGCGGTATTACCGGGCTCCTCCTGCTTGCGCATCGGTCGCAGCGCGGGCCTGGCCTTCTTCGGACCGACGGTCTGATCGGCAAGCCAGGCGGCGAGCCCGGCCGGGGTCGGCATCTCGAACAGGGTGGGCATCGGCAGGTTCACTCCGAGGTCGCCGCGCAGTCGGCCCCCAGTCGCGTGACCAGCAGCGAGTGACCGCCGAGAACGGTGTCTTCCGCAGCACTCGATCCGCGCCCGTGAGCCCGTACTCGGCCTGCATCCACGCCAACCGGTTCACGATCCCGCCTGCGGTGCCGGTGGGCGTCACAGGGTTTCGGGCCCTGCGGTCAACTGCCGTACTGCTGGTTCGAGTTCGGTGTGCAGGGCAGTGATCTCGCCGGCCAGGAAGCGGTCGCGCATCGCGGCGCGCTGGATCTTGCCGCTGGTGGTGCGGTCGACGCTGCCGCGCCGCACCAGCAGGACGTTGCGGACCGGCGCACCGGTGGCGGCGGTGAGGCGGCGGATGACGGCTGCCGCGGCGGCGCGCAGTTCCTCGGCCGACACGGTCGGGCTGACCTCGTGCACCAGCACGATCCGCTCGTCGAGTGCCTGGACGCCGAAGGCGGCGCCGACGAACCTCTCCAGCGCGGGGTGGGCGGCGCGCGCCTCGTGTTCGAGGTCGTGCGGGTAGAAGTTGCGGCCGTGGACGATCATCACCTCCTTGAGCCGACCGGTGATGAACAGCTCGCCGTCCACCAGGGCGCCCAGGTCGCCGGTGCGCAGCCAGCCGGGTTCGGCGTCGTCAGCACCGGCGGGGCGGGCGTGGAAGGCACGGGCGGTGAGGTCGGGTCTGCCCCAGTAGCCGCGGCCGACGCTGTCGCCGCGCAGCCAGATCTCGCCGACCTCGCCGGCGGACAGGGGGCGCAGGGTGGCGGGGTCGACGATGAGGGCGTCGAAGGCCTCGGGGCGTCCGACGCCGGTGATCTCCTTGCCGCGGCCGTCACGGGCGGGAACCAGCGCGGGGTGGTCCGCGTCAGCGAGGCGCTGGGCGTCGACGACCAGGACGGTCGGCGGGAGCGGGATGGGGGTACCGCTGGCGTAGACGGTGACCTCGGCCATGCCGTAGCCGGCCACGACGGCTTCGGGACGCAGGCCGATCTGCGCGAATCGCTTGGTGAACGCGGCGATGGTGGGGGCGTGGATCGGCTCGGAACCGTTGCTCAGGAAGCGCAGCGGTGACAGGTCGAGCCCTTCGAGGTGTTCGTCCTTGATGAGGCGCAGCGCGATGCCGTACGCGAAGTTGGGGGCGGAGCTGGCGGTGGTCCGGAGTTCACTCATCATCCGGAACCACTCGATGGGCCGGCGGGCGAACACCGTCGGCGGCATCAGGACCGATGTTGCGCCGAAGAAGAGTGCGCCGCTGAGCTGACAGAAGAGACCGAAGTCGTGGTGCAGCGGCATCCAGCTGCCGAACGAGTCGTCACCGTTCAGGCCCATGACCGAGTGCAGGGCCGCGAGGTTCGCCTGGACGTTCCCGTGGGCGAGCATCACGCCCTTCGGGGTGCCGGTGGAGCCGGAGCTGTACTGGAGGACGGCGAGCGAGTCATGGTCGGCGTGGCGGCCGCGGAGCGCCGCTGGGGCCGCCTCACCGGCCGGCACAGGGGCGGCGGCCCGGACGGGGACGCGACCCAGGCCCTGCGCGTGGAAACGCTCGGCGAGCGTGTCGAGGTCCCCGGCGTCGGCGAACACCAGTCCTGGGGTGCAGTCCGCGGCGATCGCGGCGACGCGCTGGGCGGCGCTGCTGGAGCCGGTCGCCGGCGGGGCGGGCACGGCGATGACACCGGCCAGCAGGCAGGCGAGGTAGAGCTCGACGAACTCGGTGCCGGTGGGCAGCGCGATGAGGACGCGTTCGCCGGGAACCAGGTGCTGCGCCAGGTCGGCGGCGCGCAGGCCGGCCCGGCGGGCGAGTTCGGCGTAGCTGAGGCTTTCGTGCGCGGCCTCGGCGGAGTCGCGGTAGATGGTGATCGCGGTCTTGTCGGGGTGTTGGGCGACGCGCGCGGCGAACGCGTCGCCGAGGTTCCGGTAGCCGGTCAGCTCGAAGGCCATTGTGTCCCCTTGGGCTTGGCGCTGCGTCGGTCTGGGCGGCGCGCGGACATGCACGGCGGCACGCGCCGCGCGGCTGAGTGGTGTCGTTCTCGACTGCCGCGATCAGGCAGTTCGGCCGCAGCTCTGCCCGCGGTTCCTCGATCCGGTCCAGGCGTCCTGGCGTCCTGACATCCGGCCTCGCCGAACTCCGTCGGTTCCTGGCGGCGCAGTTCACTATGCCCCAACCCACTGGTGATGGTGCGGGCGTTCAACGCGGTGCAAATGATCAGCACGGGTGTTCAACCGTCGCCGTGCGCCAGTTGGACGAGGACCGTCGGAGGTGGCTGCCGCGCCCCCCGGCACGGGGGTTTTCCGGGAGCGCGGCGGTCTCACCCCAGGCGACGGGGTGGAGCCCATGTGTCCTCCCACCGGACGACTGCAGGGCCGTGGCCTCCGTCGCAGGGATGCGGTCGGACGGCCAAGGGCGGCCGGGCCCGCGCGCGAAGCGGGTGCGGGGGCGGCGAGTGGCGCGGAAGGCGGTCTGCAGCCCGGTTGGCTGATCCCGGAGCCTCGGGGCAATCGGCCGCAGCAACCGGGGCGTTCGGGGGACCGACCACGGCTCGTGGCGCATCATCCCTGACGCTCGATCCGCAGCAGCAGCCGCAGGTTGTCGGAGGTCATGCCGGGGACGGCGAGTTCGCACGGTCCGGAGCGTCCGACGACGGGCACGCCGATGACGATGTCGTGCTGTCCGGTGAGGCAGTCCCGGTAGACGGCGGCGCAGGCCATCAGGCCGGTAAGGCTGGTGCGCAGGCGGCGCGACCACCGTTGAACGCACTTTACCGCCCTGGTAGGCCGGTCCCAGTTGTACGGCCCAGGGCCCCGCGCGTGGGTCAAGGACTGGAACGAGAACCCCAAGCCGTTCATCTGGACCAAGACCACCGAAGAGATCCTGGACTCCCTCGCCCGCTTCTGCCACGAATCTCTGACACAGGACGCTAGTAGCCCTTCACGGCGCCAAGGCCATCAAGTCCTCTCAGGCCGACGGCAGTTCGGCCACCAGGCCGGCCAGGTGAACGGTCAGAGCCGCAACCGTGTCGACGTCCCACACCAGGGTGGGCTCCACGGTCACACCCAACGTGTCCTCGATGTCCCCGCACAACGCGAAGGCGTACACCGAC
>NZ_JAEKKT010000255.1 GCF_019510245.1 Streptomyces sp. | reverse complement strand
AGCCGCAACCGTGTCGACGTCCCACACCAGGGTGGGCTCCACGGTCACACCCAACGTGTCCTCGATGTCCCCGCACAACGCGAAGGCGTACACCGACTCCAACCCGTACTCGGCGAGCGAGACACCCGGATCGATCTCCCCCACCGGCGTCTCCAGGTAATAGGATACCCGCTCCATCAACCACCGCTCGATGTCCTCACCCGACACCCGCACACCCACTGTCCCATCAGTCATCGAAGTCCCTCTTTCATCGGGTATATGATGAAACGTCAGTTCATAGTCCACGGCCCGCGGATGCGTGGGACCGCGAGATGGAGCAGTGCCTGCTCGAACCGGCGCTTCGCGCCGTACGGGCCAGAACTCGCCGTAATGCCAGACCCCTGCTGGCGGGCTGCCTCAGCAGGCCGGCCCAACAGCAGGGGCGCCACTTCTTCATCGCCTCGATCAGGCTCCTGGACGGGACTCCACCGACAAGCCGTGCCAGGCCACCCGCACCGGCCTCCAGATGATCACACAGCCACCGTTCAACTGCGTTGGCGCTCCGGTTGAACGACGCCGAACAACCGCCCGGGCTATCGGCACGGCTGACGCTCCCGGCAGGCGGCCGAACCGAACCGGTGCGTCCAACTGCGGCGCCCCGTAGGTTGAACGACTCGACGCCCAACGCCCCAACCACCAAGGAGGTATCCCCCATGAGCGTTCAGCAGGGCTGGGCACCGCAACGGTTCACGCCCGAGAATACCGGCGCCGCCGCGACCACCCGGGGACTGATGGAGTACCTCGACTCGGTCGCCGTCGGCGAACTGCTGAGCCGTCACCAGGCCCTGCTTTTCCGGGGTTTCGACGTCACTGAGGCGTCCTTGGCGGACGTGATGCCCGCCCTGCTGCCCGAGCGCCTCGCGTACGTGCACGGGAACACGCCCAGGACCAAGGTCTCCGACAACGTCTACACCTCGACGGAGTACCCGCCCGAGTACGCGATCTCCATGCACAGCGAGCTGTCCTACGCCCACGCCTGGCCCTCCCGGCTGCTCTTCTGCTGCGTACAGCCGGCCACCACGGGAGGCGCCACTCCGCTGCTGGACGGCGCCTCCTGGCTGGCGGCACTCGACGAACGGATCCGTGCGGACTTCGGCGGCGGTGTCTGCTACCGGCAGTACCTGCACGGTGGCAGAGGCTTCGGCAAGAGCTGGCAGGCGACGTTCGAGACGGACGACCGGGCGGAGGTCGAGAAGCTGCTGGCCGAGGCGGGCGTGAGCTGGGAGTGGACCGCCGGCAATGCGCTGCGGACGCGTCAGGTCCGGCCCTCGACGCTCCGGCACCCGATCACCGGTGAGGAGGTCTGGTTCAACCAGGCGGACCAGTGGCACCCCGCGACGCTGGGCGAGGAGACCATGCGCGAGCTCGCGGCCATCGTCCCCGCGGACGAGCTGCCGCAGTCGGTGACCTTCGCCGACGGCTCCCCCATCCCCGACGAGTACGTGCTCGAGATCCGCGAGAAGGGACTGGCGCTGGCCGTTGACGTCGGCTGGCGGCAGGGCGACGTCCTGGTCATCGACAACGTCGCCGTCGCACACGGGCGCAGGGCGTTCACCGGAGGCCGCCGCGTCCTGGTCGCCATGTCGCACTGAGAGCACCGGGCAGAACGCGGGAGCCCTGGTCCGCAGCCGGTGGACCAGGGATCCCGGTTCGGTCGGTGGCGACCGGGGCGTCACCCGGGCGGCGGGACGGTCTTCGCCTCATGGGCGGCGACCGCGAGCCGCACCCGGTCGCGTGCATCGAGCTTGGCGAGCAGGCGCGCCACGTGGCTCTTGGTGGTGGCCATGCTGATGTAGAGGTGGGCGGAGATCTCACTGTTGGACATGCGGCACCCGATCAGGGTCAGGACCTCGAGCTCTGAGGGGCCACGCAGTTTCCGGACAGGCACCCAATTGGGTTGTCCTGAACAAGGAAACGAGGAAGAGTTGGCGCCACCCGGTAAGTACTCGCCGGAGTTCCGCGAGGAAGTCGTCCAGATCGCGTTGAGGTCAAGCGAGACGATCTCCGAAGCAGCCCGGGAGCTTGAGCTGAACTCGGAGACGCTCCGCGGCTGAGTGAAGAAGTACCAGAAGGAGCAGGAACCGGCCCCTGATCCGGAACTGACGGTGAACGAGCGGGCGCGCCTGAAGGAACTCGAACGACGTAACCGTGAGCCGGAAACGGAAGTCACCTTCCCGAAAAAGGCCGCAGCATACTTCGCGAAGGATCCTCGGTAGCAAGCAAGCACGAGTTCATCGACAAGATGCGGCTCGACATCGAGAAGTACGCATACAGCGTCGAGTTCATGTGCGGCCGACTTGGCGTATCCAGGCCCAACTGCACCGCTGGGGTGTCGCCGCGGGCGTTGAGTTGGTCCGCCGCCTCATGCGCGAACCGGGCCTGACTCCCTGTCTGCCACAGCCGAAGAGGTTCAACCTCACACGGGCTGCGGCCGGCCGGGGGGCGGACCCCGTCGGCCGCGACTTCACCGCGGATGCGCCCGGCGAGAAGCTCGTCGGTGGCATTGCCTATATCGCGACCGGGTAAGGCCGGCTGTACCTGGCAACGGTCATCCACTGTGGGTTACCGCCCTCCGCACGAAGTCCCCGCCGGGTTCGAGAAGTTGCGAATCGCCGCGTGAAATAAACCGCCAGAAGCCTGTCCGGAAACTTCGTGGCTCCTCACTCGCGGTCGGTGAGCCGCTCGATCTTGCGGCCTGCAGCAACGGCCTGCCGATCGGCCCGTTGAACGCCTTAACGTGGCGCAACCGATCCTCCTAACATTGGGACAATAACCGGTCCAAGGAACTGGAGAGGACCTGATTTTATGTCACATATGTTGCAGTGGCAGGTCGTTGAGGGCACGCCGGCCATAACGCAGGTCGCCGGTCTCACCGGGATGACACAGGTCCGCGCGTGGCTCGAGGATGTCCGTCCGCAACTGACCGCGGCTCTGCGGAAATACGGCGCGATCTATCTGCGAGGTCTGCCGATGGCGACCATCGATGACTTCGCGCAGATCCGAGACGTGCTCATCAGCGAGCGGACGCCGTACCGGGAGAAGACCACTCCCCGCAGCCGGCTCGGCGACGATGTCTTCTCTTCGACGGACCTCCCGGCCGCGCAGTCGATCCGGATGCACAACGAGAACAGCTACACGCTGACCTTCCCCGGCCGGTTGTTGTTCGGCTGCCTGATCGCACCGTCGCAGGGCGGGGCGACACCCGTCGCGGACTGCCGGAAGGTCCTTGACGCGCTCCCCGATCAGGTGGTCGAGAAGATCCGGACCGCCGGGTGGCGACTCTCGCGCAGCTACTCCGAGCACATTTCCACGGACTGGCAGACCGCGTTCGCCACCGATGACGTGGACGAGGTCGCGCGCTATTGCGCGGACAACCTCATCGGCCACCAGTGGTACGACGACGGCACCCTGAAGACAAGCCAGATCCGTCCCGGCATCATCACCCATCCGTCGAGTGGCGAGGAGGTGTGGTTCAACCACCTGCTCTTCTGGAACGAGTGGGCGCTGGAAGAAGACCTGCGGGAGGCGCTGGTCGATGAGTTCGGACGCGACGGTCTTCCGTTCAACACCGAGTTCGGTGACGGGGCCGCGCTGAGCAACGAGGACCTCCAGGCCATCCAGGCGGCCTATGACGCGGCCACGGTGCGCGAGACCTGGCAGCCGGGCGACGTGATGCTGGTCGACAACATCCTGACCGCACACGGCCGGGATCCGTTCCGCGGCGACCGGAAGATCGTGGTGGCCATGGGCGACCCGGTCGAGCTCTCCGAGTGCCGGCCGACCGTCGAGCCCTCGCCCGCGTTCGCCTGAACCTGAGCGGCGCCGTCAGGCCGGGTCGGTCCGGTGGCCGCGCCATGCCCCATTCCTGTGCACAAGGAGCCCGTTCCCGTGACTGACCTCGGCCAGAAGCCGGTTGACCTGGTAGCACGCTTCCGCGCTACCGCACAGCACGCCCCGGACCGGATCGCCCTACGGGGCGCCGACGGTGAGCTCACCTTCGCCGAGCTCGACCGGCGGACCGCACAGCTCGCCGGCGCTCTGGCCGCCCGTGGCATCGGCGCCGGCGACCTGGTCGGGGTCAGCCTGCCGCGCAGCACCCAGCTGGTCGTGTCGCTGCTCGCGGTGTGGCGGGCGGGTGCGGCCTACCTCCCGCTGGACCCCCGCTATCCGGTGGACCGCCTGGAGTTCATGGCCAAGGACGCCGGCATCCGGGTACTGCTGGGCGCCCCCGACCACGTCCTGGGGGCATCCGGCCTCGACGTCGTCGCCCCGGACTCCGCGACCGGCGCTTCCGAAGCCGCCGGCTCGGAGCCGGTGGCCGCCAATCCGCTCGACCCGGCGTACGTGATCTACACCTCGGGCTCAACCGGTCGGCCCAAGGGCGTCCAGGTCGGACGGGGATCCGTCGCAGACCTGGTCACGGCCCTGGAGCGGGCCGGCGTCTACGCCGAAGAGCCGCGGGTCGTCGGCTGGAACGCGAGTGTCTCCTTCGATGCCTCGGTGAAGCAGTGGGCGCGGATCTGCCGCGGCGACACCATCGCCATCCTCGACGAGGACCAGCGCACCGATCCCGTCCAGCTCCGGACCCTGCTCGACGCGTACGGCATCCAGGACCTCGACCTCACCCCCTCCCACTGGGAGCTGGTGCGGACCTGCCTGCTGGACAGCGGTGCCGACGGCCCGCTGCCGCGTCTGTTCATGGGCGGGGAGCCGGTGCCGGAGCGGACCTGGCAGGACATATCCAAGGCGACGGCGAACGGGCTGCTCGAAGCGGTGAACCTCTACGGTCCGACCGAGTGCACCGTGGACGCCACCAGTGCCTGGATCACCGGTGGGGAAGCGCACATCGGTCACCCGCTGCCGGGCACCCGGGCGTACGTGGTCGGCGACGACCTCCGGCAGGTGACCGGTCCCGGTGAGACGGGCGAGCTGTACTTGGCAGGCGAGGGCCTGGCCCTGGGCTACCTCAACCGGCCGGCCCTGACCGCCGAGCGCTTCGTCGCCGACCCGTTCGCGGCGAACGGCAACGGGCCTTTCCTGCCCGACGGCGGGCAAGGAGGGAGGATGTACCGCACCGGAGACCTGGTCCGCCTGCGAGCCGACGGTTCGCTGGACTTCATCGGCCGGGTCGACCGCCAGGTCAAGATCCGCGGCTACCGGATCGAACTCAGCGAGGTCGAGGCCGCGGTCTCCTCGCACCCCCGGGTGACCACCGCCGTGCTGACCGGCTACCGGGACCCCGCGCTCGGTGACCAGTTGGTGGCCTACTACGTCGCCGACGAGCCGCCGACCGGCGCGGAGTTGCGCGACCACTGCGCGGCAGTGCTCCCCGAGTTCATGGTCCCTTCGGTCTTCGTGGCGGTCGACGCCATTCCGCTGACCGTCAACGGCAAGGTCGACTGGGAGGCACTGCCCGCGCCGCATGCGGCACCCGCCGAGCAGTTCGTCGAGCCCCAGGGAACGGTCGAGAAGCTGCTCGCCGAGGTCTGGTCGGAGGTCCTGGGCCGGGAGCGGATCAGCGCCGACGACAACTTCTTCGCACTGGGCGGCCACTCGCTCGTCGCGCTGCGCGTCATCAGCCGGCTCAAGCGCGAGCTCGGCCTCGCCGTGCGGACCAAAGAGGTGTACCAGCACCCGCAGTTGCGCGAACTGGCCGCGTACGTCGAGGCCAAGCTCGCCGCAGCTCCGGAGACCCCCTGACCATTCACACCGCAAGGGATGCCACCCATGGCCACCGCCCAGGACCTCATCGTCGTCCGATCCCGCCGAACGGAGAATGCCGCCCGCACCCTGATCTGCCTCGGCTTCTGCGGCGGCGGCACCGGGCAGTACCACCAGTGGGGCGGCGTCCTCCCTCCGGACGTCGACCTCGCCGCCATCTGCTACCCGGGCCGGGAAGGCCGCTTCATGGAGGACTTCGCCCAGACCTGGGACGCCCTCGCCGACGACACGACCCAGGCGGTGCTCTCCGCCGCGACCGAGGGCCCCTATGTGCTCCTCGGTCACAGCATGGGCGGCTGGATGGCCTTCGACGTCACCGTGCGCATCGAGCGGCTCGGCGGCCCCGCGCCCGAGGCGCTCGTGGTGTCCTCCGCCAACGCGGCCCACCGCGGGCTGACCGCCCAGGACGGGTCCCCGACTCAGCAGGACAGCGACGAGCAGCTGCTCGGCTGGATGACCATGCACGGGATGCTGCCCGAGCACGTCGTCAACGACCCGGACCTGCAGGAACTCGCGGTCGAGCTGATGCGGGCCGACATCCGGGTCCGGGACACCTTCCACTACGTTCCCGGCTCGAAGGTCAGTGTGCCGCTGCAGGTCCTGACCGGCGAGACGGACACGGTGATCGAGCCCAACGCCGGCGAGTACTGGCGGGACCTCGCGACCGGTGACTTCCGGCACGACGTCCTGCCCGGCGGCCACTTCTACACGCCGCAGGTCTGGAGTCGGATTCCGACCTACATCCCGGCCCTCTCCGGGGCGTTCAGCTCCCGCTGACGCCCCCCGGGTCTCTCGGACCAACAGCGCGGGTGCCGAGGCTGTATCACAGCCTCGGCACCCGCGCTTCGGCGTTCCCGCCGGCCCCGAGCCCGCGCCGTCCGACGACCCGGCCGCGACCTGTTCGCGTTTCCGGCCGGCCTACTCCGGCAAGGCGGTCCACCGCATCACCGCCTCCTGCGGGCAGGAGGCCTTTCTGGACGGCCACATGCACGCGTTCCGCACGCTCGGCGGCGTCCCTGGCGGCCAGATCCACTACGACAACCTCTCGCCCGCGGTGTCCCGGGTGATCAGCAAGAGCCGCTCCCGCGAGGAGCATCCCCGCCGGACCGACTTCCGCCGGCACTTCTCGATCACGCCGTTCTACTGCGAGCCCGGGCTTCGCGGCGCCCACGAGAAGGGCGTCGTGGAGGGCCAGGTCGGCTACCGGCGCCGCAACTACCTGACCCGGTGCCGCGCAGAGCCGCACTCACCGAATACGACTCTGTGGATCCGGGCTCAGGGCCTGCGGCTGTGGCCCACCCGGGTCAGGATCCGGCGCTCTGTGTCGAGGATGGAACGGCGCCCGTGCAGGTACCGGGTGTTGTCCAGCACGACGATGTCGCCTGCCTGCCAGGCCATGTCGTAGGTGACCGCCTCGGCCCTGGCCGCGATGTCGCGCAGCAGCAGGTCGGGGAAGGCCGAGCCGTCGCCCAGCGTGGCGGTGTTGTTCGCGTCGCTCACCCGCTCCTGCGCGGGATCGCCGACCGGGACGGTGACGAGCACGGAGTTGCAGAATGCCTCACGGAGCCCGTCGCCGGGGCGGGTGACGAAGCCGGTCCGGTAGGCGCCCTTGAACGTCGCCCCCTCGAACGCCCCGCTGAGGGAGCCGCCGTCGCGCGAAAGGCCGTTGATCGCCTCGACCGCGGTGAGCGCCTCCTCCTGGGTGGTGACGCCCAGGGCGGAGCGCCAGCGCGCGGGCGACACCTCCCACCTCCAGACGAGTTCACCGGTTCGCAGGAAGTCGCGCGTCGCTTCGTCCAGGGCCTCGAACAGGACGACACCGTCGCACAGGATGGTCTGCCCACCACTGGTCGGCGGCGTCTGGCAGAGGAACATCAGCAGATCGGGTGCGCCGGGCGCGTACGACAGCTCCCGATGCAGCGGGATGGAGCCCCGGCCCTTGTTCACCGTCGCCGTCGCACCGTCCGCGCTCACCGGCTCACGTTCCATGCCAGCGACCGCATGATGTACCAGCGGAGTCATCAACTCGTCCGCCAAGGACTCGAACTCCGCCAGCGACCGACCGCCGGCCCGGCGCAGCAGGACCGCCCCACGGGCCCTGAGACCGGCGCGTACCTGTTCGGCCGAAGCCTCTTCGAGCAGGAGCGGCGCGCTGGCCTCCTGTACGCCCTGCGCCTGGTTGCTGAGTACTGTTGTCATCTGTTTCTCCGGATGGTTGAAAGTCACGTCGTGGTCGCATTGCTACCGAGCCGGTTTGGCGGGGGTTGTGTGGCGTCAACGGCTGGAAGTGGCCCCACTTTTCCGGCCCGAGCCGGCCCCACTTCTCCACTCGCCGGAGGGTTGTTCCGGCTTGAGGTGGCTCCGGGTTCCGGTTCGGACCGGCCCCGCTACGACCGGCCCGAGCCCAGCCACCCCTCGACGGCGGCCCACACCTGGCCCAGCGTGTGAGGCCGCATCATGTCGGCGTGCGCGAAGGGAAGGCTCACCTCGGTGATCTCCCCAGAGATGTACGGCTCCCACCGCTGCGCCCACGGCACATCGGTCGCCTTGCCCTCCGCCGCGACCACCACCAGGGCATCCCCGCCGAACCGACCGGTCCGGTGCTCCACCCACAGCTGGCTGTTGTTCTCGTAGACCCGCAGGACGCGGCTCAGCTCCTCGTCCGAGATCCCGCCGAGGACAGCGCCCATATCCGTCCGGAGCTCCCGGAGTCTCCGGGCGCGCACGTCGTTCTCGCCGGACACCGACGAGCTCGCCGGGTCGTCGGACCGGTCCGCCTCCCCAGCGTTGCGGGATGCCTCGCCGACCGCGGCGGGATCCGCGTCCTGCTCCGCCGGGAAGGTGTCCAGAATGACCAGCGCGGCCACCTGCTCACCCGCAGCCTGGAGTTGCACCGCGATCTCATGCGCCACCGTCCCCCCGAAGGAGTAACCCACCAGATGGTAGGGGCCGCTCGGCTGCACGGAACGAATCTGCTCAATGTACGCCGCGGCCATCTCCACAGCACAGGTCGCGAGTTCACTCGTGCCGTCGAGCCCGTCGGCCTGCAGCCCGTAAAGCGGATACTCCTGCGGGATGTACCGGGCCAGCGGCAGGTAGCACCAGCTCGACCCGCTTCCGGGATGCACGAAGAAGAACGGCGACTTGCTGCCGCTCGACCGAATGGAAAGCATTCCGCCGAGCGCGTCCTTGACCGACGACAGGGACAGCCTGCTGAGCAGTCCCGCCACAGTCGGGTTGGTGATCAGGTCGCGCACCGTCACCGACAAACCACGCGACCGCAGCTCCTCCGCCAGCGACACCGCCAGCAGCGAGTGCCCGCCCAGGGCGAAGAAGTCGTCGTCGAGCCCGACGCTCTCCAACCCCAGCACCTTCGCGAACGCGTCGCACACGGTCTGCTCGAGGGCACTGAGCGAGCCGGCGCCGTCGGGAGCCTTCGCACTCACGGCATACTGCGGGGCCGGCAGGGCCTTGCGGTCCACCTTGCCGTTCACGGTCAGTGGTAGCGCGTCCAACAGCACGACCGCCGACGGCACCATGTAGGCCGGCAACCGCTCAGCAACGAACTCACGGACCGACGAGGCGAGTTCGGCAGTATCGCCGTCCGCGACAACGTACACGGCCAGGCGCTTGTCACCCGGCACGTCCTCACGCACCACCACCGCCGCCTGCGCGACCTGCGGGTGCCCGGCCACCACCGACTGGACCTCGCCGGGCTCGATCCGGAAGCCGCGGATCTTCACCTGGTCGTCCGCGCGACCCAAATACACCAGCTGACCCTCGGCGTTCCAGCGGACCCGGTCACCCGTGCGGTACATCCGCCCACCCGGCACCCCGAACGGCGAGGCCACGAACCGCTCCGCCGTCAAACCGGCACGACCCACATACCCACGCGCCAACTGCACACCCGCCAGATACAACTCACCCTCGACACCCACCGGCACCGGGGCCAGCGAACCGTCCAGCACATACACCCGGGTGTTGGCCACCGGACGCCCGATCGGCACCGCCCCGGTGTCGGCGGCAGGATCGAAGGCGTGCGTCACCACCTGCACGGTGCTCTCGGTCGGACCGTAGAGGTTGTGCACCTGCACACCCCAGGAGGCGGCCGTGCGGGCCGCGAGGGCCGGGGTGAGCGCCTCGCCCCCGACGAACACCCGCCGCAGCGGCAACCTCGCGCCGTCGGTGACAGCGTCGACGACCACGCTGAGCAGGGACGGAACGAACTGGGCCGCCGTGATGCCGTGTTCGGTGAGGAACGCCGCCAACTGCGCGGGATCCCGGGACAGATCGGAGGGAGCCAGGCACACCCGGGCGCCGGTCAGCAGGGGCAACCACAGCTCCCACACGGAGGCGTCGAAGCCCACCGAGGTACGCGCCAGCATGCGGTCCTGCGCCCCGAGTGGGAACCGGTCGGCCATCCAGCGCAGTTGGGCCGCGATCGCCCGGTGCTCCACCAGCACGCCCTTCGGCACACCGGTGGAACCGGAGGTGTAGATCACGTATGCCGGATGGTCCGGACGCAGCGCCAAGGACGGCAGGTCGCTGGCGTCGGCAGCCGCCAGGTCCGCGATGGTCCCGGGAGCCCCCAGGGCCAACTCGCGCGGCCCGGCGCTCACGCCGTCCGTGATCGTCAACACCGGCCCAGCGTCGCGGAGCAGGTGGCTGATCCGGTCCGCCGGGTACTCCGGGTCGACCGGCAGATACGCGCTACCCGCCTTCAACACCGCCAGCAGCGCCACCAGCAGATCGACGCCGCGCTCCATCACCACCGCGACCACCGACTCCGCACCCACACCCCGGCCGACCAGCAACCGCGCCAGCCGGTTCGCCCGCGCATCCAACTCCGCATACGACAGCTCGACACCCTCGAACACCACCGCCACCGCATCCGGCGTCCGCGCCACCTGCGCCGCGAACAACCCCGGCAACGTCAACGACGCCACCTCGACCTCGACCGCCGTGTCGTTCCACTCCTCCAAGAGCAGGCGCCGCTCAGCCGGATCGAGCAC
>NZ_JAEKKT010000416.1 GCF_019510245.1 Streptomyces sp. | reverse complement strand
GTGGCTGCTCTCCGCCACCATGCTGTGCGTCACCATCCCCCGGATGCACAGCCGCTTGGCAGGCCCGGCAAGGTTCGGCGTGCAACGGCCGGGGTTGAACCTGCTGCCGTTGAGCCAGGCGCCCTTCGGTGTCATGGCGCCGACCGGGACGCCCCGGTCGATCGTCACGTTCCTGTCGAAGACGTCGACGCCGGCGGGCTTCAGCTTGTCGACCGGAGCGACGTAGGCGACGACGATCCCCATGCCCTCGTACCAGGAGGCGTCCTGGGAGTCGTAGAGCGCGTTGATGCGCAGCTTGTCACCCGGCCTGATCTTCACCTTCCACCCGAGCGGTGACCCGGTGACGGTCATCGAGAGGTTCCAGGAGTCCGGCCGCGCGCCGATCCGCCCTGGGTGCTTGGTGTCCCAGTAGAGGGCGTCGGAGATGAAGATCGTCTTCTCCTTGCCCCCGCGGACCAGGCTCACCTCGTCGCGGATGCCGCCGGGGTGGATGTGACCGCCGAGCCCGATCAGCGTGCCGGCGAGACCGGCGGGGACGGTCCAGTCCTGGCCTGCGATCTTGATCGGCTTGCCCTGCTGCGGCGTCACGTTGCCGTAGGTGTCGAACTTCGAGCAGTTCTCCTTCGGCCACGCGCAGACGCGGTGCCGCGTCTCCGCGTCGACGTGACCGGAGCCCCGCTGCACGTTGAAGACCGGGTTGGAGGAGGTGCTCGGCGCGCCAGGCGCGATCGCCTTCTTCTGCACGTCGAGCCAGATCGGCTTGACCGGTGTGAGACCGAGCTTGTCCCCCTCGGCCTTGGGGATGAAGTCGATGTCGTAGGTGATCCACACGACCTCGTCCTGTGTGGTGGCGTTGTGGACCATGTAGAGCAGGCCCCAGGTGTCCGAGGCCTTGACCTCCATGCCGTAGCCCTTCGGCAGGGTGGAGATGGTCTTCTCCTCGCCGGCCGCGAAGAACGGGCCGTCGCCGTAGGAGTTGCCGAGGTTCAGCCACGTGGCGTGGTGCAGGTGGAGGATGTCGGTCTGGGTCTTCTTGCCGTCCTTGGCGCGGAGCAGGTCCGGCTTGAAGCGCACCAGGTACCCGTCGTACGCCGGCTTCTCGATCGTGACCGGCTCGACCATCGCCTCGTTCTGACCGGGCTTCACCACGATCGGCCCGAAGGTGTACTGCACCCGCTTGCACGCCGCGCCGTAGCGTGGCTTGGTGCCGGTGAGCGCCTTCTCCTCCGGCGTCTCCGCGACGCAGGGAGTGCCGGGCACCTGCTCGACGAACCCGGGTTGCGGGTGCGGCGGATCAGCCAGGGACGGGCTCGTGAGCGGCGCGAGAAGCGCTGCTCCGGCCACCCCCAGGACGCCGTACACGACACGCTTGCGCAAGTTCATGATCGCGTTCCTCGCACTCGTGGGACACGCCGGGCGAGCTGGGTGTCACGAGGCTAGGTGTCCGGAACGGACCGTTTCTTCCGTGTTCGCGCACGATATCGGAGCTCAGATCTCATACGTCATGTACGAAGGGGATCCTCCAGAGCCGCCGTTGCGGCCGTGATGACCGTGGTCAGCTGGGCGTGCAGCGCCAGCAGCGGCTCCACGCCCATGCCGAGGCTCTCGACGACGGCGTACGGGATTTCGAGAGCGCGCGTCCGGAGCTCCCGTCCCTCACGCGTCAGCTCGACGACGAGCTGGCGCTCATCACCGGGGTTGCGGTCGCGGGTGACGTAGCCGGCGGACTGCAGTCGCTTCAACAGCGGCGAGAGCGTCGCGGAGTCGAGCATCAGCGCCGAGGAGATGTCCTTCACCGACCGGGGGGACTGCTCCCACAGCGCGAGCATGACCAGGTACTGCGGGTGCGTCAGGCCCATCGGCTCGAGCAGCGGCCGGTAGACGGAGATGACCGTCCGCGCCGCGACCGCCAGGGCGAAGCACACCTGCCGGTCCAGCTGCAGCGGGTCGTCCCCCAGGTCGGGCAACGTCTTCCGTGATCTCGTCGTCATGACGCTGGACCTTACACGCTATTCGTTCGTGTACGATCTCATCGTGAGGCAAACGACTAGGTTGGACCCGCAGGCGCCGTACGAGCTGGTCCCGGATCCTGCCCGCGACCTCTGCCCCCGGTGCCGGCAGAGCTGGGACGACCACACCGTCGAGCGACCCGACGGCCGCACGCTGGCACGCTGCCCCCAGCCGTGAGGGACTGATCCGCCGATCCCGCTAGGGTCGCCGCTGTGTCGACTGCATCGGTCTTCGGTGCCGAGCTTCCCAAGCTTCCGGGCGGCACCAGCGGCATCCCGCGCGAGGCCGTCATCGCCTCGCAGCGCCAGCGGCTGATCCACGGCGTCACGATGGCCGTCGCGGAGAAGGCGCTGGCTGCCACGACCATCAGCGACATCACCGAGCGCGCAGGCGTGTCGAAGAAGACCTTCTACGAGCACTTCACCGACAAGCTCCACTGCTTCCTGGCCGCGTACGACCATGGCGCCGCAGCGATCCTGGCCGAGGTCACCGCCGCCACCACGGCGAGGCGCGGACAGGACCCCGTCGAGCAGTACCGCGCCGGGACGCACGCCTACCTGTCGTTCCTGCAGCGCGAGCTCCCCTACGCCCGGACCTTCTGCCTGGAGATGCTCGCCGCCGGGCCGGAGGCGGCGGCTCATCACCGGGCATCGCGTACGGCGTTCGCCGACAGCGTGGGCGTCTGGCACGCGGGGCACCTCCCGCGGCAGCCCGACTGGCGGCCCGTCAGCGCCTTCGAGCTCGAGGCCGCCACCGGTCTCGTCTACGAGATCGCCAGCGCGCGCATCGCCGCCGGCGAAGCCGACCACCTCCTCGACGTCTGCGACGACCTCATCCGCTGCTCGCTCGCCGTCCTCGGGATCCCGGTGCGCTGACCTGGTTGCACCTGCATTGCGATGATCTGCACCCACCCGTTAGCCTCCGAGCCGTGTACCAGACGGTTTCCGAGTGGAGGACCACATCGTGAGGCGTGGAGGACGGGTCGCAGCTGTCGTGGGGCTGGTCCTGGTGGCCGGGCTGCCTGCTGTCAGCAGGGCCGCGGCCTCCGTGCCCACCTTCACGGTCGACAGCACCGTGGACGCACCGGATGCCGCTGTCGGGGACGGCAAGTGCCTGAGCATCGCCGACGGCGCACGCTGCACGTTGCGGGCCGCGGTGCAGGAGGCGGACGCAGCTGCTCTCGGCGCAGCGACGGTCGTTGTGCCTGCTGGTCGGTACCGGCTGACGGTCCCGCCCGCTCCCGGTGAGGACGTCGCCGGGTCCGCCGAGGCGGTCGACGGTGCGGCCGGCGACATGGTGATCAGCCACGCCGTCACGGTCCGCGGCGCCGGTGCGGGCAAGACCGTGGTCGACGGCGCCGGGCTGGACCGCGTCTTCGCCGTCGGCAACGCCGGCGATGCCCACCTGAGCGACCTGACCATCACCGGCGGCGACCCGAGCCACCGCGGCACGACGCAGGGGATCTCGCTCGGCGGCGCGATCCTCAACAACGGCGCGGTCACCCTCGACCGCGTCGCGCTCATCGGCAACCGCGCCGACGGCGGAGGAGGGATGTTCAGCGTCCCGGGCACCTCACCGCTCATCCGCAACAGCCTGATCGCGAACAACCGGGCCTACTCCGGCGGCGGCCTGCGACTGGACGCCGGTGCCACGATCATCAACACCACGATCACCGGTAACAGGCTGATGGACCTGCCAGCGGCGACGGACGCGATCCAGGTCCGGCCGTTCCCGACGGCCTTCGCCCTGCTGGTCGACGAGGGCAGCGGCTGGGGCGGCGGCATCGACAACCGCGGCGGCGACGACGTCGTCATCCTCAACTCGACCATCACCGGCAACCACGCCATCAAGGGTGGCGGCGGGATCGCGGCAGGGCAGGGCTACGCGCCGCTGTCCCCCGCAGTCGCCCTCGGCACCATGACCCTGCAGAACACGATCGTGGCCGACAACTCCAGTACGGCGGGAGAGGCCGGCTGTCACGTCAAGGACCAGGTCATCCGCTCGCTCGGGCACAACCTCACCAGCGACCGCAGCTGCTTCCTGACCGCCGCAGGCGATCGACCCGGCACCGACCCGCGGCTCGGCCGGCTGGGCCCCAACGGTGGACCGACCTGGACCCAGGCGCTGCTCGCCGGCAGCCCTGCGGTGGACGCCGCTACCAGCTGCCCCTCGACCGACCAGCGGGGCGTCGCCCGGCCACAGGGCCGGCAGTGCGACATCGGCGCCTACGAGAGGGTCTACAGCCGGCACCGCTGACCGCCAGGCGGTATCCCTTGGAAGGGGTTGCGCTCGCGCTCCGGGTGCAAGGGCTTCCGCACGCGGGCGGCGGGGTGCAAGGGCTTCCGCACGCGGGCGGCCGGGTGCAAGGAGCTCTGCCGGCCGTGGATCAGCTCGGCTGGGAGACGTACGCCGTCCGCAGCTCGTGGGCGCCGTCGGCGCGAGCCCGTTCGACGTACAGCCGGGTGCCGGACCCGTCGGCCACGACGCTGGCGTACCGCAGCGCCTGTCCGTACGCCGCCGGCACCGGCCCCTCCCGTGCGGTCAGTGATCCGGGGGCACCCGTGGCGAGCCCCGTGCGCTCGTGGAAGTTCTCGGCTGCCGACGCCCGTCCGTCGTACAGGGCCTGCACGGTGCCGTCGGCGGCGTCCCAGACCGAGGTGACGCGGGTGCCGCGCCGGTCCCACCCCTCCCCCGGTCCGAGCGCCTTTCCGTGGAGCCGCCAGGTCAGGCCGTCGTCGGAGGTGGCGTACCAGGTGGACATCCGGTCCGCCTCGCCGTCGCCCAGGTCCAGCGGGTGCCGGCAGGCCCACATCTGCCAGCCCTGCTCACCAGCGCGCACCACCACGTCCTTCCACGCCTCGGACGCGCTGCCCGGCAGCACCGTCGTGGCCGCGCCCATGCTGGAGCTGGTGATGGTGGCCACGGTCGTGAAGCGCACGCCGTCGTCAGAGCGTCCGACGACGTTGGCGTAGCCCCTGCCGACGGGCCGGCGCAGCCGGTAGGCCAGCCACCAGGTCCCCTCGTGGAGCAGGGCGCTCGGCGCACCCGCCCAGTGACCCTCGCCTGATCCGGGCGGCTCGACCACGACGATGGTGCTGGAGCCGAGCGCCTCGAGGAACGGGTGCACCGCGACATCACACCACCGGCTTGCGAGTGCTCCCGGCCCGATCGTGCAAGGCTCCGGTCCGTGACTGCCGCAGAGGTCGTAGGGCTCAGCCCCGACGGGTCACAGCTCGTCCTGCGCGTGGACGGGCAGACCGTCGAGGTCCCGATGGAGCTGGTCCGGCGGGCCGAGCGGGTGGCCACGCGGCACCTGTCCAGGGCTCCCGACCCGACCGAGCCGCTGACCCCGCGCAGCATCCAGCAGCGGATCCGGTGCGGTGAGTCCGCGGAGGACATCGCCACCGCCGGAGGGGTACGGGTCGCGGACGTGGCGAGGTACCAGGGCCCGCCGCTGGCGGAGCGGGAGCACCAGGCGGGACTCGCCCGGCAGACCCTGGTCGAGGACCGCACGGTCGAGGAGCTGGTCGCTGGTCACCTCGGGCAGGACGAGGTCGAGTGGGACTCCTGGCTCGTCGAGGACAGCCGCTGGGAGGTGACCGCGCGGGCAGGTGGGCAGTCGCTGCGCTTCCGCTGGGACGCCCTCAACCGCCGGGTGCAGGCCCTCGACGAACCCGGCCGCCGAGCCCTCCGCGTCCCGGGACCGGCGGACGACGTGCTGACCGCGGTGCTGCGTCCCATCGGCCCCCCCCAGAGCGCACAGGAGCCCGTGGCGCGTCCGCGCACCGGCCGCGCCGAGGTGCCGTTGTGGGAGGACATCAGCAGGCAGGTCAGCGGTCGCCGCGACGACGACTGACCCGCAAGGACCGCAGTGAGGCCTTCCTTGCCGTAGGGAAAGCGTCGGCGAGGGCGGAATCGGCCGTTCTGTCATGGGCCGTGGTGACCACGGCCCCGTCATTCCCGTGAGGGCACCCTGGCCACGAAGTGCTATCGACCGATGTATCAGACATCCCTAGGTTCACGCCTAGTTGGGGGCGGAGAACGCAGAGACCCGACGGCTGCCATTGGTCGCTAAGCCGTCGGTGAGCGAGCAGCGAAACCGGCACGCCCCCCGCAACATTGCGGGGGAACGCTGTGATCGATCGCTGGATGACGTCGCACCGGGG
>NZ_JAEKKT010000254.1 GCF_019510245.1 Streptomyces sp. | reverse complement strand
GTCGGGGACCGTGACGACCAGGCCGCAGTCACGCAGGCACGCCAGGTGGTTCGACAGTCGCGTGCGCGAGATGTCGAGGGCTTCGGCGAGGTCGGCCGGGTAGGCGGGTGCTTCGCGCAGGGCGAGCAGGATGCGGCAGCGGATCGGATCGGCGAGGGCGCGGCCGAACCGGGCCAGTACGTCGATGCCGTGGGTGGCGGTCAGCATCCTGAATTCACGAAATTCTGAACTTATGGGCCTCCGTGACCGAGCGGCCTGGGCATCGGCCGCATCCGGGTACCGACCGGCCCATCGCCTCAGACGAAGGGCCCTGGCACGGGGAGCTGCCCGAGCGGAGGATGAGGAGTGCGAGAAGCCTCCCGAGGAGGTGCGTTCTGGTGATGTACTGGGACGGTGGCGGCTGGGCCTGGATGGCGTTCATGCCGCTGTTGTGGATCGTGTTGATCGGGCTGGTGGTCTGGGCCGTGATTCACCTGGCGCGGCACCCGAGCGGTGGTCAAGGTGGCGGCGCGGATCGCGGGTGGGCTCCCGGAGGGACTTCGCGGGAGACGCCGGAGGAGATCCTCGACCGGCGCTTCGCCTCGGGCGAGATCGACGCGGACGCCTACCACGAGGCGCGCAAGCACCTCGCCACGCACCGCCCGGGGCCGAAGTGAGCCGGCTGCGGGGCCGTTGGCTGCCTCTGACCGTGCTGGTCGGTGCGCTTGCCGCGCTGATCGTGTCCGTTGCCTGGGTGGCGGGCAGCGGCTTCGAGCGGACCGGCCCGACCGCCATGATGGGCTCCCTCGCCCGCGGTGAGCCGGTGCGCAACCTGGCCGACGCCTATCGCGCCGCCGGGCGCTTCGCCGGCCGGTGGAATCTTCATGTGGGCGAGGTCATGCAGTTCAGCAAGAACTACTACGCGGAACTCCTCGACGTCCACGGCAAGCACGCCACAGAAGTCCTCGTCGAGCCGGGATCGGGTGCCGTACACCTGGAGTACGGGCCGGCCATGATGTGGAACACCGCGTACGGCATGATGCCCGGCTACGGCATGACACCCGTCCGCACCCCGAGCCGCGCAGCGGCCATCAAGCCCGACCGTGCCGTCCGGATCGCGGACCAGTGGCTGCGCGACCACCGCTCCGGGCTGCATGCCGCCCAGCCCGATGCCTTTCCTGGCTACTACACCTTGCACACCCTGCGCGACGGCCACATCGCGGGCATGCTCTCGGTCAACGCGACCACCGGTGACGTCTGGTACCACACCTGGCACGGCCGCTTCCTCCGCATGAGCCCCGCCATGGACCGATGACTGCACCTACTGTGGCGTTTGCTGGGCGGCGCACTGACGAAATGCATGGACCTCCCGGCAAGTGCAATCGCAAAGTAGGCACGCCTGGAAGCGTCACAGGAATACAGACCGCATGAGGCGCCCACCGTATCACGGCTCCACTCAAAGTCCTGTAAGGACGAACCCCAGCGGGGCCTCGCCGTCTCACCCGCCTATCACGAAGCCATCACCAACTGGGCGGCCTCTCACGGACCAGCAGGCCCTGACCTGCTATTTTATGCCCGCGTTGGACTGGCGTAGACGCCCCTGGACGGTCTCTACAACCTGTGCCATGTGGTACCCAGTGAGGGACCGAGGATCAGGACCGGGGCGTCTTCTGGCCCGTCAAAGCGGTATTGCAGGGTGTTCATCGGTGTCTCACTCACCCGCCTGACCCTCTCATCTGTCACGAGATGTCACATCGCCGGGGTTGACCTAGCGTGCCTTGTCCCGCTCCGGCACTGCGGGACCTGCCGACGAGAGCCCAGGTATACGTTCTCCGGCATGTACTCGTGGCCGTGCCGGCAGCGGGCCCTCCGGGCGCGTGCCCTCATTCAGTCACTACGAGCAACGCTTTCCTCTTTGATCACGGCCTCCAGGCGGTTGGGTTGCAGCATCGAGTGTGGTGGCACGGACGAGGCTCGGCGTGACTCACCTGGAAACCTTCCGGAATCCCGCCCAACAGCAGCTTGAACCCCACACGGTGAACGCTTGGTAGAAGGCTTGGCCGTAGCCGAATGCTCTCAGTGACAGCCACCGGTCCAAAGCCAGCAAGCGGACCTCGAATCCACGTCGCCCCAATCCTGCTGGCCATACTGCTCGCAAGTCGCTCTGCTGATAGTCCGCGTGGCTCACTGTCGCCCCTCCGCCGCACCCCCGTGCAGGCCATCCCAAGTGGTGGCGGCTCCGCGAAGATCCTCTACATCCGGCTTGACGTACCACCGTTTGGTCGTCTTCACGTTCGTGTGTCCGGCCCATCGCGCGAGGATGTGGTCCGGGACACCGTTGTTGACCAGGAAAGTGAACGACGAGCGTGCGTCGTAGAGCCTGACGCGGCGGAGCCCGAGGAGCTCCATAAGCCGGTACGCGCGTCGGCGAAGTTGCTTGATCGTGAAGGCGTCGCCCGCCTCGTGCGCCAGCACGTAGCCCGACACTGTGTACGCCTCCCCCAGAGCGAGCCTCTCCTCGGCTTGAAGAGCCCGGAATGCCGTGAGGGCTCCCAGCACCGGCGCCGGCAGCGGCAGCGGCAGCGGCAGCGGCAGCGGCAGCGGCAGCGGCAGCGGCAGCTCCCGCTCACCCGGAAGAGACTTGGTGTCCTTCTCCACCACGTACCGGTTGCCCATCATCGTGCGCGTGTCGGCAATGACGACCGTGGCGTTCTCCAAGTCAACGGCTTCCCACCGGAGGCCGCAGACTTCAGCCGGACGAAGCCCCATCAGCGAAAGAAGTAGCGCAGCATCGAGCCGATCACCCCTAATTCCATGGAGGAATGGTCACGCACGCAGCGACATTGACGTACACCAATCGCCGGGCAACAGCTCTCCCCAGCGCTTCCTTCAGCCGAGCGAGGCTCACATTCACACTCGTGACTGAGTGGCGTCCCGGCCCTTTTACCACGCACGCGGCCATGCGCCGGCGCCCAGTCCATCCACTCTTCCACGTGCTCTTCAGCAAGGTCCTGGAGACGGATATTTCCGAGCCTTCCCCGAACTCGGTCCAGGGTAATCCCGTAATTGTAGATGGTGGTTTCTTCGAGGTCCTCCGCTTTCATGGCCAGCCACCGGTCGAGCCACTCATGGTTATGTTCGCGTGGCCGCCCGCCTACGCCACCCTCGCCTACGCCCACGACGCGCCCATCGCGCTCACCCCCCTCGTCCTGGAGCGCACCGAACTCCGCGACGGCGACACCCTGAACTTCTCCGCCGCTCTCACTTCCACCACCACCGCACCAGTGCACGTGGTGATCGTGATCGCCACCATGGGGCAGAACGGCCAGCCGCGGGAGAAGGTCTCCTTCCTGCGCCGCGCCACAGCCGAAGCGGGCCAGGCACTGCGGCTCGCCAAGGCGCACCCGCTGCGCTCGACCGCATGATGGACGGTCTCTCCGGGCTCCTGCTCCCCCGGCCCTCCAGGTCAACGGCCGCCGCTTCCCCTCCGTCGCCTTCACCGTCCTCAATGCCTGACACCCTCCCGCCCGTCCTGCTCTGAACACCTACCGCACAGCCGCCGCGGACCTGCGTCGCGGCCAGGTGCGTGCTGTCCGCAACCCCCTGAAGGAGTGAACCGCCCTGATCGAACGAGTTTGAGTCGTGACCGCCCAGAGCCCGCCTGCCCTGCCCCTGGCATGAGAACTCCTGTTCAGTAAATGCCCTCCGATCGGGCCGTGACCGGACCAGGTCCAGCACGTTTTTAGAGCATCAGTGCCACACCGACGCCCAGACGGAGGACACGCCATGCACCCCACCCCTGCCCCCTTGCAGCAGCCTCCCGGAATCGAACGGCGGCCCGGCGTGATCACGCACAGCGTTGACGACAAGCTCAGCTCAGCCCGTCCGGATACGAGGTGGGCGGCATGAGTGAGCCCACCGATGCATCAGCCGACACTGTCCCGGGACCGCGCACCACCCCCGCAGCGTCCCCCTCCGCACCGTCCGCCGGACCGTCGGAGCCCTTGCCGGCGGGCACTTCGCCCGCGCTGGCTCCCGAGCCGCAGATGCGGTACGTCGACCTGACCGGCAGCCGCGAGGCAGCCGGCCGCTCAATCCGGATGCGCGACATGGCCCGCCGCCTGCCGCAGCTGGTGCGCCGTTCGCTTGCTCTCGCCTGGCGCGTCGACCGACGAGCGACCGTCGGCCTCCTGCTGTGCCAAACCGTCACCGGCGTGATGCAGGCCCTGGGCCTGGTCGCCATCGCCGGCACCCTGACCGCCCTGCTGCGCAGCGGAGACGTCTACCACCGGCTCCTTCAGGCGTGGCCCTCCGTCGCCCTGCTCGCCGGTGCCGCCGGCGTGCGCGCGCTCCTCGGAATCACCGTCAACTGGCTGTCCTCCCGGCTTGGCCCGCTGATGTCACGTGAGGCCGAGCAGATGCTGCTTACCGGATGCGCCGAGGTCGAGCTGTGCGCGTATGACGACCCCGACTTCAACCGCGACCGCGAGGCCGCCGACCGCGGCGCCCAGGTCACCGGCGACCTGATCAACGAGGGCCAGGACCTGATCGCGTCGGGCGCCGGCTTCCTCGCCGGGGCGATCGTGCTGACCGGCGTGCACTGGGTCCTTCTCCCGCTCCTCGTCGCAGCCAGCCTGCCGCAGGCCCTGGCCCAGGTCAGCGCCGCGCGCGTCCGGTACCTGGCGAACCTCCGCAGCAACGGCGACAACCGGATGCTGTCGGTGCTGCGCTGGCACATCTACACCAAGGACGCCGCCGACCAGATCCGGGCCGGCACCATGGCCGACTTCCTGTCCGGCCGGTACCGGCACACGGTCGCCCGGATCAACCGCGAGGACCGGGCCGCGGCCGACCAGGGCGCCCGGATGTCCCTGGTCGGCGCGGTGTGCGGAGGGCTGGGGTCGGCGGTGGTGTGGGCGGCGGTCGTGTGGCTGCTCGCGACCGGCCGTATCACCGTCGGGCATGCCGGGACGGCCGTCTTCGCCCTGCAAACGGTAGGCATGTCGGTCCGCGGTCTTGTGGCTGTCGGTGCGCGCGCCGTGCGGACCGGGCTGTACATGGACGACTGGAGCGGCTTCCTCGACAAGGCCGGCGGCTTCCGCATGCGCCGGGGTCCGCACCGCCCTGAGCCGCCGGAGACGATCGAGGTCAAGTCGGTCACCCACCGGTATGCCGGCAAGGACCGCGACGCGCTGTCCGACGTCTCTCTCACCTTGCGTCGGGGCGAGGTCACCGCGCTGGTGGGCTTCAACGGCTCAGGCAAGTCGACGCTGTCGAAGCTGGTCAGCGGCCTCTACCTGCCCACAGGCGGGCAGGTGCTGTGGGACGGCGTCCCCACCGGCGACGCCGATCCGCAGGCCCTGTGGCAGCAGGTCGCCCTCGTGCCGCAGAACTACGCACACTGGCCGCTGACCGTGCGCGAGAACGTGACCCAGGGCCAGCCCACGGCGCGCGGCGACGCGGCGGTCCGCGAGGCATGCGAGGCGGCCGACGCCGACGAAGTCGTCGACAAGCTCGGTGCCGGCCTGGACACCCTCCTGGCCCGCGAGTGGCTCAACGGGGAGGAACTCAGCGGCGGCCAGTGAGCGGTGTGCATCGTGAAGTCGCAGGTCGTGGGTCTGGCGTGACGTTGGTTCGGGGTGCTCACGCTGGTCGTGCGGGGCAGTCTGGAGTGTAGATCGTCTGGCGGGGCGGTTTTGCTGGTTCCCGCCCGTCGCCGCGGGTGTCGCTTCTACGATCCCGCGCATGATGGACCCCGAGGTGCTGGATCGGATCACCGCGCGACGTGCGGAACTGGACGGACTCGAAGAACAGCTGACCAAGCAGCTGGCGGAGGTGCGGACGGAGCGGGACGAGCTCGCGGCGGCCGAACGGGTTCTGCAGCGGCTCAGTGAGCAGATCGCTGACGAACAGGCCAAGGCCGGGTCGCCGGTCGTTCAAGTAGCGGGCCGGGCAGTGCGGTTGGTCCCTGACCGGGAGCCGGGTGTGGCCGAGTCCGCGCTGCCGGCGGAGTACCAGCGCATCCTCACCGCGGTGCGGCAGGCCGCCGGGCCGGTCGCGGTCCGGCAGATCGGCGAGGTGCTGGGCCTGGACACCGGGGTGCGGGGCAAGCTGGAGCCGCTGCGCGGGAAGCTGACGAAGCTCGCCGACCGCGGCTGGCTGCACAAACGCCCCGACGGACGCTTCACCGCTCGCCGGTAATCGCACGGCAGAGGGAGTAACTGGCGGGCCCCCGGCGGCAGTTGAGTTTGGTGTGAAGAAAAACAACTCTCACGCCGAGGGCCCTGACGGCCTTGTCTACACGTCCCGGCTGCCGCTGTCGAGCGCCACCTTGAACTACCTCGCCGGTCTGATCCGCGGCCACCTGAAGAAGATCAGATCTCGGTGGCGGGCGCTGCCCGCTGGGAAGATCGCGGGCATCGTGCTGGCGGTGCTGCGCTGTGACCAGCGGCCCGGCGACCTGGCCGGCGGCAACGGGATACACCGCACCACCGTCACACGCTGGGTCCGCGAGGTCGTCGCCCTCCTGGCCGCCCGCGCTCCGCGCCTGGACCGGGCATGCAAGAAGATCGCCCGAACGGGCGGCGGCATCGTACTGCTGGACGGTTCCCTCATCCGCACCCGGCGGCGCACCGGAAGCGAGAACCGGAGGAACTACTCGGGCAAGAGCAAGTGCCATGGCCTGCTCGTCATCGCGCTCACCGACGAGCGCGGCCGACTGCTCTGGGTCTCCGCGGTGCGGCCCGGACGCACGTCGGAGATCGTCGCCTGCCGCCAGGACAAGCTCACCGCCCACCTGCGGGCGGCCGGACTCGGTGCCATCGCCGACCTGGGGTTCGTCGGCCTCGACGACAGTGGCCCGGACGCCGACCCGGCAGTGATCACCGGCTACAAAGCCGCCCGGAACCGGCCCCTGACGCGTGGTCAGAAGCTGTCCAACACCGCGCTGGCCGCGGTGCGCGCGCCCGTCGAGCACGGCTTCGCCCACCTGAAGAACTGGAGGGTGCTCGGCAAGCTCCGCACCGATCCGAAGTGGGCGACCGCCCTGGTCAGGGCGCTGCTGGTCCTGACGAACCGCGAAGTCTCCCGGTGACCGACGATCTTCACCGAAGTCATCCGCCCACGATCAGGCAGAGCACCATAAACCCACGCACACCAGAGCCCTCACCAGCAACTTCACGATGCACACCGCTCATTACGTAGGCAGCCTGTCGGGCGCTGGGTCCGGCCCGTATGGTCGAGACATGATCTCGGGCAGCAGCGGGGGACCGGACAGCGGCGGCACGGAGTTCACGGCGGAGGGCCTGGAGCCTGTTCTCCAAGAGGCCTGTGCGACGGCCGGACTCGACTGCCGCGGCGCCGAACTGCTGCGCCTCGGTTCGAACGCGGTCTACCGCCTCAACTCGTTACCCGTCATAGTCCGCATCGCGCGTGATCCAGCGGTCCGCGCGGAGATGGAGCGGGCTGTGGGCGTGGCTCGGTGGCTGGAGACACAGGGCTTCCCGGCCATGCGCGTGCTGGCCTCGGCAGCTCAGCCACTTGTCATCGGCGGCCGAGTGGTCACCTTCTGGGAGAGCGTCCAGGAGCGCGAGGAGTACGCCACGGTCGCGGAGTTGGCCGACTTGCTCCGCCGTCTGCACTGGTTCGAAGAGCCCGAATCCCTCGGTCTGCCGTACTTCGATCCGCTGGCCAAGGTGGCGGCGTCCCTCGAAGGGCTGGACGGCATCTCGGATGAGGACCGGACGTTCCTCGACGAGCGAGCGGCAAGGCTCGCCAAGGAGTACGACCGGCTGGACTTCGTTCTCCCCTTGGGCATGATCCACGGCGACGCCAGCATCGGGAACATCCTCCGCCATCGGGACGGGCACGCGGTGCTCATCGACCTGGACGGCTTCGCCCTTGCCCCGCGTGAGTGGGATCTGATCCAGACGGCGATGTTCTACGACCGATACCGCTGGCACACCAAGGCGGACTACGCGGAGTTCGTGCACCGGTACGGCTTCGACCTGATGAACTGGCCCGGGTACGAGACCCTCGCGGACCTGCGTGAACTGATGATGGTCGCCTGGCTCGGCCACCAGGTCACGACCAGTGACTCGGCCGCCACGGAGTTCGTTCGTCGGGTGCGGTCCCTTCGCACCGGAGAGGGGCGAGACGAATGGGGCCCGTTCTGAAGGCACGGCGACCCGCGCTCAGACAGCGACATGATCGCCCGAGGCGATCCACAGTCGGTGCTCCCTGACCTGCTCGGTAAAGGTCTGCACGTCCGCGCTGCTGCTGGCCGCTGCGAGGTTCCGCCGGAACTCGGCGAGATAGCTGACGCATCGCGCCGATTTGAGCTGCTCGCCTAGGTCCAGCGCGTCGAGTGCCACGCGACAGGCCTCCTCGACGTCGCCGGCGCGGAGGTGGGCGTCAGCGAGCACCATGGTTGCGAAGAAGTCGCTCCGGACGTGGCTACCGCTCATGGCGTTCTCGGCGTGGGCGACGGCTTGCCGGGCGCTGTTGACGTCACGGAAACAGTGGGCGGCCTCTGCGGCAAGTTCGGCCTCGTCGAAGTAGTTGATCCACTCGGGCTCGTCGTCGTTGTTCCGGCTCTCCAGCGCCTTCGTAGCCGCACTCAAGGCGGCCTCACAAGCCCGAACGTCTCCGGTCCGGGCAAGCGCGCGTGCCTCCATGGCGTGGAACTGGGCGCGAAGCGTTGGCGTGGCAACGGGAGAGATGCCCATGAGAGCAGCGCGGGCGAGCGTTGCGCCCTGCGTGTATCGACCGAGGAACGTCGCCTGATGGCTCATGGCGGACAGAATGCTTCCAGCGAGCCGGCGGTCATTGGCGTCCTGGGCCAACCGGAGAGCCTGGAGGAAGTACCTCTGTGCCAAGCCGTGCCGACAGGCGTCGTAGGACATCCAACCGGCCAAGAGCGTAGCCTCCGCGACGGTCGAGAACAGGGCCCGGCCGACCTGCTCGTTGTATTGGCCGCGCAGCAGCGGTGTCACTTCGGTACTGAGGTACTGGATGGCCGAGCGCCGCGCGTGATCGCCGCCGAATCGGTCGTCTAGGTCGGCGAACATGTCGGCGGTGGTCTTGATAGCGGCTACGTCTCCGAGACCGACGCGCATTCCGCTCTGCCGTTGCCGGGGAACGGCAGGCTCGGGCGCCACCAACCACCGGAGCGAAGCTTCGCTCCAGGCCGGTTCGGAGGGCTCGGCCTGGAGCAGGGGCTCATATCGATTGAGATCTGCGCGCCACAGCTGACTGACGGCTTCGATGGCGCCTTCGGGGCTAGCCGGATAGCCAGCGTCCAAGAGCCCCGTGTCCCGCTCGCCTTCGTGGTTCAGCCCGAGTTCGGCGGCGCTGAGGTCGTACGCCTCGCACAGCAATGGACCGTAGAAGTCGTCCGGTGCGCTGTGCCCGTTCTCCCAAGTGGCGATACGGCGCTTCACGCTCGCATCCGACGGGAGCTGGTGGCCACGGCGCGTTGCGGCCTGGCGCAGCTCGCGCACCAACCGCGGCTGACTCCAGCCACGACCCACACGGGCTTGCCGTAAGCGAACGTTGGTCGGTTCCATCGAAGACGTGACCGTTCCCTCTCGACTGGCTCACGGGTGCGACCTTGGGACGCGTGACTGTTTGCTCCTACGACCGAATGTACGCGCTGCTCATTGCTGAGCGCTGCCCGTAATCGGAGATCGTGAGCGGTTGCAACCTGACGGGGGATGACGCGTGTCCGGGTTGCGCGTCATCCCCCGTCACCTCTCGTCATCTGCCCCGGCCAGAGTGGTGACCCTGAGTCTGGACACAGGGCGGCATCGCGGCCTCAACTGAGTCTGACCGAGGTGAGATGACGTGCAGAGGATGACCAGGAGAGGCATGGAATGGCTCTCCGCGGCGGCTGACGATCCGGTGGAGTGCCGCGCTACCTGGACCGACGATCCCCGCGCACCGTACATGCTGCCGACCGGCCGCTACTTCGACGTGGTGACGGTGGACCAGCGCGTCGGCATCGAGACCTTCGATCAACTGCTCCGCCGGGGGCTGCCGTTCGGCCCCACCGTCCTCGATCACAAGGCACAGCGTGTCGGCTTCTTCCTCGGCTCTCAGAGCCAGGAGACCTTCCTTCACTACCTCGCGCAGGAAGAGGGCACTGCACCCGCTTACCGCTACCTGAGCCGCGGCTCCGCGGTCGTCGTCCCTGGCCCCATTCCCCTACGCGGCGACCGTTACGAATGGCTACGCGCGCCGGCCCGGCGGCCGATGGCCAACCCGCTCCGTCCTGTAGCCCTGGCGACCATGCTCGTTGCCTCCGCCGAGTTACTTGCTCGCGTGGACCGATACGGCGAGCGCTACCTGGCCGTGGACACCTTCGGCTTCTTCGCAATCGAGGGGGCTCCGATCGATGCGCCGGGATGACGCCACCGACCGCCACGACGCTGCCACCTGGTCGCCGCTGGACAGCGACGGTTGGTACGCCGCGCGCAACGCCACCTCCGCTCTGAGGGACGTTTTGATCCGGGCGGGCCTGGAGAAGGACTTCCCGTATCTGCGAGCCGAGTTGAATGCCTTCGGTCACGGCCTGGTCGAACTCGGGCGCGTGTCGCCGGCCACCGCGGAGCGACTGGCGGAACTGCTTCGGCTCCCGCAGGCTTCGAGCGTGCAACGTCTCGGGGAGAGCGGCGACGAAACGACCGAATCTCGTGAGACAAGGGGCTGAACCATGACTGACCGACGGGGCGTAGTCGCGAAGCGTGCGGAAGACCTGCTGCCCGGCGTCCCCTACGTCCGCGGCTGGGCACAGGCTCGACGCATCGCTGGCGCCTTGGCCGAGCAACTG
>NZ_JAEKKT010000253.1 GCF_019510245.1 Streptomyces sp. | reverse complement strand
GCCACCCGTACGTGGGCGACCTGGTCTACACGTCCTTCTCCGGCTCCCACCAGGACGCCATCAAGAAGGGCTTCGACGCCATGGAGGCCGACGCGGCCGCCAAGGGCGTCACCGTCGACGACATCGAGTGGGCGGTGCCCTACCTGCCGATCGACCCGAAGGACGTCGGCCGCTCCTACGAGGCGGTCATCCGGGTCAACTCGCAGTCCGGCAAGGGCGGTATCGCCTACGTCCTGAAGAACGACCACAAGCTGGACCTGCCGCGCCGGATGCAGATCGAGTTCTCGAGGATCATCCAGGCCAAGACGGACGCCGAGGGCGGCGAGGTCACCGGCGCCGACATCTGGGCGGTCTTCCAGGACGAGTACCTGCCGAACCCCTCGAACCCCTGGGGCCGCATCCAGGTGCGCACGGGCCAGTCGACGACGGACACGGACGGCGTGGACACCCTCACCGTCGAGGCCACCGTCGACGGCGAGGACACCGTGCTGACCGGCTCCGGCAACGGCCCGATCTCCGCGTTCTTCGACGCGCTGCAGGGCCTGGGCGTCGACGTACGGCTGCTGGACTACCAGGAGCACACGATGAGCGAGGGTGCCTCCGCGCAGGCCGCCTCCTACATCGAATGCGCGATCGACGGCAAGATCCTGTGGGGTATCGGCATCGACGCGAACACGACGCGTGCGTCGCTGAAGGCGGTCGTCTCGGCCGTCAACCGCGCCACGCGATAACCGCTCTGACCGGCGGTTTCGGGGCCCTGATCAGCTCTCGTGGCGATCAGGGCCCCGTCGTTTCCCGGCCATCCCGGCGTGCAGGTCACGGACTGGTCTCGTACGGGGTACTGACTCAGGCTCCTCCATGTGGCTAACATCACGCCAGCGGTGGCGATGTTGCCACGGCGTTACGGAGGTGCGACGTGCTGCCAGTACGGGGACGAGACTGCCGAACCGCCAGGCCTGCCCGGATTCTGGGCACCCGCACCGCCTGGACACCCGTCGGCGACGGGGAGTTCTTCTGCCCCGGCTGCGGCGGTGACCGCAACTACCAGCGGCTCACCGGCCGTCGCCGCTTCACCCTGCTCGGTGTTCCCGTGCTGCCGCGCGGCACCACCGGGCCGGTCGTGGAGTGCGCCGCCTGCCGCCACCACTACGGCACCGACGTCCTCGACCACCCCACCACCTCCCGCTTCTCGGCGATGCTCCGCGACGCCGTGCACACCGTCGCCCTGGCCGTGCTGGCCGCCGGCGGCACCTGTGCCCGTACGGCCCTGGAGGCGGCGGCGGGCGCGGTCCGCGCGGCCGGTTTCGAGGAGGCGACGGAGGACCAGCTGAGCGCGCTGGTGGAGGCCCTCGCCGCCGACACCGGGCGGGTCTTCGAGCAGCCGTACCGCGCCAGCCTGGCGATAGAGCTGCACGAGGCCCTCGACCCGCTGGCCCCGCACCTCGCCCCCGCCGGACGCGAGGCGGTGCTCTTGCAGGGCGCCCGGATCGCCCTCGCCGACGGCCCCTACACCAACGCCGAACGCGAGGTCCTCGGCACGGTCGGCGCGGCCCTGACCATCTGCGCCGACGACGTGAGCCGGCTGCTGGCGGCCGCACGCACACCGTCCTGAGCCCGGGGGGTCCGGCGCGCGTGCCGTCCCGGGCCGCGGACCCTCGGCGCCGGTCCTTCCCCGGTGACACCCGGCCGTAAGACCCTGCCCGCGCCCAGCGGGCGGGGGTTGTGAGCAGTTGGCTGTCGAGGGCATGTGAGTGTGTTCTGGTGTGAATGAGTGAGCGTCGGGGGTGGCGGGGGCACTCTTGCTGTCCTGTGGGGAACGAGGGTTCTGGGGTCGAATGTGTGACCTTTGCCGGTGGTGGTCGTTGGGTGGGGTGAGGGTTTTCTGCGGCACGGGACCGGGGGTGAGGGGTGGGTGGGCTGCGGGAGGTGGCGGCGCCCTTCGTGGCATCCGGTCCCTCGGGGGTTGCGATACGTACGCGGCTCAAGGGCCTGACCGGTCAGGACGAGGAGGTGCTGGGCCTGGTCGGCGACCATCTCGGCGCTGGCCGAACTCGGCATCCCCGTCATCGCCGTCGACCCCGCCTACACCAGCCGCTGGGGCGCCCAGCACTGGCAGAAACCCCTCACCACCAGCAGGAAGACCACCCGCCACGACGCAGCCGCCGTGGCGATCGGACGACGCGCCCTGGGACACCCGATCCGGCGACGGACGGCACCGCCCCCACACGACCAGAGCGATCGTGCGGGGCATCGGACCGTCCAGGCCCGACCAGGCAACCCGGGACGTGAGGGACACCGCCCCCGCATCCCCGGACCACGGACACGATCCGCCGGCACCGGACGCGGAGCGAACGCGGTCGACCAGAACACCCAACACCGTCCGGGGCGTTCGGCTGAGCACGAGACCTGGCAACAGGACTCACTCCCACTCAGTCTCTAGGAACGGTATTTCCGGTACGCACGGGGTGTCTGCGGCGCGCGGTCGGGGAATTCGGGTGCATGACGGGGGAGTTCGACATCCGTCGGAGAGACCCGGGGTTCGGCCGGGAGGAGTCCCACCCGAACCGGTGTGCGCCGGTGAGGCGGTGACACGGCCGCGGGGAGCTTCGGTTCCCGGCGGTGAGTAAGGGGGAGCGCATGAGACCGGGCATGCGCTGGATGCTGGTCGTCGTGCTGAACGTGCTGGCGTTCGCGACGGTGTTCCTGCTGTGCTACGCGGTACGCGTCCCGCTGATGCCGGTCTCCGACGACAACCGGGTCGCGGTGGGGGTGGCCGCGGCGACCGTCGCCGCCACCGTGGGCGGCACCTGGGGCGCCTGGTGGGCGCCCCGCGCCGTCGTCGCCCCGGAGCCCGGCGCGGTGCGCCTGGAGCTGCCGCACGCCTCCGTCACCGTCACGGCCCCCGCCCCGGCCGCCGAACCCTCCCACGTCCGGGTCCGGATGGGCGACCTGCCGCGTGAACCGGTCGGCTTCCAGCCACGCCGCGAACTGCTCGCCGAACTCACCGGCGTCGCCGAACAGCACGAACTCACCGTGGTCCACGCGGTCACCGGCGCCCGGGGCGTCGGCAAGACCCAGCTGGCCGCCGCCTACGCACGGCGCCGCATCGAGGACGGATGGCCCGTCGTCGCATGGATCACCGCGGAGAACAGCGGACAGCTGGCCTCGGGCCTGGCGGACCTCGCCGACCAGCTGGGTGTGCGCCAGTCCGGCGACGACACGGTGCGCGCCGCGCAGGCGGCCCTCGCCTGGATCCGCCGCAACCCGGAACACCGCTGTCTGCTGGTACTGGACAACGCCACCGACCCCGACGAGGTGAGCCGCTGGCTGCCCACCGCCGGGCACGCCCAGGTGGTGGTGACGGCCACCTCCCGGGCCTTCGAGTACCTGGCGGCCGCCCGGGTGGATGTCACGGTCTTCACCGAGGAGGAGGCGCTCGCCTTCCTCCGGGAGCGGGTCGGACCCGCCGACGACGGCGCGGCCGAACTCGCCGGCGAACTGGGGCGGCTGCCGCTGGCCCTGGCCCAGGCCGCCCACGTCATCCGGTCCCGCGGCACCGGGTACCGGCCCTATCTGGCGCGGCTGCGGGGCTATCCGCTGGACTCGGTGCTGGAGAGGGTGCCCGGGGAGCGCTATCCGCACCGACTGGCCGAGGCCGTCCTGATCGCGCTGGAACAGGCCCAGCAGACGGGCCCGCCCGCCGCGGTACGGACCGTGCTGCAGATCCTGTCGGTGCTGTCACCCGCCGGCGTCCCCCGTGAACTGCTGGAAGGGGCGGCCCGGGAGGCGGGCGTCGACGATCCCACCGCGGTGGCGGACGCCCTCGGCACCCTGTTCCAGGCCTCCCTCGCCACGGACACCGGCACGGACGCCCCCAGCCTGCACCGGCTGGTGCAGCGGGTGGTGCGCGAACGCGCGGGCGCGGGCCTCGAACCCCTCGTCGCCGCGGTCGCCCGGTACCTGAAGGACGTCCTCGTACCTGTCGACGAGGCCTGGGAACGCAGGGAGTTCGCGAGCCAGCTCGTCGACCAGATCGACGCCCTCTGGTCCGTGCTGCGAGGCGTGCCCGTCGCGTGGCACCCGGACCTGTGGACCGACCTGGTGCTGCTGCGGCGCTGGGCGGCCGCCGGCCATCTCCGCCACGTCGGCGGCACCACGCGGGCGCTGGGGCTGGCCGTCCGGACGCGCGCCGACTGCGAGGCGGTCCTGGGCGAGGAGGCGCCCGCGCTGCGGCACGCCCTGGAGCTGGAGGGCGACCTGTACTCGACCGCCCGCCGCAGCGAACAGGCGTCCGTGGCCTACCTCCGCCGGCTGGAACTCGCCGAGCGCCTGCTCGCCCCGGACGACCCCGACCTGGTCCAGGCCCGACAGGACCTCGCCGGTGCCTATCTGGACAGCGGGCGTTACGAACTCGCCGTACCGATGTTCGAGGAGCTGGAGCGGGAGGCGCGGCGCCGCCACGGCCCCGATCACGAGGAGACCCGCGAGGCGCTGGACGGCCTGGCGAACGCCTACACGACGGCGGGACGGCGCCGCGAGGCGGTGGGGGTCGTCGAACGGCTGCGTGCCGACGTGCTCGGCAGTACCCGCCCGTCGGCGGCCGGCCGGGACTCGCTGCCGGGTCTCGCGGACGCCTATCAGGCGGTCGACGAGGCGGAAGAGGGGGTGGCGGTACAACGGCGCTACGTCGAGGAGTGCCGGCTGGCGTACGGGGCGGCCGCCCGGGAGACACTGCTGGCCCGCAATCGCCTGGCCCGGCACTGCTCGGACGCGGAGCTCCACACCGAGGCCGTCGCCGTCGCCCAGGAGGCGGTGGCCGACGCCGAGGCCGGGTTCGGACCGCTTGCGGTCGAGACGTTCCTGGTCCGCGACACGCTGGCCTACTGTCTCCAGACGGCCGAACGCGACCAGGAGGCCAACGACATCTTCCGGCGCCTGGTCGAGGACGAGACCACGATGCACGGCGCCGAACACACCCGCGTCCTGCGCGCCCGGCGCCAACTCGTCTGGTCCTTCGACATGTCGGTCCGACACCGTGAGGCCTACGACGAGAACCGCACCCTGGTCGAGGACCACGAACGGATCCTCGGCCCCGAGGATCCGGCGACGCTGGACGTCCGCCACAGCCACATCGCCCTGTGCATCCGCCACGGGCGCGGTGAGGAGGCCGTGGAGCGCGCCCGTGAACTCTGCCGGGACAACGAACGGCTGTGCGGTCCACGGGATCCGCAGACCTTCCAGGTGCGACTGGCCCTCGCCGACGCCCTTGTCGCGGCGGCACGCCACTCGGAGGCGGAGGAACTGCTGCGCGACACGGTGCGGGAGTCGGAACAGGCGTTGAGCCCGGACCATCCCAAGGTGTTCTACGCCCGGGCGCAGCTGGCCGATCTGCTGCTCACCACGGGCAGCCTCCGGGAGGCGACGGAACTGTGGGAGCGGACCGTGGCCGAGTACGTCCGGCTGTACGGGGAGGACCACCCCCACGTCGTCTGGGCCCGGGTACGGCTGGCCGGTGCGCTGCAGCAAGGCGAGGAGTACGAGGCGATGCTGGCCCTGCACCGCCGGATCGTGGTGGACGTGGACCGGCGCTGGGGCGAGGACCACCCGAGCGCCCTGCTGGCCCGCCGCCGGTTGGCCTGGGCCTGCGGCAGGGCAGGCCGCTACCACGAGCAACTCGCCCTGGCCGAAAGGAGCGTCGCCGACCACGACCGGCACTACGGAGCCGACTCGCTGCTCGCCGTGATCGTCCGTCGGGAGCTGGCCCGGGCGCTGCTGTGGGCCGGGCACCGGCGGGCGTCCCGGCGGCTCGCCCGGCAGCTGCACACCCGGCTGCGCGCGGAAATGGGCGACGAGCATCCGCTGACCATCGCCGCGCTGGAGGACGTGGCCGGCCACCTGCGCGCGGTGCAGCGGCGGCTGAAGGCCCTGCGGCTGCGCAGGCGGGCGCTGAGTGCGTGGGAGGCCCGGTCCGGGCCCTGGAGCTGGGACACCGTCCACGCTCGGTGCATGTACGGCTTCGCCTACGCGTCGGCAGGCCTGGTGTGGCGCAACGCCGCCGTGCAGAAGCGGCTTTTCGACGACCTGACGGCGCACTTCGGCCCGGAGCACGAGACGACCCTGACGTACGGGGACTGGTGGATCCACGCCCTGCGCACCACGGGCCGCTGGCGCCGGGCCCGGGAGACCGCACGGCGCCGCCTCGCCATCTACGAGGGGCGGTACGGTCCCGACCATCCCTGGACGCTGGAGGCCCGCCGTGTCGTCGCCTTCAACGACCGGCGGACCCTGCGGGTGCGCACCTCGCTGGCCGGGTACGCGGCCCTCGCCGAGGCCCGCGCACGGGTCCAGGGCGCGGACCACCCGATGGCGGTGCAGGCCCGCTCCAACGTCGCCCGTGCCACCCTGTGGACCCTGCGCCCGCGCCGCGCGCTGGAGCTCTTCGGGTCCGTACTGACCGACCTCGTCGGCCGGTACGGGCCCGACAGCCGCCAGGTCGGGACGTACCTGCGTTACTACATCCCGTTGTGCCTGTTCACCGGCGACCTGCGGCGGCTGCGCGCCGCCCTCCGCGTCCGGCGTCGCGCCCGTCGCAGCTGACGGCATGCCAAACCTTGTGACCCGTTCGGGTGTTATGGACGTGCGGGGAAGTCGAGTGTGAGGACCATGGAAGCGTGAGTCATGTGTCTCCTGTGACCCGTGCGAGCCGGTTCTCGCTCGCCGTCGCTCTGGTGCTCGGGGCGTTCACGGCCGGGCCGAGGGCCTGGGCTGCGGCGGGCTGCGAGTCCTCCGTGCCGTACGTCTCCGGCGAGGGCGGCTACGCCCAGTTCCGCATCCCGGCCGTCGTCCGCTCCACGCACGGCACCCTGCTCGCGTTCGCCGAGGGCCGGCACACCACCACCGGGGACAGCGGTGACATCGACGTCGTCCTGAGACGTTCCGGCGACGGCGGCTGCACCTGGGGCCCGCTCCGGGTGGTCGCCCACGGCGACGGGAACACCCGCGGCAACCCGGCGCCGGTGGTGGACCCGAAGAGCGGCGAAATCGTCCTGGTGACCTCGTACAACGACGGTTCGGTGAGCGAGGACCAGATCATGCGCGGCCAGGTCACCGAGGCGCAGAGCCGCCGGGTGTACGTGCAGCGCAGCGGCGACGACGGGCGCCGCTTCACCCGCCCGCACGAGATCACCGCCCAGGTGAAGACCTCCGGCTGGCGCTGGTACGCCACCGGCCCCGGGCACGCCGTCGCGCTCACCCGGGGACCGCACCGCGGGCGCCTGATCGTCGCCGCGGACCACTCCGCCGCCCCGCGCGCCGGCTCCGCCGACACCGGCCGGGAGGCCAGGTACTACGGCGGCCACGCGATCTACAGCGACGACGGCGGCCACAGCTGGCACCTCGGCTTCGTCGACGACTCCTACACCGGCCACGACAACGCCAACGAGACCACGGCCGCGCAACTCCCCGACGGCCGCGTTTACTTCAGCGCCCGTGACCAGAACGGCTCCAGCCCCGGCAACCGTCTGGAGGCCTGGTCGAGCGACGGCGGCGAGACCCTGGACGCCCCCTACACCGTCCAGCCGACCCTGTCCCGGGTCCCGGTGGTCGAGGGCTCCGTCCTCCAGCTCCCGGGCCGCGACGGGCCGTTGCTCTTCTCCGCGCCCTCGGTCCCGACGGCCCGCAGGTCCATGGCCCTGTGGACCAGCACGGACCAGGGCGTCACCTTCGCCAGGTTCCGCACCCTGTCCGATCTGAAGGCCGCCTACTCCGACCTGGTGGAGGTGGACAAGAACACGGTGGGGGTGCTGTACGAGACGGGCGCGAGGACGGCGTACGACACGATCGAGTTCCGCCGCCTCGCGGCCCCCTGAGCGGGACCGCTTCCCCCGGCCGGGCAACCGAATCCACGGCTCCGGTGGTCTGGAGGGCGAGGGGGTGGCTGATGCAAGCCGAACTAGAGGCCCAGTTCCAGGAGTTCGTCAGAGCACGGTGGTCGCATCTGGTGCGGACCGCCTATCTGCTCACCGGTGACCCGCACCACGCGGAGGACCTGACGCAGACCGCACTGGCGAAGGCCTACCGGTCCTGGCGGCGCGTCTCCCGGACCGACCATCCGGAGGCGTACGTCCGCCGCATGCTGGTCAGCTGCAACAGCGACCGGTTCCGCAAGCGCCGGGTCGCCGAGTCGCTGACCGACGCACCGCCGGAGCGCGCGGGGTACGACGACGCCGTGTCCCGGGCCGACGAGCGCGGCACGCTGCTCGCGGCCCTGGCCGGGCTGCCGCCGAGGCAGCGCGCGGTGGTGGTGCTGCGGTACTGGGAGGACCTGTCCGAGGGCGAGGTCGCCGAGGTGCTCGGCTGCTCCCCGGGCACGGTCAAGAGCCAGGCGTCCAAGGGCCTGGCGAAGTTGCGTACGGTTCCGGGACTCGCGCAGGCCATGAGCCACGCGGCGCCCGTGCAGGGAGGCAGCAGGTGAGCGGTCACAAGCAGGGCGGAGCGGCCGAGCCGGAGTTCGAGGACCGGGTGCGGGTGCTGCTGGCGGGGGACGCGTCCCTGGTCCGGCCGTCGCCGGTGCCGTACCCGGAGATCCGCCGCCGGGGCGTGCTGGAGCGGCGGCGGCGCCTGGTCGTGGGCGGGGCGGCGCTGGCGGCCCTTGCGGCGGTGCCGGTCGGCGCCTACGCGCTGGGCGGCGGGACCACGACGAGCCCGGCCGGGCCCAGCCCCACGGTGCTGGCCAGCGAGAGCCCGGCCCCGGCCCTGTCGCCCACCGCGACGGCCCCGGCGCCGTCCGGGACCGCGACGGGCCCCGCGGCTCCCACGGCCCCTTCGGCCTCTTCGGCCTCGGCGACGTCGGCCACCGCCACGGCCCCGGCGCCCCCGGCGTCCGCGGCGCACCAGCTGCTGGACGGGATCACCTTCGGCCAGGCCGCCGCCGGACTCGGCAAGTGCCTGGACTACAACAAGGCGCACCGCCTCCCCAAGGACCCGTCCTACACCGACCTCGGCAAGCCGGCCGACTACCGGATCATCCTGGCGATGCGGAGCACCGGGGACTCCAACGCCCCCGGCGACGGCTACTTCGTGGTCGCGGTACGGGAGAAGCCGGTGCCGGCCCGGCTCATCTGCACCGTCAAGGACGGTGCGGCAGAGGGCCTGAACACCAGCAGCGGGGACCCCTTCGGCGACGCGAAGACACCCGTCGTCCCGGACATCAACAGCGGCAAGCTCTACCAGCAGTCGGTCATCGACAAGGGCAACTGGAAGCTTCCGTTCCGCTGGGGGATCATCGGCGGCTACCGTGCCTCGGTAGCCACGATGACGGTCTCCTACGGCAACGGCGCGGGCGAGGTGGTCCTCGACCACGGCTGGTTCGTCGCCACCGGCACCCTGCACAAGCAGGTCACCGCGGCCCCGCACCTGAAGGGGTACGACGCGGCGGGCAAGCTCGTCTACGACTCCGACCAGGACGCGTCGTACGAGAAGACGCTGCCTTGACATGCTCCTCGCCCTGAAGGGCGAGGATTCTGGCCCTCCCGACTTGTTGCTGTGCCGCTACGCGGCACGGTTTCCGGTCGGGAATCCGTGGCTTCCTGTTTCTTCGCGCTGTGCCGGGATTGCTTCTGGTCTTACCGGCGCTCCGCAGGCCGACACCGCCAGTCCGGCGGCCTGTTTGACGTTGATCGCGGCGTTGTGGTCCCGGTCATGGACGGTGCCGCAGGCGCTACAGGTCCATTCCCGCACGTTCAGGGGCTTGGGGCCGTCCACGGCGCCGCAGGTGGAGCAGGTCTGGGAGGTCGGTTCGAACCGGTCGATCCTGACCAGGGTCCGCCCGTACCGTTCAGCCTTGTACTGGAGCATGTTGAGGAACGATGCCCAGCCGGCGTCGTGCACCGACTTGGCCAGTCTCGTGCGGGCTAGCGCCTTCACCGACAGGTCCTCGACGGCGATCCCTTGGTTCTCGGAGATCAGCTTCGTGGAGAGCTGGTGGTGGAACTCACGGCGCGCGTCAGCAACTCTGGCGTGGGCGCGGGCGACCCTCAGGCGGGCCTTGACCCGGTTCTTCGATCCCTTCTGCTTGCGGGACAGCTCCTTGTGGGCCTTCTTCAGTTTCTTCTCCGCGCGCCGCAGGAAACGCGGGGAGTCGATCTTCGTGCCGTCGGAGAGGACGGCGAAGTGGGTCAGGCCGAGGTCGATGCCGATGGTGCGGTCGGTCGCGGCCATCCGCGCCGCGTCGGCGGCGGGATCGGTGTCGAGGACGAAGGACGCGAAGTACCTGCCGGCCGCGTCCTTGACGACGGTGACGGAGGAGGGGGTGGCGGGCAGGGTGCGGGACCATTTCACCTTCACCGCGCCGATCTTCGGCAGGTTCAGACGGCCGCTGCCGGTGATGTTCCAGCGAGCGTTCGCGGTGAACCGGACCGACTGCAGGTTGTCCTTGCGGGACTTGAAGCGAGGCGCTCCCAGCTTCGGCCCCTTGCGCTCGCCCTTGAGGGAGGCGAAGAAGTTGCGGTAGGCGGCTTCGGCGTCCCGCAGGGACTGCTGCAGGACAACCGCCGACACCTCGCCCAGCCAGGACCTGGCCTTGGTCTGCTTCGCCTGGGTGATCAGCTGTTTCGACAGCTCGGCGGCCTTCGGGAACGGCTTGCCCTCGGCGCGGGCGTCCTCACGGGCACGCACGGCGTCGTTGAACACGACGCGTGCGCACCCGAACGCCCTGGCCAGCCCGGCCTGTTGAGCGGCGTCGGGGTACAAGTCGGGTAGCCGGGATGCATTACTGCACCCCGGCCCCCTCAGAACCGTGCGTGCACCTTTCAATGCACACGGCTCAAGCTCGCCCCATGGGCCAGCGCAGTTTCACTTGGCCTGTGCGCCATCTTGAGCGT
>NZ_JAEKKT010000415.1 GCF_019510245.1 Streptomyces sp. | reverse complement strand
GAGACATACCGCATCAGGGTGTTGAACGTGCCCACCTCCCCGCGTGCGAAGAGCTCGGTGACGGTGGCGTCGGCGAGTTCGTCCCCGGTTCGCCGCAGGGCGTCCAGTGATGCGTCGGTGTAGGCCACGACAGGGTTCCTCGTCTTCCTCTGGAACGTTCACGACAGGGCGGGAGAGGGCGCGGGCAGGGGAGGGGCAGGGCTGGCGCCGGATGCGAGGGGTCAGGACAGGCGTACCGCCGCGGAATGCGCCAGCGCGGTCAGTCCGCCGACGGCGTGCGCCGGAAGATCCAGTTCGTGCAGGACGCCGAGAGCCTCCTCGACCCGTGCCCCGATCATGCTCTCGATGCGGTCGGGCGCCTTCAGCCGGCGCATCACCTCTCGCAGCGCGTCCAGCCCCTTCCCGTCCGGGTCGTCCCGGCCCAGCAGCGTGTCCAGCAACTTCCGCTCCGCGTCGTCGGCGAGCCGCCATGTCTCCGCCAGCAGCGCGGTGGGCCGTCGGCCCCGCACATCGTCGGCATTGGCCTTGCCGGTGAGCTCGGGGTCCCCGAACAGTCCGAGCAGGTCGTCCCGCAGCTGGAACGCCTCGCCCAGCGGCAGCCCGTACGCCGAGTAGCCCTCGCGCAGCCGTACGCTCGCGCCGGCCAGCGCACCACCGATCAACAGGGGCTGTTCGACCGTGTACTTGGCGGTCTTGTAGCGGATCACCTTCAGCGACGCCTCGGTGTCCGGACCGGCACCGGTACGCAGGATCTCCAGACACTCGCCCGCGATCAGCTCACGGGCCATCACCGCCCACAACGGGCGGGCCCGGACGAGATACGCGGCGGGCAGACCGCTGGCCGCGAACAACTGCCCGGCCAGCGCCATGAGCAGGTCTCCCACCAGCATCGCCAAGGACCGCCCGGCGGCATCGGCGTCGGGACGCTTCCCTACGGCCGCGCGCAGGGCGACGTGGGTCGTGGGCCGGCCGTGCCGCAGCGGGCTGTCGTCGATGAGGTCGTCGTGCACGACCGCGGCGGCATGCACCAGTTCCATCGAGGCGGCCGCCCGCACCAGTGCGTCGCTGTCCGGCTGCCCCGCCGCCCGCCACCCCCAGTAGCAGAACGCCGCCCGCAGCCGTTTGCCGTGCGTGACCGCCGCCTCCAGTCTCTCGGCCACGGCGCCGAGCATCGGATCGACGGCCGCGAACTCGTCGGCCTCCCGGGCGACGAACCCCCGCAGCATCTCGTCCACGCGGGCCTTGAACAGGGTCGGCTCCCACCGCTCATACGCCACCGGCGGCCTTCCGGGCCAGGGCGCGCTGGGCGAGGATCTCCAAGTGGGCCGGAGGCACGCCCGCATACCGGTCCAGCACCAGACGCCCACGCGCCACGAGTTCGCGCTCCGCCTCCCCGGCCAGCTCGGTGGCGTCCGACCGGCGCAACAGCCCTCGCACCGTCCCCAGGGCCGAACCCACAGTGCTCACCGCGAGATCGGCCAGTCCGGCAGCCAGCAGAAGTGCCTGGCTGTCGCTGTTCCCGCCTCCGCGCGGTTCCGCATCTCGCGTCACGCCGTCTCCCTCGTCCGTCGTACGGCCAGGCGGCCCTGGGCGCGCACCGCCCTTGCGAGCATCGCGGCACCCAGGGGGCGGCCGTGGAGGAACTCACGATCGAGTGATCTCGTCGCTCTACCGTGCGGATCCAGCGGTTGGTTCCGACAAGACGCCTCAGCGGCGCGTGCTTCCGCCGTCCGCGACGACGATCTGCCCCGTGATGAACGCGGCGTCGTCGGAGGCGAGAAACGCGACGACACCCGAGACGTCGGCCGGCATCTGCACCCGCTTGATGTTCTGCATCCGCACGGTCTGCTCGAAGAATTCCTCGCTCGTCTTCTCCGCGGCCGTGGCCGTGCGGACCAGGCTCGCCGCGACGCCGTTGACGGTGATGCGGTGCGCGGCGAGGTTGGCGGCCAGGACAGAGGTGAGCCCGTTCAGCGCGCCCTTGGAGGAGATGTAGGAGACGAAGGGGGGCGGTGGAGTCCAGTAGCTCGACGACGTGATGTTGATGATCCGTCCCGCCCCGGACTCCTTCAGGTCCGGCAGGAACGCCTTGGAGGCCAGGAAGGGGCCGTCCACGTTGACGGCGAAGGTGCGACGCCACTCGTCGAAGGTCACGTGGTCGATGTCGGCGAGCAGTACGACGGCCGCGTTGTTCACCAGGATGTCGGCGGCGCCGAGCTCACGTCGGACCCGGGCGGCGAACTCCTGGATCGCGTCCTCGTCCGAGACGTCGACCTTGTCGCTGAAGAACCGCCGACCGGTCTGTGCGACGAGCTCGCGCGTCTCCTCGGCAGGGTCGATGTCCGCCACGGCGATGTCCGCGCCCTCCGCCGCGAGCCTGCGGGCGATCTCCTGCCCGATGCCCGTACTGCCCCCGGTCACGACGGCGGTCCTGCCCGTCAGTCTCCCAGTCATGAGTCACCACTCCCTCCGGGCGGCCATGGCAAGGCCGTCCTGCACGGATGGTGCGCTTCGGGACCGCGGATGAGCGGCGGCTTGTCCGTCCAATGAACATGGCCGTTGAGCGTGACGGGGCTCACTCCTAGCTTGACGCTGCTCGGCCGGTCGCCATCGCGCCGAGCAGTCTTCTGAATCAGGTCCGGTGGATGGGCGACGCGGAGACACTCCGCGAGCTCAGAGGCGGTACGGCAGCGGTGTTGCCGGGATGACCGCGACAACAAGCACCCACAGCAGGGTCCGGCAGCGGACGCCGGTTCCCGCAGCAGCGCTTCGCACCAAGGAGTCGTCCATGGTTCAGATCGATTCACCCAAGGTGGCAGGGGGAGAGGGTGGCAGATACACCCTGACCTCGGGCACCCTGGCCGCGGTGGTCCTCGCCGTGTGCCTCGCGCAGATGGCCCTTGCCGTCCCCTCGCTCATCAACGGGCTCATCCAGCAGGACCTCGCGCCGTCCTCGGTCCAACTGACGTGGATCACCGACGCGTTCATGCTTCCCGTGGCCGCACTGGAGCTGGGCTTCGGTGTGTTCGGTGACCTGT
>NZ_JAEKKT010000414.1 GCF_019510245.1 Streptomyces sp. | reverse complement strand
TGGGAGCACCCGGCACACCTGTACGTGCGCAGGGCACGCAGCAGCGAAGTGCTGTTCGGCACCGCGAACCAGCACCGCACCCGGCTCGCCGAACTCGTCGGCCTCACCACGCGACCCGCGGCCTGAGCGGCACGGAGAACCCCATGACGCCGAGCACCGACCTCACCCTCGCCACGCCGTTCACCCTCGGTGATCTCACCCTGCGCAACCGCCTGGTCGCCACCGCCCACGCGACCGCCGCCGTCGCCGACGGAGCCCCCACCGACGCCGACGCGGCCTACTGGCGCCGCCTCGCGAGGGGCGGCGCCGGGATGGTGATCACCGGAGGCACCGCCGTGGCCCCCGAGTCGACCCTGCCCCAGCGCTACCTGACGGAGGCGTGGCGCCCCGAGATCAAGGACGCCGTACGCCGCCGGGCCGAGGCCATCACCGAAGGCGGCGCCGTCGCCATCGCGCAGCTCGTCCACTTGGGCCGCGAGACCCTCGGCGCGGGCACCTACTATCCCCCCGTCTCCGCCGCCGCCCTCCGCTCCCCGCGCGAGGCGACCGCTCCCCACCCGCTGAGCACGGAGGAAGTGCGCCGAGTCGTCGACGCCTTCCGCGTCTCGGCGTCGAACAGCGTGCAGGCCGGCTTTCACGGCGTCGAACTGCACGCCGGCCACGGCTACTTGCTCGCCCAGTTCCTCTCCCGCGTCAACAACACCCGCGACGACGAGTACGGCGACCGTATCGCCCTGCTCGCCCAGGTGATCGACGCCATCCGCACGGAGATCGGCCGACTCCCCATCGGCGTACGGGTATCGGTGGAACCCGGTGACGACTCCGGGCTCAACCTGGACGACCTGACCGAGCTGCTTCCGCACCTGTACGAGGCATCGCCCTTCGACTACGCCAACGTCACCACAGGCGTCCGCAACACCTACGTCCCCGGCATGGCCACCACCAGCCCGCCCCTGCTGGAGTCGGTGGCCCGGCTGCGTGCGGCGGTGCCAGTGCCGCTGCTGATCAGCCAGGGGTTCCGGTCGGTGGCCGACATCGAGCGGGCCCTGGGCTCGGGGGCCGACCTGGTGGGCATGGCCCGGCCCTTCATGGCGGACCCGGACTTCCCCCGCAAGGTGATCGCGGGCGACGAGCGCTCCGTACGCCCCTGCACGGGCTGCAACGAAGGCTGCCGGACCTTCGAGCCCACCGGATCCTGCTCGGTGAACCCGGAACTCGGCCCACCGGGAGCCACCTCCCGCCCGGCCGTACCGCTGCTGCTCACCCGGCGCGCCTCCCGCCCCGGCCCCGTCGCCGTCCTCGGCGCGGGCCCCGCGGGCATGGAGTGCGCCATGGCCCTCGCCCGTACCGGCGCCGAGGTCGTGGTCTTCGACAACGCCCGGGAGACCGGCGGCCAGGCGCGTCTCGCCGCACTCGCCGCGCACCGTTCCGGCTGGCAGAAGCTCGTCGCCTACCAGCGCGACCAACTCACCGACCTCGGCGTGCACATGCGGCTCGATACGTCCCCGACCGCCGCCGAACTGGCCGGATACTCCCAGCTGGTGCTCGCCACCGGCGCCGAGGAGACGGCCGTCCCCGTGCCCGGGGATTTGCCGACGCTCACCAGCACCGCCTTCCTCGACCAGTACGCCGACCTCGTTCCGCGTGCGCCCAGGGTGGCCGTCCTGGACGACGGCTTCGGCTGGTGGCAGGGCATCAGCGCCGTCGAGAGCGCGCTGGCGGCGGGCGCCAGTGAGGTCACCGTCGTCACCCCCGGCACCGGGTTCGCGACGGGCCTGTCACCGGAGAACCGCACCCAGCTGATGAACCGCCTCACCGGCGCGCCGCTCCGCATCGCCGTGATGAACACCGTGACGGCCACGACGGCCGGCGAACTGCGCCTGCGCAACGTCATGGACGGCCACGAGACGTTCCTCGCCGCCGACATCCTGGTGACGGTCGGCGAACGCCGCCCGCGCCGCCCGGACTTCACCGCGGCCGACGGCCAGACCGTCCACGCGATCGGCGACTGCGTCGTACCGCGCCGCATCGCGCACGCCCTCGCGGAGGGGCGCGCGGCCGCGGCGGCGGTCACGTCGAAGGCGTCATGAACACCCGCTCGTAGGCCGACTCTCGGGCCGCCGGACGACGTCGACCACGTCGTACGGATCTGCCCTGGCGAGGCGCTGCGGAGTGCCGCATCCTGCGCTGCGCGCCCCTGGCGGGGGTCCTCATGGCAACGGTTCGCCTTGCGCGACCGTCGCGCTGTGGTGGGCGCGGATGATCGCGATCACCGTGTCGGCGGTGCGGTCGAGGTGGCTGCGGCCATCGGGCAGCTGAGCCGTCGGGCTGATGTAGCTCTGCGCACCGAAGTGAGTGGCCGGGTCGAGCCGATGCACGGTGACCTTCCCGGCCCGAACGGCCCGGTTCCATCCGCTACGACGGAAGAGTCGCCGGCGCTGGGGGAAGATCCAGGTACCGATCTGCTCGATCCGGTCGTTCGCGCTGGTGAGTTGATGCAGGTGCTCGGCATGGGTGAGGTCGCTCGCTCCGTTGTGGAACCCGCCGAGCGTGATCAGCAGGAGCGGGCAGCGCAGCCGTGTGTACAGCTCGTCGACCGCGCCGGTGGCGACCTGGGCCCCGCCGCTGTAGCTGAGCAGCACCACGGGCATACGGCTGTCGGGCTCGTAGCCGGCGAGTCCGAGCTGCGTGGCGATCTGGGAGCCGACGGCCCGGTTGTACAGGGGCCGGTAGCGGTGGTCGGCGGCGACGAAGGTCTGCATGACGTTGTGGAGGAACAGCAGCAGCCCGACGCGGCGTCGCAGCCACGCCCACACCGGCCGGTCGGCGAGCGGGTCGGCCAGTGGTGAATAGGGTTGTATCTGTCCCAGCACTCGCAGCTCCGGCGCTCCGGCGATCAATGCCTCGACCAGCTGGCCGCCGTCCCGGCTGTCACGGACGCGGCGTTTGCCGATGCCGTCGAGGTAGACCAGGTAGGCACCCGGGGGACTGTCGGGGGCCGCACCCCGGGCGTAGGGGACGCCTTCCGGGAGCTCGGTGA
>NZ_JAEKKT010000413.1 GCF_019510245.1 Streptomyces sp. | reverse complement strand
TTCGACGTGACCCAGCTGCTCAAGGACGGCTACGACGACGCGGGCCGGTCCGACGTACCGCTGATCGTCACGTTCAAGGGCAAGAAGACGCCCTCGATGAGCCCGTTCACCGAGGCCGGCGCCCGAATGGGCCGCACGCTGCCCGTGGTCAACGGCAAGTCGATGCGTTCCGTCAAGAAGCGCACGGCCGACTTCTGGGACACCGTCACCACGGACGAGTCCGGGGCCGTCGAGAAGGTCTGGCTGGACGGCCGGCGCAAGGCCTCGCTCGACAGAAGCGTCCCGCAGATCGGCGCACCTGCCGCGTGGGCCGCCGGATACGACGGCACCGGGGTGAAGGTCGCCGTCCTGGACACCGGCGTCGACACCTCCCACCCCGATCTGGCGGACCAGGTGGTCGAGGAGAAGGACTTCTCGGGCTCCGACGGCACCGGCGACAAGTTCGGACACGGTACGCACGTGGCGTCCACCGTGGCCGGCACCGGCGCCAAGTCCGGGGGCAAGTACAAGGGGGTCGCGCCGGGCGCGAAGATCCTCAACGGCAAGGTCCTGGACGACACCGGCTTCGGCTCGGACTCCGGGATCATCGCCGGCATGGAGTGGGCGGTGGCCCAGAAGGCGGACGTCGTCAACCTCAGCCTCGGCGGCACCGACCTGCCGGGCACCGACCCGATGGAGGAGGCCGTGAACCGGCTCTCCGCCGAATCCGACACGCTCTTCGTCGTGGCGGCCGGGAACGAGGGCGAGTTCGGCGAGGGCACGGTCGGCTCGCCCGGCAGCGCGGACGCCGCGCTCACCGTGGGCGCGGTCGACAAGTCCGACGCACTCGCCGACTTCTCCAGTCGCGGCCCGCGGGTCGGGGACAGCGGCGTCAAGCCGGACCTGACCGCGCCCGGCGTCGAGATCACGGCAGCGGCGGCGGCCGGCAGCATCGTCGAGAAGGAGTACCCCTCCGGCGTCCCCGGCTACGCCACCCTCGACGGTACGTCCATGGCGACCCCGCATGTCGCGGGCGCCGCCGCCCTCCTCGCCCAGCAGCATCCCGACTGGAGCGGCGAGCGTCTCAAGGCGGTCCTCACCGGCTCCGCGAAGCCGGGCACGTACAGCTCCTTCCAGCAGGGCACCGGCCGTACCGACCTGGTCCGGGCGCTGGGCCAGAACGTCGTCACCGAGCAGGGGCCGCTCGACTTCGGCGAGCAGCAGTGGCCGCACGACGACGACAAGCCGTCCACCAAGCAGCTCACCTACCGCAACCTCGGCACCGAGCCGGTCACCCTCGACCTGTCCGTCGACGACTTCGCGGTGGACGGAAAGCCCGCCGCCGAGGGCATGTTCAGCGTGTCCCCGCAGCGGATCACCGTCCCGGCGGGCGGCACCGCGAGCGCCGAGGTCACGGCGGACACCCGCGCGGGAAGCGCCGACGGCAGCTTCGGCGGTTCGGTGCAGGCCACGTCGGCCGACGGCAAGGCCCAGGTGCGGTCGGCCGTCGGTGTGGCGCGTGAGGTGGAGTCGTACAGCCTGACGCTGAAGCACCTCGACGAGAACGGCGCGCCGACCGGGGACGCCGCCACCTCGGTCGCCGACTTCGACGGCGACTTCTACGCCGAGTACGCCGACGAGCAGGACGGCGAGGTGACGGTACGGCTGCCCAAGGGCGACTACATCCTCAGCGGGGTCGTCCACCCGGAGATCTCGTCGCCCACCCACGCCGTGCTGGTGGAGCCGAGGTTCCGGCTGGACGGCGACAAGACCGTCACCGTGGACGCCCGGAAGGCGAAGCCGGTGGACATCACCGTGCCGGACCCGGCGGCCGAGAACACCGACGCCACCGTCCTGATCGGCTTCGGACGCGGCGAGGGCAAGCGGGACGGTTCACTCGAGTACCTGATGCCGACCTTCAAGGGCTCGCGGTTCGGGCGGCTCGGCGGCGGGGAGCCCGTGGACGGGCTCAACGCCCTGTACTCCGGCGGCTGGTCCGCACAGGGCGCGGACGGCAGTCGCGTCAACTACCACGCGGCCTGGCACCGGAAGGGCAACCTGGACGGCTTCACCGCCAAGGTCGAGCGGAAGCGGCTGGCGAAGGTCGACCTCCAGGTGGGCGAGGCCGTCGACGGCCGGCGCGTCCAGGCCGAGGTGAGCCCGCACCTGCCCGACGGCGACCTGGTGTTCGGCTTCACCGACATGCGGGGCGACCTGCCGTTCCGGAGCACCGAGTACATCCTCGACAACGGTGTGAAGTGGTCCGTGCGCACCTGGCAGGTCTCCGGTGAGGACCGGGAGTCGGTCTTCGAGAACTTCCTCATGCGGATGCCGCAGACCTGGAAGGCCGGTCACAGCTATCAGGAGCGCTTCAACGTCGGCGTCTTCGGCCCGGCACTGGCCGGCACCGGACAGCTCGGACCCGCCGGGGGCTTCCCCGGTGTCGCCCGCATGGGGAACACCGTCAGGGCGTACCTCCCGCTGTTCGGCGACGGCGCCGGACACTGGGGCATCAGCAACACGACCGCGGTGACGACCAGGCTGGAGGCGGACGGCAAGGAGATAGCCGACGACTACGGCATCCCGCCGACCGACGGGCTCACCGAGTACACGGTTCCGGCAGAGGACACCGCGTACAGGCTGACCGTCGACAACTCCCGTGACCCGGCCGTGTACCCGGTCAGCACCCACGTCCGCGCGGAGTGGACCTTCCGCTCGGCGAAGACCCCGGACAGCGAGTTCACCGCACTGCCGCTGTCCACGGTCCGCTTCAGCCCCGACCTGACCCTGGCCAGCACGGCGAAGGCCGGCAAGCGCTTCGAGGTGCCCTTCACCGTCGAGGGCGCGGCGGCGGGACAGCGCCCGGCGAAGCTGGCGTTCCAGGTGTCCTGGGAAGACCTGGCAGTCCGCCAAGTCCGTCGGCGGCACGCACCTGTCTCTGAAGCACCCGGCGACGGCGGGCTCCGTCTCCCTGCGCGCGGAGCTGACGGACCGGTCGGGCAACACCCTGACCCAGACGATCGAAAGGGCCTACCTGACCACCCCGTAACCCCCGGTACCCAGCTGCCCGGGACGGCCTCGACGCTGTCCCGGGCAGGTGGGTAAACCTCTGCGTTCGGGTCCCAACAGGCTGCGGGTACAGGCCTGTTGAGGCAGATGATTCACATGAGGCGAGCCTCGGGGATTAACGTGGACGTCCACGACCGGTGTTCGACCGTTCGGCGGGTTTCCCCGTCGCAGCACACGCAGGAGCGTCCATGGCTGATCAGGCAGAGAACTCCGAGCAGTCCGGACAGGAGGCCTTGCCCAAGATCGACACCTCTGTGCCGCAGTCGGCTCGGATCTGGAACTACTGGCTGGGCGGGAAGGACAACTACGAGGTCGACCGGGTGGCCGGCGACGCGTTCCGTGAGATCTTCCCCGGCATCGAGACCGGCGCCCGCGCGGCGCGGTACTTCCTCGCCCGCGCCGTCCGTCATCTGGCCGGTGAGGAGGGTGTCCGGCAGTTCCTGGACATAGGCACCGGGCTGCCGAACGTCGACAACACCCACCAGATCGCCCAGCGGGTGGCCCCGGAGTCCCGGATCGTCTACGTCGACAACGACCCGCTGGTGCTGGCCCACGCCCGCGCGCTGCTCACCAGCACCCCGGAAGGGGTCACCAACTACGTCGACGCCGACCTGCGCGACCCCGCCACGATCCTGCGGGAGGCCGCGAAGACCCTGGACTTCGACAAGCCCGTCGCCCTCATGCTGATGGGCATCCTCGGCCACATCGAGGACCACGACGAGGCGTGCTCGATCGTGCGGGAACTGGTGGCCGGGCTGCCCTCCGGCAGCTTCCTCGTGCAGTACGACAGCACCGCCACCAGCGAGGCCTACGTCCAGGCCATCCAGCAGTACAACGAGGGCGGTTCGATCCCCTACATCCTCCGCACCCCCGAGCAGCTCGCGCGCTACTTCGACGGACTGGAGCTGCTCGAACCGGGCGTGGCGTCGTGCTCGCGCTGGCGCCCCGACACCGAGGCGCTGGGCCTTCCCGCGGAGGTCCACCAGTACGGCGGTGTCGCTCGCAAGAGCTGAGTCCGCTCCCGCCGTGTGGTCAGGTCTCCTGGAGGATGCGGTGCAGGATCGTGGGCGTTTCGTCCGGTGACTCGGCCTCGACGGCCAGGCGGTTCATGGCGTCCCAGTAGCACTCGATCTCGGCGGGACGGTCGGGATAGAGGCCGGTGGCGAGTTGTTCGAGGTAGACAACGTCGGGCAACTCGCTGCCGGGCAGCCGCACGATGGTGAACGGGCCGCCCTCCGCCGAGTGGCCGCCGGAGAGGAACGGCAGGATCTGGAGGGAGACCTGCGGGGGCCGGCAGATCTCGATGAGATGCCTGAGCTGGCCGCGCATCGTGGAGCCGCCGCCCACGGGCCGCC
>NZ_JAEKKT010000449.1 GCF_019510245.1 Streptomyces sp. | reverse complement strand
GGGGTTCCCAAGGGATGGGGGGAGTGGAGTCGTAGGTTCCTCCAAGATGGGCACTCGCGTGCGTCCCTGCATCCTCGCCTTCTGGGTCTCATTCGTTGGTGATCTCCTCCACCACGGTCGCCCCGAGCTCGCGCACGATCAGTTCGCGACCCGAGAGGGCGGCCTCGTTGAGATCGGGGTCGTCGTCCTCGGGGATGTCGTCCTCGATGGAGACCGGCGGGGGCTCCGGCGCGGACCGCTGCGGGGCAGGGGCCGGGGCTGGAGCCTGCGTCGACGTCGGCCGGGACGTCGGGGCGGGCGTCGGCTGGGGGAAGGACGGGGACGGGGCCTGGGGGGCCTGGGTGCCGTAGCCCGCCGTGCTTCCGGTGCCGTAGCCGCCGGTGCTGCCGCCACCGCCGTAGCCACCGCCACCGCCGCCGTTGAAGCCTCCGGATGCGGGGGGCGCCCCTCCGCCGCCCGACGGGTCGACGACCGCCTCGATCTTCCACTGGACGCCGAACTGCTCGCCCAGCGCCTGCCGCAGCACCTCTTCGCTGCCGCTGCTCGCGAAGTTGTCGCGGGCGCCGGCGTTCACGAAACCGAGCTGGAGGGTGGTGCCGTCGAAGCCGGCCACGTGGGCGTTCTGGCTGAGCAGGATCCATGTGAAGCGGCGGCGGTTCTTGACGGCTTCCAGGATGTTGGGCCAGAGCTGGCGGGGGTCGGGGCCGCCGGTCGGCGGGGCGTAGGCGCCCGGTCCGGGTGCGGGGGCCGCGGGGGCGGGCTGGGCCGGTGCCGGGGCGGCCGTGGGCCGGTGCGCGGCGGGCGCCTGGGGTTGGCCGCCGCCTGCCGGGGCCGCGGTGGGCCAGCCACCGGGACGCCGACCGCCGCCGACGGGGGCGGCGGCAGGCCAGGCTCCGGGGGTGGAAGCGGAACCCGGCGCCGCCGGGGGCGATGTGGCGGACGGCTGCTGGTGAGGCGTTTGAGGCTGTTCCGCGTGGGCGGTGGACGGTTGGCCGGAGGGAGCACCAGAGGGCTGGGCCGTGGGTGAACCGTGCGCCGGGCCGGTGTGGGGGTCGCCGGTGTGGAGGTCGGGAGACGAACCGTGGGCCGGACCGGCGGGCGAGTCGGGGGCCTGGTCGTCGGGCGGCGCCGAGTCGGCTGTAGCACCGGGGAATCCGCCTGTGCCACCTGTTCCGGCCGTAGCACCGGGGAATCCTCCGGTGGCACCTGCTCCGGACGGAACGCCGCCGCCCGGGACGCCGACTCCCTGCGCTCCGGCGCCGGGCATGCCGCCCCCCGGGGCGCCACTGCCGGAACCTCCGCCGCTCGCGCCCGACGCCCGGACCGCCGCACGCGCCGCCGCCGGGCCGCCACCGGGCGGTACCGGTGCCGCCGGCGGGACGGCGGCCGTCGAGCCACCCGAGGCACCAGGCATGCCCTGGACGACGCCCGGGGTACCCAGGGCCGCTCCCCCGTGGGCTTCCGGCCCCGGCACGTACCCCATCGCAGGGGCACCGCCGGCCGAGAAGTTCACGCCTCGCTCGATGCGGTCGAGGCGGGCCATCACCGAGCGCTCGTCCCCATAGGCCGCAGGGAGCAGCACGCGCGCGCAGATGAGTTCAAGCTGGAGGCGGGGCGAGTTGGCGCCGCGCATCTCGGTCAGGCCTTCGTTGACGAGGTCGGCGGCGCGGCTGAGCTCGGCCGCGCCGAAGGTGCCGGCCTGGGCCTGCATGCGCTCGATGACATCGGCGGGGGCGTCGATGAGCCCCTTCTCGGCGGCGTCGGGAACGGCGGCGAGGATGACCAGGTCCCGCAGCCGCTCCAGCAGGTCGGTGACGAAGCGGCGCGGGTCGTTGCCACCCTCGATGACTCGGTCGACGACCTCGAAGGCGGCGGCGCCGTCACCGGTGGCGAAGGCCTCGACGACGGAGTCGAGGAGGGAGCCGTCGGTGTAGCCGAGGAGGGACGTGGCCATGGCATACGTCACACCCTCCTCCTTGGCCCCGGCGAGCAGCTGGTCCATGACGGACATGGAGTCACGCACGGAACCCTGGCCCGCCCGCACGACGAGGGGCAGGACGCCGTCCTCGACGGGGATGTCCTCCTTGCCGCACACCTCGCCGAGGTAGTCCCGCAGGGTGCCGGGCGGAACGAGCCGGAAGGGGTAGTGATGGGTTCGCGACCGGATCGTCCCGATGACCTTCTCGGGCTCGGTGGTGGCGAAGATGAACTTGAGGTGCTCCGGGGGCTCCTCGACGACCTTCAGCAGCGCGTTGAACCCTGCCGACGTGACCATGTGGGCCTCGTCGATGATGTAGATCTTGTAGCGGCTGCTCGCGGGCCCGAAGAAGGCCTTCTCGCGCAGCTCACGGGCGTCGTCCACACCACCGTGGGAGGCGGCGTCGATCTCGATGACGTCGATGGAACCTGGGCCGTTGCGTGCGAGGTCCTGGCAGGACTGGCACTCGCCGCAGGGGGTGGGGGTGGGCCCCTGCGCGCAGTTCAGGCACCTGGCGAGGATGCGGGCGCTGGTCGTCTTGCCGCATCCGCGCGGACCGCTGAACAGGTACGCGTGATTGACCCGGTTGTTCCGCAGCGCCTGCTGCAGCGGGTCGGTGACATGCTCCTGCCCGATGACCTCGGCGAAGGACTCCGGGCGATAGCGGCGGTACAACGCGAGAGACGACACGCATACGAGGTTATAGGCGCCCACTGACACCGGGGCCCGCGCGTGCGCTCCGCCGGGAACGCAAGCGCCCCCCACGCACCCGCCAGAGCCGACCTACCCTTGCTGCCTTCCGGCCCTGGGGGAGTTCAGTCAGATCGCCTAGAGGCCTAGGGCGCACGCTTGGAAAGCGTGTTGGGTTCACACCCTCACGAGTTCGAATCTCGTATCCTCCGCCAGTGCCTCACCGGGCACGATGTCGAAGGGCCCCACCGTTCGCGGTGGGGCCCTTCGTCGTTGTCCGTCTCAGTTTCCGTCTCAGTTGGCCGCCCGCTGCTCGCTCGGGGTGGGGGACAACCGACTTCGATGCGGAAGGATGAGCGGGTGAGCCTCATAGACATGAGTGAGCGTGAGTACTGGGCCTTCGTGTCCGAGGGCCCCGAGACCTTCGTGGGTCAGGCCACACTCGCCCGCGTGGAAAGCTTCTTGATCGGCTACGACGCCCACGCTCGGCGGCACGGCGGCCCCGGGCTCAACGGCTGGCGTGACTGGCTGGTGGCCAGGCGCGGCCGGGAATGCCAACACGCTTGGATGGGTCTGGTCCGTCACATCGCCCTCCCCGACGAAAGTTGGCATCACTGGCAGCTCTCACCGGAGCAGGAAGAACGTGTCATCACGGTTCTCTTCGCTCTGCTCGATGAGTTCCTCGCGGAGCGGGCAGAGGAGCCCCCACGCTCTGACCGCTCCGCATAGACCTTCAGTCGGCCCGGAGCGGCTCCCAGAGAGCGTCGCCTACCTGCTGGGCGACCTTCCGCAGCAGCGTCCCGGTGACATGCATGTAGCGGGCGCGCATGCGTGCCGTTCCCCCGGGCTCCCAGCCCATGATCGCGTCGACCACGGCGTCCGGGACACCGAGAATCAGGAGTTCCAGACGCCCAGCAGGTCGGCGGTGGCGGCCACGCCGGCGAACGTCTTGCCCGTCGCATGCAGCAGATCGGGACTCGTCGCGGCGAGGTCGCGCCGGAAAAAAGCTCGACTCAATGCCGGCCCCATCAGGCCGACGCCGGCGGTGGACGTCGGCGTCGAATCAATCGGTTCCACCGGCACGCCCCGAGGCGAGCCCACTCGACACCGGTCATCGAGGAGAGAAAGCGCATCCGTGCGCCGAGGGCGACGCTGCTAACGGCGATGGCGCCGCGTTCCCTGTCGTGGTGGCAGAGTCAGCGTGATTTGCCGGACGAGTTGCTGGAAGCAGGCGAGGGAGGCGAGGGCCGGCAGGCAGGCTCCGGCGATACC
>NZ_JAEKKT010000448.1 GCF_019510245.1 Streptomyces sp. | reverse complement strand
CCGAGCGCCAGCGCGAGGTCCGTCCCCGGCCGGGGCATCAGATGCAGGTCGGCCTGTTCGGAGGGCTTGGTGCGGCGCGGGTCGATGACGATCAACGTGCCGCCGTTCTCCCGCAATTCGGTGAAGAACCGCAAGGACGGCGGCATGGTCTCGGCGAGGTTCGAGCCGACGAGGATCACACAGCCCGACTTCGGGATGTCCTCCAGCGGGAAGGGCAGCCCCCGGTCCAGGCCGAAGGCCTTCATGCCGCCGGCCGCCGCGGACGACATGCAGAAACGCCCGTTGTAGTCGATCTGCGAGGTACCGAGGACGACCCGCGCGAACTTGCCCAGCGTGTACGCCTTCTCGTTCGTCAGGCCGCCCCCGCCGAAGACCCCGCACGCGTCCGGGCCATGCTCCGATCGCGTGCGGGACAGCCCCTCGGCGATCCGGTCCAGGGCCTCGTCCCACGTGGCGGGCACGAGCGTGCCACCGGAGCGCACCAACGGGGAGGTCAGGCGCACCCGGGACGAGAGCACCGCGGGTGCCGTACGGCCCTTGCCGCACAGCGCCCCCCGGTTCACCGGGAAGTCCGCGCGCTCGCTCACCTCGACGGTCCCGTCCGGAGCGGGGGTCAGGTTCATGCCGCACTGCAGGGCGCAGTACGGGCAGTGTGTGGGCGTCGCGGAGTTCGGCATGTCCTTCAGCGTGCTTCGGCCGTGTTACGCCGATGACGGCTCCGTGTTACGCGGCCAAGACGGCGACCTCCCGATCGGCGCCCGGGAGCCGTGAGGCGCATACGCGCCCACCTGAGAGTCGTCGCAGGGCGGTGCGGAGGTTGCCTGCGATGTGAAAGACGCCACATGTGGCGCATTCCGTTGCGTGTTTGGCCGAGCACGCATTGTTGAGAGTTGAAAAACCGCGGCTACAGTCGAGCGCGGATCCAGCTTGGCGCCAGGCAAACCGTCATGCGAGAAGCCAGCCAGGAGGTTCCCCCAGCATGCCTCTGCGCCATTTAGCCCCCCGCGACCGGTACCTCTTCCGGGTCTACGGCCACGGCCCCGCCGTCCCCGTCCCCGACCCGCTCGTCCACCGCGCCGTCGAACGCCGTGCGGCGGCCACCCCGCGCGCCGTGGCCGCCGAGCACGCCGGCGCGACGATCACCTACGGCGAGCTCGACCGGTACGCCGACGCCCTCGCCACCCGTCTGATCCGCGAGGGCGTACGGCCCGGCGACCACGTCGGACTCTTCGTACGCCGCTCCATCCCGATGCTCGTCGGCCTGCTCGGCATCCTGAAGGCGGGCGCCGCCTACGTCCCCCAGGACATCGGCCTCGCGCCCCCGGCCCAGCTCGCCCACGTGATCCGCATCGCCCGCACCCGGATCGTCCTGACCCTCGCCGAGCACGCGGCCCGCGTCCCGCGGGGCCCCCACGTGATCACCCTCGACGAACCGCTGCCGTACGAGCCGGCGAGCGCGCCCCCGCCGACCGTGCGTCCCGACGACGGCTGCTACGTCCTGTTCACCTCCGGCACCACCGGAAGCCCCAACGGCGTGAAGGTCACCCACCGCAACGTCGCGGGCCTCCTCCTCACCGAACCCGGCGGTCTCGGCATCCGCCCCGGCGACCGCGTGGCCCACCTGCTCAACGTGGCCTTCGACATGGCGGCCTGGGAGATCCTCGGCTGCCTCACCCACGGCGGCACCCTCGTCATCCGCGGCCGGGACATCACCGCGACGGCCCGTACGGCCGACGTGCTGATCGCCACCCCGACCGTCCTGTCCGGCATCGACCCGGCCGGCTGCCCGCGCGTCCGCACGGTGGCCGTCGCCGGAGAGCCCTGCCCGCGCCCCCTCGCCGACCGCTGGGCCCGCCAGGCCGCCTTCCACAACTGCTGCGGACCGACCGAGACGACCATCGTCAACACGATGAGCCGCCATGACCCGGCGGCCCCCCTGCTGACCATCGGCCGCCCCACCCCCAACAACACGGTCTACGTCCTGGACGCCGACCGTCGCCCGCTGCCCATCGGGGCGGTCGGCGAGATGTGGGCGGGCGGTGACGGGGTCTCGGCGGGCTACCTGGACAACCCCGCGCTGAACGCCGAGCGCTATGCCCCCGACCCCTTCCTCGGCGGCGACCACCGTATGTTCCGCACCCGCGACCTCGGCCGCTGGACCCCCGACGGCGAGCTCGAACACCTCGGCCGTACCGACGACCAGGTCAAGGTCCGCGGCTTCCGGGTCGAACTCGACTCCGTCTCCTCGGTCCTGGAATCGGTCGAGGGCTGCGCCCGCGCGGTGACCCTGAAGCGCGATGCGCGGACCCTGGTGTCGTTCGTCAGTCCGGCGGACGTGGACCCCGACGCGGCGAGGCGGGCGGTGGCGGAGGCGTTGCCGTATTACTGCGTGCCCGAGCGTGTCATGGCCCTGACACACCTGCCGGAGACCGACCGCGGCAAGATCGACAAGCAGGCCCTGCTGCGGATGGCCGACGAGCGCTTGGCGGTGGCCCGATGACGACCGCACCCGTGCGCGAGACGACCGACCTCCCGCCCCTCACCTCCGCGGCGAGGCGGCTCCTGAAGCACCCGCGGCTGATGCACTACAACCGGCTGGCCGCACTGGTGATCGCGGCCAACCTGGCCTTTCTGTGGGCGGCTTGGCCCCTGTCGACGCGGACCCTCGGCCACGCGGCGCTCGCCAACCTCGCCCTCGCCGTGATCGTCCGCCAGCAGTACGTCGTCAACCTCCTCTTCCGGCTGGCCACCTGGCCCCCGCCGACCTGGCCGCTGAAGATCCGCTGGACGCTCGGAAAGGTCTACCACTTCGGCGGACTGCACGTCGGCGGAGCACTGGCCGGGACGGCCTGGTTCCTGGCACTGACGGTCACGACACCCAACGGCCCCCTGATGGCGGTCGGCTGGACCCTGCTGGCCCTCCTCGCGCTCATCGTCGCCACCGCCCTGCCCCGCGCTGGTCACCTTCAGCGTGGCGCTGCCCTGGCTACGGCTGCGCAAGGTGGCCGTACGCCTCGAACGGCCCTCCTCCCACGTCGTGCTGGCCCGCTTCGACCACGGCGAGACCCCCTTCGCGGGTTCCTCCACCGCGATCAGCCGCAGCCCGCTGAGGGAGTGGCACTCCTTCGCCAACGTCCCCGCACCCGGCGAGCCCGGCTTCCGGCTCACCATCTCCCGGGCCGGCGACTGGACGGGCGCCTTCATCGACGACCTGCCGGCGAAGGTCTGGGTGAAGGGCATCACCACGGCCGGAGTCGCCAACATCGAGACCCTGTTCACGAAGGTGGTCTACGTGGCGACCGGCAGCGGCATCGGCCCCTGCCTGCCCCACCTCCTCGCCGCCGAGGTCCCCTCCCGACTGGTCTGGGCGACCCGCGACCCCCGCGCCACCTACGGCGACGCCCTCGTCGACGAGATCCTCGCCGTCCAGCCGCACGCCGTGGTCTGGGACACCTCACGGCGCGGCAAGCCCGACATGGTGCGCCTCGCGTACGAGGCCTACCGGGACTTCGGCGCCGAGGCGGTCATCTGCATCTCCAACAAGAGGCTGACCTGGCAGGTGGTGCACGGCCTGGAGCGGCGGGGGATTCCGGCGTACGGCGCGATCTGGGACTCCTAGAAGGGGACGTCGATGAACAACCTGAAGCTCGAACGGCACGGCGGGGTCGTGACCGTACGTCTGCACCGCCCGCACGTCCGCAACGCGCTCAGCTCCGAGTTGCTGTCCGAACTCCTCGACGTCCTGCGCCCGTTGGACGCGGACCCCGAGGTCGGCTGCTACGTCGTCACCGGCTCGGAACGCGTCTTCGCGGCGGGAGCCGACATCAGGGAAATGGCCGGGAAGTCGGCCGTGGACATGGCGGCCGAGGACTACTTCGCCGCGTGGGAGGAGTTCGCGGACCTGCGCACCCCGAAGATCGCCGCCGTCAACGGCCATGCGCTGGGCGGAGGCTGCGAACTGGCGATGATGTGCGACCTCGTCATCGCGGGGGAGTCGGCCGTCTTCGGACAGCCGGAGATCAAGCTCGGCGTGGTCCCGGGCATCGGCGGCACCCAGCGCCTGACCCGCCTGGTCGGCCACGCGAAGGCGATGGACCTGGTCCTCACCGGCCGCACGATGGACGCGCGGGAGGCGGGACGCTGCGGTCTCGTCTCCCGGGTCGTACCGGACGACCGGGTCCTCCCGGAGGCCCTGGAGGCGGCCGCGACCATCGCCTCGTACGGGCGTACGGCGGTCAGGGCGGCCCGTGAGTGCGTGCACCAAGCCCTGGAGACCGGCCTGCGCGACGGCATCCGCTTCGAACGCCGGGTCTTCCACGCCCTGTTCGCGACGGCCGACCAGAAGGAGGGCATGACCGCGTTCCTGGAGAAACGCGCCCCGCGCTTCACCGGGCGGTGAAGCGCGCCTGGGGGCTGGGCGCGGCGCCCCGCCCCCAGGTCACCTCAGCGGCGGGCCGAGGCCAGCGCGTCCGTGACACCCGGCTCCTTCGGCCCCAGGAACCGCGGATCCGGCCGGAGCACCACGTCCGCAGCCGCCTTGCCCGCTGCGAAGAGCTCCCGGGTGCCGCCGTAGTACCAGGTGGCGTCGTGCTTGGCGTCGACACCGATGCCGTACGACGTGACACCCGCCGCCTGGCACAGCGCGACCGCGCGCCGGATGTGGAAGCCCTGGCTGATGAGCACCGCCTTGTGGACGCCGAAGATCTTCCTGGCGCGGACACAGGAGTCCCAGGTGTCGAAACCGGCGTAGTCGCTGACGATCCGCG
>NZ_JAEKKT010000447.1 GCF_019510245.1 Streptomyces sp. | reverse complement strand
TACGCCCGCCCGAGCGTGTGGTCGATGTTGGAGACGACTTTGGCCTTGGCGTCGCCGACGATCGTCTTCGGGTGCACCCGCACCCCGATCTCGTCGAGCGTATCGGCCAGCAACTCGCGGCGGCGCTTGATGTCCGCCTCGATCTGCGCCGGGGTTCTGATGTCCGACGTGTCCGCCACGGTGGGGCCTCCGGGGTCGCTGCTACGTGTCCTGGACAGTCTGTCAGTTCCGACCGCGACCGCACTGTCGGGACCCCCGGTTACGCTGACCCAATGAGCGAGCGACTCCAGCCCGGGGACGTGGCCCCCGCCTTCACCCTGCCCGACGCCGACGGCAACGACGTGTCCCTCTCCGCCCACAAGGGCCGCAAGGTCATCGTCTACTTCTACCCGGCCGCCCTGACCCCGGGCTGCACGAAGCAGGCCTGCGACTTCACCGACAACCTGGAGGTGCTGGCCGGCGCGGGGTACGACGTCCTCGGCATCTCCCCGGACGCCCCGGAGAAGCTGGCGAAGTTCCGCGAGAAGGAGTCCCTGAAGGTCACGCTGCTGGCCGACCCGGAGAAGGCTGTCACCGAGGCCTACGGGGCCTACGGCGAGAAGAAGAACTACGGCAAGACGTACATGGGCGTCATCCGCTCCACGATCATCGTGGACGAGGAGGGCAAGGTCGAACGGGCCCTGTACAACGTCCGCGCGACGGGGCACGTGGCGAAGATCATCAAGGACTTGGGTATCTGAACGAGATCCAGCAGTCAGGAGCCAGGTCGGGCCGCTCGGGCACCGGCCTGGCTTCCTCGCTCCACGCGTCCCCGACGAGCTCGGTGGCAACGCGCCGCCAGAACCGCGCGGCACCGGTGTTCACGTCCTGAAAGGGAATCTCCCACTCCCCCGGATGCCGGGCGACGACGTCCCGTATGCCCCGAAGCCCCACCCCACTCCTCCGCGCCGCCCGCACGACGAAGAAACTGTTGAGCACCCGGGTGGGCGTGTCGAGCCCCCGCACGAACGCGAACCCGACGGGATGCTCGCCGAGCCGGAACAGGTACGGCGCCCAGTCCTCGTCTGCCGAGAACGCAGCCTCCAGCCACTCACTGCGGAACGTCCCGTCCGGGTTGGGCAGTTGCCCCCCGAACTCGGACAGGTCATGCCGGAAGAGCAGCCAGAGGCGTTCGACGGCGGGGCGGTCGTCGAGGGTCGCCGGGCGAATATCCAACTCTGCTGAGGTCATGAAAAAAGCCTCCCGAGCGAACAAGAGTCCGCACCAGAAGGCCTCGCTGTGAGCTACAGCATATCAACTGCCTTGACGTTTCCAGCGTGACTGTCCGATAGACGGTTCGTTACTCCGTACGAGGCCACGAACGCGTGGCCGAGATCGGAGGAGAACGATGGGGTTCCGGTACACCCGCGAATTGCTCGAAGAGGCGGCACGGGCAACAACGAACTGGGACGACGCCGTACGGTGGTGCGGAGGCTCGCCCACACCTGGCAGCAGACGCTACCTGCGACAGAAAATGGCGGAGGAGGCCGTAGACGTCTCACACTTCCCGGTCCGGTGGGCGCGCCATACCGAGGAGACGCTTCGAGAGATCGTGGCCGTGTCGACCAGCGTCAAAGAAGTGGTTCGCCGCCTGGGTATCAGCCCAGTGGGCGGCAACCACACGCACATCAGCCGCCGTATCGCGACGCTGGGCATCGACACATCCCACTTCGTGGCGCGATCGGGCGGCGCGAAGGGCTCACGCGGCGATCTACTGAGCCTCAGGTCACCACAGGACGGCCGGGTCCCGGGAAGTCGCCTGCTTCAGCACCTACTCCGTCGCGGGGTCCCGGAGATCTGCTCAATGTGCGGCACAGGACCCCAGTGGAACGGAAAGCCCCTCCGCTTGGAGGTCGACCATGTCAACGGCGACTGGTGGGACAACCGTCCGGAGAACCTCCAACTGCTCTGCCCCAACTGCCATGCAGTGACGGACACATACCGCGGCCGCAGGCGAAGGGCAAGTGCGTGAGCAGGCCGACGTACACATGCGACCTGCTGACTCGAGCTGCCGCCAAAGCCACCAGCATGGTCGACCTAATGCGAACGCTGGGAGCACCGATGGGTAGCGGCCCTCGCCACTACCTCAGTAAGCGGCTCCAGCACTACGGCATCGACACCTCGCACTTTCAGGAAGAGCCCCTGCCAGAACGCGAACGGCGCAGCTACCCGGAGGAACTACTCAGAGAAGCCGCCGCTCATTCGCACAGCATCAGGGAGATGGTTGAGTACATGGGCCTTCCTCCACGTGACGCTCCATACGGCCACATCAGAAAGAAGTTGGACAAGTTCGGGATCGACACCTCGCACTTCACCAGCGGACGGCGATATGGTCCGCGGCTTCTTCCCCGCCACGAACTGGCGGCAGCGGTTCAGGCCTCCACGAGCGTAGCCGGAGTCCTGGCTGCCCTTGGCCGAATGAACAGCGGTACAGCTCGGGCGCTCGTGAAGCGCAGCGTCGAAGCCCACGGCCTGTCGACCGCTCATTTCACGGGGCAGGGACACTATCGCGGCACCCGCTCCCTGAACCGAAAGTCGGCGTCCGAGATCTTGGTCCGGCTCGCTCCCGACTGCCTACGCACCAAGACCGTCCTGCTTAGGCGGGCGCTTGACGACCGCGGCGTACCGCATGTCTGTGATGAGTGCGGTACCGGAGACACCTGGCAGGACAGACGACTCGTCCTGGAGATTGATCACGTCAACGGCGACTGTCTGGACAACCGCCAGGAGAACCTGCGGTACCTGTGCCCGTCCTGTCACAGCCAGACGAGCACGTTCCCTAAACGATCGCACGAATCTTCCACCCCGCCGCAACCGGTCGTCGAGTACCAGTAAACTGTGCGTGGGGCCGTAGCCCAATTTCGGCAGGAGGCACCACTTTTAGGTAGTGGACAGTGCGAGTTCGAGTCTCGTCGGCCCCACGTTCGGGCGCGGCTCCCAGTGGGGGCCGCGCCCCATCCGTGTTCTGGCCTGGCCTGCAACTCAGCCCAACAACTCCCGCACCACCGGCAC
>NZ_JAEKKT010000252.1 GCF_019510245.1 Streptomyces sp. | reverse complement strand
GCACTGCCACTGATCACCGACGAGCGGCTGCGCGAGGACGTACGCGGCTTCATCGGCCAGGAAGCGATGCACGCCGAGGCGCACCAGGAGGTCCTGGAGCACCTGCTCGCCAAGGGGCTGGACCCGGCTCCGTACACCCTGCAGTCCGAATGGATCTTCCGCAGGGTCCTCGGAGACCGGCCGGAGCTGACGCCGGCCGCCGCACACACTCACCTCCTCCAACGGCTCGCCCTCATCGCAGCCTTCGAGCACTTCACCGCCTACATGGGTCACTGGATTCTCAGCAACGGACACCTGGATCAGGCCGGCGCGGACCCCGCGATGCTCGATCTGTTCCGCTGGCACGGCGCGGAGGAGGTCGAACACCGCTCGGTCGCGTTCGACCTGCTGGTACACCTCGATCCCGGGTACCGGCGCCGCGTGGTCGGCATGCTCGTCACCGCTCCGGTGCTGACCCGGCTGTGGATCCGTGGAGTTCGCTTCCTGATGAGCGCCGACCCCGAAGTCGACGACCGGGTCAAGGTCCGCTTCCGCGACTACCTGGCCGCGGCCCGCAAAGACCTGCTGCCCCTGCCGGGCGCGTTCGCCCGCTCGGTTCTGCGCTACTTCCGCCCCGGCTACCACCCCACCCAGGAGGGCTCGACCCAACAGGCGGTCGCCTACCTGGCGGCGTCACCCGCTGCCCGAGCGGCTGCCCGATGACCCGGCAACCAGTGAGGCATCCCATGGACCTCGGCACACCCGTCACTCGACCGCCGGACCTGTACGGCAGGCCGCGCAGCGACTCCTTCATGCAGAAGCTGGCAGCCTTCAGCGACAACGCGGTCGCGCGCCTCGCGCGGCGCGGCACTCCTCCCAGGCGCCCGCCCACCGCCGAGTCGCCCGTGATCCGGGAACTGGTGGTCGGCGCCAAGCAGCAGGAGGCCGAGGATGTCGTCTCCCTGCGGCTGGCAGCACCCGACGGGGCAATGCTCCCGCCCTGGCAGCCCGGCGCCCACATCGAACTGCACCTGCCCTCCGGCCGCAAACGGCAGTACTCCCTGTGCGGCGACTCTGCCGACCGGTACCGCTACCGCATCGCTGTGCGCCGCATCATCGGCGGCGCGGGCGGTTCGACAGAGGTACACGACGCCCTCCGAGAGGGTACGAGGGTCGCCATCACCGGGCCCCGGAACGCCTTCCCCTTCGCCGCCGAAGCATCCATCCTGCTCATCGCGGGCGGCATCGGAATCACCCCCATCCTGCCGATGGCCCGGGAAGCCACCCGACGCGGGCTGGACTGGAGGCTCGTGCACACCGGCCGCAGCCGCAGCTCGATGCCCTTCGCGCCGGAGCTGGCCGATCTCGCAGCCGCAGCCCCTGGCCGGGTCTCCATCCGCCCTGACGACGAGTTCGGCGCGCCCGAAGCAGCCGATCTGCTGAACATGAGCCCGGCGGCGGGAGCGGTGTACTGCTGCGGACCCGCGCCCATGATCGACGGTGTCCGCCGCGCATTCGGTGACAGCCGCGCGTCAGCCCTGCACTTCGAGCGTTTCGCCCCGGCCCCGATCACGGACGGCGAGCCCTTCGAACTCCAGCTGGGCGACACCGGACGCGTGCTGCCAGTGCCGTACGACCGCTCCGCCCTGGACGTACTCCACGAGGCCCTGCCGGACCTGCCGTTCTCCTGCCGCCAGGGGTTCTGCGGCACCTGCCGGCTACGGGTGGCCCACGGCCAGGTCGATCACCGTGACCGCCGCCTCACCGCCACCGAACGCGCGGCCGGCGCCATGCTGCCCTGCGTCTCGCGCGCACCGAAAGGCGAGCGGTTGGTACTGGACGTGTGAGCGTTGGCCGAGCGCCCATGCAGCGCGACCATCACCGCGAGGAACCCTGCCTCGCCGGGACCGGGCCGTCCCCCACCGCAACGACTTCACGAGTTCAAGGTGCGCGATCAGGACACAGGGAGGCGGCCGCGCCGACATAGGGACACGCCGAACGGCGCCCCTCCGCTCGGACTTGCGGGCGGAAACCGATCAGTTCACGATTGACATACCGATCGGTTTCTCGCCGTAGAGGCGGGTGAGTCCCGAGCCCCAACTAATTAGGAGCAGGCGGCATGCTCGCCATCGTGTACCTGACAGTTCGCTTCGTGCTCGCCGCGAGGCAGTCAGAAGCCAGACGTGGCGGTGGCCCGAGAGCTATCGGGTGAGCCATCCGTGTGCTCCCGGCCGCTTCCCAGCCGATGGGATCCCGTACATTCCCCGCGAAGGGCCTGTCCAAGGTTCTCAGAATGGGGGGGCATCGATGACCGTGGAGTCGATACCGGTAACGGCCACGCCGAAAGCGCTGGTGTGGCAGGGCGACGAACTGGTCTCCGTCTTCACGTGGAGCTCTCCGTTCGATGCCGGAACCACCTCGGCCTCAGGGCGGTACTCCGCGGTGTACCAGGAACGCGGCAGCAAGGGGGTGTTGCTCGCACGAGAACGGGTCGTGCGAGAGCTGGTCCGTAGCGACTACCAGGCGCCGAACTACGACTACCCGCTCGCATTGGGCACATTGGGTGACGGGCGCGAGGTCGTCGTGCACTGCCCCGACGAGTACAACGAGCTCCAGATCGAGGACGCGGCGAGCGGCGAGCGGCTCACGGTCGGCAGTCGTGAGCCGCAGGACGTCTTCCACTCCAGGCTCAGCCTGAGCCCCGACGGCCGGCACCTGCTGGCGGTCGGATGGTTTTGGCATCCCTTCGGGATCGCCATGGTCTACGACACGGCGCTCGCGCTCACCGACCCCGGCACTCTGGACGGCGAGGGTCTGCTGCCGACAACGGCCGTCATGGACGGCGAGGTGACAGCGGGCTGCTGGCTCGACGCAGATCGGCTGGCACTGGCGACGGGGGCCGAAGCTTGGAACGACGGAGAGGAGTCCGCACTTCCGCCTCGCCACCTCGGTGTGTGGTCACTGTCCGAGGCACGGTGGCTCCACCGCAACCCGATCGCCGACGCCGAACCGGGCATCCTGCTCCTCCCCCGCGGCGACCACGTGATCTCTCTCCTCGGCCACCCGCGACTGCTGGACACTGCTACCGGGCGCCTCGTTGCGGAATGGCCCGAGGTCGGCGTATCCGTCAAGACCACCTGCTTCGGCGTCAGCGCCGTCCCCTCTCCCGTCGCTGCCCTCCACCCCGACGGCACCCGGCTGGCCATCGCGCAGGCAGAAAGCATCGCCCTCATCACACTCCCGTGATGCAACTCGCCTCCCGAATCCGCCCATCCGCTGCGCCTGCTCACGAACTCCCCTTGCCGCCAACGAAGTCGCGGATGCCATAGTGAGCATCCTGGTGAGGTTGAGGTTCACAAGGACTCCTCCTCACGGTGGTGGGCTTGACCTGGTCAGAGGTCGGTGTCGGGCGCGAGGCCGCTGGGTTGCGGGACGCGGTCAGCCGCGTCATCGCACGCGGTAAAACCCGGAGACGTCGGCGACCGTCCCCGGGATACTGGTCGCCCATGGATGAGGTCAAAGTCGTCGTCGCCCATTCCGAGCGTGCGACCCTGCGCGTCGGCGACGTGTTCTTGAAGGTGGACACCGATCAGGCACGCATCGACGTCGAGGTCGAGGCGATGGCCCTCGCGCCGGTTCCGACCCCGCAGGTCCTGTGGCGCAAGCCGCCCGTGCTCGCGATCGCCGCGGTCCCGGGGACGGCGCTCGGCCGCCTGGGCGAGCCGTCGACCGCGTCGCCGGCGGCGTGGGCCGCGGCGGGCGCCGCCATCCGAAAGCTGCACGACGCACCGTTGCCGCCCTGGCGCGGCCGGCGCCGCCGGGATCCCGACGAGTTGGCGGCGGAACTCGACGGCGAGTGCGAGTTGCTCGTGAAGAACGGTGTCCTGCCCGCCGACCTGGTCACCCGTAACCGCCAGGTCGCCGAGGCCGCCCTCCGGCCGTGGACGCCGGCGTTCACGCACGGCGACCTGCAGATCGACCACGTCTTCGTCGACGACGACGAGGTCACCGGCATCATCGACTGGTCCGAAGCGGGCCAAGGTGATGCGCTGTTCGACCTCGCCACCCTCACGCTCGGACACGAGGAACACCTCGACGACGTCATCGCCGGCTACGGCACCGACATCGACCTCGACGAGATCCGCGCGTGGTGGTCGTTGCGCAGCCTGCTGGGAGTTCGCTGGCTGATCGAGCACGGCTTCGACGCGTTCGCACCGGGCTGTGAGGTCGACGTACTGAGATCCCGTCTGTGAGGCTGCGCGGGCCCGACTGCCACGTATGCGTTCCGCCGCATCGAGCAGTCCATCACCTGGGGCCCGCCCGCTCTTGGCCCCGACAGAGCGCGGCGCGCAGTCGCCGCCGCCAGATGACGGCGCGGCCAAGGGTGACGAACCCGTGATGGATGTCGCCCGCGAAATCTCCCGACGGACACTCATGCGGCGGAGCCAGTGCGGTAGCGCGAGCGCCGCCGACGAAGCACCGGTTGTGCGGTGCGTGCTCAACGACGGGGTCGGGGTGCTTGGTCCGGCCATTGCTGAGTCGCGTCGGGACCGGTACAAGTGACGGGTGACAGATCCTTTTGTTCCTCGCCCGGATGGCCGCGTCGCCTCCAGGCCGGGACAGTGGACCCGCCAGTCGGCAGGTGCGATGTTCGCCGCCGTCGCAGCATTCCTCATCACCCGAGACGTCACGTTCGGGTTCTTCAGGCAGACGCTGCCCGACCGGGCGCACACCGCCACGGTCCTCGCGGGACTTGCCGTGTCGGCTGTCGCCTACGGCCTTGCCGTGTTGTGGCTCAGAGGGCGGTATGAGAGTGCATAGGTGATTTGGCGTCACCTGAATGTGGCAGTGCGGTATCCCGGCCGGTCGGCGGCGATGGGCGTGCTGGGCTGGTTGCTGTGAGCGAGCGCAAGTCCTACAAGACCGACCTGAGCCACCCTGTGTCACCACGACCTGCCCGCTCACCCCATCAGCCCTCATCCCGCCTTCTCAGGACATGGCTGACTGAGGAGCGCGACGCCAGAGCATGACGGGCCAGGATCCGCCGGATGCGGGCGGTGCCGGCCGGAGTGACATCGCAGGACAGCACCCGCAGCTCACCAGCCAGTGCGTACAGCGGCGTGCGCCTGCGGGTCGGTGAGGGACCGGATTGACGTCGGCTGAGCATGATGCCGTCGGGGCGACAGAATCAACATCACGTTGATAAAACTCGACGTTGTGTAGAATCTCTGGGTGAGGGGGCAGTCCAGCTCCTCGCGAGACCTTTCTGGAGGAGCAGTGCAGCAGCAGAAGTGGCTCATCACCGGCGTCAGCACGGGCCTTGGACGTGCCTTCGCCCAAGCCGCGCTGACCGCCGGGCACACCGTCGTCGGCACGGTCCGCTCCGAGGAGGACCTGCGGGCCTTCCAAGAGCTCAAACCCGGGTACGCTCACGGCCGCATCCTGGATGTGACCGACGACGCCGCCGTCTCGAGTGTGATCACGGAGGTGGAACAGAGCGTCGGCCCCCTGGATGTCGTCGTCGCCAACGCGGGCTACGGCCTGGAGGGCACCTTCGAGGAGACGCCGCTGGCCGACGTGCGACGGCAGTTCGAGGTCAACGTATTCGGGACAGTGGCCACGCTGCAGGCGGCCATGCCCCACATGCGCCGGCGCCGCCGCGGACACCTGATGGCCGTCACCTCCATGGGCGGGCTGATGGCCGTGCCCGGCATGTCCGCCTACTGCGGCAGCAAGTTCGCCCTGGAAGGCATCCTCGAGGCACTGGGCAAGGAGGTCGCACAATTCGGGATCCACGTGACGGCGATCGAACCCGGGTCCTTCCGCACCGACTGGGCCGGACGGTCCATGACACGCACCGCGCGGTCCATCGACGACTACGACGAGCTGTTCACCCCCATCCGTGAAGCGCGGCAGAAGGCCAGCGGGAACCAGCTGGGCAATCCGGCCAAGGCCGGGGACGCCGTCGTGCACATCGCGTCGGTCGACCAGCCGCCGGCCCACCTCGTCCTGGGCTCGGACGCGCTGCGACTGGTCACCGCCGCGCGCACGGCCGTGGACGAGGACATCCGCGCATGGGAGACGCTCTCCCGTACCACCGACTTCGCCGAGGGCGCTCAGCTCTGATGCCCGACCACCACCCCGCACGGAGCCGACGCACCACCGAACGCAAGGGTGACGTCCGGGAGCGGGCCATCCTCGACACCTGCGAAGCTCTGCTGGCGCAACAGGGCTATGACGCCATGACCGTTGGCGACATCGCGCAGGGCGCCGGCATCACACGTGGCGCCCTGTACTTCTACTTCGGCTCCAAGCAAGAAGTGGTCACGGCGCTCGTGGCCCGCACCGTTGAGCACCTGTGGGAGCGGTCCCGGGCCACCGCGCAGACCGACGAGCCACGCCAGGCCATCGCGGCAGCGATGCGGCGCACGGTCGAGCTGTGGAACGAGCACGGTCTGGTCATGCGCACGGCGATCGACCTGTCGTTGACCGTGCCGGAGATCGGCGAGCTGTGGAGCCACACAGCTGACTTGTTCATCACGGCCATCGCCGCCGTCCTGGAACGAGCCGGCGTTGAGGCCGGCACCGAACCAGAGCAAGCGTCGGCGATGGCACGCGCCCTGTGCTGGATGATCGAGCGGACGTTCTACCACGCCTCGCAAAAGTCCCGCGAGGAGTTGCAAAAGGCATCTTCGACCTGCGAACACATCTGGCTGATCAGCGCCGGCCTCATCACCTGATGCATCTGGTGTGGACGGTGAGGCGCGAAACCGAACCCCGTGTCCGAGGCCCACCGTCCAGGCACTCCGCCAGCGGAAATCCCGCGAGGCGCAAATCACCTATGCACTCACATACCGCCCTCTCGGGCAACTGCCCTAGCAGGGCGGCTCACGCCGGGCGCAGCATCGCTGCACGACTGTCCGGTCCACTTGGGGGCAAGTGGTCGAAGCACCACGAGGGGCCACCACGATGGGCGGCCCCACGTCGGCATCGGGCATCGGCGGAGCCACCCGATGATCCGCCGGACGCACCGACTGGCCCCGCCCTAAAGGTCGTTGTCCAACGTCAGGGTGAGCTCGGCGATCCGCCACCCACCGTCGGACCGGCGCAGGCCGAAGGTGTAGACCCCGGTCGAGATCATCTGGATACTCTCGCCGGTGTTCCTCGTCTGCAGCAGACAGGCCCGCACCTCAGCGGTGGCGGCGTCGGTCGTCGTGACCACGACGTTGCCCAGGTGGTGCCGCACCCTTCCGGTCTGGGTCCTGTGTCCTTCACGGATGAAGTCGAGCACCGCCGCGCGTCCGGCGACCGGGCCGAGCACTCCCCGTCCGGGCATCGTGAAGGTCCAGGTGGTGTCTTCGGTCAGGACCGCTTCCAACTGGGGCACATTCAGCTCGTCCAGAGCGTGGGCGTATTTCGCCACCGCCTGCTGGAGTTCGGCGATCACGAGGCCACCGTCAGTACGATCTTGCCCTGGATGTGGCCCTGCGCTGCCCGCGCGTGCGCGCTGCGCGCCTCGGGCAGCGGGTAGGTGCTGTCCACCCCGACCTGGAGCTTCCCCTCATCGAACAGGCGCCCGATCTCGGCGAGTTGGGGGCCGTTGGATCGCACCTGAATGTTCGAGACAGTGATGCCCAGACTCGCCGTCTCTTCCGGGTCGTACTGGGCGAAGAACACGGGAAGCATGGTGCCGCCCCGCTTGAGCACGGTCAGGAAGCGTGAGCTGCCCGGGCCACCGACGGTGTCGATCACCAGGTCGACACCGCTGACCACGTCCGCGGCCCGCGTCCTGGTGTAGTCGATGAACTCGTCGGCGCCCAGCTTGCGCAGGAACTGCTCGTGCCGGCCCGAGGCCACCGCGATCACGTGTGCCCCCTTCCATTTCGCCAGCTGCACCGCGAAGTGGCCCACTCCCCCGGCGGCCCCGTTGACCAGCACGGTCATCCCTGGCGTGATCGGCACCGGCCGGTGCACCTGGCCGGTGAAGGGAGACGGCACGTCGTGGCCCAGATCCACCAGGTACTGCCAGGCCGTCAGCACGGCCATCGGCGCCCCGGCCGCCTGCACGTGGTCGATGCCGGCCGGCTTGTGAGCCAGGTCCGAAGCCGGCGCGGCCACGTACTCGGCGTACGTCCGACCGTCGAATCCGGGGAACCGCAGCATGCCGAAGACCTCGTCACCGACGGCGAATCCCAGCACGTCCGGAGCAACCGCCTGGACCACGCCCGACATGTCTGTTCCGGGGATCAGGGGGTACTCCAGCGCCGGCCTCATCTCGGCCGGCATGACCTTCATCCCCTCACGCAGGTACCAGTCCGGCGGGTTGATGCCCACCGCATGCACCCGGACGAGCACTTCCCCCGGGCCGATCTCGGGAACCGGCACCTCGTCATACTGCAAAACCTCTGGTCCGCCCGCTTCGTGGAACTGGATCGCCTTCATCACGCCTGTCACTTTCTCGGGGAAACGTTGCTCCTTCAGTCAAGGGCCAGGACGGCTTGGCCGTCCAAGACCTGTTCGGCAACCTGATCATTCCGAAACGGCATGACACGTACGCTGGAGGAGTGAACGATCTCGGACAGGACCTGGAACTACGACTGGTGCGCTACTTCACCGTGGTGGCGGCGCACCAGCACTTCGGCCGGGCCGCCGCCGACCTGCACGTGGCACAGCCGGCGCTGAGCCGCCAGATCCAACGGCTCGAGAAGCACCTGGGCGCACGGCTGCTGGACCGCACACCCCAGGGCACCCGCCTCACTCCGGCCGGGGAGAGGTTCCTCCCCCGGGCCCAAGCCCTGCTGCAGGCTGCCCGCCACGCCGAGTTGGCCGTGCGTGAAGAAGCCGAAACCGAACGCATCGCCATCGGCTACGTCGAAGACCTGGTGATCACCACCGCCGTAGCGGAACTGCGCCGCCGTCACCCGGACGCCGAGATCGCCACCCGGCATCTGAGCTGCCGCGACGTCGGGGCGCTGTCCGACAAGCGCGTCGACGCCCTGATCGCGCGGGCCCCGCTGCCACTCGCCGACGACGACCTGTTCACCACGCCGCTGTACGAGGAGCCCCGGATGCTCGTGGTCCCGCGCGGCCATCCCTTGGCCGACCGCACGTCGGTGACCGCGGAAGAACTGGCCGACGAGGAGGCGGCGCCATGCGCGTTCGAGACCGCGGACTGGGCTTCCTACCGGATCCTGGGGGCCGGCGTGCCGCCGATCGAGAGCTACGAGGACAAGCTCGAACTCGTCGCGAGCGGCAGGGCGATCGCCGTGCTGCCGGTCGGTGACCGGCGTAGCTCACTACGCCCCCACCTCGTCACCGTCCCGATCGAGGGCGCTCCCCCCAGCCAGGTCCTCCTGGTCAGCCGCAAGGACGACCCGAATCCGATGATCAGGAATCTCCGGCTGGCGGCCAAGGCCGTCCTGACCGCCCAGGCAGCCTGATACCAGCCCATCCGCTTGGCCCCGCACCGCACCAAGCGGCGCTCACACGCGCCGTGTCCCTCGCGCATCCGCCCGTGTCGCTCGGGGTTTGGTTGTGCCGGCTCAGCGTCCGACCCAACAGAACGGCGATCAGGCTGCTGGTGCGCCCTGTCAACGGCTTTGTCAGCGGCTGCTGTTGGATGCGGACCGGACGCGGCTGCTGGGCCTGCTCGCGGAGCCGGCCGTGCCCGAGCGGGCGCCGCGCATACTCGGCCTCAACCGGCCATGAGCTTCACGGTGCTTGCACGTGCGGTCAATCCTTGGGGCTTCGGGTCTATCAGTCATGCCAGAGCCCACCGTGACGATGCCGGACGGGAGGGATGTCCACGTCGTCAATGTCGTGGCCGGCGTGGTGCAGTCCGCGGATGCGCTGCGCTTGGAGTCGCCCTTGGAGCCGGGCCCGACCCTCTGCCGTAGCAATCTCGACGGCGAGCGAGCCGTCTCTGCCGTCAAGCACCCTCGGCTGCCAGGAGGTGATCCGGCGCAGCGTCTTCGTCGGAGCAGGGCGACGGCCTGCGCGGGCGGCCCGGGCCGCTTCGGCGTGTGTGTAGCGCAGGTCGTACAGGGACATGGACTCCGATGCGCCGTCTTGGACGCGGAGTCGCAAGGGAGTCGTGCGAACAGTCCTGGACATCGAGAGCCTCCGTAGGGCCCTCTGGGCTCTCCAGAGGTACCTACGGCGGGTGCGAAGTGGTCCGCACGACTCAACCCCCTCGTCGCTGAACGATCTGTCAGCAGCACAGTAGCCGCGCGGAGGAGTGGGGCCGAGTCTTTTACTCGCCCCGTTGCCAGGTCAGGTCGCCTCGAGTTACCCCAACCCTGGTCGTGCCCATCTGGCGCCTGATCCGCGGGACCAGTCAACTCCCTACACCCCAGTACGGTGCACCAGGCCGCTCAGGATGAGGGCAAGGCCCGCCTCGAACGCCGACTCGTGATCGATCACCGGCAAGTCAGCCGGTAGATCCGCACCGGCATCGGGGCCGGTGTCTGCCTGCTCTTCCAGGACGCTGCCGACCGTGAAGCGGCTGGCGGACAGCATCGCCATCTGCGCATCCCGCTCAGGGACGAGGAAATCCATCTTGCGGCGGATCCGGTCGAGGTCGCAACTGCCGTCGTCCATCGCGCCGTTGCCGCCGTGCGGGCGCCGAAGCCGGTAGAGGTCGAACGCCGAGTGGCGGATCGGCACGCGCTGTACGACGACGATTCCTGACGCATCAACCGCAACTCAACCCGAACCCGAACAAGACTTTGCTCGCCGCGGCACGCCCGCCGATGACGTCACCCGGACCGCCGCTGCCCGCGTATGTGAATGCCCGGCGGTGAGCGCCTCGCGGAGCCCTGCCACCGCGTCCGAGGGCTGATCGCGGGAACCGGGTTGAGGTCACAGCAATCGGTCGACCAGCCCGTCGATGTACTCCGGGGTGAGCGGGACCATGCCGAACAAGACGCGGATGTACATCGGGGCCAGGATGTGGTCCAGCACGTCGAACGCGTCGGGTGCGGGCTCGCCACGGTCGCGGGCGCGATCGAGCATGGCCTGCAGTTGCCGGGTGCGTTCGGCGCGGAGGGCGGCACCGGCCTGCAGGCCCTGCTGACCGCTGCTCGACAGGGCGACGGCCAGGTGCAGGACCGCCGGACCGTCGGGTCCGGTGATCTCGCGGGCCACTTGGGCCGCGTAAGTGTGCAGGTCGCCGGCCAGGCTCCCGGTGTCGGGCATCGGCGACTGCGCGTTGAGGCGGGTGAGCGCCACGTCGGTGAGCAGGGTTTCCAGGCTGCCCCACCGGCGGTAGATGCTGCTGTCGGCCACGCCTGCGCGGGCTGCGACCTCGCCGACGGTGAAGTTGCCGTAGCCGCGCTCGCTGATCAGGTCGGTGACGGCCTGGTGCACCTGCGCGCCGACGCGGGCGCTGCGCCCGCCGGGTCGCCGGGCTCGCTCTTGCTCGTTCATGCATCCCACCTTAACGCAGCTGATACTTGCGTTTACGGTGCAAGCCCTCGTACAGTCACCTAACGCAGTCGCTGACTGCTTTAGGTCGCTGAGGTGTATCGCCACCCGCATCGGCCGTGACCGGGCGCAACTACCGATTGAGGGGGATCCCCATGGCTGCAACGCACGCGACCTCAGGCAGTCGATCGAACCGGGCCGTGCTGCTCACGGTGACCTGCCTGGGCCAGTTCATGGTCCTGCTCGACAACACGATCGTTGGAGCGGCACTGCCCGATATGCGGCACCGGCTGCACACTCAGCTGACCGGTCTGCAATGGATCGTCGACGCGTACGTACTGCTGGTCGCCATGCTGCTGCTGTCCGGCGGTGTCTTCGCCGACCGCTTCGGCCGCAAGCGGGTGTACCTGACCGGCGTGGCGGTGTTCACCGCAGCGTCGCTGCTGTGCAGCCTCGCGCCCTCGCTCGGCTGGCTGGTCGCCGGCCGGGTGTTCCAGGGCATCGGGGCCGCGGCGCTGAGCCCTGCCTCGCTCGCCCTGCTCGCCGCCGCCTTTCCCGCGCCGCAGGAACGGATCAAGGCGATCGGGCTGTGGGCCGGATTCAGCGGAATCGGTCTGGCCGCAGGCCCCGTGGCCGGCGGCGTGCTGACACAAGCCTTCGGCTGGCCCGCCATCTTCCTGGTCAACCTGCCCATCGGCGCGGTCCTTCTGCTGGTCGGCCTGCGCCACCTCGGTGAGTCCCGCAATCCGAGCGCCCCCGCGATCGACATCCCGGGCACGGTGCTGTCCGTTCTGGCGGTGGGTGTGCTGACCTACGGGCTGATCGAGGGCGGTGCCCGCGGCTGGACCTCACCGGTCATCCTGGGCAGCTTCACCGCCGCGGTGATCCTCCTCGCCGCCTTCGTCGCCGTCGAAGCGCGTCGCTCCGCACCGATGCTGCCGCCGCGGCTGTTCCGGCAGCGGCTGTTCACCATGTCCAACAGCGCCATGACCGTGGTGGGGTTCGCGCTCATGGGTTCGTCGTTCTTCTTCTCCCAGTTCTTCGTCTATGTCCAGGGCAGCTCGATCCTGCGCGCCGGCCTGCAGACCCTGCCGGTATCCCTCGCCATGGTGATCGTCAGCCCGTACGCGGGCCGGCTCGCCGCGCGGTACGGCTTCCGCATCGTGGTCACCACCGGTCTGGCCCTGGCCGGCCTGGGACTGCTGGCGCTCGGCATGGTGCACGCCGACACCGGCTACGGGAACGTGTGGTGGCGGCTGGGACTCGCCGGCATCGGCTTCGCCCTGACCTTGTCCCCACTGACAGGCGCCGCCATCCAAGCAGTCAGCCCGCAGGAAGGCGGCCTCGCCTCAGGCATCAGCAGCACCACCCGGCAGATCGGCGCGGTGCTCGGCGTGGCGGTACTCGGAGCCGTCGTCCGCACCCGGCAATCCGGCGGCGCCTCCTTCGAGACCGGCCTCAACAGCGCCTTCCTCGCTGCCGGCACCGTCACGTTGGTCACCGCCGTGTTCACCGGCCTGTGGCTGGCGAAGTCCACGCCCGCAAAAGACTCTGCGGCCCCGCACCGCCCCACCGAAGCACATGCGGTCATCACCTCGAACGAGGCATCCGTTTAACCGCCTTTGACAACAACCGCCTTGGGCAGGCGAAGCGGCTGCGCGCCGACATCACCAGTGGTTCGCCCGTACGGCGGCCGGAGAGGAAGTCACATGAAATACGCACTCGTGATCTTCGAGACGGAAGAGTCGCGCCGCCGGATCCAGGCCGACCGGGCCGCGTACCGCAAGGAGTACGAGGGCTGGATCGGCGGCCTCGCCGCGGCCGGGAAACTGGTCGGCGGCGACGCTCTGGAGACCGAGCACACCGCCTGCGGCCGACGGGACATCAACGGTGACCGACGGGCCCGCGCACTCGGGCGATGAAACCCTCGGCGGCTGGTTCATCGTCGAGGTGGCCGACCGCGCGGAAGCCCTCGAACTGGCCAAGAGCCTCCCCACCCCGGAGACCGTCGAAATCCGCCCGATCCTCGAATCCGCCTGACCGACGCCCGGAGGCCGACCCGACGGCACAGGTCCCGGCCGCCGGGTCGCCTTTGCAGTGCCGCCCGGCTTGCCTACTCGGCCTGGACCATCAGCGCAATGAGCACCTGCTCCCGGTGCGTGGCCCGCCCTTACCCCACCAGCTGCGAACGCGTCATCCACGACCGCTGACGGCGGGCGACCGAGGGGACAACGGGTGTCCCGCACGCGGACGGTCTCCGCGTGCGGGATCGGGTGTTTCCCTCGGGAGGGTCAGCTGGTTGTCAGGGCGGTGTCGTCCACGACGAAGCTGGTCTGGAGGGAGGAGTCCTCCACTCCGCTGAACTTCACGGTGACGGTGGAGCCGGCGTACGAGGACAGGTCGAAGGACTTCTGGGCGTACCCGGAGGCCTTGTTGAGGTTGGAGTAGGTGGCCAGGGTCGTCGACCCGGCGGTGACCGTCAGCTTGTCGTACGCGCTGCTGGTCGAGGTCTCCGCGGTGTCGATGTGCAGATAGAAGGTGAAGGTGGCCGTGCAGCCGCTCGGCACGGTCACCGACTGGGAGAGCGTGTCGGTGTGCGCGGAGCCGTAGCCGTCCAGCCAGGCGTAGTAGGAACCGGCGTGTGCCGCCTCGCTGGTGGAGTTGGTGATGGCCCCGCTGGTGGCGGTCCAGGTGGTGTTGCCCGACTCGAAGCCGGCGTTGCCGAGCAGTTGGGTCGAGGTGCAGGTGCCGCTGGCGGAGCCGACGGTCCAGGTGAAGGACGTCGAGCCGGAGGCGCCGGTCGAGTCCTTCGCGGTGACGGTGACCTGGTAGGTGCCCGCGGTGGACGCCGTTCCCGTGATCTTGCCGGTCGAGCTGCTGATGGACAGGCCGGTCGGCAG
>NZ_JAEKKT010000446.1 GCF_019510245.1 Streptomyces sp. | reverse complement strand
GGGGTCGGTCCGATGACCATCGCCACGCTGCTGGAGCAGACCGTCGACGCGGCGGTGACCGCCGCCCGGCAGGGCTAGATCAGTTCAGCGTCCACTTCTGGTTGGCCTGGCCGCCGCACGACCACAGGACCGTCTGGGTGCCGTTGGCCGTGCCCGCACCGTAGGCGTCCAGGCAGAGACCGGCGTTGACGTTGGTGATCGTGCCGTCGCTGTTCACGTTCCACTTCTGGTTGTTCTGGCCGTTGCAGTCCCAGATCACGACCTTGGTGCCGTTGGTCGTGCCGAGGTTGTAGGCGTCCAGACACTTGTTGCCGTACACCACGAGTTCCTTGCGCGAGGTGTACGTCCACTGCTGGTTCTGGCCGCCGTTGCAGTCCCACAGCTCGGCCTGGGTGCCGTTGGTGATCGTGTTGTCGTAGATGTCCAGGCAGCGGCCGGACTGGGTGCCGACGGCGAGGGTGCTGTTCGTGCCGGGCAGCGGGCGGACCGTGATGTCGGCCAGGGTGGGGGCGCCGGTGAAGGTCAGCGTGTTCGAGGAGCCCTTGGACAGGCCGACCTGGACCGAGACACTGCCCTGGGAGGAGCCGGTGGGCGGGAAGGAGACCGTGGTCGTGCCCTGGCCGTTGACCTTGAGGGTCGCGGTGCGGGCCGCCGAGGTGTTGTTGGTGTAGGCGACGTCGACGGTCTTGATCCCGGTGTTTCCGGCGACCACGCCGGTGAAGCTCGAGGCGCCTGTGTACGTGCTGCTCGCCGCCTCGGTGCCGCCGGTGACCGTGAGCATCACCGAACCGCCCGCCGGGACACTCGTGGTGTAACCCGTGCCGTACGAGCCGACGTCGGAGCGCGCCCACAGGTCACGAACGGTCGCGTTGGCGTTGGTCAGACCGAGGTCGGACCAGCGGACGGTGATGTTCTGGGCGGAGGAGGTGCGGTTGAGGAGGACGACGGCACGGTTTCCGGTGCCGGACAGGACCTTGCCGTAGACCTGAAGCCCTGTGGTGTCCTCGGCGACCTTGACGCCCTGGAGGCCGCGTGGGTCCTGGTCGACGCCGATGACCTCGGGGTTCTTGAGGATGTTCGCGGTCTCGGTGGTCATGGTGGCCAGGTTGTTGCCGGCCAGGAGCGGGGCTCCGGAGACGGCCCACAGGTTCATGTGGGTGCGGTTCTGTGCGGCGCTGAAGCCGTCCATGCCGACCATCAGCATGTCCGGGTCGTTGTAGTAGCCGGTGTGCTGGGCCGTGGGGTGCAGGTTCCGGTCGAAGTTGGTCAGCAGGTTCGTCATCGACGGCTTGTTGCCGTAGAGGATGATGTCGTCGTTGGTCCGCCACATCGCGCCCTGTCCCGGGGCCCAGTTCCACGGGTTCTGCCTGCCCCAGTTGCACAGCGAGAGGGTCATCGGACGGCCCGTGGTGGCGGTGGCCCGGGTGATCGCGTCGCTGATCGACTGGTACGTCGTCTTCGCGTCGAGTCCCTCCGCGTCACCACCGCACCAGTCGACCTTCACGAAGTCGAAGCCCCACTGGGAGAACTGGAGCATGTCCTGGTCGTAGTGGCCCTCGCTGCCGGAGCCGGGGGCGGCGGGGCGGCCCGTCGGGTAGTAGTAGCCGCAGCCGTCCTTGCCCGCGTCGGTGTAGATGCCCGCCTTGAGGCCCTTGCCGTGGATGTAGTCGGCGATCGCCTTCATGCCGCCGGGCCACTCGGACTCGTCGACGGTGATGTTCCCGCCGCTGTCGCGAGTGCCCTGCCACCAGCCCTCGTCGATGTTGACGTACTTGTATCCCGCCGCCGGAAGACCGGACGCGACGAACGCGTCGACCTGCGCCTTGATCACGGAGTAGTCGATCTTCGCGGCGAAGCTGTTCCAGGAGGCCCAGCCCATCGGCGCCGCAGGGACCGCTGTCTGCCGGGTGGTCGCGGCCTGTGCGGGGGCCGGCTGGGCGAAGAGCAGCGCGGCGGTGGCGGTGAGGGCGAGGACGAGAGCGCGGACGGCGGCGGCTCTGCAACGTCCTGCGAGACCTCTGGGGGTCTTTCGCGGCGGGGGGTACATGCGGCTCCTTCTGGCGGGGGCACCGATCCGGTCGAGATGTCGAACAAGGATCGGCGATTCGAACACCATGCGCGCCGAAGCTAGAGTCCCCCGAGGGTGAAGTCAACGGCTGTGACAGGAGTGAACTGGCCGGTGTGCACGGGTCGTTCGCGCGGGACGGCAGCCCCCGGCGCCATACTGTCCGTCGTGCGGGTAGCGATCATGACAGCGGGCTCCCGGGGCGATGTGGCCCCGTTCACCGGTCTGGGGCACGGCCTGGCGCGGGCCGGACACGAGGTCACCCTGGTGACCCACGGCCGCTTCGAACCGCTGGCGGCGCGGGCCGGGATCGGCTTCCACGCCCTGCCGGTCGATCCTCGGGCGGAGCTGGAGTCCTCGCGCGGGCGGGCGCTGCACCGCAGTACGACCGGTGTGGGGAAGCTGGCGCGCGTGGTCGCGATGGCGCGGGCGCTGGCGGTGGAGATGGCCGACGACCTGGTGGCCGCCGCCCGGGTGAGTGACGCGCTCCTGCTCTCCGGATCGGTGGCCCCGCTGGGCCACGCCATCGCCGCGGGCCTGAGACTGCCCAGCCTGGGTCTCAACCTCCAACCCCTCGCGGCCACCAGGGAGTTCGCACCACCCATGCTGGGCGTCGGCTCCTGGGGCGCCCTCGCCAACCGGATGGCCGGAGTGGGCCTGAACCTTGCGGTGGAACAGGTCTTCGCCGCGGCCCTCCCACCGGTCCGGGCCCGGCTGGGCCTGCCTCCCATGGGCACGGCCGCGGCACTCCGCGCCCGTGAACGGCAGGGCTGGCCGGTGCTGCACGGATTCAGCCCGCGCGTGGTCGCCCGGCCTCGCGACTGGCGGTCCGGGCTCGACGTGGCGGGCTACTGGTGGCCGTACGACGGCGACGCGCCGCTCCCCGACGATCTACGGGACTTCATCGAGGCCGGCCCGCCCCCGGTCTTCGTGGGCCTGGGCAGCGCGACCGTGCCCGACCCCGTCCGGGTCAGCACCGAGATCGTGCA
>NZ_JAEKKT010000445.1 GCF_019510245.1 Streptomyces sp. | reverse complement strand
GGTGAGGCTCTCCATGAGAGGTGAGTCCTCGACAGTGCAGAGCTCCACCGCGCGTTTGAAGACGTTGCTGGGGCCCGCCATGGTGCCGATGACCTTGCCCAGAACGATGTCGGAGCCGTTGCGGGTGGCCAGTCGGTGCAGGTGTTCGAGCGCCGCCGGGGTCAACTCGTCGTCCTGGTCGACGAATTGGACGTACTCCCCGCGGGCCCCCCGGATGCCGACGTTGCGGGGCTTGCCGGGCCAGCCGGAGTTCTCCTGGTGGATGACACGTACATGCGCGTGCTTGCCTGCCAACTCGTCGAGTCGCTGCGGGGAGTCGTCGGTCGAGCCGTCGTCGACGTAGATGATTTCGTACGCGTCCTTCCCCAGGGTCTGATGTAAGAGTGACGGCGCACATATATCGACATATCGGCCCGCGTTGTACACAGGCACCACGATGCTGACCTTCAGCATGAACGCTCCCCCCAGCGGAGACTATGTGTCTCCTGTTGTTCATTGGACGTTCAGACTCTGACAAAGGTTGTCCCACGCGGAGGAATGGGTGATCCCGGCCCGGACAGTCCCGTGGATCAGTTCAGTGCAGGGCGTCGCTGAGCGCTGACGTCAGGACGACCGGGCCGCGGGCCGGCGCGATCCCTGCGGCGCGCACCCACCGCCGATCACGGCCATGCTGGAGTGGACGGAGCGCCGACGGCAACCGGGACCGGGGGGCGAGGCGGTGAGACGATGACGATCGACGTGACAGTGCGGCGCGAGATCGCGCTGCCGCCCGAGCGGGTGGCCGCGTACGCCATGGACTGGCGCCACGACGCCGAGTGGACGCAGGGCATCCGTACGGCCGAGCTGACCCGGCAGGCGGACGGCGGCGGCTTCGGGACGGGCGCCGAGGTCACCCGCACGGCGCACTTCCTCGGCCGGCGCATCGACTACGTCCTGCGGGTGGCCGCGTACGAGCCTCCGAGGCTGCTGGACATGGTTTCCGTGGCCGCTCCCATGCCCATGCACGTGACCTACTCCTTCGAGGCACACCCGCGCGGCACGCTCGCGGCCATCCGGGTCCGGGGCGGCCCCGGTGGTCTTCTGCGCCTGGCATCACCCCTGCTCGCTCGCCAGGTCCGTTCCTCCCTCACCAAGGATCTGCGCGACCTCGAGCGCAGGCTGTCCGAGCGGCAGGGAGACACCTGATGGCGTACGACGAAGGGCTCGCCGAGCGCATCCGCCAATACCTCGCCGCGGACCCCGGCGTCACCGAGAAGCGCATGTTCGGCGGCATCGCCTTCCTGCACGAAGGCAATATGGCCGTCGGCGTGACCGGCGACGAGCTCATGGTCCGCGTCGGTCCCGACGCCGCCGACGCGGCCCTCGCCCGGCCCGGGGCGCGGGTCTTCGACATGACCGGCCGTCCGATGCGCGGCTGGGTCGTGGTCGCCGGGTCCGCCGTGACGGAGGACGAGGCCCTGGGAGCGTGGATCGACGAGGGACGCGCCTTCGCGGCGAGCCTGCCGCCCAAGTAACGGCGGGCTTCACCGCGGGCCTGCGGCCCAACCACTGGCCCCCAACCGAGGGATGTCGAAGAGCGGCCAACCGGTCCAGGTGCCGCTGTGGACACAGGGGTGGGACTTCGTCAGAGGCGAACCAGGGCCGGCTCGGCGGTCGCGTCCTAGACGACGATCCAATGGGTCACTGACCGGCTTCCGGACGTGAGTTCCGCGTTCCCATCGCATCCAGTACGGCCTCCAGCTGCCGCAGCGGATCCGGGCCGGCGATCCGCAGGACGACCGTGTCCGCGCCGGCCGTCGCCAGAGCCCGGAGACGCTCGGCGGCCTGCGAGGCGGGGCCCGAGACGGTGAACACCTCGTGCGGCGGGCGGCCGAGCCAGGCACCGTGGCCCTCGATGTGCGGGTGCAGGACCTTGGCCACCTCGTCGGCGTCGTCACCGACGCAGGCGAAGGCGAAGACGGTCAGGGCGTGGTCGGACGCGGCACCGCCCTTGGCGGTCAGAGCGCGGGCGTTCTCCAGATCGCGCGGGCCGTGGCCCTCAGTGATCACGGTGCCGTCCGCGACGCGGCCGGACAGTTCCAGGGAGCGAGAGCGGACAACGCCTGCGACCACCGGCGGCACTTCGGTCGGCGGATGTGTCAACTGGACTCCCTCCAGGCGCACTTCACGACCGTTCAGCTCTACCCGCTCCCCGCGCAGCAGCGCACGTACCGAGGTGATCGTCTCCTCCAGCAGGGCCAGCGGCGAACGGGCCGCGGCGCCCACCTGGGCCATCCACTCCTGCACCCCGTGCCCGATCCCGGCCACCAGCCGTCCGGGGAACACCCGTGCCAGCGTGGCCAGTTCCATCGCCAGAAGCGCCGGGCTGCGCAACGGGGCGGGGGCGATGCCGATACCCACCTTGATGCGTTCCGTGGCGCCCAGGGCCACGGCCGCTGCCGACACCCCGCCGTTCCACCCGAGGTCCTCCACCACCCACACGTCGTCCACGCCGAGCGCCTCTGCCTGCCGAGCGAAGCCGGGCAGCCCCTCCGGGGCCCAGTCGCGGTCGTACATCACGCCGATCCGTACGTTCGTCATACGCGGAACCTATGGGCTGGTGACAGCTCGTTCAACGGGGCATGCGGGGGGGGACGGCCACGTCAACCGGCCTCGGAGCGCAGACCGTTCCACACGCAGGCGGTCGTCGGGCGTGGCAACCCTGACCGGCTCTCCATCCCGTCGGTGCATGACCGGGCCTCCGTGCCCGGCCGGTCTACGCGCCAGGTGCCCCCGGTTTGGACGGCGGTTTGGACATGCCCGCTTCGGCAGCCGGAGAGCCGGCCGGGGCTGGTCACCGCGACGCCCTGAACGTCCTGCAGACCTCGAACCGGCTGTGGCCCAATGTGAGCCCCGCGGAGGAGATCGCCCCCGGTGAGCGCACCGGTCGCTTCCGGATCGGCGGGGACCAGCCCGTCCTCGACGCCGACGGCCGCAGCCGTATCTCGGTGGAGGACATGGCAGTTGCCCTCATCGACGAGGCGGAGCTGCCCCGCTTCGTTCGGCGCCGCTTCAC
>NZ_JAEKKT010000189.1 GCF_019510245.1 Streptomyces sp. | reverse complement strand
ACGCCGCCGCCGGTGAGGCGAGCACCGCGGCGCAGAACGCCCGCGCCGCTGCCACCCGGTCCGACGCCGCCGCGCAGCGCTCCCGCGCGGCGGCCGACAAGGCGTGGTCGGCCTACCAGACGGCCGTCACCGCGGGCGCGGTCGCGCACGCCGCGGCAGCCGAGGCCATCGACGCCTCCGAGGCCGCGTCGGCGAACGCCGCCGACGCCGAGAAGGAGGCCAAGAAGGCCCAGGCCGCCTCACTCAAGGCGAGCCAGGAGGCCCGAGCGGCCCGCGACGAGGCCGCCAAGACCAGGGCCTGGGCGGCGGAGGCCGCCGGACAGGCGTACGCGGCCGGCCAGGCGGCCGCCGCGGCCCGCGACTCGGCGACCGAGGTGATCAAGCCCGCCAACACCGCCATCGCGGCGGGCACCCCCTACCGGGAGTCGGACACCGCGGCCGCCTTCGCCGTGCTGATCGGCCAGACCTCCATGTCGCTGTCCGAGCAGCAGGCAGCCGCGGCTGCCGCCAAGGCCAAGGAAGCGGCCAAGGCCGCCGCCGACGCCAAGGCGCTGGCCGACAAGGCGGCCGGCGACGCCAAGCTCGCCGCGCAGGCGGCTGCGGCTGCCGCAGCAGACGCGGCGGCGGCGCTCAAGTCCGTGGCCGAGGCCCGGGCCTCGGCCGCGGAGGCGGCCAAGGCCGCGGAGGCGGCGAAGAAGGCCGACGCCAAGACCGGCGAGTACGTCGCGCAGGCGGGCACCGACTGGTTCTACGCCGACAGTGCCGCCCGCGACGCATCGAGCGAGGCCGCCGCGGCGGACAACGAGGCCACCGAGGCCGAGAAGAGCGCCACGAACGCCCGCGCCTCCGCCGACGCCGCGACCCGCGACTCCGGCGCCGCGGACTCGGCGGCCACCCAGGCGGAGAAGGACGCGGACGCCGCGGAGAAGTCCGCGGCCAACGCCGGCGAGGACGCCAAGGCGGCCGACGGGGCAGCCGACCGCGCCGAGCAGGAGTTCCTCAGGGAGCAGGAGGAAGCCCGCAAGGCCGCGCTGGAGGGCCCCAAGCCCGACACGGGAGCGGACCTCACCCAGAGCGAGGAGGCGCTGCTCCTCGCCCAGTGCGGCCAGTCCTGCGTGGACGACTTCCGGTCGGCCAGGCAGTTGCTGGCCATGGACGTCATGGACTGGGTGGTCGACAACGGCGGCCAGATCCTCCTCGACGAGCTGGGCTACACCGACGCCAAGAAGTGCTTCACCCAGGGCGACGTCGAGGGCTGCCTGTGGACGCTGGTCAACGTCATCCTCGTGGGCGCGGCCGTCACCAAGGTTCCAGCCGTGGGCAAGGCGATCTACCGGGTCAGCAACGGCATCTACTCTTTCTGGGAGAAACTGGACAAGGCCAAGGACACCCTGGACCGGCTACGTACGGTCCTGGACCGGCTCAAGAAGGGCCAGAGCGCCGTATCGTGCCTCCTCGCGGCAGGCACCGCCGCCGCCCGGCCGGCCGCGTTCCACGGGACCTCCGCGAAGACCGGGGCACTGGCCGCCGCCGGCAAGCCGAAGATCTGCGTGACCTCGGCGCTCGGCAAGAACAGCAAGCTCGCCAAGCTCGCCGAGAAGTCCACGAAGAACGAGGACGTGCAGCGCGAGATGAACCAGCTCATCAACAAGCTGCTGGACGGCAATGACCAGCCGGGCAAGGGCTCCAAGGCGCTCTCGCACGGCATCCGCTACCTTCGGGGCGACAAGGGCGCACGGCTCTTCTTCCGCGAGGTCGAAGGCGGCTTTGAGATCATCGGCAAGTCCGACAAGCCGAACGAGCCGAACGTCATCAAGGAGTTGCTGAAGATCTATGGCTCATGAGCCGCTCGTGACCGTGGAGACGGCCGACTTCTCCGTCACGTACGTACTCGGCCTGGAGGACGACGCCGACACCGTCGAGGATGTCGACGCGGTCATCCGCGCCCGTGACGGCAAGGGGTGGACCGCGACCTTCATGACCCCTCGGAAGATCGCCGAGGTGATGGACCACCGATCCACCACCGGCGAGTGCGCCGGCGGCCTGTACCTGCGGATCCCCGACCTCGTGGTCATCCGTGAAGGCGGCCTGGACGCCATGACCAGAGCCCTGGTCGATCTCTTCGGCGAGTACGGCCTGGACACCGACGTCCTGCCGCGCTTCGACGCGGACGAGGACGAGGCCGAGGACGACTGACCTCGGGTACCCCGGCTGTGCCCCGCCAGGTAGACCCTGGCGGGGCACAGCCTCTTCGCGGCTCCCGAAAACAACCGCGCGGGAAGAACTGGCGCTCGCCCCCGCTCAGGTCGCCCCGGCCCTGGCCTTCCGGCCGCTCGGTTGACGTCCTGCTGAAGATCACGCAGGGCCGCGGCCATCGGCCAGAGGGACGGGGAGCTTGCCCGTTCCGTACTTGTGGGTGTGCGCCGCGATGTAACCGGAAGCCGTCGTCGCGGCATGTCTGACCGACTGCCGGGTGGGCCGGAAGCCGTCCGCGTTCGCGGGTCACTCGGCTTTGGGTGACCTCAACCACGTCTCGAAGTCGCTCAGGTACTCGCCCATGGCTCCGAGTGACATCGGCGCCGACTCGTACTGCGCTGAAAGGTTGACTTCGTAGAGCTTGTAGGCGGGCTCGGTCTCCTGGGCCGCCGCACTCGCAGCCGCCAGCGCCCGGACCGCGCGCCCCCGGTCGCCGGCTTGTACAGCCTCCACCAGTTCGGGCCACAGCTCATCACCGATGTGGTCGACGATCTCCTCGATATGAGCCGCCGCCCGGCGGGCACGGTCCTTGATCGCTTCCAGCTCGGCTTCCGCTCGGTGCTCGGCCCGCCGGGAGTCCCGTTCGTCGGAGTCCGCCCAGGCCTCGTCGCCCCAGATCTCTTCCCAGCGCTGGTCCGCCCGTGCCAGATCCGCTTTGAAGTCGCGGTTCCAGGTCCTCCTGCGTGAGGCGAGGATGCTCGCCGCTGTCGCCGTCTTCGAACGCCGACAGCGGAAGTGTCAGATCGGGCACGGGTTCGTCATCACGCAGTGCGGTGAGCAGCAGTACCGTGTCGATCGCCGGGAGGACCGTTTCCATGTCCACCATTCCCCGGAGGGATGCGACGGACTGCTCGACCGCCGAGTAGTCGTACTCGGCGATCTGGTTGTCGAGATCGCCATGAAGGTCGAGAACGGCGCCGCCGATCGTCTCGATCTCATCCATACGCGTCGCGATCTCCGTGTCGAGACGCTCCACGATCTGTCGCAGCATGCGTACGTCCTCGACCCGTGACTCAAGCTCGGCCACCGCCCTGGCCAGATCACCCATTGCGCATCCCCTGTCTCAGTGGTTGCCAACTACCGCAACGCGCACGCTAGTTGACGAGGCTCGCACGATCCGCTGCCATCCAGCCACGGAACGGCCGCCCCTGGATCACGTCGACAGCCATTGTGACGCGAACAGCACCCGACAGGGACGATTAAGCTGATAACCCGGATTATCAATCAGTTCCACGCACGGAACGTGGGAGTCGCCGTATCGTTCGTGGCGACGGACGAAGGCCGCAGCGGCAGACCGACACGTACGACCCGAGCCCGCTGAATGGCCGGGGCGGCTGTTACGAGACAGGCGAGGGAGGGATACATCGTGGTTGCTGATCTGCCAGACACGAGACTACGCATCCCGGCACCCCGCCTTGTATCGATGTCCGATATCGCGACTTTCGCCCGGGTGAAGCGCCCTGTCGTGTCCACCTGGCGCCGACGCCACCCGGACTTCCCCGCCGCCTTGTCCGAGAACTCGGGACGACCGCTGTTCGACGGCGCACAGGTGACCGCCTGGTTGATCGCGTCCGGCCTGGGTAACGCCACCCCGTCGGAGCTCCGATCCGAGCTCGCCCTCTTCGGCATCGTCGCGCTACGGGACCGCTTCACGCCGTGGCAGCTGGTCGAGACGCTCGGCAGCCTGCTGTGCCTGCGCCGACTCGATGGCCGGCCACTGGCCGACGACGCGAACGTCTCCCCGGCCTCCGCGCCCGAAGCCGACGAGGCCCTCTGGTCCGCGCTGCTGCGCCGAGCCGAACGGATCGACGCCGAGGACGATTTCGTACTCCGCGAGCTTCGCGCCATCGACGCCACGGCGGCCCCGCTCGCCCGCCTCGCCGAGGGCCTGATCGAGTCCGCCTACGACGAGCGCGGCGCGTACGAGTGGCTGCTCGCCGCCCGCTCCCGGCTCGGACTGGACTCCCTCGCCGCCGACGCGGTCACCCCGGAGCTGCGGAGCCTGCTCACCCAGCTCACCGACCTCCGCCTCCGCCTTGAGCAGGGCGAGTCCCTCACCCTCGCCGACCCGCACGCCCGCGCCGGCGACCTGCTCGCCGCGCTCCTCGACGACACGGAGGACCACGACCGCGTCACTGTCCTGGCCGCCGATCCCGACGAACGGCTCACCCGCATCACCCGCCGCCGCCTCCTGCTGGCGGGCGTCGGCGAACTCGACCTCGACGTCCAGACCGGCACCGACCTGGAGGAACGCTTCGCGGCCCCCGACCTCGTCGTCACCCAGCTTCCGTACCGCCCCGGCGAGGACCGCTCGGTACTCACCGCCCTGACGGAGCTCGAACGCGTCGCCTACCTCCTCCGCCCCGGCTGTACGGCCGTCGTCCTCGGACCGGCCGACGCGCTCGTCGACGAACTGAAGAGCACGGAGGCTGCCCAGCTACGCTCGGCCCTCCTGCGCGAGAACATCGTCGAGTCGGTCATCTCGCTTCCCGGCGGGGTCCTGCCCTTCCGCCCCGGCTACCGTCCCGCGCTGTGGACGCTCACACGCGGCCCGGTCCAGGCGGCGGAGGGCAAGGTCTTACTGGCCGACATCAGCTCGGAACAGCTCACACCGGGCGTGCGCATGCGGCTCGCCGAGGACGTTCTCCTCTGGCGGGCGGAAGGCTTCCGAGGACTCGACGGCCACGACCCGCGCTACGGCCGGGTGGTCCCCGTCGCCGACCTGGACCGGGCCTTCGGCGGCCCTCTGACCCCACCTGCGCCGCCCGCCTCCGCGATCTGGTCCGACAAGGTCACCGAACGGCCCGCCCTGATCGCTGAGGCCGAGGCACGCCTGGAGCGCGCGACGGCGGACACCCTGGCGTACGAGGACGAGCGGGGCCCATACCGCGGTGCCGTGATGCGCAGGGTCGGCCGCCTGCCCAGGCGCACCACCCTCGGCAAACTGATCACCGCACGCAGGGTGACCCGGCTCCCCGGCCACCGCATCGACGAGCAGCACCTCACCCGAGACGGCCACCACACCGTCCTGGGTCCCGAGGAGATCACCGGCGAACAAGCCGTTGGCGGGCGCCGCATCGACCGTCTACTGCTGGCGACGGTGTACGAACGGGCGGCGCTCACCGAGCCCGGTGACGTCGTCTACACCCTCGCGCCCCGCCTCGGCGTGTACGTCGACCACGACGGCTTCTCGGTCGTCGCGTTCCCGGCCCGCGTCCTCCGTGTCAACGCCGGCGCCCCCCGTCCGCTCACCCCGCGGGTCCTGGCGGCCCTGCTCGGCGCGGCCCGCGGCACCGCCCGCAGCCCCAGCGCCGTACGCCCGGCCCGCCGTATCGAGGACTACCAGCTCCCTGATTTGGAGCCGGAGGAGGTTCTGCGCTTCGACGCCCTGCTGGCCGAGACGGAACGCCGAGAACGCCTGCTGCGAGCCCAGGCCTATGCCCTTGCGGAAGCCCGCAGGATGACGATCGCGGGCCTGGCCGACGGCACCCTGACCCTCGGCGAACTACGAACGACCGACCGCACGTAACCCACCCACCGACACCGTCTGGAAGAAGGAACGATGCCTCCCCGCAAGCGAGCCGCGGCAGCCGCCGGACAAGGCGAACTGCTCAGTGTCTCCAGCACCAAGGAGATCCAGGACATCCTGTGGAAGGCTGCGGACAAGCTCCGCGGCTCCATGGACGCCGCCCAGTACAAGGAATTCGTGCTCGGCCTGGTCTTCCTGAAGTACGTCTCCGACGCCTTCGCCGAACGCCGGGAGGAGTTGGCCGCCGACCCTGAGCTGGCCCAGATCCCGGAGCACCGCCGGGCGGCCTTCCTGGAGGAGAAGGACGAGTACACGGAGAAGAACGTCTTCTGGGTGCCCCCGACAGCCCGCTGGGACTACATCTCCGAGAACGCGGCCAGTGCGGAGGGCGGTGTCGGCAAGCTCCTCGACGAGGCCATGGACGAGGTGATGAAGGCCAACAAGACCCTCACCGGCGTCCTCCCGAAGATCTTCAACCGGGACAACGTCGACCAGAAGCGCCTGAAGGAACTCGTCGACCTGATCAGCGACGCGCGCTTCACGGGGCACGGTAACCGCCCCGCGCAGGACGTGTTGGGCGAGACGTATGAGTACTTCCTGGAGAAGTTCGCCCGTGCCGAGGGCAAGCGGGCCGGTGAGTTCTACACGCCGGCGAGCGTGGTCCGCCTGATCGTCGAGGTCCTGGAGCCGTACGAGGGGCGGGTGTACGACCCGGCGTGCGGCTCGGGCGGCATGTTCGTGCAGAGCGGCAAGTTCGTCGCGAAGCGGCGCGGCAAGGACCACACGCACGACATCGCGGTCTACGGCCAGGAGGCCAACGAGCGCACGTGGCGCCTGGCCAAGATGAACCTCGCGATCCACGGCATGGACCCGAAGGGCGTCGGCGACCGCTGGGCGGACACGTTCGCGGACGACAAGTTGCCCGATTTGAAGGCTGACTTCGTGATGGCCAACCCGCCCTTCAACATGTCCGACTGGGCGAGGAAGTCGGACGACAGGCGATGGAGGTACGGCACCCCGCCCCAGTCGAACGCCAACTACGCCTGGCTCCAGCACATCGTGTCCAAGCTGGGGGACCGGGGCAGCGCGGGCGTGGTCCTGTCGAACGGCTCGATGTCGTCGAAGCAGTCGGGCGAGGGCGAGATCCGCGCGGCCATGGTCGAGGCGGACCTGGTCTCCTGCATGATCGCCCTGCCGGGCAACCTGTTCCGTACGACGGCGATTCCGGCGTGCCTGTGGTTCCTGACGAAGGACAAGGGACCGCAGGGCACGAATGCATTGGAGGACCGGCGGAGCCGGGTGCTGTTCATCGACGCGCGCGCGATGGGCACGATGGTCGACCGCACAGAGCGGATCCTCACGGAGGAGGATCTGGAGAAGATCTCCGACACGTACCACGCGTGGCGGGGCACGAAGTCGGCGAGGGACAAGGGCCTTTCGTACGAGGACGTACCGGGGTACTGCTTCAGCGCGACACTAGAGGAGATCGAGAAGCACGACTATGTGTTGGCACCGGGCCGGTATGTGGGGGCGGCGGAGGCCACAGAGGATCCGGATGCTGAGCCAGTGGAGGAGCGGATCGCTCGGCTAACGAAGGAGCTGTTCGAGCAATTGGATGAGTCAGCTCGCTTGGATGTGGTGGTCCGGGAGCAGTTGGGGAGGATCAGTGGCTAAGTGGCAGCGCATTGTTAGCGACCTCGAATCTGACGGCGTTCTCCTGGTGCAAGACGGTAACCACGGCGAGTATCGACCGAGGCCGACGGAGTTCGGGGAAAATGGAACGGCTTTTATTCGTGCCGCAGACATGAAGGGTGGTCGCGTTCTCTTCGAGTCAGCCCAAAAGATCAACGAAATCGCCAGGGCGAGAGTTCGAAAAGGAATTGGCGCACCCTATGATGTAATCCTCTCCCACAAAGGGACGGTGGGGAAGGTTGCTTTCGCCCCAGCCGCCAGCCCTCCATTTGTTTGCTCGCCACAAACTACGTTCTGGCGTAGCCTAAACCCTGAGGTAATCGATCCCCTATATCTCTACGCCTTCCTTCAGTCTGAGCCCTTCAGGGCACAGCTTCGAGCCCGCGAAAATGAGTCCGATATGGCGGCGTATGTGTCGCTTACGGAACAACGGCGATTGAGCGTTACTGTGCCACCGCTGGAAATTCAGCGAGCAATTTCCGGCGTGCTTGGGGCACTGGATGGCAAGATCGCGGCCAACGAGCGCCTCACGGAAGTCGCTCTCAATCTGGCCCGTGCGCTGTATTCGGAAGCATCAGCCCAGGATGGCGAGAGCACGGAATTGGGCGATGTCGTCTCGCTCAGGTATGGCAAGGCCCTGCGCGAGCCCGACCGTTGCCCGGGTGCGGTACCCGTCTATGGCTGCACAGGCCAGGTGGGGTGGCATGACTCGGCGCTTACGGCGTGCGCGGGGCCTGTGGTCGGACGGAAGGGGGCGAACGCTGGTTGGATTTCCTGGGCACCTCGCCCTTGCTGGGTAATTGATACGGCTTTCTTCGTTGAGTTGCACAAAGACTACCTTTCCCCCGAATTGGCATTCCTTGTGCTTGAGTCCGCACAGCTTTCGGCTCTCGTTGGAGATTCGGCTGTGCCCGGTCTGAATAGAGAGGCGGCGCATCGCCATTCTGTAAGGATCCCATCTCGGTTGGTCGCGCCGGAACTAGATAATCGGGTGCGTGCGCTCATGACGCGGTCAACCCAGGCGCAAGAAGAATCTCGCGCCCTCGCCATGCTCCGCGACGCTCTCCTCCCCCAGCTAATGTCCGGCAAGCTCCGAGTCCGTGACGCCGAGAAGATCATGGAGGACGCCGTATGACCACCGAAGGCAACAGCGACCCCACCCCCGCCCACCTCGACGCCAAAATGACCGAGTCCACCTGGGAACACCTGGCTCTCGACGAACTCGCCCAACTCGCCTGGGAAACCAAGCCCGGCAAAGACCTAGCCCCCGGCACCGGCCACCGCCAAGCCTGGGACGACCTGATCCTCCACGACGAGCTCCAGGCGGCCATCGAGAAGCTGAATCCGGAGCTCACCGCCACCGCCGTCCACGAAGCGCTGCGTATCGCCACCGACCCCTCCTCCCGCGAGGCGTACCCGGAGAACAAACAAGCCCATGAGCACCTGACCACCGGCATTCGCCTCACCTACACCGACGAGTTCGGCGCCGAGCAGACCCCCACCGTCCGCCTCGTCGACTTCATGGACCCCGACGCGAACAGCTACCTCGCCGTCAATCAGGTCACCGTCAGGGACACCGACGGCAGTCACCGCCGCTTCGACATCGTCCTGTACGTCAACGGACTCCCCCTCGCCGTCGTCGAGCTGAAAAGCGCCTCCGACGAGAACGCGACCCTCAAGTCGGCGCACGCCCAACTCCAGACGTACGTCTCGGAGTTCCCGATCGCGTTCCGCTACAACGTCCTCTGCCTGGTCTCGGACGGAATAACCGCCAAGTACGGCACCGCATTCACGCCATACGAGCACTTCGCGCCCTGGAACGTCGACCACGAGGGCAAGCCCGTCGACACCAACGAGCCCGGCTACGACGGCCTCGACGCGCTGAACCTGGCCCTGCACGGCCTGTTCACACAGGACCGGTTCCTCTCCCTCACCCGCAACTTTGTCAACTTCCCCCCGCCCAAGCCGGGCGAGCCCCTGACCGGCAAGCGCATCGCGAAGCCGCACCAGTACTTCGCGGTGAACAAGGCGGTGGACGCCGTCGTCGAGGCGGCACAGACGAACGGCCAGGCCGGCGTCGTCTGGCATACGCAGGGCGCGGGCAAGTCGGAGGAGATGGTGGAGACGGCCGCGCTGGTACTCCGCCACCCGGCGCTCAACAACCCCACCATCGTCGTCATCACCGACCGCAACGACCTCGACGACCAGCTCTACGACACCTTCCTCGACAGCGAGACCCTGCTGGAGACAAAGGCCCACCAGCTCAACACGCGTGAAGACCTCCGCGTCGAGCTGAAGAGGCGAACCGTCGGCGGGGTCCTCTTCACCACCCTCCAGAAGTTCGGCCTGAGCAAGGAGGAGAAGGACGCCGGCAAAACCCACCCCCTCCTCTCCGAGCGCCGCAACATCCTGGTGATCGTCGACGAGGCGCACCGCTCGCACTACGACAGCCTCGACGGCTACGCCCGCCACCTGCGCGATGCCCTGCCGTACGCCACCCTGCTCGCGTTCACCGGTACGCCCATCTCGAAGGCCGAGGCCGACACCCGTGCCGTCTTCGGCGAGTACATCGACATCTACGACCTGAAGCGCGCTGTCGACGACGGGGCCACGGTCCGCGTGTTCCACGAGCCGCGCGTCATCGAGGTCGACCTGCCCAAGGGCATCGACCCGAACAATCTCGACGAGCAGGCCAACACCCTCACCGAGGGCATGGACGACGCCGAGCGCCGCCGCGCCATCCAGTACGCGACGACGATGAACACCGTCTACGGCGCCCCCGACCGCATAGCCAAGCTCGCCGAAGACCTGATCGCCCACTGGGAGCAGCGCCGCGAGCTGGTCAAGCCCGACATCGGCGGCCCCGGCAAGGCGATGGTCGTGTGCGCGACCCGCGAGATCTGCGTACGGGTCTTCGACGCGCTGGCCGAGCGGCGGCCCAGCTGGGTCGGTGACGAGGTCGACAAGGGCGTCATGAAGATCGTCTTCCACGGCGACCGCTCCGACCCCGAGCACCTGCGCAAGCACTCGCTGCGCAAGTCACAGCAGAAGGTCGTCCAGAAGCGCGCCAAGGACCCTGACGACGAGCTGGAGCTGCTCATCGTCCATTCCATGCTGCTCACCGGCTACGACGCGCCGCCCATCCACACCCTGTACATGGACCGCCCGATGCAGGGCGCCAACCTGATGCAGGCGCTCGCCCGCGTCAACCGCCGCTTCCGCGGCAAGCAGGACGGCCTCCTCGTCGGCTACGCGCCCCTCACCGACAACCTCACCAAGGCCCTGCGCGAGTACTCGGACCAGGACCGCAAGGACCAGACCCTCGGCGCGGACATCGAAAGAGCCGTCACCGAGGTCAAGAACGAGATCGCCACCATCAAGGGCCTGCTGGCCGGGAGCGGTTGGAAGGAGTGGCTGGCCGACACCGGCCGCCTCGACACCCGCAAGCGCGCGCTGCGCCTGACCGCCGACTTCCTGCGCGACCCGAAGAACCCAGGCAACAAGGTCGAGCCCCCCGCCAAGCCGCTTTCCGTCCGTTTCAAGGACAGCGCCGCCCGCCTGGACCGCTTCTACCGTGTCTGTGCGATGAGCAAGGAGATCGCCGAGCGCTGCGAGGACCTGGACGACTGGCGTCGCGACATCGCCTTCTTCAGTGAGGTGCGGGCCTGGATGATCAAGCTCGACGCTGCCCAGCGCGAGGCGAACGGAGAGCCACTCAGCGCCGAGGTCCAGCGCTATCTGCAAGCCCTCGCCGCCTCGGTCGTCGACGCCGACGAGATCACCGACCTGTACGCGGAGGCCGGGATCGGCCGGCTGGACATCACACGCCTCAACGAGGCGCAGCTGCGCAAGCTGGAGAACTCCGAGACCCCACACCTGGTCACCGAGGCCCTGCGCCGCATGATCCAGCAGAAGATGCGCGAGGTGACCAAGCACAACGTCGTCCGCAACGAGAGCTTCACCGAGCGCCTGAACGACCTGATGAAGCGGTACATGCTCCAGCAGCTCACCAGCGCCCAGGTCATCGCCGAACTCGCCGCCCTGGCACGGGAGGTGTCGGCGGAAGCCCGCCGCGGCGAGCGGTTCGACCCCCCGCTCAGCCACGCCGAGCTGGCCTTCTACGACGCCGTCGCCCACCGCGACATGGCCCAGGTGATGGAGGGCGGCGACGACACCCTCGCCGAGATCGCCCGTGCCCTCGTCAAGGACATCCAGAAGAACCTCTCTGTCGATTGGCTCTCCCGCGAGCCCGTCCGGGCCAAGCTGCGCACCCGCATCCGCCGCGTGCTGGCGATGTTCGACTACCCGCCGGAGGAGGAGCGCGAGGCGGTCGACCTGGTCCTCAAGCAGATGGAGATCGTGGCCGCCCTCTGGGCGCCCGCAGCGAAGTAGCAACGCATACAAGAGGGCTCGACCAGGGGCGCCCTCCCGTCACGGCCAGGTGCGTTCAATACGGTCGTGCCGTACGGCGTAGGCAGCCGGGCCGCCCTTCTCGACGGCCTGGTGGATCGCGTCACGGCGGGCGACGAGACGCTCGACCATCTCGACGCTGCGAAGCTGCTGGTTGTCCAGGTAGAAGAGCACCGCCTCGCGCTCCAGGACGGGCTGGATCTCCAGGTCCCGGGTCTTGATCCGCCCGTCCTTCGACAGCGGGACCCAGGACCGGTCGAGACCGTAAGTGATCCACTCCTCGTCCGGAACGTCCTGCCCGTCGTCAGGAAACACGTCCCCGATGCGGTGAACCGTCCAGTCGCAGGCTCTCAGTCCTTCCGCGACACGGCGACCGAGGTTCCGGTCGAGGAAGAACTCAGGCGGCAAGGTGCACCACGGCCCGGCAGAGCGCTTCCACCTGCTCAGGCGTCATGTCGTAGTCGTACGCGATGTCCTCGACGGTCTCCCCCGCCTCCCACAGGTCGGTGATCGCCTGGACCGCGACGCGGTTGGCGGCCACCACGGGGAGGCCGTGGCCGAACCGCGGATCGATCACGACGGGGACGGAGTCCGGGTACTGCCTCAGCCGCAGGCTGGAGGGGAAGTCCTCGCCCGGCTCCCAGGTGAGGTAGCGGAGATAGTCGGAGACCACTTCGTGGATGGCGACCTGGCCGTCGCGGGCTCTGCGCAGATCTCCCCAACCGTGCTCGATGAAGATGTCCACGCCATCCGTGGCGATCCGCTTCGACACAAGGCCGTAGGGGGTGTCGAAGGCATCTCGTACGGCGGCGGCCGCCTCCCTGATCTCGCTCATGCGGAGTCCCAGAGAGCGCAGAGAACGCAGAACGTGCGCCTCGGCCACCGCGATGAACGGCACCGAGGGCTGTCCCTTCCGCACCGGCTCGACCTGGTGGACCAGCGGTGCTCCAGCGGCCTTGTTCTTCAGCCACGACGTGAGAGTCGACTGCGGAATCTCAAGGTAGGAGGCGGTTTCCGTGGGCGTCAGAAGCCCGTCGTTGAACCTGTCGACCATGCCCCACCTCCTCCTGGCGCCTGATTTCGCATCGTGCCACATCAAGCCTCCCACCTGCGGGTGGACCGCACACCCGGTCATCGGCTCAGCCGGCCGCACGGAGTTGGTCCCCGGCCCGGCAGCCCCGGCAACGGCCTGGTTCCGCCGAGCGGAAGCCCCGGTCGCAGCCGTCGCAGTTCCGCATGGGCACGACCATCGGGCGCACGGCGGGTTCCGCGCTCCTGGCTGGTACCGGCAGGGGAGTCTCCTTGAGGCGGTAGGCGAGGATGCCGACCGGGCGGGTGAGGAAGTAGTCCGGCAGCCGTGCGGTGAGGTGCTCCGTGATGTGCGTGGGCAGCAGGCCCGCCGCGAGCCACCGGGCGACGGCCGGAGCGAGGCGGGCGGTTTCCTGCGCGGACAGGATGAGGCGGGGGTCGACCCGGCGCAGTGCGGTGAGTACGGCGACGGCTCGGGGGTCTGAGTCGGCGAGCGGGACCGGTGCCTCCGTCCCGACTGGTGCGGGCGCTGGCGCGGCCACCGTCTCCTCCGGGGGCACGGATGCTGGAACGACCACAGCGGCGGCGCTCTGCTTTCGCGGCCCGCGCGGCTTCGGCGGCTCGGTAGGCCCGTCCGGGTCTGGGTCCGGATCTGGGTCCGGATCTGGGTCCGGTTCCGTATGCGGATCGCCGCCGGGGACGTCGCAGAAGTAAGTGCGGGTACGGACGTGCCCGGTGGACGTCCGCTCGCGGCGGCGCTCCAGGTAACCGGCCGCTTCCAACTCCCTCAGCGCCCGCGAGATCAGGATCTCGCCCTCGCTGAAGTGCTTGCACAGGGCCGGGATGGTCACGGGGGTGCCGTATGGCAGCGAGGAGATGTACGCCGCGACGCCGACCGTGACGGCGCTGCCGCGCATCTGGGCGAGGGCGTTGGAGATCACCGTGAAGTCGGCCGTCAGCCGGGTGCGGACGTGGATCACGCCGGAGGTCGGAGCTCCGGCGTCGGCGCGCGAGGGCGCGTTAGACTGCGGGTCAGCCATCGGGAAGGTGTTCACTTCCTGATCGGTCAGGCCCTCGATCGGGATTGCCGTCCCGGCCGGGGGCCGAAGTCTGTGTGCGGTTGTCGCGGCGAACGTAACCGTCCGTATCCCGCGCCTGCAAGCCGGTCACTCGGACGAGTGACGCGAGCCGTGCGGCCGGGGAGGGTGGGTGGGCGGGAGTTCTTCCCCCCGGTTCTTTAGGGAGGTCAGCGGCCTGCCGGGCCCTCGCGGACAGGGGGACGGTGAGCCCATGGCATGGACGACGACCAGAGCCCGGCGGGCTCAGGGACGGTGGTCCCCAGCCTTCAACTCACCTATGAAGACGGCCCAGGAGACGGCTTCGAAGCACAGCACCGGACCTTGCGGAACCTTGCTGTCACGGACGGGGACGACGGCCTCCCGGAATCCTTCGGCCACCTCCACGCAGTTGCCGCCCTCCTGATTGCTGTAGCTGCTCTTGCGCCAGGCGGCGACGCTCAGATCGGGACGGGACATTCGCTCCACGGTTGTAGCCCTCCATCGCGGATCGGATCATGTCGAGCGACATGAGCGGGGGCAGGGCATTCGCCCGTAGCCGATCGTAGGTCACTGTGAAGCGGCTGACTTCGGCTGGATCCTCAATGAGTTGGCCGTGGTGAGCACCCTCTGTGTAGGCAACTTCAGAGCCATCCGGCAGTGTCAGCACTGTCAGGGAACCGCCCATCGCGTCGTGCTCGCCCTGGTCGAACGGGAGCACCTGGACAGTGATGTCGTGCTCCGCCGCCACATAGAGCAGCAGCTCCAACTGCGCGCGCATCACGTCGCACCCGCCGATCGGACGTCTGAGAACAGCTTCGTCGAGCACCACCCACAAGTCCGGCCGGTCGGGCGAACCGAGCCGTTCCTGCCGTGTCATGCGCACTGCGAGTCGTTCTTCCAATTGCTCATCACTGCTGAGCGTCAGGCCGACGCTCAGAACGGCCCTCGCGTACTGCTTGGTCTGCAACAGGCCCGGCACCACGTGAGCCGCGTACTCGCGAATGGCTACCGCCCCCTCCGCGCACTCCATGAACCTCCGTGACCAGTCCGGAAACGCCTCCCGATACACGTACGGCCACAGCTCCACGAGCAAGTCATCCGCACCGAGGACCACATCCAGCGCCCGCGCCAACTCCAGTGTCGGTTTAGCCCCGGAGGCGCGCTCGATCTGAGTGATGCGCGTACCCACCACATGAACCTTGTCGCCCAGTTCGGTCTGGGTCAGTCCGGCCGCGAGGCGAAGCCTGCGGACCCGGGCACCGAACAGCGCGGCCATCGACGCGCTGGGGTCAATTCCACTGGCCAAAGAGTCACTTCCGTTCCTTACGGGTCGAAAAGTAAGGCCGCGTCACCTGTTGAGCGTAGGGCTACCGGACGACTCTTGAGTGCGGAACGTGACGACTCACGCACACCACGCCACATCCCCTGCTCGACAGCCAAGGACGGACCACGCCGTGCTGACAGAAACGACGAACGTACAGAGCGAACTGCCGCCTCTGGTCGCACAGTTCACCTCCTCGCCCCGGGGTGCGCGACTGGCTCGGCAACTCGCCGTACAGCACCTGGAGGAGCGGGGGTATCCGCCGGCGTCGGACGCGTCGTGCGCGGTCGCCCTCGTGGTCGCCGAACTCGCCGCGAACGCCGTGCTCCACGGCCGCGTACCGGGACACGGCTTCGGTCTCCGGGTCGCTCTCGACGCGGCCGCGGGCCTGGTCCGCGTCGAGGTCGCAGACGCGGCCTCCGCGAAACGACCCCCGGCGATGCCGCCTTCGTCGGCCCCAGAGGGAGAGTCGGGTCGAGGGCTGCTCCTGGTCGACACCCTGGCCGTGCGCTGGGGCTCGGCACCGCGCTACCCGTTGGGCAAGACGGTGTGGGCGGAAGTGTCCATCGCCCATCTAACTGACAGTGCAGAGGTCTAATTTGCGATAACCAGGGTTATCGCCGAGACCATGGATTGATTAACTTCTCCGCCTCTAACGTCTGTTCCGTCACACCGGGCTCGCGCAAAGCGAGAGGCTCACGGCCCTCGCCCAGCGCACGGCCCGGCCCCGGAACCGACCACGGAGGGCGGAGAGCACCATGACGGAACACCCCGCACAGAGCGAGCCGAACGCATCCGACCAGCAGGTCGATCATCGCCGAGGCGCCTCCTCGACGCTCTCCCGCCTGACCGCCCGCCTCGAAGGCTCGGCGCTCGCCGAGGCACCCCGGGAGCTCCTGCGCGAGGCACTGGGCGCCACCGCGCCGGAGGCCTCCGGCGCCCCCGCCGCCCCGCACCCGGACCAGCGGGTGTTCCTCGACTCCATCAGCGTCAACGGCTTTGGCGGCATCGGCCGCAAGGCGCGGCTGCCGCTGACCGCGCGGCCCGGCGTCACCCTCGTCGTGGGGCGCAACGGCTCGGGGAAGTCCAGCCTCGCCGAGGGTGCCGAGACGGCGCTCACGGGCCGGACCGCCCGCCTGGACAAGCAGCGGGGCGAGGTGTGGCGCCGGCACTGGCGCAATCTGCACGACGGGGCCGACCCGAAGGTCGAGGTCCGCCTCGCCCTCGCGGGCGACCCCCGGCCGTCCACGCTGACGTGCACCTGGCCCGGCGACGACGTCACCGCCCCCGAGGTCGAGTTCAGGCGGCCGGGCCACGGCCGGCGGCCCTTCGCCGGCATCGGGTGGGAGCGGGCCCTGAACGACTACAGCCCCTTCCTGTCGTACGCGGATCTCGACAAGATCCTCAATGGCAGGCCCAGCGAGCAGTACGACTCGGTCGCCGCCATCCTCGGACTGCGCGAACTGACCGACGCAGACGAGCGGCTCCAGGGCATCGAGAAGACGCTCGACTCCGCGCTGAAGCAGGTCGAGGCCGAACGGCCCGCACTCGCCGAGGCGTTGTCGGGGCTGGACGACCCGCGGGCGGTACGCGCGCTCGCGATCGTCGGCAAGGCGGGCGACCCCGACTTCGCCGAGCTCGACTCCCTCGTGACCGCACTGCCCGCCGCGGACGAGGGCCGCCTGAGGGAACTGCGTGCGACCGTCGCGCTGGCCGGACCGGACCTCGGCGCGGTCGGCGCGGCCGTGGACCGGCTGCGCGAGGCCGTCGCCGTACTCGACGACGTACGTGCCTCGGGCGCCGAGGACGCGCACCAGCGTGCGGAACTGCTGGCCAAGGCCCTGGAGCACAGCCGTCGACACCAGGACGAGGACACCTGCCCGGTGTGCGGGTCCGACCGGGCGCTCGACGAGGCGTGGGCCGGGCGGGCCGCCGAGCAGGTGGCCGGCCTGCGGCAGGAGGCCGCGACCGCGCAGGAGGCCCGCACCGGGCTGCGGGACGCGGTGGACGCCCTCCGCTACCTCGTCACGCCGGTCCCCGCGTGGCTGCCCGCCCCGCTCGTGGACCCGTGGGAGGAGTGGCAGGCGTGCCGGGTGCTCGACGACGCCGAGCGGCCCGCGGCCCGCGCCGAGGCCGCAGCGCTCGTCCTCGCCGACGCCTGTGCCGCGCTGCGCGAGGAGGCGCTGCGGGAGCTGGAAAAGCTCGACGAGGAGTGGCGCACCTGTGTCACCCGCCTCGCTGGCTGGCTCGACCGGGCCCGGCCCGCGTACGCCGGCAGGCCCCGGCTTCGCCAGGTCAGGGCGGCCCGCAAGTGGCTCAAGGAGGCGCGGGCCGAGCTGCGCGAGGAGCGGCTGCGGCCGTTCGAGGACCACTCGCAGCGGATCTGGGAGGAACTGCGCCAGCAGAGCAGCGTGGACCTGCGTTCCGTACGCCTGACCGGCAGCGAGAAGGCCAACGTGCGCAAGCTGGTGATGGACGTGTCCGTCGACGGCACCGAGGCGTCGGCGCTCGGTGTGATGAGCCAGGGCGAACTGCACTCCCTCGCGCTCTCGCTCTTCCTGCCGCGCGCCGCCGCGCCGGACAGCCCCTTCGGGTTCGTCGTCATCGACGACCCCGTGCAGTCCATGGATCCCGCCAAGGTCCACGGCCTCGCGAAGGTGCTGCATGACCTCGGCGAGACCCGGCAAGTCGTGGTCTTCACCCACGACACACGGCTCCAGCGGGCCTTCACCCACCAGGAACTCCCGGTCACCGTACTGGAGGTGGAGCGGGCGGGCCGGTCCGTGGTCACCGTGAAGCGGGTGACCGATCCGGTCCGTCAGGCACTGGCCGACGCACACGCCCTCATCCGCACGCGGAACCTCCCGCCGGTCGCGATGACCCATGTGCTGCCCAGCCTCTGCCGCGCCGTCCTGGAACGGGCCTTCTCCGAGGCCGCCTGGCTGCGGCTGCACCGGGCGGGGATGACCGAACACGAGGCGGAGAAGACCGTCGCGAGGGCCGTCACGCTCATGGACACGGCCGCCCTCGGGCTCTTCGGAGACTCGTCGAAGACGGCCGGTGACGTCTACGGCGAACTGCGCAGGCGGTGCGGCCCCAAGGCGGTGGACCTTGTCCGGCAGTGCCAGGAGGGCGCCCACCCGTCGGGCACCTCGATGCCGGACCCCCAGCGGTTCATGGACGACATCAAGGCCGTCGCCCTGACGGTACGCAAGCCCGAGGAGGGGCCGTGAACCAGACGATCCGTCAGCTTCTCGACACCGCCGACCTGCTCCTCACGGACACCGACGAGCCCGCCCCGCCCGCTGACACGGCCGTACCCACCGCGTCCGCCGCCACGACGAGTCGGTGCCGAGGTGCCGCGTTCGCCCTCCGTGCCGCTCTGGAGAGCGCCGTCGCCGACCGCCTCACCGCCCACCGGGCGCCCCGGGCGATCCGGGAGGGCACCCAGCGGTCCGCGTTCCTTTGGCTCCGCGGCTGCGCCGAAGCGGGAACCGCCCGCCGGGCGAAGGCCGTGTGGAGCCAACTCTGCCTGGGATGCCACTACCACCAGTACGAGATCGGTCCCACGGAGGACCAGGTCCGCGCCTGGCATACGGAAGTCGCGGCGGTCATCGCCCTATTGACGCGCTGATCCGCGTCGGCGCCAGGTGAGGCGCGCCGCCGGGAGGAGACATACGTGAGAACGACACCACGAGGACGGTTACCGCGACCGTCCACGCAGACCAGAACGAGGAGCAGCGGTATGACGGCCCGTACGTCCAAGCGAACCCTGTACCGGCTCAGAGGCGTGCCTCCCACTGCCGACGCGATGTTCGACGCCTTGGACGCGGACCAGTTGGAAAGGGTCCACGCGGATGTCGACGTCCCCGAGAACCTCGGTGTACCGGCAGTCCTGGTCACCGGCAGCTTCGAGCAGCCCGTCGCGAGCTGGTGCGACGAGATCTTCCGAACGACGGGTATCGAGGTGTCACGGCCCGTCAACCGCTCGGCCGGCCTGCTGATGGTCGCAGTCGACGGTGAGGTGTACGCGATCGGCTATGACCAGGGCTTCCGCTTGGTGCCCGACGGTCTGAAGGACCACCGCTTCGGGCTGAGCTTCGCGTCCCGCCGGGTGGACCCCGCGAAGATCCGGGACCTTGTGTCGCACACGCCGGGCGGAGGACGCACCGACATCACTCTGATCCCCAGCGGAGCCTCGGTGTGGAGCCTGGGAATCGTCGAGCACGCACAGATCGTGCGCCGTCTCGGCGGGCACCTGGACAACATTCCTCTCACCATCTCCCGGGACAACCCGGGGAAGATCTCCAGTGCCGAGGGTGGCGCCGGCCTACGCATGCGGCTCGGCGTGGAGGGCGCCGACCTGATCGCCGACATCCGTGCGATCGCTCGCGTCCTGCGTGAGGAGAAGCCGACTCCGGAGCTGGAGTTCGTCGAACACGTCGTGCCCGTCGACGACCCCAGCCTTGGCACCCGCCTGGAGGCCATGCTCGACGACCTTCTGGGTCAGGAGCCCGACGGGAGAATCAGCGTCGCCGTCCCCGCCGACCGTTGGGACGACTACATGGCCGCTCGGGCGTTCAGGGCCAGGATCAACAGCGACTCGGCCGGCCGGTCGACCGACGACTTCGACCTTGAGTACGTCCTCTGCCGTGCGCGCGTCCAGCGTGCGGGCAGCCGCGTGGCCGCGCTCCGGGAAGGAACCGTCACGCTCTATCGGCACAACCGCGCCGACCGGGCCGACGAAATCTGGACATCCAGCGCTCTTCGCTGGATCGAGGCGGAAGTGTTTCTCGACTCCCGCCGGTTCTTCTTGATGGACGAGCACTGGTACGAGGTCGACCAGGAGTACCTGAAGACGATCCGCTCGCACGCCGAACGGCTGATCACCGACACCCCGTCCGTCGACCTGCCCCCTTGGATCCCCGGGGAGAGGGAGCGCACCTACAACGCGTCCGTGCCGGACCAGCGGCCCGGATACGTCTGCTTCGACCGCGACAACGTTCAGACCGCGTTGCACCGCGGGAACGGCGTTGAGATCTGCGACCTGCTGAGCCCGGACAATGTCCTGGTCATGGTGAAGCGCGCCAGGGGTTCCGACGCGCTGAGCCACCTCTTCAGCCAGGCACTCGTCGCCGTACAGACGCTGCGAAACTCCCCGGAGGGAAGGGAGCGATTCGCCCGGAAAGTGGCCGCGGCGCGGAATGGGCGCGGGCTACCGGAGGGCTTCCGTCCTTCCAAGGTCGTCTTTGCCATCCTGCTGAAGGACGGCACCGACCTCACCGCCGACACCCTGTTCCCGTTCTCGCAGGTCACCCTGGTACAGACAGCCAGGACACTTGAAGCGTGGGGTGTTCGGGTCGAGGTCGCCGGGATCGCCTGCACGCCGCCGGCGATCGCCTCGCCCGGAATTCGGTGATCGGTGGCTTGGCCGGATCACGTGCACCATGTGGTGTCTCCCTCCATCGGGCGTCCATTTCTCGCCCCTCCCCGCGTCTCCCGGCACTGTGCGAATGTGAGCCACGCCAGCACCACCGCCCTCGCCCCGCCCGTCGCGCAGCAGCCCGGCGCCCGGCTGTCCGTCGTCACCGCCGGCGGGGTCGCCGTGGGGCTGTTCGCGGCGGCGCGGCTCACCGGCATGGCCGTGCTGGCGCTGGCCGCCTGGGCGGGCGGCCGGCATCCGCTGACGCTGCTCGGGAGGTCGTGGGACGCGGCCTGGTACCTGGGGATCGCGGCACACGGCTACGGCCGCACCCTGTACTTCGGCCCCGGCATCGTCCACAGCGACCTGGCGTTCTTCCCGCTCTACCCGGCGCTGATCCGGACCCTGACGGCCGTGACCCCGCTCAGCGGGGCCGGCGCGGGGCTGCTGGTGTCGTGGACGGCGGCCGCCGTCGCCGCGGGCGGCATCTACGCGGTGGGCGCCCGGCTGCACGGCCGTGCGGTGGGCACCGCCCTGGTGCTGCTCTGGGGGCTGCTCCCGCACTCCGTGGTGCTGTCCATGGCGTACACGGAACCGGTCCTGACCGCCTTCGCCGCCTGGTCGCTGTACGCCGTCCTGGCCGGGAACTGGCTGTGGGCCGGCAGCCTGGCCGCCCTGGCCGGGCTGTCCCGCCCGAACGGCTTCGCGGTCGCGGTGGCCGTGCTGCTCGCCGCAGCCCGCGAGCTGCACCGCGCCCGCGGCCGGGTTGCCCACAGGCTGTGGACGGGCGCGGCGCTCGCCCCGCTGGGCTGGACCGCGTACGTCCTGTGGGTCGGCCGCCGCACCGGCGACGCGCTGGGCGGCTACTTCGGCGTACAGCGGCTGTGGGGCTCGCGCTTCGACTTCGGCCGGGGCTCGCTGGCCGTCGTCCGTACGCTGCTGCTGCGCGGCGACCGGTTCGTCTTCCCGATGGCGCTGGTGATCGTGGCGGCGGCGGTGGTCCTGTTCGCCCTGCTGGCACTGGACCGCGCCCCGTTCCCGGTGCTCGCCTACACCGCCGTGCTCCTGCTGATCGCGCTCGGCGGCTCGGGCTTCTTCGAGTCGAAGCCGCGCTTCCTGCTCCCGGCCTTCCCGCTGCTGCTCCCGCTGGCCCGGGCGCTGGTCCGCACGGCGAGAGCCCGGCCCTGGCACGCGACGGTGGTGGTCACGGCCCTGGCCGGGCTCTCGTTCGGCTACGGCACGTACCTCGTCGTGTACGCGCACACACCGCTCTAGGTCTGCTGCTTACTCGTCGCCGTCTTCCGGCTCTTCGGCCTCGTTGACGGCCTCCTCCAGGCCGAGCTGCTCGACGAGCCACTTGTCGAACTCGATCGCGGCCCGCACCCAGCTGACCGTCGACGAGACGAAGTGGTTGATGTCGACACCCGTGCCGATGAGCATCTGGGCCTCACCGATGAGACGGACGGTGCCGTCGTCGTGGGTGTGGGTGTAGACCTTGGGCCACAGCGTCCGACGGTTCCAGTCGTCGATGGACTCAAGGAGCTGCGGCTTCTCGTCGATCTTGTGGGGGCGGTCGTAGAACGTCCGCACCGAGAAGACTGCCTGCTCGTCCTCGCCGCGGAACATGAAATACGTGCGGAACTGCTCCCACGGCGCCGCGAGGTCGCCCTCGTCGTCGACGACGTACTTCAGCTCCATCTGGTCGAGGAGCTGCTTCACAAGATCCTGATCCGGGACGACGGGGCCCGCCGGTCCTTGGGGCTGCGGCTCGGGCTGGCCCCCGAAGTTCGGAATCGAGGACGGGTCGATGGTCACCGTGTTTTTCCCTTCATGCGGATTCCGCCATCCTCCCCCATCCGGGGAGGGGGGTGGCAACCCCCGCCCCGGCGGGTTCATCTCGCGTTGGCGGAATTCCGCTCAGAGCGTCTTTCCGGTCTCCTGACCGGCGTTTTCCACGGCCTCCTCCGCCGTCGCCGGTCCCACGATCAGCCCCTCCCCGAACGCGTCCACGCGGACCGTGTCGCCGTCCTTGACCTCGCCGGCCAGGATCTCCTTGGCCAGCCGGTCGCCGATGGCGGTCTGGACCAGGCGGCGCAGCGGGCGGGCGCCGTAGGCGGGGTCGTTGCCCTCCTCGGCGAGCCAGGCCAGGGCCTCGGGGGTGATCTCCAGGGCGAGCCGGCGGTCGGCGAGGCGCTTGGCGAGGCGGTCGATCTGGAGGCGGGCGATCCGGGCCAGTTCGTCCTTCTCCAGGGCCGAGAAGACCACCAGGTCGTCCAGGCGGTTCAGGAACTCCGGCTTGAAGGACCGCCGGACCGTCTCCAGTACCTGCTCCTTCTTCTCCTCCGGGCTGAGCGCCGGGTCGACCAGGTACTGGCTGCCCAGGTTGGACGTCAGCACCAGGATGGTGTTGCGGAAGTCGACCGTGCGGCCCTGGCCGTCGGTGAGGCGGCCGTCGTCCAGCACCTGGAGGAGGATGTCGAAGACCTCGGGGTGGGCCTTCTCCACCTCGTCCAGGAGGACCACGGTGTAGGGCCTGCGGCGGACCGCCTCGGTGAGCTGGCCGCCCTCCTCGTAGCCGACGTAGCCGGGCGGGGCGCCGACCAGCCGGGCCACGCTGTGCTTCTCGCTGTACTCCGACATGTCGATGCGGACCATCGCCCGCTCGTCGTCGAAGAGGAAGTCGGCGAGGGCCTTGGCGAGTTCGGTCTTGCCGACGCCGGTCGGGCCGAGGAAGAGGAAGGAGCCGGTGGGGCGGTCCGGGTCGGCGATCCCGGCGCGGGACCGTCGTACGGCGTCCGACACCGCTCGTACGGCCTCGGTCTGGCCGATCAGGCGACGGCCCAGCTCGTCCTCCATGCGGAGCAGCTTCTGGGTCTCGCCCTCCAGCAGGCGGCCGGCCGGGATGCCGGTCCAGGCGGCGACCACGTCGGCGATGTCGTCGGAACCGACCTCGTCCTTGACCATGGTGTCCTTGGCCGTCTCCTCCTCGGCCTCGGACGCGGCCTCCAGCTCCTTCTCCAGCTGCGGGATCTCGCCGTACAGCAGCTTGGAGGCGGTGTCGAAGTCGCCGTCGCGCTGGGCGCGTTCGGCGGTGCCACGCAGGGCGTCGAGCTTCTCCTTCAGCTCGCCGACCCGGTTCAGGGACTGCTTCTCGCGCTCCCAGCGGGCGTTGAGGCCGCGCAGGTCCTCCTCCTTGTCGGCGAGGTCGCGGCGCAGCTTCTCCAGACGCTCCCGTGAGGCCGGGTCGGTCTCCTTCTCCAGCGCCAGCTCCTCCATCTTCAACCGGTCCACGGAGCGCTGGAGTTCGTCGATCTCGACTGGGGACGAGTCGATCTCCATGCGGAGCCGGGAGGCCGCCTCGTCGACGAGGTCGATGGCCTTGTCGGGGAGGAAGCGGGAGGTGATGTAGCGGTCGGAGAGGGTCGCGGAGGCGACCAGCGCCGAGTCCGCGATCTGCACCTTGTGGTGGGCCTCGTAACGGCCCTTCAGGCCGCGCAGGATCGCGATGGTGTCCTCGACCGTCGGCTCGGCGACCAGTACCTGCTGGAAGCGGCGCTCCAGGGCCGGGTCCTTCTCGATGCGCTCGCGGTACTCGTCAAGGGTGGTGGCGCCGACCATGCGCAGTTCGCCGCGGGCCAGCATCGGCTTGAGCATGTTGCCCGCGTCCATGGCGGAGTCGCCGCCGGCGCCCGCGCCGACGACCGTGTGCAGCTCGTCGATGAAGGTGATGATCTGCCCGTCGGAGTCCTTGATCTCGGCGAGGACGGTCTTCAGCCGCTCCTCGAACTCGCCGCGGTACTTGGCGCCGGCGACCATGGCCCCCAGGTCCAGCGAGACCAGCCGCTTGTCCTTCAGCGACTCGGGGACGTCGCCCTTCACGATCCGCTGCGCGAGCCCCTCGACGACGGCGGTCTTGCCGACGCCGGGCTCGCCGATGAGGACGGGGTTGTTCTTGGTACGGCGGGAGAGGACCTGCACGACCCGGCGGATCTCCTGGTCGCGGCCGATCACGGGGTCGAGCTTGCCGTCCCGGGCCGCGGCGGTGAAGTCGGTGCCGAACTTCTCCAGCGCCTTGTACTGGCCCTCGGGGTCGGCGGTGGTCACCCGGCGGCCGCCGCGCGCCTTCTGGAAGGCCTCGGCCAGCTTCTTCGCGGACGCGCCCTGCCGGTCGAGCACCTCGCCGGCCGCGCCGCCCTTCGCGGCGATGCCGATGAGCAGGTGCTCGGTGGAGAGGTAGTCGTCGCCGAGGTCCTTGGCGCGTTCACCGGCGTCGGCGATGACCGCGAGCAGGTCGCGGTTGGGCTGCGGGGGCGCGACCGTGGAACCGGTCACGCTGGGCAGCGCGGCCAGCACGCGCTCGGCGCCCTGGCGTACGGCGGCCTGGTCGGCGTCGACCGCCGAGAGCAGGTCGGTGATGTTCTCGTTGTCCTGCCCCGCCAGCAGAGCCAGCAGCAGGTGGGCAGGGGTGAGGTCCGCGTGTCCCTCGGTCACGGCCCGGTTGCTGGCCGCGTTGATCGCGTCCCGGCTCCTGTTGGTCAGCTCGGCGTCCACGTTCGCGTTCTCCTCCTCGGCGTCGTACGGCTGACTCAGCCAACGTACACAAAGTTGAGTCTATTCCACTCAAGGTGCGAGCGGGAGCCCTTCCCGGGACTACCTTCCGGACCATGAGTACCTACCGTGTGGACCCCGCGGCCCCGGACGAGGTGTACCTGCGCTTCTGGGCGGAACGCCACCTGTGCACCCTCACGACCCTGCGGCCCGACGGCAGCCCGCACGTCGTGCCGGTCGGGGTGACCTACGACCCGGAGGCCGGCCTCGCCCGGGTGATCACCAACAGGACGAGCGCGAAGGTCTCCCACGTGCTGGCGGCGGGGCCGGACGGGGCGCGGGTGGCGGTGTGCCAGGTGGCGGGGCGGCGGTGGGCGACGCTGGAGGGCCGGGCGTCCGTCAGGACCGAGCCCGCGCGGGTCGCGGAGGCGGAGCGCCGGTACGCCGAGCGGTACGGGAGGACGCCCGCGGAGAACCCGTCGCGGGTGGTGATCGAGATCGCGGTGGAGCGGGCGCTGGGGCGGGGCTGAGGGACGGAAACGGGGCAGGGCGGTCGCCCCGTTCCGGCGGCTGGTTTCAGCCACCATGGGGCACAGCCGAAAACGGCCGATGAACCGAAATGTCGCCTGAAAACTGCAGCGGCGTCACCGTGTTCAGGTCACGGTGACGCCGCTGCGGGGGGAAGCACCTGAGCGATCTTTTACGACGGGGGAATCGCGTCAGGCACTGCGGGGGGTGGCCGAGATGGTCCTCACGTCCGGGACGTCCGGCTCAGCCAGCCGGTGGTCCCGTTGGTCCAGGTTCACAAAGATCATTCCGTACCGGATCGCGCACCGCACGGGCTGCGGCGCACCCCGGGGCTTGCGCAGGCACCGGTACGCCCGTACGTCCTCGTCCTCGTCCCGCGTGACGACGACCGGCTCACCGAAGACGGTCACCATCAACGAGTCACCGGAGTGGGGGATCGCGGTGACGAGGTCGATGAAGTGCCAGCCCGAGCGGTAGGCCGTGGCCATTTCCCTACGGAAGGAGCGGTCGTCGGGTGGGGTGGTCACCGTCAGCTCCCCTCCACGTCTCCGCCGGCCGGCGACGCACTGTCGGCAGTGGAGATGGCGGCGGCCACTGCGGGCCATGCAGTGTCCGCACGAGTATCGCTCTTCCCGCCGGACTGGCCACTCAGCACTCCGAGGGCCACAACGGCGGAGAAGGCAGCGACAAGTACCGAGCGAAGCATTCTCTTACGCATAGTCGGCTTCGTCCTCACTTGAAGGTCCCTCTTCCCCGTTGGATAAGACGATGGCTCATTCAGGCACGTCATGACCACACAATCGGTGCATCATGTTCCTGCATGTTCAGGACCCTGGGGGGTGGAGATTTGACAACAAATCAGACAAAGGCGGCACATCCCCATGCGGTGACCAACCTTTGTGAGGAAGGGGGACGACTCTACGCAGCCGCGCTGCGCACAGGACGAATAGCCCGCCGGGACGCGGAGGAAGCTCCGTGCTTGATGGAGTTCGCCCTGCTTCACCCCGACCCGGACAGCCCGGACTGGCTACGTCCCACACCTCCCGGCGTCGCCCTGGCCCAGTGGCTCAATCCCATCGAGCAGGAGATCAACGAGCGCAGGCGGCTGTCGATCAGCCTCGCGGACGCCTTCGAGCCGTTCATGGCCCTCAGCGCCCAGACCACCACACACACCGACTCGATCACCGTGCTGGAGGGGGGCGCCCGGATCAACGCCGCCCTCAACCTCGCGACCGCCCAGTGCCAGTCCGAGGTACTGGCCATCCAGCCCAGCGGCAACCGCCCGGAACACAGCCTGATCCAGGGCCTCGAACGGGACCGGCCCCTCATCGAACGTGGTGTGCGGATCCGCACCCTCTACCAGCACACGGCTCGCTACAGCCCCGAGAAGCTCGCCTACACGGCCCAGCTCTCCAACGGCAAGGCGGAGTACCGCACCATCGACGAACTGGTCGAGCGGCTGATCATCTGCGACGAGAGCGTCGCCTTCATACCCGCCCGCGACGACCAGCAGGTCGCCCTGGAGCTGCGCCACCCCGGCCTGGTCCGCTACCTGATCAAACTCTTCGAGTTCCTGTGGGACCGCGCCGTGCCACTCAGCACCGGCGCGCCCTACGACACCGCTCCGGACGGCATCACGGAGATCCAGCACTCCATCGCCAAGCTCCTGGTCGAGGGCCACGTCGACGAAGCCATCGCCCGCCGCCTGGGCATGAACGTGCGCACCTGCCGGGCCCACATCGCCAAGCTGGCCCAGACGCTCGGCAGCGGCAGCCGTGCGCAGCTCGGCTACCTGATCGCCCAGTCCGGGATCCTGGACCAGAAGCTCCCCGGGGCGGACGGGATCCGGTGACCCGGGCCCCACACGCCGAGCACGGCCTGCAGGACCTGTGCACCGCGGGGACGAGACTGTACGAACGCGCCCTGGACCAGGGGCACATCCGCGCCCCGGACGCCGCCGAGGCCCCCTGCCTCGTCGCACTCGGCCTGCTGCACCCGGCGCCGGCCGACCCCGGCCGGCTGGAGCCCGTGGCCCCGGCCGTCGCCCTCGACCGGCTGCTGCGCGGCCCCCGCGTCCGCATCGCCGGTGAGTGGCGGCGGCAGGAGCTGCTGGCGGAGCTCTTCGCACCGCTGATGCGCCTCGCACCCGGCAGTGGCACGGTGCCGGCCTCCACCCCGGCGCTGCGGCTGCTCAGCGGCACCCGGCGGATCAACCAGGCCATCGCCGAGGCGATGGCACAGGCCCGGGAGGAGATCCTCTGCATCCAGCCGCACGCCGGCATGGTCGGCGAGCGCGGCACCGCCGCGGAATCCGTCGCCTACGAACGCGACAAGTCGTTCCTCGACCGTGGCGGCCGGGTCCGCACGCTCTACCAGAACACCCTGTTCCACGTGCAGACGGTCTACACCTACGCCGAGTCCCTGAAGGGCGACAACGTGGCCCGCGGCCTCGACGAGGTGCCCGACCGGCTGATCGTCGTCGACCGCTCCGTCGCCTTCCTCCCCGCCGACGACGACGGCAGCACCGCCCTCGAAGTCCGCCACCCCGCACTCGTCGGCTACTTCGCCACCGCCTTCGCCCGCCTCTGGCACCTGGCCACCCCGATGTTCCCCAAAGCCGAGCACCGCCCCTCCGTCAACGGCGTCACCCCCCGCCAGCAGGCCATCGCCGCCCTCCTCGTCGAGGGCCACACCGACGCCGTCATCGCCGCCCGCCTGGGCATGAACATCCGCACCGCCCGCGTCCACATCGCCAAGCTCGCCGCCACCCTGGGCAGTGAGAGCCGCGCCCAGCTCGGCTACCTCATCGGGGAGTCCGGGATCCTCAAGGACCGCGAGGGCCGACCGTGACCCACTGCGAACACGGTGTCGACGAGCTCTGCCCGGCCGGCGCGAAGCTGTACGAACGCGCCCTGCGCACCGGGCACATCAGCGCGGGGGACGCCGCCGAGGCTCCCTGCCTCACCGACTTCGGCCTGCTCCACCCGGCCCTCGACGACCTGGGCCGGCTGGAGCCGGTGGCCCCCGCCGCGGCCCTGCACCGGCTGCTGCGCTCCTCCGCCGCCCGGATCGCCGACGAACGACGGCGCGAGGAGCGGCTCCTGGCACAGTTCGAACCGCTGCTGCGGGCCGGCGACCCGGCCCCGGCCGGCGAGACCCCCACGCTCCGCCTGCACAGCGGCACCAAGCCCATCAACCAGGCCATCACCGACGCCATGACCGAGGCGGCCCGTGAGGTGCTCTGCATCCAGTCGCACGCCGGGCTGACCGGCCCCCGTGCCCGCGCCGCCGTCGCGGCCGCCCGCGAGCGCGACCAGGCGATCCTCGACCGCGGCGCCCGCATCCGCGCCCTCTACCAGCACACCCTGCGCCATGTCCCGGCCGTGTACGGCGGCTTCGAGCGGCTGCGGGGCGACATCGAGGTGCGCGGCCTCGACGAGACCCCGGACCGGCTGATCGTCGTCGACCGGACCGTCGCCTTCGTGCCCGCCGCCGCCGACGGCACCCTGGCCCTGGAGGCCCGTCACCCGGCGCTGATCACCTACTTCGTCACGACCTTCGACCGCCTCTGGCGCCTGGCCAGCCCCCTCTACCCGATCCTTGAGCAACGCCCCACCGTCAACGGCATCACCCCCCGCCAGCAGGCCATCGCCGCCCTCCTCGTGGAGGGGCACACGGACGCCGTCGTCGCGGAACGCCTCGGCATGAACATCCGCACCGCCCGCGTCCACATCGCCAAACTGGCCGCCACCCTGGGCAGCGAGAGCCGCGCCCAGCTCGGCTACCTCATCTCACGCTCGGGGATCCTTGATCAGGAAGGCTGACCGTCTCCGAGGCCGCGCCGGGGGCCGTGTCGGGGGCCGCGCCCGTGCCGCCCGGCGGCCGGTCCAGCCCGACCTGCGCTATGCGCACGCCCAGCTGGGTCCGGCTGGCCGCGCCGAGGGTCTCGGAGAGGCGGGCGATGTGGGCCCGGCAGGTGCGCACGCTGATGCCGAGGCGCTCGGCGATCACCGCGTCCTGGTGGCCCTCCGCGAGCAGCGCCGCGATGGACTGCTCCCGGTGCGAGATGCCCTCGATGCCGGTGTCGGGGAGCGGGGCGGTGAGCGGGATCGCGAGGCGCCAGAGGCGCTCGAAGACCGTGACGAAGTACTCGACGAGGGCGGGGTGGCGCAGCTCCAGGGCCATCGTGCGGTCGGAGTTGGCGGGGATGAAGGCCACCGTGCGGTCGAAGAGGATGAGGCGGTCGATGACCTCGTCGAGCGTGCGGGCCTCGACCGCGTCGCCCATCAGCTCCAGGTAGTTGAGCAGGCCCTGGCCGTGCCGGGCGACGTGCGTGTAGAGGTCGCGCATCCGCACGCCCCGCCCGCGCAGGGCGACCGCCCGGTGCAGCCCCTCGGTCAGCTCCGACTCGCGCCGGATGCCGCCGGGCTGCACGGTCAGCACCTGCTCCGTGCAGGCCTCCGTCGCCTCGTCCATGGCCGCCTGGATCCGGGACAGCCCGTCGAGCACCCGGATGGCCGACGTGCCCTCCGCGGAGGCCGACACGGCCTGCAACTGCCGTCCCAGACCGGCGTACCACTCGAACGCCTCGACCGCCGACCCCACCCGCCGCTGACTGTCCGTCACCTCGTCGTACACCCCGCGCAGCAGCCGGGTCATGACCTCCTGCGGCGCGGTCGGCACCAGCCAGTCCATGTCATCGGGGTCGGGGTGCAGCAGCGCCAGGTCGAGCAGGCAGGGCACCGTGTCGGCGTCCGTGCGCGGCACCCGGCCCCGGCGCACGGCGCGGGAGTACACGCGGTCCCCGACGGCGCACAGCCGGTCGGCACCGTGTGGATGATCCTCCGTCCCGTGCCCGGCCATCGACCATTCCACCCCCGGTTTGCTGCCTCTTCCGCAGCGCAACTATGAGCGGTCCGGACCGGGTCCGCAACACGGCTTCCCCCACCCGGGGCGCCGTAATGACCGGATGCGACCGGATATCGCACCGCCTCCGCCGGCCGCATTGCAACAAGATGACGGTGGTGGCGGCGGGGTGGGCGCGGCATCGTGGAGCCGCTTCCCACGGGCGTCGCCGACGCCCGGCGGGGCCCCGGGCCATCCTCCCCCGATCGGCTCGGAGCCCCGTGCAACGCACCCACGGGGGAGGTGCGTTGCAGGGAGGGCCGCTCGCGGGCGCGTGGCGTGGCGGTCCCGGCGAATCCCCGAAATCCGCCAGTGATCGCCGCGTTACGTGCCCGCTCTAACGTCCCTCCATGGCGGACATATTCGACGCGTACGCGTTGGCCGACGCGTGGGACGAGATGTTTGAGCGGCCGGGTGAGGTCAGGACCGCCTATGAGCCGGTACTGGCTGCGCTCCAGCCGATCGAACCGAGTGAACTGCGGTTCCGGGCCGACCAGATGGCCCGGGCCTTCACCGACCGGGGGGTGACCTACGCCTTCGCGGGCGAGGAGCGGCCGTGGCCGCTCGACCTGGTGCCGAGGATCCTCGACGCCCTGGAATGGGATCTCGTACGAAGAGGCGTGGCCCAGCGGGTCCGGGCACTGGAGGCCTATCTGGCCGACGCCTACGGACCCGCGCGGGCCTTCGAGGACGGGGTGGTGCCCTGGCGGCTGCTGCTGGGCTCGCCGCACTTCCACCGGGCGGCGCACGCGGTGGAGCCGCCCGGCGGGGTGCGCATCCACGTGGCCGGAATCGACCTGGTCCGGGACGAGGCGGGGGCCTTCCGCGTCCTCGAGGACAACGTGCGGGTGCCGAGCGGGGTGTCGTACGTCATCGAGAACCGGCGGGCGATGACCCGGATCTTCCCCTCCCTCTTCGCCGAGCAGCACGTGCTCCCGGTGGACGGGTACCCGGGACGGCTGCTCGCCGCCCTCCGGGCCGCCGCGCCGGGCGGGGCGGCGAGCGATCCCCGGGTCGTCGTCCTCACCCCCGGTCCCAGCAACGCGGCCTACTTCGAACACGCCCTGCTGGCCCGGCTGATGGGCGTGCAGCTGGTGGAGGGGCACGACCTGGTGTGCCGGAGCAACCGGGTGTGGATGCGGACGACCCGCGGCGAGGTGCCCGTGCACGTCGTGTACCGGCGCCTCGACGACGACTTCCTCGACCCGCTGCACTTCCGCCCCGACTCGGTGATCGGCTGCCCCGGCATCCTGAACGCCGCCATCGCGGGAAACGTCACACTCGCGAACGCCGTGGGCAACGGCATCGCGGACGACAAACTCCTCTACACCTACGTCCCGGACCTGATCCGCTACTACCTCGGCGAGGAACCCGTCCTCCCCAACGTGGAGTCCTACCGGCCCGACGAACCAGGGCAGTTGGCGGCCGTCCTCGACCAGCTCGACCAGCTGGTCGTGAAGCCCGTCGACGGGGCGGGCGGACAGGGCATCGTGATCGGCCCGAAGGCCGACAGGGAGACCCTGGAACGCACTCGCAAAGCCGTCGCCGCCGATCCGCGCGGCTTCATCGCGCAGCGCCCGGTCGCCCTGTCCACCTCGCCCACCCTCTCGGGTGAACGGATGGCTCCGCGCCACATTGACCTGCGGCCGTTCGCCGTGAACGACGGCGACGGCATCTGGGTGCTGCCCGGCGGCCTCACCCGGGTCGCCCTCCAGGAGGGCAACCTGATCGTCAACTCCAGCCAGGGCGGCGGCTCCAAGGACACCTGGGTGCTCGCCGAGGGCCCGGCGGAGCGACCGGCAGCACCGACAGCGGCACAGCCCGACGTCGCCCCGCGACAGCTCGGCCCCACCAGCACCCCCAGCGTCGTGCAAGAGGGGGCGCAGCAATGAAGGAGCGCAGCAGCATTGAACCCTCCCTCTCTTGGACGAGAGGGATTCCTGGCTCACACCGCTCGGCCGCTCAGCGAACGGTCGAGTCTTACGCGATCAGCACCAGCCGGGTTGGAACCAGCCCGGTTTCCCCAAGGAATGGAGGTTGTTGTGCTGGCTCGGTTCTCGCTCAGCACGTGTCAACCGTACCAGCCGATGTGTGACCTGGGGGCTCGATGAACGACGTGATCCTCTCCCGTATCGCCGAGTCGCTGACCTGGACCGGACGGTACGTCGAACGGGCCGACGCCACCGGCCGCATCCTCGACGCCTATCTGCACCGGCTGCTGGAGGACCCCTGGCGCGACGAGGACGCCGCCTGCCGGTCGCTGTACGCGATCCTCGGCGTGGACGTCGGCGCGGAACGGGTCGACATGCAGCAGGTCCTGGACCAGCTCGCCTTCGACGCCCGCTCCACCTGTGCCATCGAGGGCGCTCTCGGCGCCGCCCGGCTGAACGCGCGCAGTGCCCGCGAGGCCGTCTCCTCGGAGATGTGGGAGTGCCTCAACTCCACCTGGCACGCGCTCGGCGACCGGCGCCGCGCGGCCCGCCGCACCGGCCCCTACGCCTACCTGGAGCTGGTCCGCAGCCGGGCCGCGCTCTTCTTCGGGCTGGCCGACTCGACCATGAGCCGGGACGACAGCTGGCGGTTCGTCGTCCTCGGGCGGAGCCTGGAGCGGGTGGACATGACGGTACGGCTGCTCTCCGTGCGCGTGCTGGACGCGGCGCACGCGCCGGACTGGCCGACGCTGCTCAGCGCCAGCGGCGCCGACGAGGCGTACGCACGCGTGCACAGCGGCTTCGGGGACACCCCGCGAGTCGCCGAGTTCCTGCTCCTGGACCGGGACTTCCCGCGCTCGGCGCTGCACGCGCTGACCACGGCGGAGGAGTGCCTGGCCGCGCTCGGCCGGCCCCGCCAGGACCCGGCCCGCTCCCCGATCGGCCGGGCCCGCACCCGCCTCGAATACCTGGACACCGCGTCCCTGGAGGAGCAGCTGCCGGTCCTGCTGCGCGACCTCCAGCAGGCCTGCATGGCGTCCGCCGACGCGGTCGCGGAGCGGTTCTTCCCGTACCAGGGGCCCGTGCAGTGGGCCCAGGAAGGAGCCTGAGATGGCTCGTCGTCTGCGGATCCGGCACACCACCCGGGTCTCCTACGCGCAGCCCGCGGCCTCCTCGCACAACGAGGTGCGGATGACCCCGCTGACCCTGCCGGGGCAGACCACGCTGGACGCGCGGGTCACGGTGCGGCCGGCGACCGCCGTCTGGTCGTACTGGGACTACTGGGGCACCCAGGTCACCGGCTTCGACCTGCTGGAGCCGCACGAGGACCTGACGATCACCGCGTCCAGCCTGGTGGAGACGGCGGCGCCGGGCCCGCTGCCGGCCGCACCGGAGTGGGCGGAGCTGGCCGGACGGGCGGCGGGGTCACGGCTGCTGGAGTTCGTGAACCCGACGGGACGGACGACGGTGCCGAAGAAGCTGGTGCGGAAGGCACGGGGCGCCGCGGAGGGGCTGGGCCCGCACGAGGCCGCGGCGGCCGTCTCCGGGATGGTCGCCGACCGGGTGGCGTACCTCCCGGGGACGACCGGCGTGAACACCTCCCCCGCGGAGGCGTGGGCGCAGCGGGCGGGTGTCTGCCAGGACATCACCCACCTCACCATCGCCCTGCTGCGGGGGCTGGGGCTGCCGGCCCGGTACGTCTCCGGGTACCTGCACCCGGAGCGGGAGGCCGAGCTGAACCGGCCCGTCGCCGGGCAGAGCCATGCGTGGATCGAGTACTGGGCCGGTGACTGGTGCGGGTACGACCCGACGAACCGGGTGCGGGCCGGGGAGGACCACGTGGTGGTGGGGCGGGGGCGGGACTACGACGACGTCACGCCGCACAAGGGGATCTACCGGGGGGTGCCGGCAGGGGCGCCGGAGGTGACGGTGGAGTTCACGAGGGTCGCGTAGTCACCTGCGGGTGCCTGGGGGCTGGTCGCGCGGTCGCCCGCGGCCCGGTGGGGGCTGGTCGCGCAGTTCCTCCCCCAGCCGAAGGCTGGGGGAGGCACCCTGTCGGCGCCGGTCAGCGTCCCCACCCGTGCCCCAGGGCTACTTGAGCCCCGCCTCCGCGCAAGCGGTCTTGTACGCGGCCGTGCAGATCTGCGAGATCTTGTAGATGCCGTCCGCGACGACGGTGTCCTTGATCTTGCTCTTGGTCACGGCGCTGACCTGCACCAGCTGGGACGGGATGTCCTTGGTGGTCGGGCTGTCGACGGTGTCCTGGGTGAGCGCGTCGAACTGGATGTCCTTGCCCTGGACCTTGTAGACGGCCATCTGGGCGGCGGCCTCGGCCTCGTCGGGGTACGGCTTGTAGACCGTCATGTACTGCTCACCGGTGAGGATCCGCTGGATGGCGTCGAGGTCCGCGTCCTGGCCGGTGATCGGAGGCATGGTGGTGACGCCCGCCGCCTTGAGGGCCTTGACGACGCCGCCCGCCATCGCGTCGTTGGCGGAGTAGACCGCGGCGACGTTGTCCTTGCCGAGCAGGTCGACCGCCTTGGTGACCTCCTGCTCGGCGATGTCCGGGTTCCAGTCCTTGGTGTCGTACGAGTAGCCCGCGGTCGTCACCTTGCCGTTCAGCTCGGACATGGCGCCCGTCTTGAACTGCTTGGCGTTGGGGTCGGTCGGCGACCCGTTGATCATGATGACCTTGTCGGAGGTGTCGACGTTGCTGCCGAGGGCCTCCAGGAGGGTACGGGCCTGGACCTCGCCCACCAGCTCGTTGTCGAAGGAGACGTAGGCGTCGATCGGGCCCTCGGCGAGGCGGTCGTAGGCGATGACCGGGATACCCGCGGCCTTGGCCTTCTTCACGGCGCCCGCGATGGCGTGCGCGTCGACGGCGTCCAGGATGATCACGTCGACCTTGTCGTCGATCATCTTCTGCATCTGCGTCGCCTGCGTGGAGGCGGACGACGCGGCGTTCTGGTAGTCGACCTTGCCCTGCTTGTTGGTGAGCTCGGCGACCTTCGCCGCCATGATCGGCTCGTCGAAGTTGGAGTACCGGGTGTTGATCTTGTCCGGCATCAGCACGCCCACCGTGATGTCGTTGCCCTTCGTCGGGGTCGCGGACGTCGACGATCCTGTCGCGTTGAGCACGCCGCAGCCGGCAAGCGAAAGGGTCATCGTGGACGCGGCCACAAACATGGCTATACGACGCATACGGGGGCTCACTTCAGGTGCGTTCCGGACGTGGGCTGCTTTGCGACCCAGATGTCTGAAAAGCCAACGCGCACGCCACACCCGACGTCAAGCGGAACTACTTAACGAGTGCGCAACACCACGCTCCGCTGCAACTGTGAAGGCTCAGCGGAATCACCTCCAAACACCCTTTACGGACCCTCCATCCAAAGGGAGTTCATGGGTAGGCAAAGATCAGTACAACCAAGTCGTTTCCTCATGAGTCGACATCGGCGACGGCCGTCCCCCGCCGTGTCGATCCGATCAGAGGAACGACCGCTTCGGCGGCCACGACCTGCACCTCCCCCGTCTTCAAGCGGCAGTTCTTCACGAACACCACCTTCAAGGGCACCCCGAAGAAGACGGACTGCGACTCCACGATCAGCGAGAGCTGGAGCGGCGCCCCCGCGTCCGGGCTGCCCAAGGACAACTTCGGCGTCCGCTGGAGCGTCACCCGCGACTTCGGCTCCGGCGGACCCTTCGCCCTCACCGCCTCCGGCCTCGACGGCATCCGGGTCCACCTCGACGGCAGCCGCAAGGTCGACCTGTGGAAGAACACCACCAAGACGGTGGCCAAGACCGTCAACGTCACCGTCCCCAAGGGCAAGCACACCCTGCGGATCGACTACGTCAACTGGACCGGCGCCGCCAAGGTCAAGTTCACCTACACACCCCGCACCTCCGCCACCGTCGACAAGGTCAAGCCCCTCGCGCCGACCGGCGCCTCGGCCGACTACATCCCCGACGGGGAGACGGCGTACGCCGAACTCACCTGGTCCGCCAACAAGGAGATGGACCTCGCCGGATACCGCGTCTACCGGCGGCTGCAGGGGTCCGGCAGCTGGACCCGGGTGGCCACCACCACGCCCGCCCGGCGCACCGCGGGCGACCAGCCGCCGCCCACCGGGCAGTCGTACTACTACGAAGTACGCGCCTACGACAAAGCAGGCAACGAGTCGGCAGGTTCCGCCGACCAGCTGGTCACCTCCTACGACTGGACCGCTCCCGCCGCCCCGGTCCTCACCGCCACCGCCGTCGAGGCCTCCAACGACCTCTCCTGGACGGCTCCCGCGGACGCCGCGACCTACAAGGTCTTCCGCAAGTCGGCGTCGGAGACCTCGTACACCGAGCTCGCCGAGACCACCGGCACGAGCTACTCGGACACCAAGGCGTCCTACCGCTACGCCTACGACTACAGGGTCAGCGCCCTCGACGCGGCCGGGAACGCCCGCGCCTCCAACGTGGTGCGCAGCACCCGGTCGATCCTGCCGCCGCAGAACGTGACGGCGACCGTGCCGCGCTACGGCGCGGTGTTCACGTGGACCGAGCCGGCGGGCGGCGACACCGCCGACTACGACGTCTACCGCTCCACGACCTCCCCGGTGGAGCTCACCTACACCAACCTCACCGACTGCCGCAGCCGCAAGAAGAGCACGGACGCGGCCGGCAACACGGTCCGCTCCTGTGTCGACTACGACGGCGACCAGGGCGCCACGTACCACTACGTGATGATCCGGCAGAACACCGCGGGCCGCTGGTCCACCGGCTCCGCCGACATGACCGTCACCCGGCCCGGCGACGAGGTCCCGCCGCCGCCCGTGACCCACCTGACGGCCGAGCCCCTGGAGTACGGCGTCAAGCTGGACTGGGACGACAGCACGGCGGCGGACATCGACCACTACGAGGTGTACGAGGACCCGGAGCACTACGAGCCCTCGTACATCGAGTCCGTCCCCGCCGGCAGCTCCGAGTACGTCGTCGGCCCGGACGTGGCGAACGGCGAGACGAAGACCTACATCGTCGTCCCGGTCGACATCTACGGGAACTCCGGTTCGTACGAGGACAGTCGGGACATCCCGAAATGGGGCGGACGCTACTCCGAGGTCACCGTCACCGAGCAGGACCTCACCCCGGCGGTGGCCCCCGAGAACACCGCGGACTGCTCGCTGACCACCTACACCACCCTCGGCGACGAGGGCGGCATGTACATCGACTGTGCGGACTCGGTGGCCACGGAGGCCGCCGGCATCAACGTGTACCGCTGGGACCCGGCGACGAGCACCTACGTGCGGGTGACGGACGTGCCGCTGGCCCCCACCGCCACCCACTACACCGATCCCACCGTCCCCCACGGCACGACCGTCTTCTACGTGCTCTCGGTCGTCGCTCCCGACGGCTCGGAGACCTTCAGCAACGTGGACGCCTGTGCGTCCCTGCCGAGCGGAGTCTGAGCCCTCGATGAGGACCACCCTGCAGGCGACGGCCGTGGTGCTGGCCACCACGGCCGGTCTCCTCACCACCGTCGCCGTGTCCACCGCTTCGGCGGCCACGACCTGCACCTCCCCCGTCTTCAAGCGGCAGTTCTTCACGAACACCACCTTCAAGGGCACCCCGAAGAAGACGGACTGCGACTCCACGATCAGCGAGAGCTGGAGCGGCGCCCCCGCGTCCG
>NZ_JAEKKT010000444.1 GCF_019510245.1 Streptomyces sp. | reverse complement strand
CGGCCAGGACGTACAGCACGGCCAGCAGCAGCGCCGGGAGCCGTTCACCGTGCTCCTCCCGGCCGAAGGCGGCCACGAACCGGAACGCCCCGGTGACCAGGAGGTACAGCCCGATGAGGACTGCCAGGACATGCAGGGTTTCCTCCGGCCAGACCAGTACCAGAATGCCCGGCACCAGCGTCGCGACCGCCGAGCACAGGATCCAGGTCCATGAGCGGCCCAGGCGCGCCAGCACGTCGGCGGGATCGCTCACCGGAAGGGGGGCCGCCCCGTCGGCGGGGGGTTCTGGCCCGGGGGGCGGCGCCGGATCACGCGACATGGTCATGGCTCCTCCTCGTGTGATCGAGCGCGTCGCTCCCGGACCGCCGACGGGGCGGTGTCCGAGGGAGAGGCGTGCCGGACCGCTCCAGCGTCACGCCTGGCACCGGGTGCCGGGCTCACCCACCACGGGTGATCCGCCGGCACCGCCGTGGCGGTGAGGTGGGAATCTCCAGGCGCCTGTCCCCTCGGCCTCGCGGCCGGACGCGACGAAGAGACACGAGATGAGCGATCCGAGCACTGTCCGGACCGGACCGGGCCGCCCCCGCCGCCGGGCGGCGATCGTCGCGGTCGTCCGCGCCGTGCTCATCGCCACCGGCCTCGTCACCGCCTACTACGTGCTGCCGCTGGACGAGCGAGGTACGGCCGGCATGTCGGCGCTCCTCGCGTGCGGCTCGGCGGCGGTGCTGCTGATGTTCTGGTGGGAGGTGCGGGCCATCGTGCGCTCGCCCCACCCGCGGCTGCGGGCCGTCGAGGCCCTGGCCGCCACACTGCCGCTGTTCCTGGTGCTCTTCGCCTGCGGCTACTACCTGATGGACCACTTCACCCCGGGCTCCTTCAGTGAGCCGCTGACGAGGACGGACGCCCTGTACTTCGCGCTGACCACGTTCAGCACCGTCGGCTTCGGGGACATCACGGCCCGCTCCCAGGCGGGGCGGGTGCTGACGATGTTCCAGATGGCCGGGGGACTCCTGCTCGTGGGCGTCGCCGCACGGGTGCTGGCGGGCGCCGTCCAGGTGGGGCTGCGCCGGCAGCACCGCGAGCCGTCGGGGTCGCCCGATGCAGACGACCGGTGAGATCGCCGGCCCGGCACCGCACACCGCCCGTTCCCCTCACTCCGGCAGTTGCCGCATCTCCAGGACCCGCAGTCCCAGGGACTGGCAGCGTGCCAGCAGCCCGTACAGGTGCGCCTCGTCCACGACAGGACCGAACAGGACGGTCTGGCCGGACATCACGACGTGGCCCAGCTCCGGAAACGCCTTGGCCAGCGTTTCCGACAGGTGGCCCTCGACGCGGATCTCGTAGCGCACAAGCTGTCCTCCCATGGACTGCGTGGGACAGGCGGACGGCACCCTTCCCTGCGATCGTGCGCCTCCGTGCCCCTTGGGGCCTCACCCGGTACAGGTGACCGTCCTCTTCTCGACGCGTCGGATTCTCAATGCGTCAGAACGATCTTGAAGGACACGATCAGCAGACCCAGCAGCAGGTTGACCGACGCGGTGACGGCCAGCAGCCGCCGCGAAGCCCCGGCGCGGCGTGCCGCGGCCACGGACCAGCCCACCTGTCCGGCCACGGCGACGGAGAGAGCCAGCCACAGGGCACCTCGCACGTCGAGGCCCAGGAGCGGGCTGACGGCCACCGCGACGGCCGGCGGGACGGCGGCATTGACGATCGGCCACTCGTCACGGCACACGTGCAGTACGACCCGGCGGTCCAGAGCCTGTTGCGCCAGCCGCGCCCCGAACAGCTGGGCGTGCACATGCGCGATCCAGAACACCAGGCCGGTGAGCAACAGCAGCAGCACCAGCTCGGTGCGCGGGAAGGAACCCAGCGAGCCGGCGCCGATCACCACGGAGGCCGCGAGCATGGATCCGTAGACGCCGCCCGTGTAGTCCGCGTGGGCGCGCCGCTCGACACGGCGCTCCCCGCGGGCCGTGGCCGGGCCGGTCCTGGTTCTGGTTCTGGACACCGACGACTCCGTCCTGGCTCAGGGACGCCGATCCCGCACGGCGTCCGTTCACAGCAGCCGGAGATCGCGCGCGCGGCGCACCGCGTCGCCTCGCCGGTTGACCGCCAGCTTCCGGTAGACGCTCTTGAGGTGCGTCTTCACCGTGTTCACCGACACGTAGAGATCGGCGGCGACCTCCTCCGTCGACATCATCCGGGCCAGCCGCTCCAGGACGTCGCGCTCACGTCCGCTCAGCTCCACCGCGACGAGCGGCGGGGGCAGCGCCTCCGGCCGGGGCCGCTCACCGTGTCGCGGCGGGCCGGGTGTGAGCCAGCCCGCCGCCAGCTCGTGCAGCGGAGCCGTGGCCAGGAGGGGCCGGAGCCACGCTCCCGCGTCGAGGAACGGACGCCGCAGCCGCTCCCGCCGAGCGTCGAGGAGTGCGTGTGCCACAAGCCTGCGGGCGGTGGCGGTGTCTCCCGCCTCCTCCGCGGCCCGGGCCCTCACCAGCGCCGCCCGCACGGTCACGGCCGGACCGGCACGGCCCCCGGCGCGGATGCCGTCGAGCAGGTCGATGGCCGCCCCCGTACGGCCTGTGGCGAGCTGGATCGCCGCGGCCTCCACGGCACACACCGGCTGGTCGGCGGACACACCCTGGAGCACCTCGGCCGCTGCGTCCGGCCGTCCTTCGGCCAGGTGGAGGGCGGAGGTGACGAGGGCTTCATGGCTTGTCGCCCAGGGTGAGGCGACGACGGCGGAGACGTCCGGGTCAGCCGCGTCCACGGCGGCTCGTGCCCTCCCCCTGACCAACAGCAGGCGAGCTGTGACCAGGGCTCGTCCCGCCGCCGGGACCGGGTCGGGTGTTCCTGCCGGGAGCTGGGCCGTCTCGTCGAGGAGGGCCTGGGCCCGGTCCAGCTCATGGCGGTCGACGGCGACGGCGGCGAGGACCAGCTGCCCGATGCCGGAGCCGGACGGCTGGGGAAGGCCCACCCTCTCCCTCTCGGACACCGCCGCCAGAGCCCTGCGCTCCGCTCGGCCGAGCCAGCCGTCCAGATAGTCGAGCAGCGCCAGGTGCTCCAGGGCGT
>NZ_JAEKKT010000443.1 GCF_019510245.1 Streptomyces sp. | reverse complement strand
GCGCAGGTCGGCGTGGTCTTCTTCATGTTCCTGATCGGCCTCGAGATGCCGCTGACCATGCTGCGCAGACTCGGCGGCAAGGTGCTCTCCGCGGGGCACGCGGCGCTCGCCGTGCCCTTCCTGCTGGGCATGTTCGCCGCGCTGCGACTGCGTGACGAGTATCAGCCCGACGGGGTGCACACCGGGCCGTTCCTGCTGTTCGTGGCGTTGTCGGTGTCGGTCACCGCCTTCCCGGTGCTGGCCCGGATCCTCGCCGACCGCGGTCTGACAGGCACCCGGTTGGGCGCGATGGGCCTGGCCATGGCCGGCGTCGGCGACGTCACCGCCTGGTGTGCGCTGGGCGTGGTGGTCGCCGAGGTGCGCAGCGACTCGCCGCTCGGTGTGCTGGTCGCCGTGGCCGAGGTGGTGGCCTTCACCCTGCTGCTGTGGTTCGTGGTGCGCCCGGCGCTGGCGCACGTGCTGCGCGTGCTGGAGAGCCGGCGCGGCGGAGTGCTGCCGATAGGCACACTGATCACCTTCTTCGTGCTGATCTGCGCGGTGACCACCAACGTGCTCGGGGTGCACGCGATCTTCGGCGCCTTCCTGGCGGGCGTGGTCATGCCGCGCTCCTCCCGGACGGTGCGGGACTTCGCGCACCGGACCGAGGGCCTGGCGCTGTGGCTGCTGCTGCCGTTCTTCTTCGCCGCGGTGGGTTTGCAGACCCGGTTGCAGTCGGTGTTCTCGCTCTCCGCGCTGGGCGTGCTCGGTCTGGTGCTGCTGGTGGCCGTGGCCGGCAAGATCGGCGGGACGTTCGCTGCGGCCCGGGTCGCCGGTGAGGGCAACCGGGAGTCACTGGGGCTCGGCGTAATGATGAACTGCCGCGGCCTGACGGAGCTGGTGGTGCTCAACGTCGGTCTGTCGCTGGGGGTGATCGACTCCCGGCTGTTCGCGGTGCTGGTGGTGATGACCCTGGTGACCACCGTGGCGACCGACCCGCTGCTGCGTCTGCTGCGGCTCGACCAGCTCTCGCAGACCCCTGGAGGCGGCTTGCTCCCGGTCGAAGCCCCCTCACAGACTCAGGGAACGGCCGGGACACGTCAGCCATGAGAAACGGGGCGGAATCCGATGCGTGACGATGACACAACACATCCCACGAGTGCGACGAGTCCGATGCGCCGGAGCGTCGACACACTGCACGAACTCAAACAGCTCGTCCTGGACGGGCCCAGTCCGGCGGCCACCGAACGGCAGCACGCCAAAGGGAAACTGACGGCGCGTGAGCGGATCGCCGTACTCCTCGACAAGGGCTCCTTCCAGGAGGTCGAGGCGCTGCGGCGACACCGGGCCACCGGATTCGGGCTGGAGGGCAACCGTCCGCACACCGATGGTGTGATCACCGGTTGGGGGACGGTGGAGGGCCGCACGGTGTTCGTGTACGCCCATGACTTCCGGCTGTTCGGCGGTGCGCTGGGTGAGGCGCACGCCCAGAAGATCCACAAGATCATGGACCTGGCGATCGCCGCGGGCGCCCCGCTGGTGTCGCTGAACGACGGCGCCGGCGCCCGGATCCAGGAGGGCGTCTCCGCGCTGGCCGGCTACGGCGGGATCTTCCAGCGCAACACCCGTGCCTCCGGGGTGATCCCGCAGATCTCGGTGATGCTCGGCCCGTGCGCAGGCGGCGCGGCGTACTCACCGGCGCTGACCGACTACGTCTTCATGGTCCGCGAGACCTCCCAGATGTTCATCACAGGACCGGACGTCGTACAGGCCGTCACCGGCGAGAAGATCACCCAGAACGGCCTCGGCGGGGCCGATGTGCACGCGGAGCTGTCAGGCGTGGCGCACTTCGTCTACGACGACGAGCAGACCTGTCTGGAGGAGGTGCGCTATCTGCTGTCGCTGCTGCCGCAGAACAACCGGGAGCAACCGCCGGCGGTGGTCACCGACGACCCGGCAGACCGGCGCGGCGAGGCGCTGTACGAACTGGTGCCCAGCGACGGGAACCGCCCCTACGACATGCGGGCGGTGATCGAGGAACTGGTCGACGACGGGGTGCACCTCGAGGTGCACGAGCGCTGGGCGACCAACGTGATCTGCACCCTGGCGCGACTCGGCGGGCGGGCGGTGGGCATCGTCGCCAACCAGCCGCGCTCACTGGCCGGCGTGCTGGACATCGACAGTTCGCAGAAGGCGGCCGGATTCGTGCAGACCTGCGACTCCTTCAACATCCCGATCGTCACCCTGGTCGACGTGCCGGGCTTCCTGCCGGGCGTCGGCCAGGAGCACGACGGCATCATCCGGCACGGCGCCAAGCTGCTGTACGCGTACTGCAACGCGACGGTGCCACGGATCTCCGTGGTGCTGCGCAAGGCGTACGGCGGCGCCTACATCGTGCTGGACTCGCGTTCCATCGGCGCGGACCTGGCGCTGGCCTGGCCGACCAACGAGATCGCCGTGATGGGCGCCGACGGCGCCGCGGGCGTGATCTTCCGGCGGGAGATCGCCGCCGCCGAGGACCCGGATGCGGTGCGCAAGGCACGCACCGAGGAGTACCGGACCGAGCTGATGCACCCGTACTACGCGGCCGAGCGCGGCCTGGTGGACGACGTCATCGACCCGGCCGATACCCGCTCAGTGCTGGTGCGGGGCCTGGAGATGCTCGCCACCAAGGACGCCGACCTGCCGATGCGCAAGCACGGCAACCCGCCGCAGTGACCGGGCCCGCCGCCGAGGAGCGGCTGCTGGTGCGGATCGAGCGCGGGCGGCCGACGCCGGAGGAGGTGGCGGCGCTGACCGCGGCGTTGCTGGCGGTTGCCGCGGCCCGGAATGGCGCCGAAGAGCGGCCGCGCCCGCCGGGGCCGGGCACGGCTCGCTGGTACCGCTGGGAGCGCACCGCCGGGTTCCGGCCGGGGCACAGCTGGCGTCTGGCCCGGTGACCGGGCCCGCCGTCGACGAGCGGCCCCTGCTGCGGATCCAACGTGGGCGGCCGACGCCCGAGGAGACCGCGGCGTTGACCGCGGCGCTGCTGGCGGTCGCGGCGGCCCGCGCGGCCGAGGGCCGGTCGGGCCCGTCCGGGCCGGGTAGCGCCCGTT
>NZ_JAEKKT010000442.1 GCF_019510245.1 Streptomyces sp. | reverse complement strand
TGCCCCGCCGCCGCAGGCTCACCGCCGCGGGCCGGGCCGCCCTGACCTTCGCGCTCGGCATGGGCCTGGCCGCGCCCCTGGTGACGGTCGTGTACTTCGGCAGCGCGCACGCCTCAGAGGGCCGGTTCACCCGGTTCGCTCCGGTGGGCGCGCAGGACCTGCTGGCCCGGCTGCTGCCGACGACGTACAGCTTCGGCTCCCCGGCCCTCTTCGTCGGCACCACGGCCCTGCTGCTCGCCCTCGCCCTGCCCTTCCACCGTGCGGCACCCCGCCGCGTGCGCGCGGGGTGGACCCTGCTGGTGCTCGTCGTGACCCTGTCCATGCAGTGGGGTCCGACCCATCTGCTCTGGCACGCCTTCGCCGCCCCGCAGGGCAGTTCGTACCGCCAGACCTTCGTGGTGTGTGCCCTGCTGGTGATCGCCGCCTGGCACGCGCTCTCCTACGGCCCCCTCGACCGGCGGGCCCTGGGCGCGGCGGCCGGACTGCTCGCGCTGATCGCGGTCGTCGCGAGCGGCAGTCAGCTGGTCCGTTCCTTCGCCTGGCCGGTGTTCCTGATGGCGGCCCTGGGCGCGCTGCTCGGCCTGATCCTGCTCGGCCGCGAGCGACCCGTGCTGCGCATGGCCCCGGCGGCGCTCGCCGCCGTACTGCTCGTCGGGGCGCAGCTGGGCGAGGCCACCGCCACCGACGCCGTGGCCACCCGGATGCGGTTCGGGCACATGGACGACTACGCCCCCTGGGGTGCCCGGCAGCAGGCCCAGGCCGACGCGATCGCGCAGGCCGACGGCTGGCCCCGCTACCGCACCGACCCGGGCCGGGAGCAGACCGTCGGCAACGACCCGCTGGAGGTCGGCGGACAGGGTGCCCAGTACTACAGCAGCCACACCTCCGCCGTGCTCAGCAGCACGCTCACCGCCCTCGGCGGCGGCTGGACCTCCGGCGGCCGCAGCCTCCAGAGCCTGGACAACGCCGTGACGGACGTCCTCTTCTCCGTCGGCGCCCGGGTGCACTCCCCGCCGGACCCGCATCAGAACTGGTTCCCGCAGGACGGCACCGGGGAGACCGTGACCCGCGAGGACGTCCCGCCCCTGGTGACGGTACGGCCGTCCGCCGCGACCGGTGCCTTCGGGCCGTCGCCGTACCGCAACCAGGAGCTGCTGCTGGGCGCCCGCGTCTACACCCTGCCCCGCATCACCGTCCTCAACGGCGCCGGGAAGCGGCCGGTCCGCAGCGCCGACGAACGGCACGGGGTGCGCATAGGCGCCAGGGCGACGATCACCGCGCGGTGCCGGGCGGGCAGCGAGGTCTACCTCTGGGCGCCGTACTTCGCGGGCACCGCGCGGCTGGCCGGGCCCTCCGCGCACGGCCTGACCGGACGGTTCCGGGCCGACTGGCGGCCCCTCACCAAGATCGCCGCCATGCAGCGCCTCGGCACGGTCCCGGACTCCGGGCGGCTCACGATCGAGCTGACCGCGAACCGGCTGGGCGTCGTGCCGGACCAGGCGGTCGGCTGCCTGGACACCGGCCGCCTGCACACTGTCGTACGACAGCTCAAGGCCACCGGCGCCACCAAGGTGACCGTCTCCGGCTCCGGCGGCACGATCAGGGCCCAGCTCCCGGCGGGCAGCAAGGGCGTCGCCGTCGTGGCCGCGCCCCGGATCGCCGGCTGGCGCTGCGCCGCAGGTGACGCGGCCGCCGTACCCGCGAAGCAGTACCACGGGCTGATCGCCGTGCCGCTCGACGGCACCTCGACGAGTGTGACCTGCAGCTTCCGTCCGCCCGGTCTGCGGCTGGGGACGGCCGTCGGGGGCGGTGCGCTCCTCGCTCTCGCCGGGCTCGGGGTGTTCGCAGCTCTGCGTCGGTCCGACCGAGCGTTTCAGGCGGCGAAACCGGGGCGTTCCCGCCGGTAGGGGTCACGGGACCGTCCGGACCATGGCAGCGGACCAGGCACCGTGAGATCGTCCACAGGTGACCAACGCTGCTGGTGGGCAAAGAACTTCGGGGCGGCCGGACGACCGCGCCGCGTCCGGCCTGCGCTTCGCGACGGAACTTGTCGCGTGGGTGGCCACCCCCTGGGCCCTGGCCGGCCATTCATGGCTGCTCGCCGCCCTGTCCGTGGTGGCCCTGATCGGCCTTCCGACCCTCTTCTCCACTCCGGGGGACAAGGCCAATGTGATCATCGCGGTGCCGGGCCGGATCACGATCCTGCTGGTGCTGCTCCAGCTTGCCGCGGCCGTGGTCTCCTCCTGGCTGGCCTGGTCCGCCTGGGCGGCCGTCTCGGTGACCCTGCTGGCCGCCGCCACCCTCGTCACGGAGCGTCGGCGCTGGCGCCGGCTGATCATCCGCGATCGATCCGCCCGATGAAGCGCTCACCCGCCGCGGGACATGCGGAACCGCCGTTCACTGAGAGGGGATGTTGAACAGCGGTCACCGCCCCGGTTGAGACGGCGTCGTGGGTCTTGCCGGAGGATGCCTCGACGGGCCGTCCCGTCATCTGCTCAATCAGGCTCGGTCGGTGTCGTACTCCGAGAACCGAACGAATTGTCGCGCCCTTCACAGACTGCATCTCCCGGCGGCGAGTGCCGTGATCGCGCACTCCGATGCGTGCCGTGCCGCGAGCGCGGAGGGGAAGGGTCCGCAGCCGTGGGAGGCACGGCCGGCCGGTCCGTTCGTGATCCGCCACTGCCAGGCGGTGCTCGCGGCAGGGGCCGAAGGGTGGTGCCAGACGGGCTGTGCGGCAGAGGGTGCGTTCTCCGCCTGCTGGACGACCACGTCGTGGACCACTCCGCCGATCAGGGCCGAGGCGCGCCCTGCGTCGTCGTGGGTGGTCCAGTGGAGGGGAGTCGGGGTGGACTCCGACACTTCCAGGAGGACGTCGGTGAGGTCGGCCAGAGTCCGGTACAGCGCGGCACGAACCGCGTCGGTGTGCTGACGGCCCCACCGGCACGGGGTCCGTTCGGCGAGTTCGTCCACGATGGCCTGCGCGGCGAGTTCGTCGAGAGGGTCGGGCTGTGCGAGGCGTTCCCGCGCCAGGGTCGCGGTGGCGCCCCATGCGAGGTCGTCGCGGGTCATGCCGGTGTCGCGGG
>NZ_JAEKKT010000441.1 GCF_019510245.1 Streptomyces sp. | reverse complement strand
GAACACCGGTCACCGCGCCGCCCGGCGAGGAACTCCACCAGACCGTCCTGACCCACCTCCACCATCTCGCCCGCACCAGCGGCAACCCCGTCCACGCCACGATCCACGACGCCCGCATCGGGTACGTGGTCCCGCTGGAAGTCACGACGGACGGCTCCAGCCGCTTCACCGCGGAGCCGGTACGGATGGCTCCGCCGGAGGGTCCGGCGGTCGGCGCGGGCGAGAAGTCCGCGCCCACGCCCTGGCCGTCCGCAGGCGCCGGCCCGGACGAGGAGCCCCCGCAGCTCCCGCGGTCACTCGACGAGCCCACACGGGACCCGGCCCCCACGTTCCGGCTGCGGAACGTGCCCGAGCCGCAGCCGACGGACGCCGAACCGGCCCCGACCCAGGTCCTACGACAGCTGCCGCACCCTCGCCGCACCGGCCCGGCGCCGGCTCAGCCCCCCGGGACGGTCGCACCCCCGAGGGGCGAGTTCGGCCCGCCCCCCGTCATGGACGCGAGCCCGGCCCCGGCCCCGCTGTCACCGACCGACTTCGCCTACACCCCCAGGCCCCTGCCGCAGCCCGACGCTCCGACACCGGCCCCGCCGCCGTCGGACGCCGTCCCGGCCCTCCTGCCGCCAAGTGACTCGGCGTCCGTGCCCGAGCCCAGACTCCTGCCCGACCCCGCTCCGACACCGGCCCGGCCGCCGTCGGACGCAGTCCCCGCCGCCGGGCCGCAGAGCGCCTCGGTGCCCGAGCCCAGGCCCCTGCCCACGGCCGGTTTCGCCGCTGTGCCGCAGCCGCTTCCGTCGGCCTCGCCCACCTCTCGCCCCGTCGCCCCTCGTCCCGCCGCCCCGCTCATCGATCCCGTCCCCCTCCTGGACGACCCCGGTCCCAAGCCGACCCCCGTACGGGGGTTCGACGCCGTGGCCGAGGCCGTGATGGGGGAGGGGCTGGTGGTGGAGGACGGCGCCGTCCTCGCGGAACCCGTCGGGCAAATCAGTGAGGCGGTGCGCGAGGGGCGGACGGACGTTGCCGCCGAGTTGGCCGAGCGGGTGGTCGGCGAGGCGTCCGAGACCTTGGGCGCCGAGCATCCCGATGTGCTGCGGGTGCGTGAACTCGCCGCCTACATCGCCTACTTGGGCGGCGAGCCGGTCCGCGCCGCGGAGATCTCCCTCGACCTGGCCGGCATCCACCACCGCGCCGGAGACGCCGAGGCGGCCTACGGCAACGTACACAGCGCGGCCACCGCGTGGAAGGCCGTACGGGATCCGCTGCGGGGCCTGGAACTCGGCCGCGACCTGCTCACCCTGTGGACGGACCTGGCCGCGGGAGAAGGTCCGGCGGCCGAGGACCCCGACAAGCTGGAGTCGGCCCGCGCCCGCATGCTCCGCCTCGCGGAACGCGCGCGGAACGCGGACCAGTAGCCCGGCAGGCCTGTTACTGCGACAGCTCCCACACCGCGTACGCCACCGCGTCACTGTTGCGGTCCAGGGCCGTGTCGTTGATGTTGGCCGTGGTGTCGCACGACGAGTGGTAGCAGCGGTCGAAGGCCAGCCCCGAGGTACCGCCCCACTTGGCCGCCTGCGCCGCCGTCTTGGTGTAGTCCGCCCCGCTGAACAGCCCGCCCACCGGCACGCCCGCGTTCTTGAAGGGCGCGTGGTCGGAGCGGCCGTCGCCCTCGGTCTCGATCTCGGTCGGGACGCCGAGGCCGGCGTAGTACGCCTTGAAGGTCTTCTCGATGGCCGGGTCGTCGTCGTAGACGAAGTACCCGGGGTTCGGCGAGCCGATCATGTCGAAGTTGAGGTAGCCGCTGATCCGTGAACGGCTGGCGGTGGAGAGGCCGTTGACGTAGGAACGGGAGCCGACCATGCCCAGCTCCTCCGCGCCCCACCAGGCGAATCTCAGATGCTTGGTGGGCTGGTAGCCGGCCCGGGACACGGCGAGCGCGGTCTCCAGTACGGCCGCCGAACCGGACCCGTTGTCGTTGATGCCCGCGCCCGCCGTCACGCTGTCGAGGTGCGAGCCGGACATGATCACCTGGTTGGTGTCGCCGCCCGGCCAGTCCGCGATCAGGTTGTAGCCGGTGCGGCCGGACGAGGTGAACTGCTGGACCGTCGTGGTGAATCCGGCGGCGTCCAGCTTGGCCTTCACATAGTCGAGCGAGGCCTTGTAACCGGCGCGGCCGTGCGCGCGGTTGCCGCCGTTGGCGGTGGCGATGGACTGCAGCTGGGTCAGATGCGCCTTCACGTTGGCCACCGGGATGTCCGGGGCCGCGGCCACCGCGGGCTGTCCCGCGGGGGCCGCGCCGGCTATGGATCCGCCGGCCAGGAGGGAGACGGTGGCGACGACGGCGGTGGCCGTGACGCGTCCGGGAACCGAGAGCTTCATGTGGGGGGCTCCGAATTCCATGGGAAGTCCCTGAAGTCACAGGGATTCCACAGCGAATGGGTGCCTGGATGGTGAAGCTGAGGTTGACTCACCGTCAAGGGCGGAATCCGGTCACGCCCGTTCGCATAACGGACTCCGCCGCGTCATGGGCTCATTGCACGCAGAACTCGTTCCCCTCCGGATCCGCCATCACCACCCATTCACCGCCCTGCTCCTTCACCTCCCGCAGCACGCTGGCACCGAGCCCGGTCAGCCGCTCGACCTCGGCCGCCCGCTGTCCGTCGCCGGCGTGCACGTCGAGATGGAGCCGGTTCTTGACGGTCTTCGCCTCCGGTACCCGCTGGAACAGCAGCCGCCGGCCGAGACCCGTGCCGCTGTCCTTGTCGTACGGGTCGTCGGGATGCCGTACGGCGATCAGGTCCCGGAAGGCGAGGCGCGCGTGGTACTCGACGGTGGCCTCGCGCGGCAGCGCGCCGAGCTCCAGCAGCCGCTGGACGAGCGCGTCGTTGTCCTCGGTCACGTAGTGGCAGCGCGGCCGCCCAGAAGTCGGCCTGGGCGTGCGGGTCGCCGGCGTCGACGACCAGTTTCCAGTGCAGGGGTGCGGGTGTGGTCTGCGTCATGGAGCCACTTATAGCCGCGAATGAGGTCCGGGAGTGTCCTGAACGACTTCCGCGGCTCGCCGGTGGTAGGCCGTTCGGCCCTCGACGGCAAGAAGGGGCCACCTGGCGATGTTGCCGACGCTGGTCATCGCGGGCACCGCCTTCGCGCCGCCGTACGGGCCGCTGACGATCGTGGCGGCGGACGGGGGCGCCGAGGCCGGGCAGGGCCTCGCGAGTGGGTGGCCGCACACGGCGATCCGGTTCGGCTCGGCGACCGGGATCGCCGCGGTGACGGCGGTCTACGGCCTGGCGCCGGGCGAGGCCGGCGACTCCGGGCCCGAGGCCAGGCTCTCCGCCTTCCGTGCGGCGCTGACGGTGCCCGTCGTCATGGTGGTGCCGGGCGTCCTGATCTCCCTCCTGAGCGTCCGCGCGGTGCGCAGGGCGTCCCAGGTGAGCAGCGTCAACGCCAGCCAGACCAGCGCGAACCCGGCCCAGCGCTCCGGCGGCATGGCCTCGTGGAAGTAGAAGATGCCGAGCAGGAACTGGAAGACCGGGGCCAGGTACTGGAGCAGTCCCAGCGTGGACAGGGGCACGCGGATCGCCGCCGCGCCGAAGCAGACCAGGGGGAGCGCGGTGACGATGCCGGTCGAGGCGAGCAGCGCCGCGTGCCCCGGGCCCTCGGAGGCGAAGCTGAGGTCATCCCGCGAGCCGAGCCACAGCAGATAGCCGAGCGCGGGCAGGAACTGGATCGCGGTCTCGGCGGCCAGCGACTCGACCCCGCCGAGGTTGACCTTCTTCTTGACCAGGCCGTACGTGGCGAAGGAGAAGGCGAGGGTGAGGGAGATCCACGGGGGTTGGCCGTATCCGACGGTGAGGACGAGCACCGCGGCGGCCCCGATCCCGACCGCCGCCCACTGCACGCGCCGCAGCCGCTCCTTGAGCAGCAGCACACCCATCGCGATGGTGACGAGCGGGTTGATGAAGTACCCGAGCGAGGCCTCGACCACGTGACCGCTGTTGACGGCCCAGATGTAGACGCCCCAGTTCACGGTGATGACGGCGGCGGCCACGGTGATCAGCGCCAGCTTCCGGGGCTGCCGCAGCAGCTCACCGGCCCAGGCCCAGCGCCGTACGACCAGGAGCGCGACGGCCACGAAGACGAGTGACCACACCATCCGGTGGGCGAGGATCTCGGCGGCCCCGGCGGGCTTGAGGAGCGGCCAGAACAGGGGCACGAGCCCCCACATCCCGTACGCGGCGAAGCCGTTCAGCAGACCTATGTGCCGCTCGCCCCTCGACTTCACGGACTCTCCTCCTCGCACTGTCCTCGCCTGCAAGAAGGTAACGCCGAGCACCCCCGGCTGTCATGCCCGTATCGCTATACGGTCATGACAGCCGGGGGTGGTGGTCCCAGGGGCCGTCGGGGAGTGTCAGCCCTTGAGCGCCACCGCGATGGACTCGGCGATCGGGGTGGCCGGACGGCCGATCAGGCGGGACAGGTCGCCGGAGGTGACGACCAGCTCGCCCTTCTCGATGGAGGCGTCGACACCGGCGAGGATCGCGGCGAAGGGGCCGGGCAGCCCGGCGCCGGTCAGGATCTCGATGAAGGTGTCGACGGGGACGGCGTTGTAACGGCGTTGTAGGCGATCTCCTTGCCGGTCTGCCGGCTCAGCTCGGCCGCGTACTCGGCGAAGCCCCAGGGCTCGTCGCCGCCCAGCTCGTACGTCGTGTTCTCGTGCCCCTCGCCGGTCAGCACGGCCACGGCGGCGGCCGCGTAGTCGGCGCGCGAGGCGCTGGAGAGGCGGCCCTCGCCGGCGGCCTGCACCACGGCACCGTGCTCCAGGGCGGGGGCGAGGTTCTCGGTGTAGTTCTCGTTGTACCAGCCGTTGCGCAGCAGCGAGTAGGTCACGCCGGAGGCGAGGAGCGCCTCCTCGGTGGCCCGGTGGTCGTCCGCGAGCGCGGCGGTGAGGCTGCCCGGGGCGCTGGTGTACGCGAGGAGCGCCACGTTCGCGGCCTTGGCGGCGTCGATGACGACCTGGTGCTGGGCGGGGCGGCCCTTGTCGAACTCGTTGCCGGAGATCAGCAGCACCTTGTCGCCGGCCGCGAAGACCTTGTCGAAGGTCTCGGGGCTGTTGTAGTCGGCGACCGCTATGGTCACGCCCTTGGCGGCGAAGTCGGCGGCCTTCTCCGGGGTGCGCACGACGGCGGTGATCTGCTCGGCCGGGACCTTCTCGAGCAGCTGCTCGACGACGTGGCGGCCGAGGTGTCCGGTGGCTCCGGTGACGACGATGCTCATGATGTGCGATCTCCTTGTGGGGTGCGGTGGCACTAACCATAGGTGAAGCGCTAACTCTGCGAAAGTACCCACTTTGAAGTAAGGTACTGGCATGTCGGTAAGTGCTGAGATGAACGCCCCGGCGGTGTCGGGCGAAGCGATGTGCCCCCACCGCCTCGTCCTGGAACACGTGACGAGCCGCTGGGGCGTCCTGGTCCTGATCCAACTCCTCGACCGCCCGCACCGCTTCAGCGAACTGCGGCGCGCGATCGGGGGCCAGGGTCGCAGCGTCAGCGAGAAGATGCTCACGCAGACCCTCCAGACCCTCGAACGCGACGGCCTGATCCACCGGGATGCCAAGCCGGTGATCCCACCGAGGGTCGACTATTCGCTGACCGACCTCGGCCGCGAGGCGGCGGAACAGGTACGGGGGCTGGCGGAGTGGACCGCGAAGAGGATGGCGGCGGTGCAGGAGGCGCGGGAGGGGTACGACGCGCGGAAGAGGGCCTCTGAGCAGGGGTGATACGCCGGAGCGGGCCGACTGAGGGCATGTACACGGCGCCAGGGGGCACACATGTATCAGGGCGTTGACCGACATGCGAGCCCTGTCCACCCATGCGCCCCCTCTCCGCCTCCCACGCCGACTTGAGTCGACGGGCACGCTGGATGCGGAGTGCCCACGCCCACCGTGCCCCGACCCGCCATGCCACTTCTCGGCGCACGGTCACCGGATCCAGGGGGATGCCTTGACATGGCCACACAGACTCCGGCCGTCCGCCGCAGCAGGATCGGTTCTGCTGTCGCTTCTGGGCGCGGCCTGATGCGAGCCTTCTTCGCCTGGGGGGCCCGCAGTCGACGCCAGGAGGCCATCCTGCTGGAACTGCTCGGTCAGCTCAGGCTGATGACCGAGGAGATTCACCGGGCGAACCTGATTCAGCAGTACCGGATCAGCCTGGAGCAGATGGACCGGGCCATCAACGACCCCTCCCTGGCTGACGCGGCGAGTACCCTGACCGGTCTTTCCGAGGTCAAGCGGCGCCAGATGATCTTCGCCAACCGCGAGTACGGAAGTCTGCTGCTGGCGCACCGGGTCGGGGTGTACACCTGGGACGAACTCGTGGGGCATCTGCGCGTGCTGTGTCGCAACGAACTGTTCGCCGAGTACTGGGACCGCACCGAGGAGCACCGCAGGTCCCTGCCCACGGAATCGACGGAGGCGCGTATCGGTGAGGTCGTCGACGTGCTGATCGAGGAACTGGCGGACGATCCCGAGGAGTGGTGGATCGTAGGGCCGGATCCGGGTCTCACGGGTCCTGACGGCGCTTGAGGGCGACTGTCGACTTGTCGGTGGGGGCATGCAGCCGACTTACGGATATGGACACAGGGCGACATGGTTACAGGAAGTTACAGAATTCCCCAGACATGTGGCACTCTGTGACGGTCGGCCGAATGCGGTGTGACGCCGCCGCGACGCGGCTCGCGCGCGTCTGTCGGCACTTTTCCGTCAGATCCAGTGGCTCTTCTCCGCCGCGTGCTGATCCTGCGCTGTCGCTCGGCGGGCATGGGTGTCCCGGCTCCAACGACACGGCCGGGCGGCCGGGGGCGAGAAGGGGATGCGCAGAGGGAGCCCCCAGGTGTCAGTGAACATCGTTCGCCGTCTCGGAGATCCACCCAAGCTGCGGGGCAGCGGAACGATGGAAACCTGTCCGGACCTCTTCGAGCTGAGCGACGGCAGCTTCGCGGTCATCGGTACCGACCGCACCGAGGAACTGGACGCGCTGCTTCCGGCCGATGCCGCTCGCGCCGACTACGAGCGAATCGTCGTGATCACCCGCGACACCCTTCTGCGTGCCAAGCGGGACATCCCCGACGCATAACGGGAAAGGGCCCGGATGCCGAGTCGCATCCGGGCCCTCCCCATGTCGCGCTCAGGTCAGCCCACGACCGTCCAGGTGTCCCCGCCGGCCAGCAGCGCCCCCAGATCCCCCTTGCCGTGCTGTTCGATCGCCGCGTCCAGCTGGTCCGCCATCTGGGTGTCGTACACCGGGCGGTCCACCGATCGGAGGACCCCGATCGGGGTGTGGTGGAGGGTGTCCGGGTCGGCCAGGCGGGACAGGGCGAAGGCGGTCGTCGGGGAGGCGGAGTGTGCGTCGTGGACGAGGATCTGCGCCTCGTTCGACGGGGTCACCGTGACCACCTTCAGGTCGCCGGTCGCCGCGTCCCGCACGACCCCCTTGGAGAGGTCCGCGCCGAAGCGGATCGGCTTTCCGTGTTCGAGGCGGATCACCGCCTCCTCGGCCTGCTGCTTGTCCTTGAGGGCCTCGAAGGCGCCGTCGTTGAAGATGTTGCAGTTCTGGTAGATCTCGATCAGCGCGGTGCCCGGATGGGCGGCCGCCTCCCGCAGCACCGAGGTGAGGTGCTTGCGGTCCGAGTCCACCGTCCGTGC
>NZ_JAEKKT010000440.1 GCF_019510245.1 Streptomyces sp. | reverse complement strand
ACCACAGGCCGGGCACGAGTCCCCGGCGCCGGACGTGCTCGAGGACCCGGTCGAGCCCGTCCGGAAAGCGTCGGGGCGACGGCAGCCACTCCCCTACCGTCTCCCACCAGTCACCGTCGTCGGCGTACCAACCGGCGTCGATCACGAAGTAGTCGGCACCGGCCTGGGCCGCCGCGTCGATGAGCGGGTACAGCGCGTTCGCCGTCGGATCGCCCATCACCGTATTCATGTAGTCGTTGAAGATGACCGCCGACGGCTCGCGAAGCGTCGCTGGGGCCGACGCCCGCCGGAAGCTCGTCAGCGCGGGCAACGCCAGCGGGGCGCAGGCCGGCTCCACGCAGATGGACGCCGGTGCGGACGAGAACGTCTCCCCCGGCCGCAGTTCGAGCTGCCACTGGTGGTGCTCGTCGGTCGGGCCCAGCAGCGCGAGGTAGAGGCTCTCGGGCCGCTCCCCCAACTGCCAAACCCACCCGCCGTTGTGCTCGACCTGGAACGACCATTGGGGCCCGGCCGGGTCGATGAGCACGCCCACCGGCATCTCGTACGCGGTCGGCCAGCTGCTCAAGCTCACCGCTTCGATGCAGCCGCGGGTGCGGAACGGCTTGCCCTCGACGTGCAGGTCGGGCAGCCCGGCCGCTCGCAACGGCACCCGCTCGAAGCGACCCTCGGCCAGCCAGTCGCTGCGGCCCCGCAACAAGGACCACTGGTCGAGCGCAGTGGGCTTGGGAGTGCCGAAGTCACCGAACGTCAGCGAGCTCACCGCGTGCAGCGTCACGGGCTGCGCGCCGACGTTTCGGGTATGGGTGCGGCCGCGCAGCCCCAACTCCTCGTCGTGGATGGTCAACTCGGCCGTGAACTCGAGCCCGGTCACGTCGTCGTACTGGGTCAGCGACGCGGTCTGCCACGGGCCGCGTCGCTCGACGCGGTGCGCGCGATGGCGGAGCCGGCGGCCGATCGCGGTGTCGACGAACCGGCGGCCGGCCCACTCCCGGCCGTGCCCGGCCGCGAGCGCCTCGACGAGCGGTGCCGTCGCGGGCGATAGGTCGGCTTGCCCAGGCCCGCGAAGGGACACCGTGGCCGGTTCGTCATCGCTCCAGCTCAGGGCGAGGCGAAGGCCGCTGCCCCGACTGGTGACGTCCATCGAACCCACGGTGCTCCCATTCGCCGGTGCGTTGTCGCACCATGAAAACGTTGATCAGACGGGAGCGCAAGAGTTTCGCGACAATTTCTGATAGCGATATCAGAGCGTCGCCTGACAGCGTTATCAGCGGATCGGACGCGACCGACCGCGCCGATCAATCAGCGCAAGATCATCGAGGGTTGGCCGTCAGCGCTTACGGTGGCGCGGGGCGGGGGCCGTGCTCTCGCGGACGACGAGCCGGGCCGGCACGCTGATGGTCGCGCGCCCCTCGGCACCGTTGATCGTCCGGTTCAGCAGCCCGAAGGTCTGCCGACCGAGCTCGGCAAAGTCCTGCGCCACGGTCGTGAGCGAGGGCGAGACGAGCGATGCGATGGGTTGATCGTCGAAGCCGATCACGCTGACGTCCTGGGGTACGCGCCGGCCCTGTTCCGTCATCGCTCGCAAGACGCCGACGGCGACCTCGTCGTTGCCCGCGAGCACCGCGGTCACTGCCGGGTCGGCGGCGAGCGTCTTGGCGAGTTCGTAGGCGTCGAGCGGATTCCACGATGCCGACAGCGGCTCCGGCGCGTCCACGCCGGCCGCCTTCAGCGCCGCCGCCCAGCCCGCCGTGCGGCCGCCGCGCCGGCCCGTGCTGGGCAGCGCGATGTGGTGGACCGTCCGATGCCCGAGCGACAGGAGGTACTCGGTGGCGGCCCGGGCGGCGCGCTGGTCGGCGAGGTAGGCCCGCGGCAGGTCGACCGAGCGGGACGGCGAGGCAGCGGCGACGACCACGGGGACGCTCCTGGGCAGCGCGGTCATCGCGGCGTGGCCCGGCTCGTCGAAGTCGAGCACGATCACTCCGGCCACCGCATGGCTGAGCACCATGTCGACGGCGCTGTTCACCGCTTCCGGATCGGGCGTCTCGACGACGGTGATCACCACCATGTAGCCGGCCGCCCGGGCCGCCTCTTCGATCCCTTCCACGGTGCGGGCGTAGCCGTAGCGGGAGGTGTTCGCGGCGAGGATCGCGATCATCGACCGCCGCCCGCTGACCAGGGCCCGCGCGGCGGCGTTCGGCCGGTAGCCAAGCTCCTCGATCGCCTTGAGCACCTGCGCCCGCCGCTTCTCGGCGACCGGGATGTTCCCGGTCAGCACCCGGGACACCGTCGGCACCGAGACGCCGGCGACGCGCGCGACGTCGGCGATGGTGGGTGGCTTGCCGGTCATCGGGTGCACCTTTGCTCGCGGGCTCGATCCCGCCGAACGATACCGGCCTGATCGACGTTTTCAGCGGAGCCCACTGGGGGACCGCCGGCGATCGCGCTTGTGCTTCGGCGGATCGGGATCTACGGTGAACGGATGATCATGAACAGATATTCACCGCGATGACGACGCCGGTGACCTTGTGCGGGCTCACCAAGCAGTTCGGGGCGGTTGCCGCCCTGGCCGACGTGTCGGTCGACTTCGCGCCCGGCGAGGTCACCGGCTTCCTCGGCCCCAACGGTGCGGGCAAGACGACGGCGATGCGGCTGATCCTCGGGCTCGCCCGGCCGTCCGCGGGGTCGGCCCTGATCGGCGGTCGGCGCTACGCCGAACTCGACCGGCCGCGGCGGATCGTCGGCGCGGTTATCGAGACGGCCGGCTTCCACACCGGTCGCACCGGTCGCGCGCACCTGTCGATCCTCGCGCTCGGCGCCGGTGTCGGGGCGGCGCGCGTCGAGGAGGTCCTGGACGTCGTCGAACTGGCCGGCGCCGCGGATCGGAGGATCGGCACGTACTCCCTCGGGATGCGGCAGCGCCTGGCGCTGGCCGGTGCGCTGCTCGGCGATCCGGCCGTGTTGCTGCTCGACGAGCCGGCCAACGGCCTCGATCCCGAGGGCATCGCCTGGCTGCGCCGTACCCTGCGTGGGCTCGCCGGTCAGGGGCGCACGGTCGTCGTGTCCAGTCACGTCCTCAGCGAGGTCGGCCAGA
>NZ_JAEKKT010000439.1 GCF_019510245.1 Streptomyces sp. | reverse complement strand
CATTCGACGGTCGGACGATCACGGACACGGGCAAGCGGGCACGGGGCGGGCGTCCAGGGGCTGGAGCGCGGGGATTCGATGAGTGACGCACCTCCGATACGAAGCCGCAGAACGGGCCTTTCGGTCGGTGTGTGGATTCTCGCCGGGGTCTTCCTGGCCGTGTTCGGGGCCGTTGGCGCCTGGCTCAAGCACGACGCTCCCGGCCGGAGTGCGGAGCCGCGTACGGAGTTCACCGCGAACAACCCGCCCGCCGGTCTGCCCACCGCGCTCACCACCGGCCAGCACCTTCGCTGGTCCCGCTGCACCTCGCCGCCCACTGCGCGCAAGGGCTACGACTGCGCCGCCATGAAGGCCCCGCTCGACTACGGGAAGCCAGATGGCAGGACGATTGACGTCGCCCTGATCCGCCGTAAGGCCACCGGTTCGAACGCCCGGCGTATCGGCTCGCTCGTCCTCAACTTCGGAGGCCCCGGCGTATCCGGCGTGAGCGGATTACCCGAACGCCTCAACCAGTACAAGCCGCTCCTCGACCGCTACGACCTGGTCTCCTTCGACCCGCGCGGCGTCGGCGCGACCATCCCCGTGCGCTGCGGCAAGAACGCGGACGACACCGGCTACGACGGGGCCGACGCCTGCGCCGAGCACTCCGGGGCGCTCCTCCCGTACATCGGCACCTCGCATACCGCGCGAGACCTCGACCTGATGCGCTACCTCCTCGGCGACGAGCGGCTGCACTACTTCGGCGTCTCGTACGGAACGGCGCTCGGCGCGGTCTACGCCCACCTGTACCCGTCGCACGTCGGACGGCTCGTCCTCGAAGCGTCCGTCGATCCGACCGAGAACCTCGATGAGGAGCAGGTGTCGCAGGTCAAGGCGGTCCAGGCGGCGTTCGATCGGTTCGCTGCGCACTGCGCGGCCCGTATCCGCCAGTGCCCGACAGGCGATGGGCCCGAGGAGGCCGCGCGACGCATGGCGCGCCTGGCCGATCGCCTGGAGAAGACGCCCGCCCCGGCCGGCGGCGGAAGGAACCTCGACGCCGATGACCTCGCGTACACCGTCAGTGACTATCTCGACCTCGGCACAGACGGCTGGTCGCCGCTCGCCAAGGCGCTCACCGCGCTGATCGACCACAACGACGGCGGTCCGCTGAGCAAGGGCGCGGACGACATCGGCTCGGCCGACCGCGCAGCGACCCCGCGCGACAGCAGCCGCGCCGCCCGGGTCGCGATCACCTGCGCGGACTCCAGCCTGCGCCCTGACTTCGAACGCCTCGACAGGGACAAGGCCCGCGTCAAAGCCGCCTCACCCGTCTTCGGCGCGGCCTGGTCCACTGGCGTCTACCTCTGTTACGACTGGCCGTTCGACGGCGAACGTGCCACGCCCCAGGTGAACGCCGACGGCGCGGCTCCCGTCCTTGTGGTCGGCGGCACCGGCGACCCGACTACCCCATATCCCGGCGCCCGCCACATGGCCCGCGCCCTGGGCGACGGTGTCGGCGTGCTCCTGACGGCCGAGGAGGAGGGCCACGGCACATACCCGCAGAACCGCTGCGTCGCGGAGGCGGTCGACAAATACCTCCGCACGGGCCGCACTCCGGCCGTGGGGACGGTGTGCCGGGGCAGCATGTCCTGAGGCCCGTACGGATCCGCCGGGCGGCCGTCAGCACACTGGTTCGTTCGCAGGTGTGCACCAATCACCGCCCGGTTCGAGACCGCCTTTGGATGGGTGCCGGTGCGGTGGTCGGGGCAGAGCGGCCGGACGATGCGCAGGCGGGCTGCGAGGTCGCTCCGGACGGCCTTGGCCACAGCGACGTGAATCCCCGGCGCACGATCTCCTGCCGTGCGCGGTCGAGTTCCCGCACGTGAGGGCTCGCGGTGCCCGGAGGGCCTGTTACGCACTTTCGGGTGACGGCCTGCCAGGGACTGGGGTGGCGCGCTCCGTCGAACACGGGCGAGGGACCAAGGCGCGTACCGGTCGATGATCTGACGTGGCGTCAACATGGTGCGTTCGCGGCATAAATGGACAATGCATCCAAGAGTCACAGCAATGTGGATGACCAGTAACGGACCGTCCGTATTGCGTTCACAACCTGCACGGCACGGCCATGGTGTGGATGTGCGGCCAACCGGCCGCCACCCGCACACCGCACCAGCCCGTTCCACCGGCCCCGCTGCAAGGGCTCGTCGGGGACAGGGCGGATGCTCGTACAGCCTGGGGGCTTTGTGTCTTCTTCCACGGTGACCGCCCGTCGTCTCTCCGCCGCCGTGCTGTCGGCCGCCGCGATCGTCGGGGCGGTGGCGCTGCCGGCGTCGGCGGCCGACCACGCCCGGCCCGACCGGACCAAGGTGGAGATCAGCGCGGTCCAGTACGACGCGCCCGGATGGGACGACCGCTCGCGGCGCTCGCTGAACAAGGAGTGGGTGGAGCTGTCCAACACCTCCCGCCGCACCGTCAACCTCGACGGCTGGACCCTGAAGAACGAGGACGGCGACACCTACACCTTCGACCACTACCGCCTCGAAGGCCGCGCCACGGTCCGTATCCACACCGGCTGGGGCCACGACACCGACAGCGACCTCTACATGGACCGCCACAACGAGGTGTGGGACAACCGCTCCGACACCGCCACCCTGCGCAACGACCACGACCGCTTCGTCGACGACGAGTCCTGGGGCCGTCACCACCGCGGCCACGACGGTCACCACCACGGCGGCAACCGCCACCACTGACCTCCCGGGCATCCGCCACACCAGGTGATGCCCGCAGGGTGAGGTGACAGCGCCCCGACCGGCTTGCCCGGTCGGGGCCATCCGCTTGTAGCCCGCGACCGCTGACTCAGGGCTCGGGCAGACCGATGCGCGCGGGTGCTTCTTGCAGCCGCCAGATTGCCTTCATCGGGTTGGACTATGTGTGTCGTGTCTCGGGTGCGAACCAATCAGGCCGGCGCCGACCGAGGTCAGCAGGCGATCCGGGCGTGGCGGCTGGTGAAGATGGGGGTGTCGTCGACGGCCTCGGCCAGAGCGGTGCTGGCGTTGGTCGCGACGCCCATCGCCATGAGGAGGATGGCGACCGGCAATCGCAGCGGTAGCGCGT
>NZ_JAEKKT010000118.1 GCF_019510245.1 Streptomyces sp. | reverse complement strand
GCCGGCTTGGGGCCGAACGAGGTCGATTTGCGTGGCATCGTCACGCCCTGCCGGGCCAGGTCGCGGACGACCTCCTCGCGGACCGGGTGCATGAGGACGGCCGTGCCGCCGTCGCGTTCGGCCTTGGCGACCGTCGCCGCCGTGTCGTGGATGTAGGCGATGTGCGCGGGCGAGTCCTCGGGGATGCGCCAGACGTGGTCGAGGAGCGTGGCGTGCAGGACGGTGGCGTCCAGGGTGCGCCAGGCGGCCGGGCGGTCGTCGGGGATCGTACGGGCCAGGAGATCCGGGTCCGGGCGGTCGATGAGATGGAACGCACCGTCGCCGGCCAGCAGGAACGCGTTGCCGGCACAGGCCGCGTCCGCCAGCGCCTCCTGGGCCGCAGGCAGGGGGACGTCGAGCCGTCGTACCCGGAACAGTCCCTTGACGTGCTCCAGCGCCTCCGCCACCGGCAGGCCGTGCAGCAGGCGGTGGATGGCGCGGACGCGCAGCGGGTAGCGGGCGGTGTCGACGAGGAGGACCAGGCCGTAGTCCCAGGGGCTGGGGGAGGGATGCTCCGCGCGTAGACGCAAGTAGGTGGCCCAGCGGTGGTGGCCGTCGGCGATCAGGGCCTGGTGGTGGGCCAGGTCGGACTGGACGAGGGCCAGCTCGGTGGGGTCGGTGATCGACCAGAGGCGGTGGTGGAAACCGTCCTCCGTGGTGGTGGCGAGGAGCGGAGGCCGGTCGGCCACCGCTTCGACGACCTCGGCGGTCCTCCCGTCGCCCCGGTAGGTGAGCAGGAGGGGTTCGAGGTTCGCGGAGGTGGCGCGCATCAGGGCCGCGCGGTCGGCGACGACCGGGGGCATGACCTCCTCGTGCGGCAGCACCACGCCCTCGGACGGCTCCGAGACCCGCAGGGCGCCGATGATGCCGCGCTGGAGCAGGCCCTTCCCGTCGTGCTGTTCGTAGACGTACAGGCCCGGTTCGGGGTCCGCGGCGAGGATGCCCTCGGCCTGCCAGCGGTGCAGGGTGTCGGCCGCCTGTTCGGTACCGGCGCTGGGGGTACCGGCCTGGGGGAGGATGAGGCGGACGATGTTGTGCGGGTCGGCGGACTGGAGGTGGTGGACGCCGTCGGGGCGTACGACGACGTCGTACGGCGGAGAGGTGACGGCGGCCAGACTGCCGACCCGGTCCGGGTCGTAGCGAAGGCCTCGGAACGGGGTGAGTTCCAGGCCCCGGCGCTCCGTTGCTTCCGAGTGACCTGCAGTGTTCATCCCGGCATCGTACGTGTGTCAGTGGCGTGCGGGATGATCGACGGTGAGAGGCGGGCGGACGAAGAGTGACAAGGAGTGACGAGGAGCGATGGGGATGAGCCAGGGCGTCAGGACTGGTCCCGAGGGCAGCGGACAGGCCCTGAGCACGGCGTATGACACGGCGCTGCTCGATCTGGACGGGGTGGTGTACGCGGGCGGCAGTGCGATCGCGCACGCTGTGGAGTCGCTGGAGGTCGCCCGCGCGGGGGGCATGCGTCTGGCGTACGTCACCAACAACGCGCTGCGGACGCCGGACGCGGTGGCCGAGCACCTCACCGAGCTGGGCATCCCGACGGGGGCCGGTGATGTCATCACCTCGGCGCAGGCGGTCGCGCGGCTGATCAGTGAGCAGGTGCCGGCCGGGGCGCGGGTGCTGGTGATCGGCGGGGAGGGGCTGCGGGTCGCGCTGCGGGAGCGGGGTCTTGAGCCGGTGGAGTCCGCGGACGACGATCCGGCGGCCGTGGTGCAGGGGTACGGCGGCCTCGACCTGCCCTGGGGGCGGTTCGCCGAGGCGTCGTACGCCGTCGCGCGTGGGGTGCCGTGGTTCGCGTCCAACACCGATCTGACGATCCCGAGCGGGCGCGGGATCGCGCCGGGCAACGGCGCGGCGGTGGCGGTGGTGCGGATCGCGACGGGTGCCGAGCCGCAGGTGGCGGGCAAGCCGCTGCCGCCGATGCACCGGGAGACGATCCTGCGCACGGGTGCGGAGCGGCCGTTGGTGGTCGGGGACCGGCTGGACACCGACATCGAGGGCGCGTTCAACGGCGGGGTCGACTCGCTGCTCGTGCTGACCGGGGTCACCGACGGGCGCCAGTTGCTCGCCGCGCCGCCGCAGCACCGGCCGACCTATGTCGACGGAGACCTGCGCGGGCTGCTCACCGGGCAGCCGGAGGTCACGGTGGACGGCGCCGGTTTCCGGTGCGGTGGCTGGACGGCGTCGGCGGGTGCCGACCGGCTGGAGCTGGCGGGCGACGGCGAGGTGCTCGACGGGCTGCGGGCACTGTGCGCGGCGGCCTGGACGGCGGCCGGGGAGGGTTCCTGCGAGCTGGACGGAGGCAAGGCGCTGGCGCGGCTGGGGCTCTGAGCTCCGGCAACTCACGGCGCTGAGAAGAGGAACGGGGATGGGGCGACGGGGGCATCGAGACGGAGGAATGGAGGGTAGGCTAACCTAACCTCGTGTTGGTCGACAGTCCTCCCGAACAGCGCGCGGACACCGCCGCCGCGCCCCCGACCCGTCGGGTGATCCGAGCCCTCGGGCTCCTGGTCTCCGTCGGGATCCTGCTGCTCGTCGCCTTGGCGAGCATCGCGATCGGGGCCAAGGAACTGCCGCTTGACCAGGTCTGGCACGGTCTGTTCCGCGACACGGGGACGTACGGTGACGTCGTCGTCGGCGCGCGGCTGTCGCGGACCGTCCTCGGCCTGCTGGCCGGAGCCGCCCTCGGCCTGTCCGGGGCGGTGCTCCAGGCGCTCACCCGTAACCCGCTCGCCGACCCCGGACTGCTCGGCATCAACGCGGGCGCGTCGGCGGCGGTGGTCACGGCCGTCACCTACCTCGGCGTCAGCACCCTCAGCGGCTATGTGTGGTTCGCCTTTGCCGGGGCGGCCGCGGTCGGCGCGCTGGTGTGGTTCCTGGGCGGCAGTCGGGGCGCCACCCCGGTCCGGCTGGCGCTCGCCGGTACGGCGATCAGCGCCGCGCTCTACGGCTACCTCCAGGCCGTGATGATCACGGACGACGCGGCGCTGAACAAGCTGCGCTTCTGGACGGTGGGTTCGCTGGCCTCGGCGAGCAACTCGACGATCCTGCAGGTGCTGCCGTTCCTCGCGGCCGGCACTCTGCTGGCGCTCGGTCTCGCCCGCCCGCTGAACGCGGTGGCGATGGGCGACGACACGGCGCGCGCCCTCGGTGCCAACCTGGGCCGCACCCGGGCCCTCGCCATGCTCGCCGCCACCGTGCTGTGCGGCGCGGCCACCGCGGCCTGCGGCCCGATCGCCTTCGTCGGCCTGATGGTCCCGCACGTCGTGCGCTCGTTCACCGGCCCCGACCTGCGCTGGATCCTGCCGTATGCGACGGTCCTGTCGCCCGTGCTGCTGCTCGGTGCCGATGTCGTCGGCCGGGTCGTGGCCCGCCCCGCCGAGCTCCAGGTCGGCATCGTCACCGCGATCATCGGCGGGCCGGTCTTCATTCTTCTCGTTCGACGGCGGAGGACGGCCCAACTGTGAGGACCGCTGTGAAAACCGCTGCGAAGACCACGCGTACTCTGCGCACCCCCGGCGGGCTCTCGCTGCGGACCGACGTGCGCGCGCTGGTGGTTGTCGTCGCGCTGCTGCTGGCCGCGTGCGCCGCGAGTGTCGTACTGATCGGCACCGGGGATTTCCCGATCTCCTTCGGTGACGTGCTGAAGACGCTGGCCGGGCACGGCACTGCCGGGCAGGACTTCGTCGTCAACGAGCTGCGGCTGCCGCGGGTCCTGGTCGGTCTGCTGGTCGGCGCCTCGCTCGGGCTCGGCGGCGCGCTGTTCCAGTCGGTCTCCCGCAACCCGCTGGGCAGCCCGGACGTGCTCGGCCTCTCGCAGGGCGCCACCTCCGGCGCGCTCGTCGTCATCGTGCTGCTGTCCGGGAGCGCCGCCCAGGTCACCGTCGGCGCGCTGCTCGGCGGCCTGGTGACCGGTCTCGCCCTCTACCTCCTCGCCTGGAAGCAGGGCGTGCACGGCTACCGGCTGGTCCTGGTCGGCATCGGCGTCTCCGCGGTCGTCACCGCCGTCAACGGCTATCTGCTCACCAAGGCAGACCTGGTCGACGCGACCCGCGCGGTCGTCTGGATGACCGGCTCCCTCGACGGCCGTGACTGGAGCCAGGTCTGGCCGCTGCTCGCGCTGTGCGCGGTCCTCGTGCCGCTGGTCCTCGTCAACGCGCGGGGCCTGCGGATGATGGAGATGGGCGACGACGTCGCCCACGCCCTCGGGGTACGGGTCGAGCGGGTGCGGATGCTGCTGATGGTGGCCGCCGTCATGCTGACCGCGGCCGCCACCGCCGCCGCGGGCCCCGTCAGCTTCGTGGCGCTCACCGCCCCCCAGCTCGCCCGCCGCCTCACCGGCTCGCCCGGCCCCAACCTGGTGCCCTCCCTCTGCATGGGCGCCACCCTTCTGGTCACCGCCGACTGGGCCTCCCAGCGCGCCTTCGGCGCAGACCAGCTGCCCGTGGGCGTGGTCACCGGCGTCCTCGGCGGGGTCTACCTGCTCTGGCTGCTCGTCACCGAACGCCGGGCGGGCCGGATATGAGCGCGACCCCCCGGCCGAGCACCGATTCAGACAGCGAGTCAGACAGCAAGAGGAGCGCCGTGAACCGCCTGTCCGCCGAGAACGTCACCCTCGCCTATGACCAGCGCGTCATCGCCGAGCAGTTGTCGGTGGAGATCCCCGACAACTCCTTCACGGTGATCGTCGGCCCCAACGCCTGCGGCAAGTCGACGCTGCTGCGCGCGCTGTCCCGGATGCTCAGGCCCAGTCAGGGCCGGGTGCTGCTCGACGGCCAGGTCATCCAGTCGATGCCCGCGAAGAAGGTCGCCCGCACGCTCGGCCTGCTCCCGCAGTCGTCCATCGCGCCCGACGGCATCACCGTCGGCGACCTGGTCGGCCGAGGCCGCTACCCGCACCAGGGCATCCTGCGCCAGTGGTCCGCCGAGGACGAACAGGTCGTCCAGGAGTCGATGGAGCAGACCGGCGTCGCCGAACTCGCCGACCGGTACGTCGACGAACTCTCCGGCGGTCAGCGGCAGCGCGTCTGGATCGCCATGGCGCTCGCCCAGCAGACCCCGCTGCTGCTCCTCGACGAGCCGACCACCTACCTGGACATCCAGCACCAGATCGACGTCCTCGACCTGTGCGCCGAACTCCACGAGGAGCAGGGGCGGACGCTGGTCGCCGTGCTGCACGACCTCAACCACGCGGCCCGGTACGCCACCCACCTCATCGCGCTCAGGGGCGGCCGGGTCGTCGCCGAGGGCGCCCCGGACGACGTCGTCACCGCCGAACTGGTCGAGAAGGTCTTCGGGCTGCGCTGCCAGGTCATCGACGATCCGGAGACGGGGACCCCGCTGGTGGTGCCGGCGGCGCGCAGGGCCAGGGTCACAACAACTTCCTGAGCCGGAACAGGTCCAGCAGGTTCGCCTCCAGCTTCACCCGGCCCGAACCCCAGGCGCCGGCGAAGTTCAGCTCGCCGTCGACCAGGGCCAGCAGGTCGTCGCCGGCCATGGCGAGTCTGATCTGCGCCTTCTCCCGCGGCGGCCCGGGGAACGTCTCCTCGACCTCGATCCGGCCGCCGGTGAGCCGGCCGGCGAAGGTAACGTCCAGGTCGGTGATGTGGCAGCTCACGGTGCGGTCCATGGCGGCGGCCGCGCGTACGTCGCCCTCGGCGCCGCCCATGCTGTGCGAGAGCTTGTCGAGTGCGGCGCGGCACTCCCCGATCGTGGCCATCGCGATCGACGGTACCCCAGGGCTTCCATGTAGCGTCGGGGCATGACCGACTCTGCGCCCGAAGGCCTGGTGGCGGCCCCGGCGGCGGAGGCCGGGGAAGCGGCCGCCGTCGAACCCGAGTACGACCCCGCCGCGCCCGCCCCGCTGAACGTCCCCCGCACCCCCACCGGCGACGCCGAGGTCGACGCACGGCTCGACCGGCTGGCCGACGCCGACCACCTCGCCACGGACGGGCATCTGGAGGTGTACGAGGATGTACACCGGGGGCTGCGCGACGCGCTGACCGCGCTCGACACCCGCCCGGGACCTCCGGGGCCCCCGGCGCCCGCGCCGCCGCACGGCCACCGGGCGCCCGCGCCCGCCCGTCACCCGACCACCACCCCGCAACGAGGCCCTTCGGGCCACACCTTCTAGTCCGTACCACCAGAGCAGGAGCTGAACCCACCGTGGCAGGAGTCGCACGTCGCCGTCTGGACGCGGAGCTGGTCCGCCGGAAGCTGGCGCGCTCGCGCGAGCACGCCAGCCAGCTGATCGCCGCCGGGCGGGTCACCGTCGGCAAGACCCTCGCGACCAAGCCGGCCACCCAGGTGGAGACCGCCGCCGCGATCGTCGTCCAGTCCGACGACAGCGATCCCGAGTACGTGTCGCGGGGCGGCCACAAGCTCGCCGGGGCGCTGGCCGTGTTCGTCCCGCAGGGCCTCGCGGTCGAGGGGCGGCGGGCGCTGGACGCCGGGGCGTCGACCGGGGGCTTCACCGATGTGCTGCTGCGCGCGGGGGCCGCGCACGTCGTCGCCGTCGACGTCGGGTACGGCCAACTCGCGTGGTCTCTGCAGAGCGATGAACGCGTCACCGTCAAGGACCGTACGAACGTACGCGAGTTGACGCTTGAAGCGATCGATGGGGAGCCTGTGGATCTTGTCGTGGGTGATCTGTCCTTCATCCCGCTCGGGTTGGTGCTGCCGGCCCTGGCGCGGTGCGTGAAGCCGGACGCCGACCTGGTGATGATGGTCAAGCCGCAGTTCGAGGTGGGCAAGGAGAGGCTGGGCAGCGGGGGAGTCGTACGGAGTCCGCAGCTGCGGGCGGAGGCCGTGCGGGGGGTTGCCGAGAAGGCGTGGGAGCTGGGGCTCGGGGTGAAGGGTGTCACCGCCAGTCCGCTGCCCGGGCCGTCCGGCAACGTCGAGTACTTTCTGTGGCTGCGGGCCGGCGCACCCCAGTTGGATCCGGCCGACGTTGACCGTGCAGTGGCGGAGGGGCCGCGTTGACACAGAACCGAGCTCGTACTGTTTTCCTCCTCGCTCACACCGGGCGGCCCGCTGCCATCCGCAGCGCCGAGCTCGTGGTGAAGGGGCTGCTGGCAGCCGGAGTCGGCGTACGGGTCCTGGACTTCGAGGCCCGCGACCTGCCGCTGCCCGACGAGGTCGAACTCGTCGAGGAGGCCTCGCCGCACAGCCTCGACGGCTGCGAGCTGCTGATCGTGCTCGGCGGTGACGGGACGCTGCTGCGCGGCGCCGAGTTCGCGCGGGCGTCCGGGGTGCCGATGCTCGGTGTCAACCTCGGGAGCGTCGGGTTCCTCGCGGAGGCCGAGCGCGACGACCTCGACAAGGTGGTCGACCGGGTGGTGAGCCGGGCGTACGAGGTCGAGGAGCGGATGACCGTCGACGTCGTCGTGCATCGCAACGGGGACATCGTGCACACCGACTGGGCGCTGAACGAGGCGGCCGTGCAGAAGGCGGGCGCCGAGAAGCTGCTGGAAGTGGTGCTGGAGATCGACGGGCGGCCGGTGACGGGATTCGGCTGCGACGGGATCGTCCTGTCGACGCCGACCGGGTCCACGGCGTACGCGTTCTCGGCGGGCGGGCCGGTGGTGTGGCCGGAGGTGGAGGCGCTGCTGATGGTGCCGATCAGCGCGCATGCGCTGTTCGCGAAGCCGCTGGTGACCTCGCCGGACTCCGTGCTCGCGGTGGAGGTGCTGCCGCACATCCAGCCGGGGGTGCTGTGGTGTGACGGGCGGCGGACGGTGGAGCTGCCGCCCGGGGCGCGGGTCGAGGTGCGGCGGGGAGCGGTGCCGGTGCGGCTGGCGCGGCTGCACCACGCGTCGTTCACGGACCGGCTGGTCGCGAAGTTCGCGTTGCCGGTCTCCGGATGGCGGGGGGCGCCGCAGTAGCGCGTGCGTGGGGGCTGGTTCCGGTGCGTCGGCGGGTGCGGGTGCGCTGTGGCTGATCGCGCAGTTCCTCTTCAGGTAGGGACAGCCACCGGCGTATCCATGTGGCCCCGTGGCCTTCGGGAAGGGACGGTCGTCGGCATGTCGATGCGGTCCCGTGGCTCTTCGGGGTGCTTCTCCACTCGCGCGGGTGACAGGGTGCCTCGCGCTTCTTGGGCCCTACCTCGTAAGGTCTTCCCCGTGCTGGAAGAAATGCGGATACGGTCACTCGGGGTCATCGACGATGCCGTCGTCGAGCTGTCGCCGGGGTTCACCGCCGTCACCGGTGAGACCGGTGCGGGCAAGACCATGGTGGTCACCAGCCTGGGGCTGCTGCTCGGCGGGCGGGCCGATCCCGCGCTCGTGCGGATCGGGTCGGAGAAGGCGGTCGTCGAGGGCCGGGTCACCGTGCCCGCCGGAGCCTCGGCGGCCGTACGGGCCGAGGAGGCCGGCGCCGAGCTGGACGACGGGGCGCTGCTCATCAGCCGTACCGTTTCCGCCGAGGGACGCTCGCGGGCGCACCTGGGCGGCCGGAGCGTGCCCGTGGGGCTGCTCGCCGACCTCGCCGACGACCTGGTGGCCGTGCACGGGCAGACCGACCAGCAGGGGCTGCTGAAGCTGTCCCGGCAGCGGCAGGCCCTCGACCGGTACGCGGGCGACGGGGTCGCCGTGCCGCTGGCCAAGTACGGCGAGGCCTACCGGCGGCTGCGGGCCGTGGCGGTGGAGCTGGAGGAGATCGTCACGCGCGCGCGTGAGCGGGCCCAGGAGGCCGACATGCTCCGCTTCGGGCTGGACGAGATCGCGGGTGTGGAGCCGAGGGCCGGCGAGGACGTCGAGCTGGCCGAGGAGGCCGAGCGGCTCGGGCACGCCGAGGCGCTGTCGTCCGCCGCGACCGCCGCGCACTCCGCGCTCGCGGGCAACCCCGAGGACCCCGAGGGCATCGACGCGGCCACGCTCGTCGCGGGCGCGCACCGGGCCCTGGAGGCCGTACGGTCGCACGACCCGGCGCTCGCCGCGCTCGCCGACCGGATCGGCGAGATCGGGATCCTGCTGGGCGACGTCGCGGGCGAGCTGGCCGGGTACGCCGACGACCTGGACGCCGATCCGCTGCGGCTCGCGGCCGTGGAGGAGCGGCGCGCCGCGCTCACCGCGCTCACCCGCAAGTACGGCGGGCACGGTGACGGCATCGATGCGGTGTTGGCCTGGGCCGAGCAGGGTGCCGCGCGGCTCACCGAACTCGACGGCGACGACGAGCGGATCGACGAGCTGACCGCCGAGCGGGATGCCCTGCGGGTCGAACTGGGCGGTCTCGCACAGGCCCTGACCGATGCGCGCACCGAGGCCGCCGAACGGTTCGCGGCCGCCGTCACCGCCGAGCTGGGCTCCCTGGCGATGCCGCACGCGCGCGTGTCCTTCGCCATCCGGCAGACCGAGGACCCGGAGGGCGTGGAGGTCGGCGGCCGGGCGGTGGCCTACGGCCCGGCGGGCGCCGACGAGGTCGAACTGCTCCTCGCCCCGCACCCCGGCGCCCCGCCCCGCCCCATCGCCAAGGGCGCCTCCGGCGGTGAGCTGTCCCGCGTGATGCTCGCCGTGGAGGTCGTCTTCGCGGGCACCGACCCGGTCCCGACGTACCTCTTCGACGAGGTCGACGCGGGCGTGGGCGGCAAGGCGGCGGTGGAGATCGGCCGGCGCCTGGCCAAGCTCGCCAAGTCCGCGCAGGTGGTCGTCGTCACGCACCTTCCCCAGGTCGCCGCCTTCGCGGACCGCCAGTTGCTGGTCGAGAAGACCAACGACGGCTCGGTCACCCGCTCGGGCGTGAAGGTCCTGGAGGGCGAGGAGCGGGTCCGGGAGCTGTCCCGCATGCTGGCGGGCCAGGAGGACTCGGAGACGGCACGGGCGCACGCCGAGGAACTGCTGGCCACGGCGCGGGCGGACCGCTGACGCACCGCGGGGGGCGGGCGGCGCAGGGCGTCGCCCGCCCTGGGCCGTTCACCGGCCGCCTCGCCGTTCGCTCAGCCGGCCGGAAGCTGCCGGAAGCTGTCGGCCGCTTCCTCCGCGACGGCGTTTTCGTCACTCTCCCGGGTGATACGGTCCGGCGCATTGCCCCGGCCCGCCTCGGTATGTGCCTTCTCCGAGTGCCCGGAACACCCTTGTGTGCTGGCATCCTTGAGGGGAAAGCGGTGTCCGGGGGAGGCGCGCGCGGTGCTGCCCTCGGCCCCGATACCTTCTGTACGTTCCCTCGTGACCGCCCCACGCCGAACCAGGAGCCCCGGCCGCGTGAGCCCCGTGAGCAGCAACGCACCGCACGGTCAGTCGCAGCTGCGCACCGTGCAGGTGCTGGGCGGCGGCAACGCCGGCAGCAGCGTGCACGTGCGTTCGCTGGCCGCCGGCCTCGTCGCGCGGGGCGTGCGGGTCACGGTGTGCGCCCCCGCCGAGGCCGATCACGCCTACGGCTTCTCGGGCGTCGGCGCCGACCACGTGCACGTGCCGCGCAGCAGCGACCCGGGGTCGGTGGCGGCGCTCCGCGCGGCCTGCACGGACGCCGACCTGGTGCACGCCCACGGCCTGCACGCCTCCTTCCGCGCGGCGCTGGCGCTGAGCGGCCGCAACACCCCGCTGGTCGTTACCTGGCACAACCGGGCGCATGCCGAGGGCGCCCGGGCACATCTGCTGCGGATGCTGGAGCGGCGGGTGGTGCGGGCGGCCGCCGTGGTGCTCGGGACCACCTCCGACCTGGTGGACCGGGCCCGCCGTACCGGCGCCCGGGACGCCCGGCTCGCCGCCGTGGCGCTGCCCGGCCTGCGGCGCCCCGTGGACCAGGACGAGGCGGAGCTGCTGCACCCCAAGGTCCGTGCCGAACTCGGCGCCATTGGGCGGCCGTTGCTCATCGCCGTCGGCTCCCTCGACCGGCACCGCGGCTACGACGTCCTGCTGGACGCGGCGCGTGGCTGGTGCCGCCTCGATCCCGTACCGCTCCTCGTCATCGCCGGCGAGGGGCCGCTGCGCCCGGCGTTGCAGCGGCGGATCGAGGACGAGGAGCTGCCCGTTCGGCTGATCGGGCGCCGCGACGACGTCACCGAACTGCTCGCCGCCGCCGATCTGGCGCTGCTGCCCAGCAGTTGGGAGTCCCGTTCCGTCCTCGCCCAGGAGGCCCTGCACGCACGCGTGCCGCTCGTCGCGACCGCCGTCGGCGGTGTCCCCGACCTGGTGGGCGACGCGGCCGAGCTGGTCGCGTACGGCGACGCACGGGCCCTCGCCGACGCCGTCGTACGCCTCCTCGGCGACCCCGAGCGCTGTGCGGAGCTGCGCGAGCGGGGTTCCCGGCAGGCGGCGAGCTGGCCCACGGAGGACGAGACCGTGGCCCAAGTGCTGAGCGTGTACGACGAGTTGACGCAGCCCCGGCCCCTTCCGTAAGGCCTGCGGGGCGTCCCGGCCCCTAGGGAACGTGCCGGCGGGCCCGCAGCGCCAGGCTCAACGCCATGACCGCCTGCGGGTCGTCGAGGTCCGTGCCGAGCAACTCCCCGATGCGGGCGAGGCGGTTGTAGAGGGTCTGCCGGTTGAGGTGGAGTTCACGGGCCGTCTCCGCCTTGCGGCCCGCGTGGGCCAGGTAGGTCTCCAGGGTCGGCAGCAACGGCGGCTTGGAGCGGTGGTCGTGGTCGCGCAGCGGGCCGATCGCGCGGTCGACGAAAGCCGCCAGGTCGGGGTGGTCGCGCAGCCGCCACAGGAGGAGGTCGATGTCGAGGCGGCGGGCGTCGAACCAGGGCCGGTCGGAGAGGCCCTGGGCCGCGGCCGCCGTCTCTGCCGCATGCCGCAGGCCCGCCGACACCGCCGCCCAGCCGCCGGCCGCGCCGACCACCACCACCGGCGCAGCGGCTCCGGGACGCTGCATCCCGGCGCGCTCCACCCCCGCCCTGAGCGCTGCCGCGACCCGGTCCGCGACCGTCGTCCGCTCCGCCTCCGAGCGCAGGCCCAGGAGCAGCGGCACGCGGCCCTCGACCGGTCGTACGCCGAGCAGGACGGGCACACCCACGGCGGTCAGCTCCTCGCCCACCGCGCGGGCCAGCACCGCCCAGCCGCCGCCGGGGGGCAGGGCGTCGCCGACCCGCATGACCACCGGCAGCAGCGGGCTGCTGCCGGGCTTGAAGCCGAGGACCCGGGCCTGCGCCGGGGCGTCCTCGGCGGAGATGCGGCCCTCGGCGAGGTCGGTCAGGAAGTCGCCGCGCCCGCGCGCCGCCAGCTCCTCCTCCTGACGGGCCTGCATCAGGACGACGGCCAGGATGCCGGCGGCGCGTTCGGCGGCGATGCGGTGCACCGGGGCGAGCGGCCCGCGGACGGGCAGCAGGACCAACCGGGCGCGCACCGACCCCGCTCCCGGCCCCCCGCCGGGCACGTCCACCAGGACCACCCCGGTCGGCGGCGCGTCCTTGTGCTGGCCGCGCAGTCCCTCCCACACCTGGAGCGGGTCGGCCCCCTCGGGCCCCGAGCCGGCGGCGTACAGGAGCCGGCCGTCGGCGGTCTCCAGGAAGACCGGGTTGCCGCCGAAGTCGGCCAGGATGGCGAGCACCTGGGGGACCCCGCCGCCGCCCAGCAGGGCCTCGGTGCAGCGGCGGTGCACCTCCTCGGCGCGCTGCAGGAGGGCGTAGTGGTGGTTGACGATCTCGGTGTGGATCTCCTCCGTCACCGTCACGAACGGCACCTCGCGGTGCAGCACGACCAGCGGCAGCCCGGTCGCCCGGGCGGTGTCGACGAGGGTGGCGGGCAGCCGGGAGAAACGCGCGCCCAGCTCCACCACCAGGGCGGCGATGCCCCGCTCGGCCAGGGTGCGCACGAACGCCCGCTGCTCGGCCGGCCGGGTGCCCAGGCCGTAGCCGGTGGTCAGCAGCAGTTCGCCGCCCTTCAGCAGCGAGGCGATGTTCGGCACCTCGCCCGCGTGCACCCAGCGCACGGTGCGGTGCAGCCGGTCGGCGCCCGCCAGGATCTCTGGGAGCCCGCTGCGCAGCCCCGGCAGCTCCAGTGCCCGCTGCACGGTGATCCCGGCGCCCTGGTCGTCGGGTTCGCTGCCCCTACCGCTGTCCATGCAGCGGACGCTACCTGGGTGAACGCCTCCACGGCACCTTCCGCTCGGCGCTCCGCCGGGACCCGCTCAGAGCGGTCTGATGTTGTGGTTGAAGCGGAAGACGTTGTCGGGGTCCCAGCGCCGCTTCACCTTGCCGAGCCGCAGCGCGTTCCCCACGCCCAGACCGGCCCGCACCCGGTCCGGGCCCTCGTCGCCGACCAGGTTCAGGCAGACCGCGCCGGTGGACCACGGCCGGACCCCGGCACGGACGGCCCGCACCCACGCGATCACCCGCTCGTCGTCGCCCGGATCCGCCCAGCACCCGAGGGGGTGCACCACCCAGGCCGCGTTCCGGTAGGCCAGCGGGTACTCCGCCGGTCCCGAGGCGACCGCCCCGCCCAGCGGGAACAGCACATCCCTGCTGCCGGCCGGCACCGGCGGGTCCACGCGGCCGCACCAGGCGTCCACCGCCGCGTCGGGCAGATCGGCCAGGCACTCGGCCGACCAGTGGTTCCGCAGCCCGCCCGGAAGGTCCAGCAGCCCCTGCACCTCGCCGTACGGCAGCGGGCCGGCGAGCTCCGCCCCGTGCGGCAGCGCGAGCAGCGGCCCGGCGGCCCTGCGCAGGCCCTCCTCGCCCCCCACGTGGGTCACGAGCACGGTGTACTCCGGGCTGCCCTCGGCGGCGGTCCGGAGCACGGCCCCGCCCACCTGGTCGGGGCCGGTGCGGATCATCTCGCGGAAGGCGCGGACGGCGTCCGGGCCGGACGCCGCGGGGTATCGCAGCAGCGCGGCCGAGAACACCGGCAGGTCGTGCAGCCGGAGCGTGAGCGCGGTGACGACGCCGAAGTTCCCGCCGCCACCGTGCAGCGCCCAGAACAGCTCCGGGTCGGCGTCGGCGTCGGCGTGGACGCGCTCACCGTCAGCGGTCACCAGCTCGACGCCGACCAGGTTGTCGACGGCCGCCCCGAAGGCGCGCTCCAGCCACCCCGACCCGCCGCCCAGCACGAAACCGCAGACTCCGGTGGCGGAGTCCCGGGAACCGGTGGTGGCGAGACCGTAGGCCTGGGCCGCCCGGTCCAGACGGCTCATCACCGCCCCGCCCTGCACCCGTACGGCCTCCGCCACCGGGTCGACGGCCACCCCGTTCATCCGGCGCAGATCCACCACCAGCGCGGCGTCGGCGACCGCCGAGCCCGCCACACCGTGCCCGCCGCCGCGCACCGCGACCTTCAGGTCCAGCTCCCGCCCGAACCGCACGGCACGGACCACGTCGGCCTCGTCCACGCACTGGGCGATCACGGCAGGCCGCCGGTCGACCATGCCGTTGAAAACGGTCCGGGCCTCGTCGTACCCCGGGTCCCTGGGGACGAACACGTCGCCGACCAGATCCTCACGCAGCTCAACGAGAGCCGAGTGCGCCCTCGACGGGGGAGCCATGGTTACCAGCCTAAGCAGCTGGGCGCCCCAAAGGGGGCGCGGGGCCCTGTCTGATATGCGGCTGCCGCCGCGTGGGCGCGACCAGCCCCCACGCACCCGCAGACAACCGACGAGCGGCGGCGCTACCCCCCGTACGCGCCCGACGCAGTCAGCCGCAGCGCCGTATCGATCAACGGCACATGGCTGAACGCCTGCGGGAAGTTCCCCACCTGCCGCTTCAGCCGCGGATCCCACTCCTCCGCCAGCAGCCCGAGGTCGTTGCGCAGCGCGAGAAGCTTCTCGAACAGCTTGCGGGCCTCGTCGACGCGCCCGATCATCGCGAGGTCGTCGGCCATCCAGAACGAGCACGCCAGGAAGGCTCCCTCGTCGCCGGGCAGGCCGTCCACGCCCTCCTCGCCGCCCGAGGTCGGGTAGCGCAGGATGAAGCCGTCCGAGGTGGACAGCTCGCGCTGGATCGCCTCGATGGTGCCGATGACCCGCTTGTCGTCCGGCGGCAGGAAACCCATCTGGGGGATCAGCAGCAGCGACGCGTCCAGCTCCTGCGAGCCGTACGACTGCGTGAAGGTGTTGCGCTCCTTGTCGTAGCCGCGCTCGCAGACGTCCCGGTGGATGTCGTCGCGCAGCTCCTTCCAGCGCTCCAGCGGGCCGTCCGCGTCCCCGGACTCGATCAGCTTGATGGTCCGGTCCACGGCGACCCAGGCCATCACCTTGGAGTGCACGAAGTGCCGGCGCGGCCCGCGCACCTCCCAGATGCCCTCGTCCGGCTCGTCCCAGTGGTCCTCCAGGTAGCGGATCAGCTTCAGCTGGAGGAGGGAGGCGTAGTCGTTGCGGGCGAGGCCGGTCATGTGGGCCAGGTGCAGGGCCTCGGTGACCTCGCCGTAGACGTCGAGCTGGAGCTGGTGCGCCGCGCCGTTGCCGACCCGGACCGGCGCCGAGTTCTCGTAGCCGGGCAGCCAGTCCAGCTCGGCCTCGCCCAGTTCGCGCTCGCCCGCGATGCCGTACATGATCTGCAGGTTCTCGGGGTCGCCGGCGACCGCGCGCAGCAGCCACTCGCGCCAGGCGCGGGCCTCCTCGCGGTAGCCGGTGCGCAGCAGCGAGGACAGGGTGATGGCCGCGTCGCGTAGCCAGGTGTAGCGGTAGTCCCAGTTGCGGACACCGGCGATGTCCTCCGGGAGGGACGTGGTGGGGGCCGCGACGATGCCGCCCGTGGGGGCGTAGGTCAGGGCCTTCAGCGTGATCAGCGAGCGGACCACCGCCTCGCGGTACGGGCCGTGGTACGTGCAGTGCTCGACCCACTCCCGCCAGAAGTCCTCGGTCGCCTGCAGCGACTGCTCCGGCTCCGGCAGCGCGGGCGGCTGCTTGTGCGAGGGCTCCCAGGAGATCGTGAACGCGATCCGGTCGCCCGGGGCCACCGTGAAGTCCGCGTACGTGGTCAGCGCCTTGCCGTAGGTCTCCGCCGAGGTGTCGAACCACACCGAGTCGGGGCCCGCGACGGCGACCGTACGGCCGTCGTGCTTGTGCACCCAGGGGACGACCCGGCCGTAGGAGAACCGCATCCGCAGCACCGAGCGCATCGGCACCCGGCCGGTGACGCCCTCGACGATGCGGATCAGCTGGGGCGCGCCGTCACGCGGGGGCATGAAGTCGGTGACCCGGACCGTGCCGCGCGGGGTGTCCCACTCGGACTCCAGGATCAGCGAGTCGCCGCGGTAGGTGCGGCGCGCCGCGGTCGGCGGCTGGGAGTCGGCCGCGTGCGCCGGGCCGAGCCGCCAGAAGCCGTGCTCCTCGGTGCCCAGCAGACCGGCGAAGATGGCATGCGAGTCGAAGCGGGGCAGGCACAGCCAGTCGACTGTGCCGTCCCGGCAGACCAGGGCAGCGGTCTGCATGTCTCCGATGAGTGCGTAATCTTCGATGCGCCCGGCCACGTGCAACTCCAGTCGAACGGCCACGTCACCCCCCGGGCAGACGGGGGGCTGTCGCTAGTGCGGTCAAGGGGGGTTGTTGTTGTGCGTCGTTGAGCGGTGAAGCAAAGCAGCCCGCCCTGCCCTGAGGCAAAACGACAGTCATAGCTCAACGAACTGCCAAGCTCTCGTTGTTCCGGGAGTTACGGGCGGGGGTGTGCCGTGTTTTCCGGCCGGGCTCGGCAGCGAGTGTCCGAGCAGGATACGACGCACGTAGATGATCTGCGTGCCGCTCCGGGCAACCTGTGTGGGCCGAACGGGTGAGCCCTGGGTGAAAAGCCGGTAAGGGAGGCCCCATGTCCGTGCCGACGTGTGTACGGAGCGTGGCCGGAAGCCATCTCTGCGCGGCGCTGATACCCTGGTAGCCCGTGGACCGGTGGGCGTGAATCCCCCGAACCGCAGCGACGGCACCACCCCGGAAACTCCAGGACGGCAGCCGTACCGCACGACAGACCGCGACCACGGGAGCCCCCTCTTGGCCATGCCGCCGAAATCTACGACGACCAAGCACATCTTCGTCACCGGGGGTGTCGCCTCCTCGCTCGGCAAGGGCCTGACGGCCTCCAGCCTGGGCATGCTGCTCAAGGCCCGGGGCCTGCGCGTCGTGATGCAGAAACTCGACCCGTACCTGAACGTCGACCCGGGCACGATGAACCCCTTCCAGCACGGTGAGGTGTTCGTCACCAACGACGGCGCCGAGACCGACCTGGACATCGGCCACTACGAGCGTTTCCTTGACCGCGACCTGGACGGCTCCGCCAACGTCACCACGGGTCAGGTCTACTCGACGGTGATCGCCAAGGAGCGGCGCGGCGAGTACCTGGGCGACACGGTCCAGGTCATCCCGCACATCACCAACGAGATCAAGCACCGCATCCGCCGCATGGCCACCGACGAGGTCGACGTGGTCATCACCGAGGTCGGCGGCACGGTCGGCGACATCGAGTCGCTGCCGTTCCTGGAGACCGTCCGCCAGGTCCGGCACGAGGTCGGCCGGGACAACGTCTTCGTGGTGCACATCTCGCTCCTGCCGTACATCGGCCCGTCCGGCGAGCTGAAGACCAAGCCCACCCAGCACTCCGTGGCCGCCCTGCGGAACATCGGCATCCAGCCCGACGCGATCGTGCTGCGCTGCGACCGCGAGGTCCCGACGGCCATCAAGCGCAAGATCTCGCTGATGTGCGACGTCGACGAGGCCGCGGTCGTGGCCTGCCCGGACGCCCGGTCGATCTACGACATCCCGAAGACCGTGCACGGCGAGGGCCTGGACGCCTACGTCGTCCGCAAGCTGGACCTGCCGTTCCGCGACGTGGACTGGCGGACCTGGGACGACCTGCTCGACCGCGTCCACAACCCCGACCACGAGATCACCCTCGCGCTGGTCGGCAAGTACATCGACCTGCCCGACGCGTACCTGTCGGTCACCGAGGCGCTGCGCGCCGGCGGCTTCGCCAACAAGGCCCGCGTGAAGATCAAGTGGGTGACCTCGGACGACTGCAAGACCCCGGCCGGCGCGGCGGCCCAGCTCGCCGACGTCGACGGCATCTGCATCCCGGGCGGCTTCGGCGACCGCGGCGTGCTCGGCAAGGTCGGCGCCATCCGCTACGCCCGCGAGAACCGCATCCCGCTGCTCGGCCTCTGCCTGGGCCTGCAGTGCATCGTGATCGAGGCCGCGCGCAACCTGGCCGGCATCCCGGACGCCAACTCCACCGAGTTCGACTCCGCCACCGGCCACCCGGTCATCTCCACCATGGCCGAGCAGCTCGACATCGTCGCCGGCGAGGGCGACATGGGCGGCACCATGCGCCTGGGCATGTACCCGGCCAAGCTGGCCGAGGGCTCCATCGTGCGCGAGGTCTACGACGGCAAGGAGTACGTCGAGGAGCGGCACCGCCACCGCTACGAGGTGAACAACGCCTACCGCGCGGAGCTGGAGAAGAAGGCCGGCATCCAGTTCTCCGGCACCTCCCCGGACGGCAAGCTCGTCGAGTACGTCGAGTACCCGCGCGACGTCCACCCCTACCTGGTCGCCACCCAGGCCCACCCGGAGCTCCGCTCCCGCCCGACCCGCCCGCACCCGCTCTTCGCGGGCCTGGTGAAGGCGGCGGTCGCGCGTCAGCAGGCCGAGGGCGAGCAGGCGAATTCGAAGTAGCACACCGGTTGTACGGTGGCCGGGGTGCATACCTTCAAAGGGTGGGCACCCCGGTTTCATCTGTGCACTTCGAAGGGCGGCAGGGCATGACGATCAAGGACACCCCCGAGGAGTGGGAGATCCGCGCGACGGAGACCCCGTTCGTGGGCAACAAGACCTCGGTCCGCACGGACGAGGTGGTCATGCCCGACGGCTCGGTGGTCCGCCGCGACTACCAGGTCCATCCCGGCTCGGTCGCCGTCCTGGCCCTCGACGAGGAGGACCGGGTGCTGCTCATCCGCCAGTACCGGCACCCGGTCCGGCAGAAGCTCTGGGAGATCCCGGCCGGCCTGCTCGACGTCCCCGGCGAGAACCCGCTGCACGCGGCCCAGCGCGAGCTGTACGAGGAGGCGCACGTCAAGGCGGAGGACTGGCGGGTGCTGACCGACCTGTACACCACCCCCGGCGGCTGCGACGAGGCCGTACGGGTCTTCCTGGCCCGCGATCTGTCGGCGGCCGAGGGGGAGCGGTTCGCGTCGGAGCACGAGGAGACCGACCTGGAGTACGCGCGCGTGCCGGTGGACGAACTGGTGCGCCTGATCCTCGCCGGCGACCTGCACAACACCTGCCTGGTCACCGGTGTCCTCTCGCTGGTCGCCGCCCGCACCGGTGACGGCCTCGACGCGCTGCGCCCGGCCGACGCGCCCTGGCCGGCCCGCCCCTTCGAGTGCTGAATCCTTCCCTCCGGGCCCTGAACCCACCCTCCGGGTGTACCGGTGTGACCATCGCCTGATCCGATCGGGCGATGTGCCCGCCGTGCTCCGCCGGGAACGTCCGCGCACGTGAACTAGGCTCGATGCGATTGAGCCGAAACGCCCGAACCGGAGCCCCGGCGGGCCTGCGTGTGCGGTGGGACGGGAGCGTGGCCCGTGACGGATCAGGCGGTGGACACAGGCGGCGTGCGGCGGTCGGCGCCCGCGGCCACGGACGACCGGTTCCTGGGCCGTACAAGGGAGTTGAAGGAACTGCGCGCCGACATCGAGCGCGCGGGCCTGGACACCATCGCCGGCCGCAAGGCCCCCCGCGCCCGGGTCCTGCTGATCGCCGGCAGACCCGGCTCCGGCCGCACCGCCCTCGCCGCGGAACTCGTCCGGCAGGTCGCCCCCGCCTACCCCGACGGCGTGTTGCGCGCCCGCCTCGCCGAGCCCGACGGCACCCCGGTCCCCGTCGAGCGCACCGCCCGCGACCTCCTCACCGCCCTGCGGCTGCCCACCCCGCCCGGTGCCGCCGCGGACGACCTCACCCACGCCCTGCGCACCGCTCTCGCCAAGCGCCGGATGCTGCTCCTCCTCGATGACGCGCCCGGCGCCGAAGAGGTCGACGTCCTGCTCCCCGACAGCCCGGACTGCCTGGCCGTCGCCGTCTCCGGTGGCCCGCTCACCGGGATCTCGGACGTCCGCCCCTGCACCCTGGGCGGCCTCGACACCAAGTCGGCGGTGGAACTGCTCAGCCGGTACACGGGCTCGGTCCGCATCACCGTCGACCCCCGGTCCGCCGAGTCGCTGGTCGAGGTGTGCCAGGCGCAGCCCGCCGCGCTCGCCCTGGCCGGCGGCTGGCTCGCCGCCCGGCCCCAGGCGGCCGTCGCCGACCTCGCCAAACGGCTGCACGCGGAGCCGGACGACGGTACGGCGCTGGCCCGGGTCTTCCGGTTCGTGCACGAACAGCTGCCGGACCGGTCCGCGCGGATACTGCGCCTCCTCAGCCTGGCCCCGGCCGGGCTGGCCGACCCGCACACCGCCTCCGCCCTGGCCGGCTGCTCGGTCGACACCGCCCGCACCACCCTGGACGAGCTGGTCCGCCTCGGCCTGCTGCACGCCGTGGGCTCCTCGTTGCCCCAGTACGAGGTCCCCGGCTGCCTGCACCCGCTGCTCCTGCTGCTCGCCGAGAGCCACGAGCGGGCCGGCGAGCTCCAGCTGGCCCGCGCCCGGATGCTGGAGCGCACGGTGCGGCTGCTGCAGTCCTGCCGGGCGATCACCGAGACCGACAACCCGCAGGCCCGCGAGAAGCTCCAGGCCCTGCCGCGCGAGCTGCGCTTCCCCACTCCCAGGGCCGCCGCGGAGTGGCTGAGCGTCCGGCGCCCGGCCCTGCTGGCCGCCGCCCGCGCGGCGGTCGCCGACGGCGAGCTCGACACGCTGGCCCGCCGCCTGATGGCGCAGCTGGTCAAGGCCATGGTGGCGCACCTCGGCACCCAGGCCGCGGCCTCCGACCTGTACGGCATCCACGGGCTCGTCCTCGACGTCGCCCGGCGCCGGGACCTGCCCCGCGAGCAGGCCGCCGCGCTGCTGAACCTCGGCGACCTGGACGCGCAGACCGGGCGGACGGCGGACGCGCTGGTGCGATATCGGTCTGCTTTGGACGCCGGACGCAGAGCAAACGACCCGTACGCGACGGGTCGCGCAATGGAATCCGTAGGTGGCACCTACCAGGAGAGGGGGGACTACGACCGGGCCGCCGACTGGTTCGGCCGGGCCCTCTCCGAGCGCCTGGCCCGCGGTGAGCGTGCCGAGGCGGCCCGGCTCTACGGCCGCATCGCCGGCGCGCACACCTACGCGGGCCGCTACGGCGAGGCGCTCCGGGCGTGGCGGGCGGCTGTTTCCGGCCACCGCAAGAACGGTGATGTGCCCGCACAGGCAAGGGCGTTGAGCGAGCTGGCCCGGGTCCAGGAGTACGCGGGACGGCCCGAGGAGTCGCTGCGCACCTGCCAGGAGGCGGTGGAGTGGGCGCGCCGCGCCGAGGACACCCGGCTCCAGGCCGCGCTCCAGCTGCGGCTCGCCGACACGCTGGAGCGCCTCGGCGACTCCACCGCCGCGAGCCTGCACCGCTCGGCCGCCGAGCGCATGCTGAGGGAGGAGCCACCGGACCTCTTCGGGCACTCGGATTCCGACTCCGACCCGGAACACGGCGCTAACGCCTGCGAAATCCGTAGTGCATCCGGCGAAGATTGATGCAATGAAAGGCTAGACAGTCGGAACGCCTTCATTAAACTGGCTCTGCCGCCGGTTCTTCCGCGGTGTCTCCTGGTATGCCGTCGCATGCCGGGTATGCGCGTCTATGCCCCCACACCCTCTGAGCCAAGGACCGTGATCGACGTGAAGGTCGGCATCCCCCGCGAGGTCAAGAACAACGAGTTCCGGGTGGCCATCACCCCGGCCGGCGTGCACGAGCTGGTGCGGCACGGCCACCAGGTCGTCATCGAGCGCGGCGCGGGCCTCGGCTCGTCGATCCCGGACGACGAGTACGTCGCCGCGGGCGCCACGATCCTGGACACCGCCGACGAGGTGTGGGCCACCGCCGACCTGCTGCTGAAGGTCAAGGAGCCGATCGCGGAGGAGTACCACCGCCTTCGCAAGGACCAGACCCTCTTCACCTACCTTCACCTGGCCGCGTCCAGGGAGTGCACGGACGCCCTCCTGGAGCCCGGCACCACGGCGATCGCCTACGAGACCGTCGAGCTGCCCAGCCGTGCGCTCCCGCTGCTCGCCCCCATGTCCGAGGTCGCGGGCCGGCTCGCCCCGCAGGTCGGCGCCTACCACCTGATGCGCGCCGCCGGCGGCCGTGGCGTCCTGCCCGGCGGTGTGCCGGGCGTGCTGCCCGCGAAGGCCGTCGTCATCGGCGGTGGTGTCTCCGGCTGGAACGCCGTGCAGATCGCCATCGGCATGGGCTTCGACGTGACCCTGCTCGACCGCGACATCAACAAGCTGCGCGAGGCCGACCGGATCTTCGGCACCAAGGTCAAGGCCGTCATGTCCAACGCCTTCGAGCTGGAGAAGGCCTGCCTGGAGGCCGACCTCGTGGTCGGCGCGGTGCTCATCCCGGGTGCCAAGGCCCCGAAGCTCGTCACCAACGAACTGGTCTCCCGCATGAAGCCGGGAAGTGTCCTTGTCGACATCGCGATCGACCAGGGCGGCTGCTTCGAGGACTCCCGCCCCACCACGCACGCCGAACCGACCTTCAAGGTCCACGAGTCGGTCTTCTACTGCGTCGCCAACATGCCCGGCGCGGTGCCCAACACCTCCACCTACGCGCTCACCAACGCCACGCTCCCGTACATCGTCTCGCTCGCGGACAACGGCTGGGCCGAGGCGCTGCGCCGCGACGCCGCGCTCGCCAAGGGCCTCAACACCCATGACGGCAAGGTCGTCTACAAGGAGGTCGCCGAGGCGCACGGCCTGGAGCACGTGGACCTCGACACGCTCATCGGCTGAGCCGGCCCGGACGGGCAAGTCACCTTTTCGTAAAGGCGATACGTCAACAAGCCGCGTCAAGCGCGCACGACCGGCCGGACCTTGCCCGACAAGGTCCGGCCGGATGTGTGTATGGTCACTTTGCGACTTGCGGTCAACTCGCCTCGAACGTAACCCTTCGACCGATTCGCACACCGGTGAAACCTGCTGTGCGACGGCCGTACGCCCTTGACAGCGGGATGTTTCATTGCCGACACATCCTGCCGGGTCCGGCGGATTGTGTTGCTGCGAACGCCCGACACGCCATAGAGTCGCCAACCGTCGGCATAGTGCCACGCTGACCTGTCTAGAAGTTTCCTGGTCACCAAGGAGGTAAGACGACTTGTGAATGAGTCGACATTTTCTCCCGGGGGTGGTCAACCAGGAATGCCGGTACGGGACCAGGGTCCCGCGGGGTTCGAGGCTGTCGGCTCCGTCGCGGTGCGTACCTTCGCAGCAGCCCGGACTCCGCTGACCACGCGGACAGCACACCAGAGCATGGATGGCCATCACGTGAACGCCATGGCCGGCGACGGAAGTGGCGCGCCCCACAACCAATTCGCCGACTACGACGAACTGCCCGAGGGGCACTTCTACGACCCCGACGCCGAGTACGAGCCCGATCCGGAGTACGCGGCCACGCTCGCGCCCGACGCGGCCCGCCAGCGCCGCGAGCGCGTCGGCCCGACCGGGCGCCCGCTGCCGTACTTCCCGATCCCGGGCCCGGTGACCAGTCACGGCCCCGCGACGATCATCGCGATGTGCAACCAGAAGGGCGGCGTCGGCAAGACCACGTCGACCATCAACCTGGGTGCCGCGCTCGCGGAGTACGGCCGGCGGGTGCTGCTCGTGGACTTCGACCCGCAGGGCGCGCTGTCGGTCGGTCTCGGCGTCAACCCGATGGAGCTCGACCTCACCGTCTACAACCTGCTCATGGAGCGGGGCATGGCGGCCGACGAGGTCCTCCTGAAGACCGCGGTCCCCAACATGGACCTGCTGCCCTCCAACATCGACCTGTCGGCCGCCGAGGTCCAGCTGGTCTCCGAGGTCGCCCGCGAGTCGACGCTGCAGCGCGCACTGAAGCCGCTGCTGCCCGACTACGACTACATCGTGATCGACTGTCAGCCCTCGCTCGGCCTGCTCACGGTCAACGCGCTGACGGCCGCTCACAAGGTGATCGTGCCGCTGGAGTGCGAGTTCTTCGCCCTGCGTGGGGTGGCCCTGCTGACCGAGACCATCGAGAAGGTCCAGGAGCGGCTCAACCCGGAGCTGGAACTCGACGGCATCCTCGCCACGATGTACGACTCGCGCACGGTCCACAGCCGTGAGGTGCTGGCCCGTGTGGTCGAGGCGTTCGACGACCACGTCTACCACACGGTCATCGGCCGCACGGTCCGCTTCCCGGAGACCACGGTCGCCGGCGAGCCGATCACCACGTACGCCTCCAACTCCGTCGGTGCCGCCGCCTATCGCCAGCTCGCCAGGGAGGTGCTCGCCCGGTGTCACGCCGAGTGAGTCTGCCCGGGGCCGACGAACTGTTCCGTACGACCGGGGGGATGGCGTTGCAGCCGTCCACCCCCAGGCGCCCGGCCAACGGCGAGGCCCGGGTGCCGGCCCCCGCGACTCCCGCGGGGGAGAACGACGACACGGCGGCGCAGGCCGCGGAGGACGCGCCGCACGCGGTGCCCGTGCAGGGCGGCGACGGCGAGGGTGCGGAGCACGTGGCGGCGGAGGCCGAGCCGGCCGATGCCGGCGAGTCCCGCAACCGCGTGGCGTCGGCCACGGTGGGGCCCTCCGGGCCGCGCCGGCAGGGGGCGCAGGAAGGTTCTGGCGCCGACGACCAGCCGCGCAAGCGCGGGGGCAGGGCGCCCGCCCGGCGGCCCAGCGGGCGGGAGCGGCACGACGAGAAGATCACCGTGTACGTCTCCGCCGAGGAGCTGATGGACCTGGAGCACGCCCGCCTCGTGCTCCGGGGCGAGCACGGGCTCGCCGTGGACCGGGGCCGGATCGTCCGCGAGGCGGTCGCCGTGGTCCTGGCCGACCTGGAGTCCCGCGGGGACGCGAGCATCCTCGTACGACGGCTGCGCGGGCGGTAGGAGTAGCCTGCGGGGGCTATGACCTCGAACGACGTTCCCGCTTCCGGCGCCGCCTCCGGCGGACGTCGGCGTGCGCTGGGGCGGGGGCCGGGGGGTACGCCTCCGGCGCCGCAGGCGGTGCCGTTGGCGGACGAGGGGCCGTCGTCGGTTGAGGTCGCCGGTCCGGCGGAGGCCGGTGGACCGTTGTGCCCCCCCGTTCCTCCCCCAGTGCCCGAAGCGCCTGGGGGGACCCCCAGCGGAACGCCTGCCCACAACGGCAGCGTGTCTCCGGAGGAATCCGGCGCTGCCGAAGCCCCCGACGGTGTCTTCAAAGTCCGGCTCGCCAACTTCGAGGGGCCCTTCGACCTGCTCCTCCAGCTGATCTCCAAGCACAAGCTGGACGTCACCGAGGTCGCGCTCTCGAAGGTGACCGATGAGTTCATGGCGCACATCCGGGCCATGGGGCCGGACTGGGACCTGGACCAGACGACCGAGTTCCTCGTCGTGGCCGCCACGCTGCTCGATCTGAAGGCCGCCCGGCTGCTGCCCGCCGCCGAGGTCGAGGACGAGGCCGACCTGGCGTTGCTGGAGGCCCGGGACCTGCTGTTCGCGCGGCTGCTGCAGTACCGGGCGTACAAACAGATCGCCGACATCTTCAACCGGCGCCTGGACGACGAGGCCCGCCGCTGGCCCCGTACCGTCGGCCTCGAACCGCATCTCGCCGAGCTGCTGCCCGAGGTGGTCATCAGCATCGGCCCGGAGGGGTTCGCCAAGCTCGCGGTCAAGGCGATGCAGCCCAAGCCCAAGCCGCAGGTGTACGTCGACCACATCCACGCCCCGCTGGTCAGCGTGCAGGAGCAGGCCGGGATCGTGGTCGCGCGGCTGCGGGAACTGGGGGAGGCCAGCTTCCGGGTGCTCGTCGAGGACACCGACAGCACGCTCACCGTCGTGGCCCGTTTCCTGGCGCTCCTGGAGCTGTACCGGGAGAAGGCCGTCGCCCTCGACCAGGAGACCGCCCTCGGGGACCTGATCGTGCGGTGGACCGGCGGGGACGGGGGGACCCAGCCGACGGTGACCGACGAATTCGACCGGCCGCCCGAGCCGCCCAAGGAGGAGAAGGCGTGAGCGAGGAGACCACCGCGCTGCCGGCGGGGCTGCGGCCCGTCGCCGAACTCGACCTCAAGCCGGCCCTGGAGGCGGTGCTCATGGTCGTGGACGAGCCCGCCACCGCCGAGCACCTGTCCAAGCTCCTGGAGCGGCCCAGGCAGACGATCACGAAGGCGCTGCGGGCGCTGGCCGAGGAGTACACCGCACAGGGCCGCGGCTTCGAGCTGCGGTTCGTCGCGGGCGGCTGGCGCTTCTACACGCGCGGCGAGTACGCGCCCGCCGTCGAGCGGCTGGTCCTGGAGGGGCAGACCGCGCGGCTGACCCAGGCCGCCCTGGAGACCCTCGCGGTCGTCGCGTACCGCCAGCCGGTGAGCCGCAGCCGGGTCTCCGTCGTCCGCGGGGTCAACTGCGACGGTGTCATGCGCACCCTGCTCCAGCGCGGTCTGGTCGAGGAGGCGGGCGCGGAACCCGAAACAGGTGCGATCCTGTACAGGACGACGAACTACTTCCTGGAGCGGATGGGCCTGCGCGGCCTGGACGAGCTCCCGGAGCTCGCGCCCTTCCTCCCGGAGGCGGAGGCGATCGAGGCCGAGACCCAGGAGGGCGTGCCGTCGTTCGATCCGGACGCTCCGGATTCCGAGGACGCAGACGACAAGACGGAACTTTGATGCGAAGCAGCAGCGGCAGGAACAGCAGCGGAAACAACGGCGGGAGCCGTGGTGGCAACAGCGGCGGCCGCGGCGGGAGCAGCGGTGGGCGCGGTAACTACCGCGGCGCCGGGAACGCCCGCGACGACAAGCAGGGCGCCGGCCGGCCGAAGAAGCCGCGCCCGGAGGAGCGGCGCTACGACGTAGGCCCGGGCGCCACCCAGGACGGCCCGAAGTCGGGCCGTGGCGCCTCGGCGCGCGGCGGCGCCAAGGGCGGACCCCGGCAGGGGCAGAGCACCGGGCGCGGCCGTACGGCTCCGGCGAGCTCCCGTGAGTACGACGCCCGCGCGGAGGAGCGCAACCGGGAGCGGTACGCGGGCAAGAAGGACGTGAAGCTGCCCAAGACCTTCCCGGGTGCCGAGCAGGAGGGCGAGCGGCTGCAGAAGGTCCTCGCCCGCGCGGGCTACGGCTCCCGGCGCGCCTGCGAGGAGCTGATCGAGCAGGCGCGCGTCGAGGTCAACGGCGAGATCGTGCTGGAGCAGGGCAAGCGGGTCGACCCGGAGAAGGACGAGGTCCGCGTCGACGGGCTGACCGTCGCCACGCAGTCGTACCAGTTCTTCTCGCTGAACAAGCCGGCCGGTGTGGTGTCCACCATGGAGGACCCGGACGGGCGGCAGTGCCTCGGCGACTACGTCACCAACCGGGAGACCCGGCTCTTCCACGTGGGGCGCCTGGACACCGAGACCGAGGGCGTCATCCTGCTCACCAACCACGGTGAGCTGGCGCACCGGCTGACCCACCCCAAGTACGGCGTGAAGAAGACCTACCTCGCGCACATCGTGGGCCCCATCCCGCGCGACCTCGGCAAGAAGCTCAAGGACGGCATCCAGCTGGAGGACGGGTACGCACGCGCGGACCACTTCCGGGTGGTCGAGCAGACCGGCAAGAACTACCTGGTCGAGGTCACCCTGCACGAGGGCCGCAAGCACATCGTGCGGCGCATGCTGGCCGAGGCCGGGTTCCCGGTCGACAAGCTGGTGCGGGTCGCCTTCGGGCCGATCACCCTCGGCGACCAGAAGTCGGGCTGGCTGCGCCGCCTGTCCAACACCGAGGTCGGAATGCTCATGAAGGAAGTCGACCTGTAGACCTCGCCACCCCGTACACGAGGGTGTGCGGCTTTCTGGCGGCCGGTTCCGGGTATCCCGGGACCGGCCGCCGCCGTATCCGTCAACGGTGCCCCAGCGGCCGCTGGGGGATTGCACGGTCGTGGCGGGTTTCTTTATAGTCGCAGAGACTATTACTCGCATCGATCACCGAGGGGGTGGACGGGCGCATGCAGGGCTACGACAAGTACGCCTTCGAACCCTTCGCCGTCACCGTCGACCTCGCCGTCCTCACCCTCCGCGCCGGCGCCCTGCACGTGCTGCTCGTCGAGCGCGGGCAGGAGCCGTACGCCGGACAGTGGGCGCTGCCCGGCGGCTTCCTGCTGCCGCGGGAGTCGGCCGAGACGGCGGCCCGGCGGGAACTCGCCGAGGAGACCGGACTGTCGGACGTGTCCGGACTGCACCTGGAGCAGCTGCGGACCTACAGCGAGCCGGACCGCGACCCGAGGATGCGGGTCGTCTCCGTCGCCTTCACCGCGCTGCTGCCCGACGCCCCCGAGCCGCACGGCGGGGGCGACGCGGCCCAGGCGCGCTGGCTGCCGTACGACCCGGGCCGCCCGCTCGCCTTCGACCACGACCGGATCCTGGCCGACGCCCACGAACGGGTCGGTGCGAAGCTGGAGTACAGCTGTCTCGCCACCGCCTTCTGCCCGCCCGAGTTCACGCTCGGCGAGCTGCAGCACGTCTACGAGACCGTGTGGGGCGTCGCGCTGGACCGCCCCAACTTCCGCCGCAAGGTGCTCGCCACCCCCGGCTTCGTCGAACCCGTCCCCGGCGCCGCCCGGCTGACCGGCGGCCGCGGCAAACCGGCCGCCCTCTACCGCGCGGGCACCGCCACCGCGCTCCACCCGCCCCTGCTCCGCCCGTCCCGGGAAGGACGCCCCGCATGACCACGAACCTCGGCGACAAGCGCGCCGCCACCGGCTCCCTGATCGGCCTCGCCCTCGGGGACGCGCTCGGCTTCCCCGCCGAGTTCAACGACGTGCCGTCCATACTCGCCGAGTCGGGACCGTGGCGGGAGATGGCGCTGCCGAGGCCGGCCGTCGTCTCCGACGACACCCAGATGACCCTCGCCGTGGGACACGCCGTGCGCACCGCGATGGACCGCGGAGTACTCGCGCCCGAGCACCTGGAACGGCCGCTGCGCGCGGAGTTCGTGGCCTGGTACGAGTCGCCGGACAACAACCGGGCGCCGGGCAACACCTGTCTGCGTGCGTGCGCGCTCCTGAAGGACGAGGGCCGGGCCTGGCAGGACGCCAGCCAGATCGACTCCAAGGGCTGCGGCGCCAACATGCGGGTCGCGGCCCTCGGACTCGCGCCGGGGCTGAGCGACGAACAGCGTGCCGGGGCCGCCCAGTTGCAGGCCGCGCTCACTCACGGCCACCCCACCGCCCTGGCCGCCTCCGACCTCACCGCGCGTGCCGTGCACCTGCTCGCGCAGGGGGCCGAACCGGACGGTCTCGTCGGGCAGTTGCGGTCGTACGCCCGGGAGAACCGCACCCGCTACCACCACAGCTGGCTCGGCGACCTGTGGACGCGCGGCCAGGACGCGACCCCCGAGGAGTTCACGGCGCGCGGCTGGGACGAGTGCCTGGAGATCCTCGACCGGCTCCAGGAGGCCGTGCGGACCGCCTCGCCGGAGGCCGACCCCTGCCTGGCCACCGGCGCCGGCTGGATCGCCGAGGAGGCACTGGCCACCGGTCTGCTCTGCTTCCTGCTCTTCCCCGGCGAGCCGCTGTTCGCGCTGCGCCGGGCCGCCTGCTCCTCCGGCGACTCGGACTCGATCGCCTGCCTCACCGGGGCGTTCGCGGGCGCCTGGCTGGGCGCGGACGCCTGGCCGACGGAGTGGGCCGACCGGATCGAGTACGGGGGCGACCTGCTCACCCTGGGCGCGCTCTGGGACGCTTGAGGGCACGGGGCGCAGAGCAGCCTCAGCGCTGCCCGACGCCCTGCACGACCCGGTGGTCCGCGTGCGTCTGGAGGGCTGAGTCCCGGCGCACCCGGAACAGGAAGTCGGCCACGCGCGCGTGGTCCGGTTCCGCCGGGAGCGGGCTGCCGCGCAGGGCCTGCTCGGTCTCCGCGGCGAGCCGGGCCATCCGGGACTCGACCTCAGCCCAGGAGACCTCGCCCCGCTTCACCGCCAGGAACTCCGCGCGCATGTCGCCGACGTCGATCGTCAGCTCGCCGGTGCGCAGCAGATCTCGGGCACTGGTCAGGAGCCGCAGCAGGTGCATCGCGTGCTTCCAGCGCGGGGCGCCGTGCGTCCGGACGTCCGCGTCGAGCTTCCGGCGCTGGCCGAGGGCATAGCGGGTGAACGTGTCGTAGGCGCGCCGGGAGAGGAAGGCCCCGCGCAGGGCGAGCAGGCCGCGGCCCGTGTCGTCGGCGTGTTCGACCAGGGGCGAGTGCAGGCACTCCAGGATGTTCGGATTGCCCCGCAGCGCCAGCTCGCAGAACCGCTCCAGCTCCCAGGAGAACTGCTCCTCGCCCGGCCCCTCGACATGCGTGGGCGGCTTCTCGAAGCCCCAGAAGAGGGGGGTGGGGGCGAGGAACACACCCCGGCGGTCGGTGTCGCTGTCCTCGGTGGCCAGCCCGAAGGCCCGCGACCCCATGACACAGGCGTAGATCGTGTGGTCGCGTACCAGGTCCTCGGGCTGCATGCCCGGGAGAGTACGCGGCCGCTCACCCCAGGGTGATCGAATTTCCGCTCACCGTGATCGACTCGGCCGGCAGCGGCCTCGTCGCCGGACCGTGGGCGACCGAGCCGTCGGCGATGTGGAACTTGCTGCCGTGGCAGGGGCAGTCGATGGTGCCGTCCGCCACCTTCGCCACGGTGCAGCCCATGTGGGTGCAGATCGCCGAGAAGGCCTTGAACTCGCCCTTGGCCGGCTGGGTCACCACGATCTTCTGGTCCTTGAAGATCGTGCCGCCGCCCTCCGGGATCTCACTCGTCTGCGCCAGCGCCTTCCCGGCGGCGGAGGAGCCTGCGGTGGGCGACGCCGCGGGGGAGGCGGGCGTCTCAGCCGCGCTGGGCGTCTCGGACGAGGCGGGTGTCTCGGTCGAGCCCGCGGAGCTGTTGCCGTTGTTGTTGCCGCAGCCCACGCAGGTCGCGGCGAGCGCCGCGGTACCCGTTGTGAGCATGGTGCGCCGAGTGGAGCCCTCGGTCATGTCGTCACTCCGAACGTGCGGAAGAACCAGAATGCGGACGTCAGCCAGACGAGCGTGAGCACGGCGAACACCAGCCCACCGACGATCGGCAGCAGCCAGCCAGGGAGTCGCTCCCAGCGGAGCAGCAGCATCTTGGCACTGAAAACACCGAAGAAGAAGCAACCCAGGATGGAGTGCCACAAAACGCGTGTTTCGTACGTCTGATAGCCCAACGCGTACAGGCAGTGCACCGCGACGGGGACGGCGACCAGGAAGGCGATCCGTCCCGACCAGCGGTGCAGGCCCGAGGACCAGCGTGGTCCCGGCAGCTTCCCGTACAGCATCAGCGCGGAGACCAGCTGGACGACCGCGAAGAAGAGCGCGATCGAGGCCAGCCACGTCTTCCCCGCGAACGTGCTGCTGAAGGCGCCGAGGCCGAAGACGCTCCCGGTCGGGTGGTGGACCCTGCCGTACACGCCGAGGGCGACCGCGACCGCGCCGGCCACCAGGACGGGGACGAGACAGCGGGCGGGGTGCGGACCGCGGCGGTGCGGCTCGGGCGGCGGCCAGTTCTCGGCGGCGGCGTTCGGGTCGGCGGTCAAGGTCGGCTCCCTCGGGTCTCGGCCGGATGTCAGGGGAGGACCGGGTCCGCCGTCACCCGCTGTCCGTCGACCGTCACGGTGCCGTGGCCCGGTGGAGCCCCGAGCCCTTGGGCGTTCCTCGTGCCCGCCGTCGCGTCGAGCGCCAGCGTGAGCAGACCGAGCAGCAGACCCGCGAGCAGGGTCAGCAACGGACCGGGACGTTTCATGGCGGACCTCCCCGAGGCGGGTCTGCCTGTCATCAGAGCGGACCGGCGGGCCCGGCGTAAGGAGGCGCACAGGGGTACTTCACCCCAAGTAGCGGAATTGGGTCATACGCGTGACATTGGGGCCATGGCAGGCAATGACCTTGAAAACATACTCGGCAGCCTCCTCGGCGAGGACGGCGAAGACGCCGGGCTGCTGACCACGCTGATCGGCGCCATGAGTCACGGCCAGGGCGGCAGCTCGCTCGGCGGACTCCTGGAGACCCTCGCGAAGTCCGCTCCGGCCGTGCGCAAGGACTAGGCGGCGTCTCAGCGGGCGGGCACGGCGCACGGGACCGGCGGCGGGCTGACTAGGCTGGACGGACCAACAGGCCGACGTCGGAACAGGAGCGGTGCGGTGGCGGTACGAGCGGTCCGGGGGGCCGTCCAGCTGGAGCGGGACGACGCCGGTCACATGGAGCAGCAGGTCGGAGCGCTGCTCACGGCCGTCCTGGAGCGGAACGGCCTGACCGCCGACGACCTGATCAGTATCTGGTTCACGGCCACCCCCGACCTGCACAGCGACTTCCCGGCGGCCGCCGCGCGCAAGCTCGGCATCGTCGACGTGCCGCTGATCTGCGCCCAGGAGCTGGACATCGCGGGCGCGATGCCCCGCGTGGTACGGATCCTGGCGCACATCGAGTCCGACCGGTCCCGGGCCGAGATCAACCACGTCTACCTCGGCGCCGCGGCCGCCCTGCGCAAGGACATCGCCCAGTGAGAACCGCGCTCGTCATCGGTACCGGTCTCATCGGTACGTCCGCCGCGCTCGCCCTCGCCCAGCGGGGCGTCGTCGTCCACCTCGCCGACCACGACCCCGAGCAGGCCCGTACCGCGGCCGCGCTCGGCGCCGGCACCGACGAGGCGCCCGAGGGCCCGGTCGACCTGGCCGTCGTCGCCGCCCCGCCCGCCCATGTCGCCGCCGTCCTCGCGGACGCGATGAGCAGGGGCCTGGCCCGCGGCTACGCCGACGTGGCCAGCGTCAAGGGCAGCCCGCGCCGGGAACTGGAGGCCAAGGGCCTGGACCTGGCGTCGTACATCGGGACGCACCCCATGTCGGGCCGGGAGAAGTCCGGACCGCTGGCGGCCACCGCCGACCTCTTCGAGGGACGGCCCTGGGTACTCACCCCGACCCGCGACACCGACACCGAGGTGCTCAACCTCGCCCTGGAACTGGTCTCGCACTGCCGGGCGGTCCCGGTCGTCATGGACGCCGACGCCCACGACCGCGCCGTCGCCCTGGTCTCCCACATGCCCCACCTGGTCTCCAGCATGGTCGCCGCCCGCCTGGAGCACGCCGACGAGTCGGCCGTACGGCTGTGCGGACAGGGCATCCGGGACGTCACCCGGATCGCCGCCTCCGACCCCCGGATGTGGATCGACATCCTCTCCGCGAACCCCGGCCCGGTCGCCGACCTGCTCGCCGACGTCTCCGCCGACCTCGACGAGACGGTCGGCGCCCTGCGCGCCCTGCAGTCCTCGGACGAGGCCGAGCGGCGGGCCGGCGGGGCCGGCATCGAGGACGTGCTGCGCCGCGGCAACGCCGGCCAGGTGCGGGTACCCGGCAAGCACGGCTCGGCGCCGCGGGTGTACGAGGTCGTGGCGGTGCTCATCGACGACCAGCCCGGTCAGCTGGCCCGGATCTTCGCGGACGCCGGGGCGGCCGGGGTCAACATCGAGGACGTGCGGATCGAGCACGCGACCGGTCAGCAGGCCGGCCTCGTCCAGCTGTGGGTGGAGCCGAAGGCGGTGCCCGTGCTCACGTCGGCGCTGCGGGACCGGGGCTGGGCGCTGCGGCAGTAGCGCTGAAAACGGCGGTCCCGGGGGCCGGTAACCTTGTGCGGGGCGCACCGCCGCCCGCACACCACCCACCACTCTGCACCCGGAAGGTGTCCACCCGTGGAAAACGGCGCCGCAAAGCCCGTGATTGTCGCGATCGACGGCCCCTCGGGCACCGGCAAGTCGAGCACGTCCAAGGCCGTGGCCGAGCAGCTCGGCCTGAGCTACCTGGACACCGGCGCCCAGTACCGGGCCATCACCTGGTGGATGGTGCACAACGGCATCGACGTCACCGACCCGACCGCGATCGCCGCGGTGGCCGGCAAGCCGGAGATCGTCTCGGGGACCGACCCGGTCAAGCCGACGATCACCGTCGACGGCGTGGACGTCTCCGGCCCGATCCGCACCGAGGAGGTCACCTCCAAGGTCAGCGCGGTCAGCGCCGTACCCGAGGTGCGGACCATGATCAGCGAGCTGCAGCGGTCGCTGGCCCGCGCCGCCGCGAACGGCATCGTCGTCGAGGGCCGCGACATCGGTACGACGGTGCTGCCCGACGCCGACCTGAAGGTCTTCCTCACCGCCTCCCCGGAGGCCCGCGCGGCCCGCCGCAGCGGCGAGCTCAAGGGCGCAGACGTCCACGCCACCCGCGAGGCCCTGGTCAAGCGCGACGCCGCCGACTCCACCCGCAAGACCTCGCCGCTCGCCAAGGCCGGCGACGCCGTCGAGGTGGACACCACCGAGCTGACGCTGGCCCAGGTCGTCGAGTGCGTCGTCACCCTCGTCGAGGAGAAGCGGGCCGGGAAGTGAACCTTCCGTCGCAGCGCGGCGCCGAGACCGGGCGCCGCATCGGTGTCGGCCTGATGTACGGGCTGTGGAAGCCGCGCGTGCTCGGCGCCTGGAAAGTGCCGGCGCAGGGCCCGGCGATCCTCGCCGTGAACCACTCCCACAACATCGACGGCCCGATGGTCATGGGCGTGGCACCCCGGCCGACGCACTTCCTCATCAAGAAGGAGGCGTTCGTCGGCCCGCTCGACCCGTTCCTGACCCGGATCGGGCAGCTGAAGGTGGACCGTCAGTCCACCGACCGCACGGCCGTCACCCGGGCGCTCGGCGTCCTGCAGGCCGGGGGAGTGCTCGGCATATTCCCCGAGGGCAGCCGCGGCGACGGCGACTTCGCCGCGCTCCGCGCGGGCCTCGCCTACTTCGCGGTGCGCTCCGGGGCGCCGATCGTCCCGGTGGCCGTGCTGGGAAGTTCCGAGCGGCGCGGACGGTTGGTGAAGGGGCTGCCCCCGCTGCGCTCCCGCGTCGACGTCGTCTTCGGCGACCCCTTCGAGGCGGGCGACGGCACCGGCCGCCGCACCCGCAAGGCCCTGGACGAGGCCACCGAGCGCATCCAGAAGCAGCTCGCCGGCCACCTGGAAAACGCCAGGCGTCTGACCGGACGCTAGGCGACACTGAGTAGTGGACCAGCGCTCTTGGCGGCTGGTCCACCGATCACCACGATGAACGACGAGGTACGGACTCCATGAACGACCACATCCAGCCCGGCGACTCGGCTGAGCACGAGTACGACCACGGGGCGCTCGGTGACACCGAGTACGCGGAGTTCATGGAGCTCGCCGCCGAAGAGGGCTTCGACATCGAGGACGTCGAGGGCGCCATCGAGGCGGCCGGCCACGGCCCGCTGCCCGTCCTCGCCGTCGTGGGCCGTCCCAACGTCGGCAAGTCGACCCTGGTCAACCGCATCATCGGCCGCCGCGAGGCCGTCGTCGAGGACAAGCCCGGTGTCACCCGGGACCGCGTGACCTACGAGGCCGAGTGGGCCGGCCGCCGCTTCAAGGTCGTCGACACCGGCGGCTGGGAGCAGGACGTCCTCGGCATCGACGCCTCCGTGGCCGCCCAGGCCGAGTACGCGATCGAGGCGGCCGACGCGGTCGTCTTCGTCGTCGACGCCAAGGTCGGCGCGACCGACACCGACGAGGCGGTCGTACGCCTGCTGCGCAAGGCCGGCAAGCCCGTCGTGCTGGCCGCCAACAAGGTCGACGGCCCCAGCGGCGAGGCCGACGCCGCCTACCTCTGGTCCCTCGGCCTCGGCGAGCCCCACCCGGTCTCCGCCCTGCACGGCCGCGGCACCGGCGACATGCTGGACGCCGTCCTGGAGGCGCTGCCCGAGGCGCCCGAGCAGACCTTCGGCGGTTCCGGCGTCGGCGGCCCCCGCCGGATCGCCCTCATCGGCCGCCCGAACGTCGGCAAGTCCTCCCTCCTCAACAAGGTGGCCGGCGAGGAGCGCGTCGTCGTCAACGAGCTCGCCGGCACCACCCGCGACCCGGTCGACGAGCTGATCGAACTCGGCGGCGTCACCTGGAAGTTCGTCGACACCGCCGGCATCCGCAAGCGCGTCCACCTCCAGCAGGGCGCCGACTACTACGCCTCGCTGCGCACCGCGGCCGCCGTCGAGAAGGCCGAGCTCGCGGTCATCCTGCTCGACGCCTCCGAGAACATCTCCGTGCAGGACCAGCGGATCGTCACCATGGCCGTCGAGGCGGGCCGCGCGGTCGTCCTCGCCTTCAACAAGTGGGACACCCTCGACGAGGAGCGCCGCTACTACCTGGAGCGCGAGATCGAGACCGAGCTCGGCCAGGTCGCCTGGGCACCCCGGGTCAACGTCTCGGCGCGCACCGGCCGCCACATGGAGAAGCTGGTACCCGCGATCGAGACCGCCCTCGCCGGCTGGGAGACCCGCGTCCCCACCGGCCGTCTCAACGCCTTCCTGGGCGAGCTGGTCGCGGCCCACCCGCACCCGGTGCGGGGCGGCAAGCAGCCGCGCATCCTGTTCGGCACCCAGGCAGGCACCAAGCCGCCGCGGTTCGTCCTGTTCGCCTCCGGCTTCATCGAGGCGGGCTACCGCCGGTTCATCGAACGCCGGCTGCGCGAGGAGTTCGGCTTCGAGGGCACGCCCATCCATATGTCCGTACGGGTGCGCGAGAAGCGCGGCGCGAAGAAGAAGTAGGGACACGGAGAGGGGCGGCCACCGGACCCGGTGGCCGCCCCTCTGGCCTGTGTCACATCCCCCGGCGCGGAGCCGGCGGAAGCGCCACCGGGACGGGCGCCGTCCCGGCCTCCTGGGCCCGGCCGAGCGTCCCGATCCGCTGCCACTGCGGCGGCTGCGGCTGCCCGCCGCCGCTTCGGGCGCTGTAGGCACCCGCGCTGTACGCGCTGTACGAGTTCCCTCCGTACGAGACAAGACCGTGGGTGCCGGTACTGAACGGCGCGTTCCCGAAGGCGACGAACCCCAGGGACTCCTCCCCGCTGCGATCACCCGGCAGCGTTCGGAAGGCCTTGACCCACTCCGTGTAGAGCGAGTCGTAGATCGGCGTGGCCGAGAACCCGCCCTGGGCCTCCTGAGCCACCCGAGCAGCGGGAACGGCGGAGAAGGACGGCCGGTGGTGAGGAAGGTCGTATGCGTGCACGTATGTCCAAACGACCAGGTCTTCAAAGAGATGCGGCCCCTGAGGCGCTCGTTCAGGGCGCTGGGGGTACCCCCGGCCGAAGGCTGGGGGAGGAACTGCGCGGCCAGCTACGGACTACCCGCAGCCGCTCACGCACGGCAGTTCCCACCCCGCGTGGGCGCCCCTCAGACCCCCGCCAGCGGCAACGCCGCCGCGACCAGCTTCCCGTTCGCCGCCGCCTTGTCGATCGCGTCGCGCAGCAGGTCCTCCCGGGGCTGCCGCCCGATCGACCCCACCGGCGCCGCGAACATCAGCACCTGCTGGTGCTTGTTGGCGGCCGCCCGCCACCCGTCGGTCACCTGCAGCGGCTGATGCGCCTGCCACCACGCCACCGGCTGCCCGCCCGCCGGCCCGGGCTGCAGCACCGCGTGCAGCTGACCCACCGCCAGCAGCACCGACCACCCGTGCAGCACCGGCGGCACCGCCGTCAGCTGCGGCACCGGCATGAAGCCCTGCTCGATGAGGAGCGGCAGGAAGTCGTCGCCCACCCCGTCCGTACCGGGCCGCACGATCGGCGAGGTCGGCTCCACCACCAGCGCGGGGTGCAACTCCCCGGCGATCAGCACGAGTCCGCTGGTCACCCCGAGCACCGCCTGTTCGGGCGCGGACTTCTGCGCCCCGCCACCGGGCGCGCCGTCGCCGCTGATGGAGCGGACCGCGCCCTGCAACTGCTCCTCGGTGACCTGGACGACCTGCGAGGGCAGGCAGGTGGCATGGGCGAAGGCGAGGACGGCGGTCTCGTCGCCGATGAACAGGACGGTGCTGGTGCGCTCCTGTTCGGAGTCGCCCGGGGTGCGGCAGGACGTGCAGTCGTAACTGCCCGGGGCGTTGTCTCCGGCGAGCAGCCGGTCGGCTTCTTCGTCGCCGATCTCGGCTCGTACCTCGTCGCTGACGTCGAGCATGCGCGGCACGGTGGCTCCCTCGGGATGCGGTACGTGAAGGGCCGGGGGCTCCCGGTCCGTGAGCCCCCGGGGTCGCGGGCTCATGAAGAAGACAACGGGCGATCTGTGGTGGGGGTCACGCACCGGGGGGATCGGGATCGAACCATCCACTGCACAGGGTCACTCTTCGTGCGGAATCCGGCACTCCCCGTCAACTCTTTGCAAGTCAAAGGAGTTTGACATGGTGAAGTGAATCACAGATCCATCGAACCCGTGGTCGACAAATCACGAAATCCCAGAATGTAGTGGGTGGCTGAAAAGTGCCGCTACCTAAGGTAACGCCGAACTGGCCTGGCCTGACGGGGAGTTGGTTGATTTCGGGCGTTCCCGATCTCTAGATTCCTCCGCCGTGTGCAGCGAGCACCGCTCGGGTACGTCCGCCGGCCGGCACCAGGCAGAGCATCACCGCAGGAACGGCCGCGGCGGACGGGGCGAGCGCGAGGAACCGCGTCCATTGCGCGGGGACCGCGCCCCGCCTGGGGGACCCCGGGTACGTGGAGAGGGAAATACATGTCCGAGTGTGCCGATACCACCCGTGAGACCGCCGCGAACAAGAACGGCTCCCGCAAGGGCCGTACGACGGCCGCCCTGGCCGGAGCGGCACTGCTCGCCCCGCTGGGCCTGCTGGCAGCCACCGGCAACGCCGCGGCGGCGGACAACGGAGTGTGGGACCGCATCGCCCAGTGCGAGAGCGGCGGCAACTGGCACATCAACACCGGCAACGGCTACTACGGCGGACTCCAGTTCTCCGCCTCCACCTGGCGCGCGTACGGCGGCACCGCCTACGCGGGGACGGCCGACCAGGCCTCCAGGGAAGCGCAGATAGCCGTCGCCACCAAGGTCCAGCACGCCCAGGGCTGGGGCGCGTGGCCGGTCTGCTCGGCGCGGGCCGGGGCGACCGGTTCGGCGCCCGAGAGCGCCTCGGTGACCACGAAGAGCAGCACGGAGTCGGCGACGAAGTCGACGAAGCCGTCGACCACGTCGACCACCCGGAAGTCGGCCCCCGCGGCGAAGGCGCCGCAGCGCTCGACGACCGGCACCGGCCGCACCTCGGCCAAGGGCGACTACACCGTCCGCGAGGGCGACACCCTGAGCCGGATCGCCGAGCGGCACGGCACCACCTGGCAGCGCCTCTACGCCGCCAACAAGGCCGTCATCGGCGACGACCCGAACCTCATCGTGCCCGGGCAGCGCCTCGCGCTCTGACGCGAACCCCCGCCCCGCACCGCCCTGCCCCGCCCGGTCCGACCGGGCGGGGCACGGTGCGTTCCGTAGGGGCATGTGCATGCTCCGAATGGGGGCGCGCGCCCGTATGCGAGGGCGATTCAGGTGCGGACGGCACTCTCCGAGTTCACGTCGCCGCAACCCCGGTCCTGCCCGTGCGGTACGGGGGTTCTGTGCCGAACCGGTGAATCTCTTATGCGGTGTCAGCTTCGGCGCGGGCCGCCGGAATCGGAATGGAATGCGCGTGCCGGAGTGCCCCGGATCCCGGTGTCCGGTTCTTTCCGGCGTTTTTTCGGAAGACCCTACCGGCGCCGGGGAATTGCGCTCGAATGCGCCAGGAAGGCGCATGGAACCGCTCGAACGTGTGACGGAGTTCGATCGAAACGCGTGTCGTGATTCTGTGACAGAAGCGTGACCGGGTACGGACGCGGGACTTCGGCTTCCGTCGCCGCCGGAAGCGGCCTAGCGTGGGCCGTATGGCACCGGACACCGCTCCGCCGACGGAGCCCCAGGACAGCCCGCAAGGGTACGTAGGCCGCGACGCGGGCGACGCGGAACGGCTCGCCCGGCAGCGGGGATGGACCACGGTGCGCTCGCTGCCGCCGGGCGCGATCATCACCATGGAGTACCGGATGGGGCGGCTCAACTTCGAGGTACGGGACGGCGTCGTGGCGCGCGCCTGGAAGGGCTGACCGTACGACGGCGAAGGCCCCGGTTCCCGTGCTGCGGGAACCGGGGCCTTCGCCGTGCCGGGGCGGGTTGTGCGTACCGGGACCCCGTTGTCGCGTCCGTGGGGCCGTCAGCCGCCCGTCAGCGGGCGGGCCGGCTGGGCGGCGGTGCCGCGCGGCTGCCGCTCGGGGTGCTGCGGGCGGCGGCTGCCCGCCGGGGTCACCGGGGTGCGCTCCGAGCGGGCCGTGTGCGGACCGGGCGCCAGGTGGATCGGGGCCCTGGGCGGGCGGCCCAGGGAGGCCGGCTCGGGCTCCGGCGTCGTCTGCTCGACCGGCGCCGGGCGCGGCTTGAGGGCCACGGGCACCGGGACGGGCACGGGCACCGTGCTGCCGCGGCGGGCGCGCCAACGGTCGCGCAGGTCGAAGAGCCAGGCCTCGGCGCGGGCGATGAACGGCTCGCACCACGGCAGCGCCAGCAGGATCAGCAGCCCCGCCGCCCAGCCCAGCAACACGTCGCTCAGCCAGTGCGTACCGAGGTAGACGGTGGACATGCCGACGCCGAGGGAGGTGACCGCCGAGGCGGCGGAGAGCCAGCGGCGGGCTCTCGGGGTGGAGGCCAGATATGCCAGAATTCCCCAGGTCACCACCGCGTTGGCGGTGTGTCCGCTGGGGAATATATCGCCGCCCAGGCCCATCTCGTTCGAGCCGATGACGGTCGCGTAGTGCGGTCCGAGGCGCCCCATGCCGAGCTTGGCGGCGCCGACGGTGATGTTGAGCAGCAGCAGCGAGGCGCCGAGCGTGAGCAGTGGGCGCAGGGTGTGCTGCCGCCAGGAGCGCCAGCCCAGCCAGGCCGCGACCATGACGGCGGTCGGGCCGCGCTGGCCGAGGACCACGTAGTAGTCGACGAACCAGTGGATCCCCGACCACTGCTGGTACGGCCGGAAGAACATGACCTGCCAGTCGAGCCGGACCAGCCAGGACGTGATCACGACGGCCCACACGATCGCCAGGTAGAAGGCGAGGGTCGCGGTGAACAACACGACCCGGTGCCGGCTCATCTTCGGCACATCAATGTGGGCCGGCCGTTCCGGCTCACGGTCCAGCCTGGCGAACACCCGGTCCAGACGGGTGAGGTTTCGTTCGGTACGCACCCAATCGACGTTACAGCGAGTGAGCTCTGTTCCCGGTCGAAACAGCGGCTTTGTGATGACGATGTGATGTGGGAAACCTCTCAGGAGGTCTCCGAATTCTAAGGATTCCGTAATCCTCGGCGGGTCTGCCCTTCAATTCCTTTGATCATGTCGGGTCGCCGTTTTATGGCACTTATGAATTCGTTAACCAAAGCATGGGGTGGAATTCTCCCGCTGCTCATCGGGCCCACCGAAATGATCATGGAGGTCCGGAGCCGTTCAGCCAGAACGCGCCATAGATCGCCGAGGCCACCGCCACACCCGCCGTGACCAGCGCCGATCTGCTGGTGCGCAGCCGGGCGAGGGCCCGGGCGAGGGGCAGCAGGACCGGGAAGGCCGGCATCAGCAGCCGCGGCTTGGATCCGAAGTAGCTCGACGCGCACAGCGCCAGGGCGAGGACGACACCCGTGTAGACCAGCAGGGGAAGCGGCTGCCGCTGGCGGACGCCGGTCACGTAGAGCCACAGCAGCAGGCCGACGCCGAGGATCAAACCCGCTCCGGCCGCAGCGGACGGAAATGACGTGAACTTGTCGGCGACGAAGCGTGCGAACGCATAGCCGCCGTCGAAGCCGTTGCGCCAGCCCGCCTGGACGTCCAGGTAGCCGAGCGGACCCCGGCCGGTGCGGTGGCCGACCCACAGGACATAGGCGGCGGTGCCGACGGGAGCGAGGAGCATGCCGAGGGCGCGGCGCCGGACGGGGGAGCCGGGGGTGGTGCCGGGGGCGGTGCCGAGGGGGGCGTGCGCTGCGACGGGTGCGCCAGTTGCCCGCGGGGCGCGCCGGGCGCGAGCGGCGCCGGATGCTTCGGGGGCGCGTTCGTCGAGATGCGCGCCGGTCGGCTGATCCGTACCACCGTGCCGCGCGCCCCTGCCTCGTTCCCGCACGAACGAGACCACCCCCGCCGTCCACACCGCCGCCACCACGGCGAGCCCCACCGGCCGGGTCAGTCCCGCCAGCGCCGCCAGCATCCCGGCGGTCACCCAGCGGCCGGTCAGCACGGCGTACAGCGACCACGCCGCCAGCGCCGTGAACAGCGACTCGCTGTACGCCATCGACTGCACGATCCCGACGGGCAGCACGGCCCACACCAGCACGGCGCAGACCCCGGCCCGCGAGCCGTACACGAGATCCGTGACGGCGAAGACCCCCCAGGCCGCGGCGAGCGAGGCGAGCAGGCTCACCGTGAAGCCGGCGTCGGCGTACGACAGCGGCGCGAGCGCGTGCAGCAGGCGCTCCAGCCAGGGCAGCAGCGGGAAGAAGGCCAGGTTGGAGTGGACGTCGCCGTTCGGCAGCCGTACCTCGTAGCCGTAGCCCAGTTCGGCGACCCGGGTGTACCACAGCGAGTCCCAGCGCGCCGTCAACAGGGTGTACGCGTTCTTGCCGCGTGCCGCGCTCCATCCGGCCAGCACGACCAGGCCGAGGGCGCGTACGGCCGCGTATCCGAGCAGGGCCGGCGCCGCCCGGCGCGGAGCGGGGGCGCGCGGTGCCGCCACGGAAGTCTCAAGATCGGTCACGGGCTCGATTATCGACGGGACGCGGAACCGCGAGGTGCACGCGGGCGTGGTGCAGGGCGGGGGCAGTGGCGTACGCCACATGAGTTCTCCGGGGCGTGTGAGAGGTCCGCCACGTGCCCCCGCAACGAACTCGCGTACGCTGACATGTCACTCGCGTTCGTATGCGCGGGCCGGAGACCCCGCTCCTCTCCGGCCGTACGACGGGGAGTCCCCGCCCCGCCGGTCCGCCGCCCGCGAGGGACCATCTGGGAGGTACGTACATGTCCGGGACGACCACGGCCGCCGTACGACCGCGCCGTCGTGCGGTGTCCAGGGCCGGTCTCGGTGCCAACCGCTGGGTCGTCCTCGTCGTGCTCTGCGTCAGCCTGCTGCTGGTCGCCCTCGACGCGACCGTGCTGCACGTCGCGGTGCCCGCGGTCACCGAGGACCTCAAGCCCGGGGCCATGGAGCTGCTCTGGATCGTCGACGTCTACCCGCTTGTCTGCGCCTCGCTGCTGATCCTGTTCGGCACGCTCGGCGACCGGGTGGGCCGGCGCCGGGTCCTGCTCCTCGGCTACGCCCTGTTCGGCATCGCCTCCGCGGCGGCCGCCCTCGCGCCGAGCGCGGCGGCGCTGATCGGAGCCCGGGCACTGCTCGGCGTCGGCGGTGCGATGATCATGCCGGCGACCCTCTCCATCCTGCGCCAGGTCTTCCCCGACCGTCGTGAGCGGGCCCTCGCCATAGGCATCTGGAGCGCGGTCGCCGCGGTCGGCGCGGCCGTCGGCCCTCTCCTCGGCGGCTTCCTCCTCGAACACTTCTGGTGGGGTTCCGTCTTCCTGGTCAACATCCCGCTGATGCTGGTCAGCCTGCCGGTGGGGCGTCTCCTCCTCCCCGAGTCCCGCGGCGACCGCGACGGCCCCTGGGACGTGGTCGGCGCGCTGACGGCGGCGGTCGGCCTGTTCGGCGTGGTGTTCGCGGTGAAGCGCCTGGGCGGCGGCGAGCCGGCGGGCAGCGCGCTGACGGTGGCGCCGCTCGTGCTCGGCGCCCTGCTCCTCGCGTTCTTCGTACGGCGGCAACGGCGGCGGGCGTTCCCGCTGGTGGACCTGAAGATGTTCGCGCGGCCGGCGTTCTGCACGGCGGTGGGCTGCATCGTGCTGGCGATGCTGGCGCTGGTGGGTCTCGAGCTGATCGCCGCGCAGTACCTGCAACTCGTGCTGGGGCTCTCACCGTTGCAGACGGGGCTACGACTGCTGCCGCTGACGCTCGCCGCGATGGCGGCGGGACTGGCCGGGGCGCGTCTGCTGCGGCGCTTCGGGCCGCGCCGGATGGTGTGCTTCGGCTTCTGCCTGACCGCGGCGGCGGTGCTCACGCTGACGGCGATGGGCGGCACCGACAACGCGGTCCTGCTGCTCGTCGGCTTCCTGCTCCTGGGCTTCGGTCTGGAGACCACGCTCTTCGGGGCGTACGAATCGATGCTGAGCGAGGCGCCGGCGGCGCAGGCCGGCGGGGCGGCGGCGATCGGCGAGACGTCGTACCAGCTGGGCGCCGGGATCGGGATCGCGCTCCTCGGCAGTGTGATGAACGCGGCGTATGCGCCGGGGCTGGCCGGGGTGCCGGGGGTGCCGGCGTCGGCGTCGGCCGCGGCGGGGCATTCGCTGGGCGAGGCGTACGAGGTCGCCGGCCGGCTGGGCGGGGCGGCCGGGGCGACGTTGCGGCGGGCGGCGCGGGACTCCTACGTGCACGGGCTGCATGTGACGTTGCTGGTGAGTGCGGGGTTGTTGTTGCTGGGGGCGGTGATGGCCCTGCGCCTGCCGCGTGCCATGCACTGCGCGGACACCGCTGCCGCGGTGGACCTCCCGGCCCCTCGCGAACCCGAACGCTCCCGCGTCTCGGCGTAGCGCCTCCCGGAGGGGCGTGGGGCAGGGCCTTTCCCACCCGCGCGCCGCCCGTACGGGTTGGGGGAGGGGTGGGGCGACCTGTGGGGGTGCTTCGCCGTTGGCGGGTGCGGGTCGAGGTCTTTCCCGCCGACGCACTGCCCGTGCGGGTTGGGGGAGGGGTGGGGCGGCCTGTGGGGGTGCTTCGCCGTTGGCGGGTGCGGGTCAAGGTCTCTCCCGCCCACGCGCCGCGGGTGGTGCTGGGGTGGGGGAACAGGGAGACTGTGCCTAAGCTGGAGTAACTAGCGGTGCTAGTTTTGGGAGGGTTCTGATGTCCGCGTCCGTGAAGTTGCCTCCGTTCGATGCCGGTGACCCGCTCGGGATCGACGATCTTCTGGAGCCGGAGGATCTCGCCGTCCGGGAGACCGTGCGGAGCTGGGCGGCGGATCGGGTGCTGCCGTTCGTCGCCGAGTGGTACGAGAGCGGCGAGCTGCCCGGCATCAGGGAGCTCGCCAAGGAGCTCGGTTCGATCGGGGCGCTCGGGATGTCGCTCAGCGGGTACGGGTGCGCCGGGGCGTCCGCCGTGCAGTACGGGCTCGCCTGCCTGGAGCTGGAGGCCGCCGACTCGGGCATCCGGTCGCTGGTGTCGGTGCAGGGGTCGCTCGCCATGTACGCGATCCACCGGTTCGGGAGTGAGGAACAGAAGTCGCGGTGGCTGCCGGGCATGGCCGCCGGTGACGTCATCGGGTGCTTCGGGCTCACCGAGCCGGACCACGGGTCCGACCCGGCCGCCATGCGGACGTACGCCCGGCGCGACGCAGGCGGCGACTGGGTGCTGAGCGGGCGGAAGATGTGGATCACCAACGGGTCGGTGGCGGGCGTAGCCGTCGTGTGGGCGCAGACGGAGAACGGCATCCGGGGGTTTGTCGTCCCCACCGACACGCCGGGGTTCTCCGCGCCCGAGATCAGGCACAAGTGGTCGCTGCGGGCCAGTGTCACCAGTGAGCTGGTGATGGACGACGTACGGCTGCCCGCCGACGCCGTGCTGCCCGAGGTCACCGGGCTCAAGGGGCCGCTCAGCTGCCTGTCGCACGCCCGGTACGGCATCGTGTGGGGCGCCATGGGCGCGGCCCGCACCTGCTTCGAGACCGCCGTCGACTACGCGAAGTCGCGCGAGCAGTTCGGTCGGCCCATCGGCGGCTTCCAGCTCACCCAGGCCAAACTCGCCGACATGGCGGTCGAACTGCACAAGGGAATCCTGCTCGCCCATCACCTGGGGCGGCGGATGGATGCCGGCCGCCTGCGCCCCGAGCAGGTCAGCTTCGGCAAGCTCAACAACGTGCGCGAGGCCATCGAGATCTGCCGTACGGCACGGACGATCCTGGGCGCCAACGGGATCTCCCTGGAATATCCCGTCATGCGGCACGCGACCAACCTCGAATCGGTGCTCACCTACGAGGGCACCGTCGAGATGCACCAGCTGGTGCTGGGCAAGGCACTCACCGGGCTCGACGCCTTCCGGTGAACCCCGCGCGGGGGCGGGGCCGGTGAGCGGCCCTGCCTCAGCTCTGGTTGAAGAACCCGTCCTCGCGGCGCCTGGCCGGCTCACCGCTGACGATCTCGGTGTTCGCGGGGGTCAGCAGGAAGACCCGGTTGGCGACCCGCTCGATCGTGCCGCGCAGGCCGAAGGTCAGCCCGGCCGCGAAGTCGACCACGCGCTTGGCGTCGCCCGGCTCCATGGCCGTGAGGTTCACGATGACCGGCACGCCCTCGCGGAACAGCTCGCCGATCGCGCGGGCGTCCCGGAAGCTGTCCGGGGTGACCGTGCCGATCCGGCGGCCCTTCTCCTCGGCGGTGTCCGTGGCCACCTTGACCCGGGGGTCGGTGACCCAGGCATCCCCGGGCTGCTCGGTCCCTTCGGAGTAGTCGTCGTCGTAGTAACGCTCGTCATCGTTGTCGTCGACGAGGCCGAGCCAGGCACTCGCCTTGCGTACCGATCCCATGGACGCCTCCTCTCACAGCGGTCTTTCTTGCTTCCGCATCCCTATGGTCGTCCATGATGCGGATGTCGCGCCAAGTGGATAGACGCCGCACGGGGGGTTTGTGACGGTACTGGTGCAGAGCCAAAACGTCGAGAGCCCAGGTACCCCAAGGGCGGTAGCTCACACGCCTGCTGACTGAGAGTGAAATATGATTGTTCCCGGCGTACGGGTGATGAACGGTGCGTCCGGGTGAACGCTGCGGGGCGATCCGGGGTGGCTTAGGAGCGTCTTCCAGGCCTCTTCGGGCCTCTTCGGGCCTCTTCGGGCCTCTTCAGGCCTCTTCGGGCCGCCTTCGGGTCGGTCTGACGCACACTCAGGGAATCTCGTGGGCCCGGGTGCGGCGACGGGCGGCGTCAACCGGGGCGAGTGGCCTTCACCGTATACGGGTGCGCGGCCCCCGGGCGCTCGCCTCGGGATTCACCTTGATCCTGTTTCCGTGACGTAAAACAAAAACATGATCGGGTGACCGCTGCCCGGAGAGGTTCGTTGGCCGGAACGCAGAACCATTTCTCCCCCCTGGTTCTGCGCATCCATCAACTCGCCTCATGATTAAGGCACTTCCGTGCAAGCAGCCACCATCCGTACCAGGCTCCTGAGGATCCTGGTCCTGGCCCTCGCCGTCCTGCTGACGCTGCTCGGCGTCGCGGCCGCCGAGCAGATCTCCGCCTACCGCAACGCCTCCGCGACCGCGGACAACGCCCGGCTGGAGATCACGCTGCAGGGCCTGATCCACGAACTCCAGAAGGAACGCGGCCTCACCACCGGATACGTCGGTGGCGTCAAGGAGTTCGCGGGCAAGCTGCCCGCGCAGCGCAAGGCCACCGACACCGCCCGGGACCGGCTCGACCAGGCGCTCCGCGGCCGTGACGACAACGCCGCCGGCTCGGTGCGCGAGTCCCTCGGACGACTCGACGGCCTCGCCGGCATCCGCAAGCACGCGGACGACCACACCGGCGTGGTGAAGGACACCTTCGACTACTTCACCACCACCATCACCGTCCTCGACCGGCTCGACCTCGGCATCGGTGACGTCCACGACGCCACTCTGCGCGACGCCTACCAGGCACTGCAGATCCTCGGCAACGCCAAGGAGTTCACCGGCGAGGAACGCGCCATCGTGCTCGGCTCGGTGCGCGCCGGGCAGTTCCAGGGCGAGGACTACAGCCGGTTCATGGAGATCCGGGCCGGCCGCCTCGCCGCCCTCGACGCCTTCCCGCGCTCGGCCACCGACGCCCAGCAGCGCCGCCTGGACGCGGCCATGACCACCCCGGACGCCGAGCGCGCGCTGGCCTACGAGGACACCGCCGTCAAGGGCGGAGGCAGGCTCAGGTGGAACGACATCCCGCCCATGCAGTGGTGGGACGCGATGACCGCCACCATCAACGGGCTGCGGGACGTCCAGGTCTCGCTCGGCACCGACGTCGAGAACCGGGCCTCGGCCCTGGAGGGCACCGCCCAGCGCGACCTGCTGCTCTTCCTGCTGCTCGCCCTCGGCACCGTCGCCGCGCTCGGCGCGCTCGCCCTCGACTGCGTACGGTCCGTCTCCGCACCGCTCGCCGAACTGGCCCAGCAGGCCCGCGAGGTCGCCGGGGAGCGGCTGCCGAAGGCCGTCGCCGCCGTCCAGGACGGCTCCTACGGCGAGCACCCCGAGCCGCCCGCCCCGCTCGCCGTCTCCGGCCGGGCCGGCGCCGAGGTCAAGGAGGTCGCCGAGGCCTTCGACCGGGTGCAGCGGGCCGCCTACGACCTGGCCACCGAGCAGGCCGTGCTGCGCCGCAACGCCACCGACTCGCTGGTCAGCCTCGGCCGCCGCAACCAGAACCTGGTACGCCGCCAGATCAGCTTCATCAACAGGCTGGAGCACGAGGACGCCGACCCCGCGACCCTCGCCAACCTCTTCGAGCTGGACCACCTCGCCACCCGGATGCGCCGCAACGCCGAGAGCCTGCTCGTCCTCGCCGGGGAGGCCAGCCCCCGCCCGCCCCTGGTCCACCCCGCTGTCCATCACGGACGTCCTGCGCGCCTCCCTCGCGGAGGTCGAGGAGTACCGCCGGGTCACCCTGCGCCGGGTCGAGCCGGCCCATCTCACCGGCGCGGTCGTCGCCGAGATCGCCCACCTCCTCGCGGAGCTGATCGAGAACGCGCTCAGCTTCTCCCCGCCGGACTCGGACGTCGAGATCGAGGGCCGCCGCACCAGCGCCGGCTACCTGGTCGCGATCGTCGACCACGGCCTCGGCATGGACGCCCAGGCGATCGCCGAGGCCAACGTACGGCTCTCCGGCACCGCCAGCTTCATGGCCGAACCCACCCGGTTCCTCGGCCACTTCGTGGTCGGCGCGCTCGCCCGCAAGTGCGGGATCGAGGTACGGCTGGGGGAGGCACCGGCCGCCGGAGTGGTGGCCCGGGTGCTCGTCCCGGACAGCCTGCTCACCGAGGCCGCGGCAGCCCCGAAGCAGCAGGCGGCCGCCGCCGTACCGGCCCCGCGCAGGGAGCCGGACGAGACGCAGCTCGTCTCCGTCGCCGCCGAGGCCAGGCCCGAACAGCCGAAGAAGGGCGCCTCGGCCGCCCGGACCCGCAACGGGCTCGTGAAGCGGCCCCAGCGCAGCGCGATCTCGGAGGCCGTCAGCGAGACGGACCGGCCCAGCCGCCCCGCGCCCGCCGAGCGCACCCCCGACCGCAGCCCCGAGGAGGTCTCCGGAATGCTCGCCACCCTGCGGAGCGCCCACATGCGGGGCGGGATCAGCGTCGAGAAGGAGAAGCGAAAAGAGAAAGAACAGGCGAGGGAGCAGGAGCAGGCGTCGGCGCAGGCGTCCGAGGCGCGCACCGAGGAGGACGGCGCATGACCACCGTCGGCACCCCCAACGAGTCGCGGACCTTCAACTGGCTGCTCGCGAACTTCGTCAGGTCCACGGACGGGGTACGGGACGCGGTCGCCGTCTCCTCCGACGGGCTGCTGATCGCCGTCTCGGACGGGCTCGGGCGTACCGAGGCCGACCATCTCGCGGCGATCGTCTCCGGACTCTCGTCGCTCGCCCGCAGCGCGTCCAAGCGGTACAGCTTCGACGGGGTCAAGCTCATCATGATCGAGATGGGACGCGGCTTCCTGCTGGTCTCCGCGATCCGGGACGGCAGCTGTCTCGGCGTCCTCGCCGACTCCAGCGGCGAGCTGGGCCTCGTCGGCTACGAGATGGCGGTGCTCGCGGAGCGGGCCGGTGACCTGCTCACCCCGATGCTCATCGCCGACCTGCGGCAGGCGTTGCCACGATGAGCGAGCGGGAGCCTGCCGAAGCCGTCGAGGAGACGTCCTTCGTACGGCCGTTCATCATCACCGGCGGGCGGGCCGAGCCGCTCCAGACCGATCTGCGGCTGGAGACGCTGGTCATGGCCGTGGGCGCGCCGGACGAGTCGCTCACGTTCGAACGCCGGCACATCGTGGCGGTGTGCGCGCAGCCGACCACGGTCGCCGAGGTGGCGCACCGGGTCGGCGTACCCCTCGGAGTCGCCAAGGTGCTGATCTCCGATCTCGTCGTCGCCGGACAGCTCGCCTGCCGGCAACCCGCGGAGCTGCCGCTCCAGATGCTGGAAAGGATCAGGGACCATGTCCGGGCGCTCTGAGAAGGTCGTGCCGCTCGCCGTGAAGATCGTGGTGAGCGGGGGCTGGGGGTCGGCAAGACGACGTTCATCGGGGCGATCTCGGAGATCGAGCCGCTGGACACGGAGGCGGCGATCACCCAGGTGTCGGTCGGCGTCGACTCGCTCGCCGGGGTCGAGTCCAAGACCACGACGACCGTGGCGCTCGACTTCGGCCGCATCACGCTGGATCCGGCCGTCGCGCTGTACCTGTTCGGGACGCCCGGCCAGGACCGGTTCTCGTTCCTGTGGGACGACCTGGTGGAGGGGGCGCTGGGCACGGTGGTCCTCGCGGACACGCGCCGGATCGAGGACTGCTTTCCCGCCGTCGACTACTTCGAGGCCCACGGGGCGCCCTTCGTCCTCGCCGTGAACCGCTTCGACGGAGCCGAGCGGTTCGAGCTGGAGGAGGTGCGGGAGGCGCTGGGGCTGGGAGCCGACGTGCCGGTGCTGGAGTGCGACGCTCGGGAGCGGGGGGCGGTGCGGGAGGTGCTGGGGGCGTTGATGGACCGGGTGATCGGGGTGAGGTCCGTACCCAGGAGGAGGGCGATGGCTGCGCGCTAGTCGCCGTGGGGGCGCGGGCGGTGTGGCGAGTGCTTGCCGTATGTGGTTGCTCGCGCCCACGCGGCGGAGCCGCATATATACACGGTCCCGCGCCCCTTTGGGGCGCGTGGATCCGGCGTCTGTTTTCGAGGGGAGGGGGTGCGTGTGAAGGCGAAAGGAGAACACGAGGAGTCCCCGCTGTCCGCGGGGCGCGCAGGGGGTCAGCTCAACAGGAACAGGACCACACTCGACCGAAGTCGATGTGGGAGCGGGTGACCAGCCACTGCTGCGGATGCATGGGCCAAGTGGAACAGGTCTCCGGTTTTCCGTCAACCGACCTGAGACGTGCCGCTCACACTCTGGACACCCTTGACAGCGAGGGGAAACGGCACCGTACAGTCGACGGACGGCCCTGCTGAGGGGCTCGGCCGTAAGAGCGCCGTACTCCGGCGTTCCGTGTGAAGGCACCCGCACCCCCGTGTGCGCGTCCACCGTGTTCGATTGATCCGCCACGGAGCCTTCGCATGTCTTCCGAGACCCTCGCCAGAACCCCCACCGCTTCCGTCCCCGGCATACCCCGGCCCGAGGCCACCCGATGAGGCCCCAGTTGGTGGTCGTGGGAGCCGGGCCGCGGGGGACCGGACTCCTGGAGCGCATCGCCGCCAACGCGCCCGAGCTGTACGCCGGTTCGGGGCTCGACATCCACCTGGTCGACCCGCACCCGCCGGGCGCCGGGCGCATCTGGCGGGCCGCCCAGTCGCCGCTGCTGTGGATGAACTCGCACGCCGAGGACGTCACCATGTTCACGGACGAGTCGGTGCGGATGGCCGGGCCGGTGCGGGAGGGGCCCACCCTGCACGAGTGGGCGGGCCTGGACGGCCGTACCTTCGCCGACCGGCAGATCCAGGGCCGCTATCTGCGCCACGTCTACGACCGTGCGGTCGCCGACCTCCCCGACGGCATCACCGTCCACCACCACCCGCGCCGGGCCCTGCGGATCAGCGGGCCGCGCGAGGGCCGCCAGCAGGTCTGGCTGGAGGGCCGGCCGCGCCCGCTCCTCGCCGACCTCGTCGTCCTCGCCCTCGGCCACCTGGACGCCGAACTCGACCCGGAGCAGGAAGCGCTGGCCGCGTACGCCGCCGCGCACGGCCTGGTCCACCTGCCGCCCGACTTCACCGCCGACAGCGACCTGTCCGCGCTGCGGCCCGGCGAACCGGTGCTCGTGCGGGGCTTCGGGCTCGCCTTCGTCGACCTGATGGTGCTGCTCACCGAGGGCCGGGGCGGCCGCCACGACGGCGACACCTACCTGCCGTCCGGCCAGGAGCCGGTGCTCTACGTAGGGTCGCGGCGCGGCGTGCCGTACCACTCGAAGATCGGGTACGACTGGACCGGCGAGCGCCCGCCGCTGCCCCGTTTCCTCGGCCCCGGCGAGGTCGAAGGACTGCTCGCCCGGCCCGGCGGCTTCGACTTCCGGCGGGACGTGTGGCCGCTGGTGGAGAAGGAGCTGGGCTTCGCCCACTACCACCGGCTGTTCACCGTCCACCCCGAGCGGACGGCCGTCGCCTGGCGGGACTTCGAGGAGAAGTACGCCGCCGCCGAGGGCGAGGCGGACGTGCGGGCGCTGGTGGCGGCCGCCGTACCCGACCCGGCCGACCGGCTGGACCTCGCGGCGCTGGACCGCCCGCTGGACGGGGTGCGGTACGGGTCGCACGAGGAGTTCCAGGAGGGACTGCGCGACTACATCGAGGCGGACCTGGACCGCCGGCACGATCCCGCGTACAGCGCCGACCTGGCGGTGTTCCTCGGACTGCTCTCCGTCTACGGGCAGTTGGTGCGGCTCGGCGACATCGGGTCCTGGTGGCACGGGTTCTTCAGCTACCTCGCCTCCGGGCCGCCAGGCCCCCGGCTGCGGCAGATGCTCGCGCTGTCCAGGGCCGGGGTGCTGCGGTTCGTCGGCGCCGGGATGACGGTGACGGCCGAGGACGGGATGTTCCGGGCGTCCGCCGACACCGTGCCCGGCTTCGCGGTGCGGGCGCGGGCCCTGGTCGAGGCGCGGCTGCCCGAGCCCACCGTGGGGCGTGCCCGGGACACCTTGCTGCGCGGGCTGCCTGCCGGCGAGGCCGCCGAGACGGCCGACGGGCTGCTCAGGGTGGACCCCGCCGACGGGCGGATCCTCGACGGGGGCGGGCGGCCGCATCCCCGGCGGTTCGCGCTCGGGCCGTTCACGAACGGCCGTACGCCCGGCGCGTTCACCCGGCCGCGCACCGGAGGGCCCGCGTTCCGGCAGAACGACGCCACGGCCCGCGCCGCGCTCACCTTCCTGGCCGACCTGGCGGGAGACGTGTCATGAGCGGGCGTCCCGTCCGGCGTCCGGCCGACTTACTGGGAGGTTCGTGGTGATGACCGGCTCGTACGGCCGGGGGCTGCTGCATCTGGCCGCCGCCGTGGACCAGGCCGGCGTGTTCGACGCGGAGCGCTACGTCGAGCTGGTCCGGCTGGCCGAGAGCGGGGGACTGGACTTCGTGACGCTCGACGACCGGTTCGGGTGGCCGGAGACCGACGCGCTCACCGTGCTGGCGCAGGTGGCCCCGGCCACCCGGCGGATCGGGCTGGTGCCGATGACGACCGCCCCCGAGGCCGCCGTCGCCCGCCTCGACCGGGTCAGCCGGGGCCGGGCCGGCCGGTGGAGCGAGGCCCCGGGACCCGCGCCGGAGCAGCCGGTCCGGATGGCTGACGCCACCGAGCCCGCCGCACGGCGGGCCACCGCCCGCTACGCCGACGTCGCCCTGGTGCGGGCCGCGAGCTCCGCGCAGGCCGCTGCCGTGCGGGAGGAACTGCGGCAGCATGCAAAGGAGTTCGGGCGGGAGCCGGAGGCCCTGCGGGTGCTGGTGAGTCTCGTGGTGGACCTGGGCGACGGGGAGCGTGCCGCCGAGCCGGGGCACGGTGGCGGCGGGCCCCGGCAGACCGTGCAGGGGCCGCTGTACCGGGGCGGTCCGGTGGATCTGGCGGAGCTGGTCGCCGGCTGGCACGGTGAGGGTGCCGCCGACGGCTTCCACCTGGTCCCGGCCGAGCCGCGCCGCGACCTGGAGCGGCTGGTCAACGGCACCGTGGCGCTCCTCCAGCACCGCGGTCTGTTCCGCACCTTCTACCCGGGCGGCACCCTGCGCGAGCACCTGGGCCTCGCGCGGCCCGCCGGGCAACTCGCGGCACCGTGAAATACCTTGCGCATATGAGAGACATGTCATGAGTGATGACGAAAGCCATGGAAGGGCTGATCGAATGAACATGGACGCGGCCGGGGACTGGAAGCGCTGGCACGAACACCGCGAGGAGACGGTGTCGGCGCCGTACGGGCCGCTCGCACTGGTCGGCAGCCTCCCCCAGTGCCTGAAACGGCCTGGGGGGACCCCCAGATCGAGGACCATCCGGACGGCCGGCTGCCCGCCGTCCCCGGAATCTGGGCGGCCGACGGGGACGGCGTCGTGCTCACCGCGACGGCGGCCGACGGCCTCGCCCTGGACGGCGAGCCCTTCGCCGGTGAGGTGCGGCTCGCAGCCGACCCCGAACCGTCGTCCCGGGTCACGCTCGGCGAGCGCCGGCTGGTCGTCCTGGTCCGCGAGGGCGTCTGGGGCATACGGGAGTACGACCCGGCCGCCGGGACCCGCCGCGCCTTCCGGGGCATCGACGCCACCCCGTACGACCCGCGCTGGTCGGTGCCGGGACGCTTCACGCCGTACGACGACGACCCGCGCACGGTCCGCGTCGGCACCGCGGACGGAGTGGAGCGCGCGCTCGTGCTGGCCGGGGAACTCGGCTTCACCCTGGCCGGACGGGACCTGACCCTGCAGGTCGCCGAGCAGGCCGACGGGCGGCTGTGGGCGGTGTTCGCCGACGCCACCAGCGGGGCCGGCAGCTTCCGTTTCAGGTACCTCTATTCGGCCGCCCCGTCCGCCGACGGCTCCACCACCGTGGACTTCAACCGGGCGCAGCTGCCGCAGTGCGCCTTCGCGGACCACTTCATCTGCCCTTTCCCGCCGCCGGGCAACACGCTGGACGTCGCGGTGGAGGCGGGGGAGCGAAAGCTCGCCTGAGGCATTCGACGGAACATTCGACAGGGCGTCAACTCGCCCGGACCACGACAGGATCACACAAAGTCGGCATGGTTCGAACATGGTCGCACGGCCGAAAGGCACCCTTGCGGGTACCGGTCGTTCGCCCGAATACTCCCCCACAGCGCTTGTCAGGGGCATTGCGTGTCCGAAATCCGGGCGCCGCCCGCTGGCTGCGCCTCACGGGCCCCGACCCCACGCGGGCCCCCGACTTCCCCTGGGAGGGAACGACAAGTGAGGATCAAGCGCACGACCCCCCGCAGCGGTATCACGAGACGGACCCGGCTGATCGCCGTGGGCACCGGTTTCCTGGCCGCGGCGGCGCTCGCCGTCCCCACCGCGAGCGCGAGTGACACGCACACCTTCAGCACCACCGAGCTGAAGGCTGTGAACAGCTCCGTCCTGAAGGCGGACGTCCCCGGCACCGCCTGGGCCGTCGACAGCAAGACCAACCGTGTCGTCGTCACCGTCGACTCCACGGTCTCCAACGCCGAGATCGCCAAGATCAAGCGGCAGGCGGGCGTCAACTCCGGCGCGCTCACGATCAAGCACACCCCCGGCACCTTCAAGAAGCTGATCTCCGGCGGCGACGCCATCTACGGCGGCGCCTACCGCTGCTCGCTCGGCTTCAACGTGCACAGCGGGAGCACGTACTACTTCCTGACCGCGGGGCACTGCGGTCAGGTGGCCTCGACCTGGTACAGCAACTCCGGCCACACCACGGTCCTGGGCACGAACGTCAGTTACAGCTTCCCGACGAACGACTTCGCGCTGGTGAAGTACACCAACAGCTCGATCGCGCACCCGAGCGCGGTCGGCAGCCAGACCATCTCCAGCGCGGCCACGCCCAGCGTCGGGACGACGGTGTACCGCCGCGGTTCGACCACCGGCACGCACAGCGGCCGGGTCACCGCGCTCAACGCCACCGTCAACTACGGCAGCGGTGACATCGTCTACGGCATGATCCAGACCACGGTCTGCGCCGAGGGCGGCGACAGCGGCGGCCCGCTCTACGGCGGTTCCGTCGCCTACGGTCTGACCTCCGGCGGCAGCGGCGACTGCACCTCCGGCGGTACGACCTTCTTCCAGCCGGTCACCGAGGCGCTGAGCTACTACGGCGTGAGCGTCGGCTGACGACCCTGCGGATCGGGTTCGGATCGGCTTCCGGCGAGCCCCCGTACGCAACCGGCGTACGGGGGCTCGCCCTTGTACGACCCCGGGGTTACCGTCGAAGGACCGTTGGAGTCAGTCACCCCCTGGGGGTCGGCATGGTCGAGGCGTTGGTGGCGGCCGGAGCCGCTCTCGTGTCCGTCGGAGCGGTCTACGCGCTGGCCGCGGCACGGGTCGTCAGACAGTACGAGCGAGGCGTGGTGTTCCGCCTCGGCCGGCTGCGACCGGAGGTGCGCGAGCCCGGGTTCACCATGATCGTCCCGTTCGTGGACCGGCTGCAGAAGGTCAACATGCAGATCGTCACGATGCCGGTGCCCGCGCAGGAGGGCATCACCCGGGACAACGTGACCGTGCGCGTCGACGCCGTCGTCTACTTCAAGGTGACCGCGCCCGCCGAGGCGGTGGTCCGGGTCGAGGACTACCGGTTCGCGGTCTCGCAGATGGCACAGACCTCGCTCAGGTCCATCATCGGCAAAAGCGAGCTGGACGACCTGCTGTCGAACCGGGAGAAGCTCAACCAGGGGCTGGAGCTGATGATCGACAGCCCGGCCGTGGAGTGGGGCGTCACCATCGACCGCGTCGAGATCAAGGACGTCTCGCTGCCCGAGACCATGAAGCGGTCCATGGCCCGGCAGGCCGAGGCCGACCGGGAGCGCCGGGCCCGCGTCATCAACGCCGACGCCGAACTGCAGGCGTCCAAGAAGCTCGCGGAGGCGGCGAAGGAGATGTCGGAGCAGCCCGCCGCGCTCCAGTTGCGGCTGCTGCAGACGGTGGTGGCGGTCGCCGCCGAGAAGAACTCGACGCTGGTGCTGCCGTTCCCGGTGGAGCTGCTGAGGTTCCTGGAGCGGGCACAGCAGCAACTGCCGCCGGCGGCCGGGGGGACCGACGGTGCCGGCGGGGCGGCAGGGGTCGATTCCGGCCAGGGGTAGCCGGAGGCAGGCGGCGCCGTCCGCGGTCCGCCGCCGGCGCAGGCGGTGTTTGCAGTGCCGATCCTCCTGGACGGGGCGACCGCCCACGGTCCGCACACGGGGGGCGCACAACATCCGCGCACGCGAGACCTGGAGTCGACCTTGTGTGCTCCCTGTGGGGCTCGGAATAGTAGGCGGCCGTCAACCGGCCTTCCGGCCCCTGAGGTCCCCACCACCTCACCGGCCGACCCCCCCCACAGGAGGACATGAGTTGAAGCACCGACGCATACCCCGGCGCCGGGCGGCGCTCGCCGGCGCGGGTGCCGCCGCGCTCGTCGCCGCCGCAGTGACCTTCCAGAGTGCGAACGCGAGCGAGCCCGCCAAGTCCGCCGTACCCCAGATCCTGTCCGCTCCGGCGGCCGGAAAGCTCGCCTCGACGCTCTCCGCCGACCTCGGCACCGACACGGCGGGCACCTACTACGACGCCCGGTCGAAGCACCTCGTCGTCAACGTGCTCGACGACACCGCCGCGAAGGCCGTCGAGGCGGCCGGGGCGAGGGCGAGACTCGTCGCCAACTCCCTCGCCGAACTCGACGGCGCACGTACCGCCCTGCAGCAGGACGCGGCCATCCCCGGCACCTCGTGGGCGACCGACCCGGTCGGCAACAAGGTCGTCGTCACCGCCGACAGGACGGTCACCGGGTCCGAGCTGGCCAAGCTCACCAGGGTCGTCGACGCGCTCGGCGGGACCGCCGAACTCCGGCAGTCCAAAGGGCAGTTCAAGCCCTTCATCGCCGGCGGCGACGCGATCGGCGGGTCGGGCGGCCGCTGCTCGCTCGGCTTCAACGTGGTCAAGGACGGCGAGCCGTACTTCCTGACCGCCGGGCACTGCACCCAGGCCATCTCCACCTGGTCGGACTCCTCCGGGAACGTGATCGGCCAGAACGCCCGGTCCAGCTTCCCCGGCAACGACTTCGGCCTGGTCAAGTACACCTCCGACGTGGACCATCCGAGCGAGGTCGACCTCTACGACGGCTCCGCCCAGCGGATCACCGGCGCGGCCGAGGCCACCGTCGGCTTGCGGGTGACCCGCAGCGGCTCCACCACCCAGGTCCACGACGGTACGGTCACCGGCCTCGACGCCACCGTGAACTACTCCGAGGGCACGGTGAGCGGGCTCATCCAGACCGACGTGTGCGCCGAGCCCGGCGACAGCGGCGGCTCGCTCTTCTCCGGCAGCAACGCGATCGGCCTGACCTCCGGCGGCAGCGGCGACTGCACCTCCGGAGGACAGACGTTCTTCCAGCCGGTGACGGAGGCGCTCGCGGCGACGGGCGCCCGGATCGGCTGACGGTCCCGGCACCCGGCACCCGGACCCCGGCCCCTTCCCCGGCGGACCGGGGAGGGGGCACCGGGCTCAGCTGAAGACCACGGTCCGGTTGCCGTGGATGAGGACGCGGCCCTGGCAGTGCCAGTTGACGGCGCGGGCCAGCGCCAGACGTTCGGCGTCGCGGCCGACGGTGACGAGCCGGTCGGCACTGGCACGGTGATCGACCCGGATGATCTCCTGCTCGATGATCGGCCCTTCGTCCAGGTCGGCCGTGACGTAGTGGGCGGTCGCACCGACGAGCTTCACCCCGCGGCGGTGGGCCTGGTGGTACGGCTTGGCACCGGCGAAGCTCGGCAGGAAGGAGTGGTGGATGTTGATGGCCCGGCCCTCCAGCCGCTTGCACAGGTCGTCGGAGAGGACCTGCATGTAGCGGGCGAGGACCACGAGGTCGACCTGGTGCTCCTCGACCAGGGCGAGCAGCCGGGCCTCGGCCCGCGATTTGGTGTCTGCCGTCACCGGGACGTGCTCGAAGGGCACCCCCTCGGCCGCCGCCAGCGGCGCCAGGTCCGGGTGGTTCGAGACCACGAGGACGATCTCGGCGTCCAGGGCGTTGCTGCGCCACCGGTAGAGCAGGTCGGCCAGGCAGTGGTCGAACCTGGACACCATCACCAGGACCCGCGGCCTGACAGCGGCGTTCCTGAGCTGCCACTCCATCCCGAACTCGGCGGCCACGGGCGCGAAGTCCGCCCGCAGCCGCTCCAGGGTCGCCGCCGCGTCGGGGGTCGCGAAACTGGTGCGCAGGAACACGATGCCGTGGTCGGCGTCGTCGAACTGCTGGTGCTCGGTGATGTCACAGCCGTACCGGAGCAGGAACGATGTCACGGCATGGAGGATGCCGGGGCGCTCGGGGCAGCTGAGGTTGAGGACGAACTCGGTCTTCATGCAGGGCTCCTCAGCGGTGTTCCGTGCAGGCGTCGACCAGCCAGGCGGCCAGGTAGGAGGCGAACGAGGAGCGGACCAGCAGCCAGAGGCCGCAGTCCGCCTCGCCGCGCACCACGAGGGTCACCGGGGCCTGGGCCAGCAGCGTGGTCGGGCAGGAGCCGACGGGAGTCACCCGAGGATCCAGGTCGATGGCGCAGCCCTGGGCCAGGACCGTGCGGACGAGGTCCCCGGACAGGGCCAGGGCGGTGCGCTGCGCCGAGACGTCGGTGACGGTGGCGAACCCGTCGCCGACGGCCGACCGCAACCGGGCGAGGAGGCCGTCCCGCCGGCCGTCGGGGGCCACCAGCAGCCATTCGTCCGGTCCCATCCACAACACCTGGACGTCGCCGGAGAGTTCGGCACGTACGGGGCCCGGCAGGGGGACGCCCAGGCAGGACTCGACGGCCTCGGCCGCCGCGCCGCCGGGCTCCACGCGGAGGCTGAGCTGGGTCAGGAAGGGCAGTTCCCGCACCCGGAACCCGGCCGGCAGCTGCGCCAGGGTGTCCGCCCACTCGGACAGCGGGCTGAAGCGGGCGGGTGTCTCAACCGTCACGGCGAGCTCCCTCCTTGTCGAAGAGCACGGGGTCGGTCACGGTCACCGGGACGGTCCGGCCGTCCAGCGGGACGTAGAGGGTCTCGCCGATGCGCCGGGTTCCCGAACGCACCAGGGCCAGGGCGAACGTCCGCTGGAGGGCGTCGCTGCGGTAGCTGGAGGTGACGTGCCCCAGCATCGGCACCGGGGGCGCCGGGATGTCGCTGGTGGCGATGATCTGGGCGCCTTCGGGGAGCAGCACGCGCTCGTCGGCCGGCAGCAGGCCGACCAGTTGCTTGCGGTCCTCGCGCCGGTTCTCCGCGCGGGTGAAGGACCGCTTGCCGACGAAGTCCGGCTTCTTCTTCGACACGACCCACGACATGCCCAGGTCCTGCGGGGTGACGGTGCCGTCGGTGTCCTGCCCGATGATCGGGTAGGCCTTCTCGGCGCGCAGCACGTGCATCGTCTCGGTGCCGTACGGGGTGAGGCCGAACCCGCTGCCCGCCGCGTGGAGGGCCTCCCAGACCGTGATGCCGTACCAGGCGGGCACGTTGATCTCGTAGGCGAGCTCACCGGAGAAGCTGATCCGGCACACCCGCGCCGCCACCCCGGCGACGACGGTGTCCTGCCAGGACATGAAGGGGAAGGCGTCGTTGCCCACGTCCAGGCCGGACGCGACCAGGGCCAGCACGTCCCGGGAGCGGGGGCCGACCAGGGGGATGGTCACCCAGTGCTCGGTGACCGAGGTGAGGTGCACCCGGAGGCCGGGCCACTCCGTCTGGAGCCACTCCTCCATCCACTCGAGGATCCTGGCCGCGTTGCCGGTGGTGGTGGTCAGCAGGAACTCCTGCTCGGCCACCCGGATCACGGTGCCGTCGTCGATCGCCATGCCGTCCACGCCGCACATCACGCCGTAGCGGACCCGGCCCACCTTGAGGGTGCTCATCAGGTTCGTGTAGAGCCGGTCCAGCAGGACGCCGGCGTCCGGACCCTGCACGTTGATCTTGCCGAGCGTGGAGCCGTCCATCATCGCGACGCCGGTGCGGGCGGCCCGGCACTCGCGCAGTACCGCCTCCTCCATGGTCTCCCCGGGCCGCGGGTAGTACCAGGGCCGCTTCCACTGGCCGACGTTCTCGAACAGGGCACCCTGCCCGACGTGCCAGGGGTGCAGAGCGGTCACCCGGACCGGGTCGAACAGCTCACCCCGGTTGCGGCCCGCGAGGGCGGCGAAGGCCACCGGCACTGCGGGCGGGCGCAGCCGCATGGTGCCCAGGTCGGCCACGTCCACCCCGAGCGCCTCGGCGACGATGCCCGAGGTCATCACGCCCGAGGTACGGCCCTGGTCATGGGCGGTACCGATCGTGGTGTAGCGCTTGACGTGCTCCACCGAGCGCAGGCCGGCCCCGGTCGCGCGCAGCACGTCGGAGACGGTCGCGTCGCGCTGGAGGTCGACGAACTGGAGCGTGCCGTCGTGCTCCTCCTGCGGGCTCGGCACCCGCCACAGCACCCGGGCCGGCGCCCCGTGCGGGAGCGGGGCGGGCGCCGGCAGGTCGATCGGCCGGCCGGTCCTGCCCAGCGCCGACAGCGCCTGCCGGGCCGCGTCCGCGCCGTCGGCGAGACAGCCGGAGAGGGTGAAGGTACCGGCCACCGACCCCGCCGTACGGACGGTGCGCAGCGCCTCGGCCGGGACGAACGCGCCGATCGCGGCCTCGTAGCGCAGGCTGCCGCGGGCCTGGCTGAACAAAGCCACCGCCGGGTTCCAGCCGCCGGAGACCAGCAGCAGATCGCAGTCGACGCCCTGCCGTCCGCCGAGGCCTCCGTCCCCGAAGGGGGCGACGTGGGCGCGCGTGACGCGTTCGACACCGCTGGTGCCGGTGACGACATGGCCCGTGCGGAGGCCGATGCCGCGTTCGGCGCAGGCGGCCTGCCAGTGGTCCGGCACCTCCTCGCGGGCGTCGACCACCGCGGCGATCCGGACGCCCGCGTCGGCCAGTTCGAGGGCGGCGGGGTAGGCGCTGTCGTTCGTGGTGAACACGACGGCCCGCCTGCCGGGCAGGACGCCGAAGCGGTTCAGGTAGGTGCGGGCCGAGCCGGCCAGCATGATCCCGGGACGGTCGTTGTTGTCGAAGGCGACCGGACGCTCGTACGCGCCGGTGGCGTACACGACCTGCCGGGCGCGGACGCGCCAGATCCGCTGCCGGGAGACATGGGCGGGAGCGGCGGCGCCGAGGTGGTCGGTGCGCTTCTCCAGGGCCAGGACGAGCCCGTCGTCGTAGTGGCCGAAGGCGGTGGTGCGCCGCAGGACGCGTACGTCGGGGAGAGCACCGAGTTCGGTGACGACGTCGTCGACCCACTGCGTCGCCGGCGCGCCGTCGAGGAGTTCCTGACTCCCGAGCAACGACCCGCCGGGCCGCGGGAGTTCGTCGACGAGCACCACCCGGGCGCCGGACCGGGCGGCGGCCAGCGTGGCGGCCAGGCCCGCCGGGCCCGCGCCGACCACGAGGACGTCGCAGTGGGCGTGCATGGTGTCGTAGCGGGCGGTGTCGGGCTCGCTGCTCAGCCTGCCCTGGCCGGACAGACCCCGGGCGACGAGACCGTCGTACAGCTCCACGGTGGTGGCCGTGAGCATGGGCTCGGGGAAGGGGGCCTCGATCTGGACGAGCGCGTTGGGTTCCTCGGCTCCGGCGGACAGGACGCCGCGCGGGCGGCCGTGCTTGATGCTGTCGGCCACGTGGTGCACGCCGTTGGCCAGCAGGGCGGAGGCGAGGGTGTCACCGGGATGGCCGGTGTAGGCGGTGCCGTCGAAGGTGAAGGAGAGGGCGGTGCCGCGGTCGACGTGACCGTGTCCCAGAGCGCGGAAAGGGGTGTTCATCGGCCGGCCTCCTGGCCCTTCGCGGTGCTCGTGGGGGAAGGGCGGTCGGCACCGACCTTGTAGACCGCGAGGAACTCGTGGGTGACGGTGTCGCGCACGGCGTTGAACCAGCGGCGGCAGCCGGCCGAGTGCACCCAGCGCTCGGCGAACGGGCCCTTGGGGTTGTCGCGGAAGAAGACGTATTGGGCCCACTGCTCGTCGTCGAGCGCGTAGGGGTCCTCGGGGTAGGCGACGTGCGCCTGGCCGCCGTAGTGGAACTCGACCTCCTCGCGCTCACCGCACCAGGGACAGGTGATGAGTTGCATCAGGATCTCCCAGAGGTCTCAGTGCGCGACGGCGGCGGCGCCGTGCTCGTCGACGAGGGCGCCGCTGGTGAAGCGGTCGAGGGTGAACGGCGCGTTGTAGGGGTGCGGTTCGCCGGTGGCGACGGTGTGCGCGAAGCACCAGCCGACGCCCGGGGTGGCCTTGAAACCGCCGGTGCCCCAGCCGCAGTTGAGGTAGAGGTCCGTGACGGGGGTCAGGCCGACGATGGGGGAGGCGTCCGGGGTGGTGTCGACGATGCCGGCCCAGGTGCGCAGCATGTGGGCGCGGGCGAAGACGGGGAACAGCTCCAGGGCGGCGGCCATCTGGCGCTCCAGGATGTGGAAGGCGCCGCGCTGCCCGTAGCCGTTGTAGCTGTCGATGCCGGCGCCCATGACCAGTTCGCCCTTGTGCGCCTGCGACACGTACACGTGGACGGCGTTCGACATCACCACGGTCGGGTGCACGGGCTCCAGCAGCTCGGACACCAGGGCCTGGAGGGGGTGGCTCTGCAGCGGCAGCCGCAGTCCGGCCATGGCGGCCAGTACGGAGGAGTGCCCGGCCGCCGCGAGCGCGACCTTGCCGGCGGCGATGGGGCCGCGCGTGGTCTGCACGCCGCGCACCCGGCCGTCGACGATGTCGAGGCCGGTGACCTCGCAGTCCTGGATCAGGTCGATGCCGTACGCGTCGGCCTTGCGGGCGAAGCCCCAGGCCACGTAGTCGTGCTTGGCGATGCCCGCGCGCGGCTGGTAGGTGGCGCCGAGCACCGGATAGCGCACGTCCGGCGAGATGTTCACGATGGGGCAGACCTTGGCGACCTCGTCCGGCTCCAGCCACTCGGCGTCGATGCCGTTGAGCTGGTTGGCGTAGACGCGGCGCCTGCTGTCGCGGACGTCCTGGAGGGTGTGGGCCAGGTTGAGCACGCCGCGCTGGCTGAAGAGGATCGGGTAGTCGAGGTCCTCCTCGAGGGTCTCCCAGAGCTTGAGGGAGTGCTCGTAGATGCCGGAGCTCTCGTCCCAGAGGTAGTTGGAGCGGATGATCGTGGTGTTGCGGGCCATGTTGCCGCCCGCGAGCCAGCCCTTCTCCAGCACGGCGACGTTGGTGATGCCGTGGTTCTTCGCCAGGTAGTAGGCGGTGGCGAGGCCGTGCCCGCCGCCGCCGACGACGACGACGTCGTACGACCGCTTGGGGTCGGGGTTGCGCCACAGGAAGTCGGGGTGGTCGGGCAGGTCGGCACCGGGCGCGGCGGGAGCGGTGTTCCCGGGCGTCGCGGGGGAGTCGGCGTGCGGGCGCGTCACTGAGCAGCCTCCTCGGCCACGAGTCGCGGGTCGACGGGGGATTCCGGGGAGCCGGGGTAGAGCGGGAAGCGGTCGGTCAGTGCCTGGACGCGCCGGCGCAGTTCTTCGGCGACCCGGTCGTCGAAGCCCGGCAGGAAGGCCGTGGCGACGATGTCGGCGACCTCGGTGAACTCCGCAGCGCCGAAGCCGCGGGCGGCCAGGGCGGGCGTGCCGATGCGGACACCGGAGCTGACCATCGGCGGGCGCGGGTCGAAGGGGACGGCGTTGCGGTTGACGGTGATGCCGACCCGGTGCAGCTGGTCCTCCGCCTGCCTGCCGTCGAGTTCGGAGTGGCGCAGGTCCACCAGGACCAGGTGCACGTCGGTGCCCCCGGTCAGCACGCTGACCCCGGCCGCCCTGGTGTCCTCGGCCAGCAGCCGCTCGGCCAGGATCGCCGCGCCTTCGAGGGTGCGGCGCTGCCGCTCCGCGAACTCCGGCTGGGCGGCCATCCTGAACGCCACGGCCTTCGCCGCGACGACGTGTTCGAGGGGGCCGCCCTGCTGGCCGGGGAAGACCGCCGAGTTGATCTTCTTGGCGAGTTCGGCGGTGGACAGGATCACCCCGCCGCGGGGACCGCCGAGCGTCTTGTGGGTGGTGGTGGTCACCACGTGCGCGTGCGGTACCGGGGAGGGGTGCAGGCCGGCCGCGACCAGGCCCGCGAAGTGCGCCATGTCGACCATCAGGTAGGCGCCGACCTCGTCCGCGATCCGGCGGAACTCCGCGAAGTCCAGGTGGCGGGGGTAGGCCGACCAGCCGGCCACGACCAGCTTCGGCCGGTGCTCGTGGGCGAGCTTGCGGACCTGGTCCATGTCGATGCGGTGGTCGTCCTCGCCGACCCGGTAGGCCGCCACCTTGTACAGGCGGCCGGAGAAGTTGAGCCGCATGCCGTGGGTGAGGTGGCCGCCGTGCGCCAGGTCCAGCCCGAGGATCGTGTCGCCGGGCTCCAGCAGGGCGGCCATGACGGCCGCGTTGGCCTGGGCGCCGGAGTGGGGCTGCACGTTGGCGGCCTCGGCGCCGAACAGCTCCTTGATGCGGTCGATCGCGATCTGCTCGATGGCGTCGACGTGCTCGCAGCCGCCGTAGTAGCGGCGCCCGGGGTAGCCCTCGGCGTACTTGTTGGTCAGGACCGAGCCCTGGGCCTGCATGACCGCGAGCGGTGAGCAGTTCTCGCTCGCGATCATCTCCAGCGTGCCGCGCTGCCGCGCCAGCTCGGCGTCGATCGCCGCGGCGATCTCGGGGTCGAAGTCGTCGAGCCGGGCGCTGAGAACCGCGGAACGGGCCGCTTGCTGGTCGGGTGCGTGGGCAGTCATGGGAACTCCCTGAAGACCTGGAGACCGACTGGAAGGCGACTGATATATCAACCTGCTGTTGCGATACGCTAAGAGGACGGATCGGGTCGCGTCAAGGGAGGGCTTCGCGTGACGTCGTCGACCTTCGCTGGTCAGGGCGCTGGCCAGGGCGGTGCTGAAAATGCCGCTCAGGGCGGTGCCGAAGGTATCGCTCAGGGCGGTGGAACGCTGGCCGACCAGGCCTACCGCGCCATCTCGGACCGTCTGGTGACCCTCCGGATCCGCCCCGGCGAGCCCGTCAACGACGAGCGGATCGCCACCGAACTCGGCTTCGGCCGCACCCCGGTCCGCGAGGCCCTCAAGCGCCTCGAACACGAGCGTCTGATCGTCGCCTACCCCCGGCGCGGGACCTTCGCCACCGAGGTCCAGATCGCCGACCTCGGGCACATCTCGGAGGTCCGCAGGCAGCTGGAGCCCCTCGCCGCGGGCCTGGCGGCGCAGCGGGCCGGGGAGGCCGACCGCGCCGCCCTCGACCGGCTGCTGGCCGGGCTCGCGGACGCGTCCGGCGCCGGTACGGACCTGATCCGCCTCGACATGACCCTGCACCGCGCCATCTACGCCGCGACCCGCAATCCCTACCTCGAAGACACGCTGATCCGGTACGACAACCTGGCCACCCGCATCTGGTGCCTGTTCCTCGACCGGCTGCCGGGCCTCGCGGGTCATGTCCACGAGCACGGGCCCCTGCTGCGCGCCGTCATCGAGGGCGACGCGGAGAAGGCCGTGGCTCTTGCCCGGGCGCACGTGGAAGGGTTCGAGGCGGCTGTCCGCGGCGTCATCTGAGCCGCGCGTCGCGTACGGCTGAGCTGCGACTGGCCGACCTGACCGGGCGCTGCGTGCGCACCCCGGTCACCGGAAGCTGCCGGAGGTGCCCCGGCGCCTCGACCGCGCGACACTCCTCACGTCGCTGAGGGTGCCGGGTTCGTCGCGTTCGTCGCACACCGTATTGCGTTCGTCGCACACCGTATTGCGCTGCCCGGTGCGGGCCGCTGAAGGGCGGCCGTTCGGGGCGTGTCGCGAGACGGCACCTCCCAACTCCTCTGTCCGGTCGGGGAGGTGACGGTGCGGCGCCTTTCGGTCGCCTCTCGTTTCGCCCAGAAATCATCCATGTGTTCGAACACGGGTCGCTGACCGGTGCTGATGGGGTTAGAGTAATCGAACGAGCGTACGATGAGCATATCGGGCGTATGGCCGAAAAGGGGTGGAGTGATGGAGGTGCGGCATGACGGGCTTCGCCCATCTGCACGTCGCGTCCGGTTACTCCGCCCGCTACGGCGCCTCTCACCCCGAGCAGCTCGTCGAGCGGGCGGCGGAACGGGGCATGTCCGCGCTCGCGCTCACCGACCGGGACACGGTCACCGGAACTGTTCGATTCACGCAGGCGTGTGCGAAAGCCGGGGTCCGGCCGCTCTTCGGCATCGACCTGGCGGTCCAGGCCCTTGCGCCCCCGCCGCCCGCCCAGCGCCGCCGCACCCCGGCGCGCGGCGGCGCGCACGTGGTCGAGCCGCCGCTGCGGTTCGTGCTGCTCGCCCAGGACCGGGAGGGCTGGGCCCGGCTGTGCCGGATCACGTCGGCCGCCCATGTCGGTGCCGTGTCCGGAACGCCGCCGGTGGTGCCGTGGGAGGCGCTGCGCGAGTACGGCGGCACCGGCCTGACCGTGCTGCTCGGGCCGCTCTCGGAACCGGTGCGGGCGCTGTCGGTGGGCCGGGAGGACGTCGCGATGAAGCTGCTGGCGCCCTGGCAGGAGATCTTCGGAAGGGATGTTCGATTGGAAGCCGTCGCGCAGAAACGTTCCGGCACTGGTCCTGGATCCCTGCGCCTGGCCGCCCGCACCCTCGCGCTGGCCGACCGCACCCGCACCACCGCCGTGCTCTCCAACGCCGTCCGCTACGCCGACCCCGGCCAGCACCGCCTCGCCGACGTCCTGGACGCCGCCCGACTGCTCAGGCCGATCGACCGCCGCCGCCTGGACAGCGGACAGCGCTGGCTCAGGGACGAGAAGGGGATGGGGGCCGTCGCCCGCATGATCGCCGAATGCGCCGGAACGGACGTCCGGCGGGCCCGCCGGCTGATGGCCGACACCGCGGACACCGCGACCGCGTGCACCGTGGACCCGGCGGCCGACCTCGGCCTCGGCACCCCGCACCTGCCCGAACCGGCGCTCTTCGGCGCCGAGCCCGGAGCCGGCGGCGCGGCCCGGCTGCTCCGCCTGCGCAGCGAGGCCGGTCTGGTCCGGCGCGGCCTCGACCGCGACCGGGAGGCGCTCGCCCGGCTGGACGAGGAACTCGCCGTCATCTCCCACTGGAACTACGACGCGTACTTCCTCGCCATCGGACAGGTCGTCGCCGACATCCGGGCCAAGGGCATCCGGGTCGCGGCCCGCGGCTCCGGCGCAGGTTCGCTGGTCTGCCACGCCCTGGACATCGCCACCGCCAACCCGCTCGACCACAGCCTGCTGTTCGAACGGTTCCTGAGCAGGCGCCGTGAGTCGCTGCCCGACATCGACATCGACGTGGAGTCCGCCCGCCGGCTGGAGTGCTACGACGTGATCTTCGAACGGTTCGGCAAGGAGCGGGTGGCGGTCACCGCGATGCCCGAGACCTACCGGGCGCGCAGGGCGCTCAGGGACACCGGCCTCGCCCTCGGCCTCCCGCCCGCCGACGTGGACCGGATCGCCAAGAGCTTCCCGCACCTGCGCGCCTGTGACATCACCGGCGCCCTCGCCGAACTGCCCGAACTGCGGCAGCTGGCCGCCGAGGCGCACCGGTACGGACCGCTGTGGGAGCTCGCCGAGGGCCTCGACTCCCTGGTCCACGGCATGGCCATGCACCCCTGCGGTGTGGTCATCAGCGACGCCACCCTCCTGGACCGGCTGCCGGTGCAGCCCACCCCGCAGGGCGACTACCCCATGGCCATGGCCGCGAAGGAGGAGATCGAGGCGCTGGGCAACATCAAACTCGACGTCCTGGGCGTGCGGATGCAGTCCGCGATGGCCCACGCCGTCACGGAGATCGAACGAACAACGGGTCACCGTATCGAGCTGGACGACCCGGAACAGGTGCCGCTCGACGACGTCTTCGCCTTCAAGCTCATCCAGGCCAGCCAGACCCTTGGCCTGTTCCAGCTGGAGTCGCCGGGCCAGCAGGACCTGCTGTCCCGGCTGCAGCCCCGCGACGTGCAGGACGTCATCGCCGACATCAGCCTCTTCCGTCCCGGCCCGGTCGCCGGCGGCATGCCCGAGCGGTACATCGCCGCCCGGCACGGCGGCACGCCCGACTACGCCCACCCGGACCTGGAGCCGGTGCTCGCCGACACCTACGGCGTGACCATCTGGCACGAGCAGATCATCGAGACGCTGCGGGTACTGACCGGCTGCGACCGGGCCTTCGGCGAGGTCACCCGGCGGGCGCTCGGCGACAAGGAGCAACTGCCCAGGATCAGGGACTGGTTCCACGAGCGGGCCCGTGCGCGCGGTTACAGCGCGGCCGTGCGGGAGGAGGTCTGGAAGACCGTCGAGGCCTTCGGCGCGTACGGCTTCTGCCGGGCCCACGCGGTCGCGTTCGCCGTACCGGCGCTGCAGAGCGCCTGGCTCAAGGCGCACTACCCGGCGTTCCTGCTGGCCGGTCTCCTCGAACACGACCCCGGGATGTGGCCCAAGCGGGTCCTGGTCTCCGACGCCCGCCGCCGCGGGGTTCCCGTCCTGCCGGTCGACGTCAACCACTCCCGGGTGAAGCACACCGTGGAGAAGACCGACGGGGACCGGTGGGGTGTGCGGCTCGCGCTGTCCGCGGTGCACGGCATCCGAGAGGACGAGTGTGCGCGGATCGAGGAGGGGCAGCCGTACGGATCACTGTCGGACTTCTGGCAGCGGGCCCACCCCAGCAGGCCGGTCGCCGAACGCCTCGCCGAGATCGGCGCCCTGAACTGTCTGCACGACGGCCGGCTCACCCGCCGTGACCTGCTGCTCCAGATCGCCGAGCTGCACCGGCAGTCCCGCACCCGTTCCGCGCACGAGGGGCAACTGCCCATCGATGCGGGCGCCGTCGGCGGGGCCGAGCCGAGCGGCCTGCCGGAGATGACCGGACGCGAGGCGCTGAGCGCCGAGCTGAACACCCTCGGCATCGACGTCTCCCGGCACCTGATGGAGCACCACCACCGGCTGCTGCGCGAGATCGGCGCGACCGACGCGGCGCATCTTGCCGGGCTGCGGGCCGGGCAGCAGGTCCTCGTCGCCGGTGTGCGGGCCTCGACGCAGACCCCGCCGATCGCGAGCGGCAGGCGGATCATCTTCGTCACCCTGGAGGACGGTTCCGGCCTGGTCGACCTGGCGTTCTTCGAGGACTCCCACCCGGCCTGCGCGCACACCGTGTTCCACAGCGGACTGCTCCTCGTCCGCGGCACGGTCCAGGTGCGCGGCACCCGCCGTACCGTCGTGGGCACCATGGCCTGGGACCTGGACGAGATCGCCGCGGCCCGCCGGGACAGCGGCCCCGAGGCCGCCCTCGCCCTCCTCGGCCGGAGCCGCCCGCACCCGACCCCCGCCCAGCCGCAGCGCACCCTGGCCAACGGCACCACCGGCGCCCGCCTCCACCCGTACGCCGACCTCCAGCCGGCCGGCACCCGCTCCGCCGACCTGAAGAAGTTCGGCCACCGCAGCCCCGGGAGTGCGGGATGAGCGGGATGAGCGGGATGAGCCCGCGCCGGCGGCAGATCGCCCACCTGCATCTGCACACCGTTCTGACGGAGGCTCAGTACGACGACATAATCGAACTGATGTCTGGTATTACGCCCCACGTGCAGACCGTCCCGCCCAACGCGGTGCAGCTGGACCTGACTTCGGCGCTCCGGTACTTCGACCTGTCTCCCTATGACATGGTCCAGACGGCGATGATCCGGCTGAAGCTCTTCTACGGCATCGACAGCAGCGCCGGGCTCGCGGGCAACCGCATGCTGGCGGCCATGGCTGCCGACGCGTCCGCGCCCGGGGACACCACCTGGGTCCCCGTCGAACGGGCCGCCGAATGGCTGTATCCACGCCCGGTCACCGCGCTGCCCGGGATCGGCCGCGCCACGGCCTCGACGCTCAGCAGATACGGCCTGCACACCATCGGCCAGATCACCGACCTGCCCGCAGCGACCCTGCAACGGCTCCTCGGAGCCGGCCAGGCGCGGCTGCTGGCCGAGCGTGCCCGCGGCCATGACCCCCGCCCGGTGGTCCTCGCGGAACCGGCGACCCATCTGACCGCCGATCTCGTGCTGGACCAGGACTGTCTCGATCCGGCGCAGCAGCACCGGGCGGTCCTGGGGCTCGCCGAACAGGTCGGCCTGCGCCTGCGCGGTGAGAGTCAGGTCGCCGGCCGGCTCACTCTCACGGTCCGGTACGCCGACCGCAGCTCCACCACACGTACGCGCACCCTGCCGGAACCCACCGACCACTCACCCGCCCTTGCCGCAGCAGCCCTTGGACTGCTGACCGCCCTCGGGCTGCAGCGGGCAAGAGTCCGTGCCTTCGCGATCCGCGCCGATGACCTGCTGCCCGCCGAGAGCGCCTACTGGCAGCTCTCCCTGGATCCGGGCGATGCCCGCGCCCGCGCGGCCGAAGCGGCCGCGGACCGTGCTCGCCGGCGCTTCGGGCCGGGGGCCGTACGCCCAGCCGCTCTGGCGGACTGACTGCTTGCGTCCGGGGTCAACGGCCGCTTGCGCCATGTCGAGATCCCGTCGTCCGCCCACCGGGGGACGACATGGAAGTGCAGGTGCGGGACGGACTGTTCCGATCCCTGTCCGCCGGCGTTCAGAGTGGTGACGAGGCGTCCAGGGCGGTGCGCATGGCTGCCGCCACCCTGTCACGGTCCGCCCGGAGCCGGCATCGGCCGTCGGGCCGGCGGGATGGTGCCGCTGCCGGTCCTGGTGCGTCAGTTGGCCCACGGCGGCACGATCCTGCTGCCGTCGGCCAGTTCGGCCTCCAGGCCGACGGACGTGGTGACCCAGGAGAGCGCGGTGTGGTCGGTCGGGTTCTCGACGGTGAGAGTGGCGCCGGGGTTGACGATGACGGTGTCGCCGGTCCGGACGCGGTCGGTGCGGCCGTCGACGGTGATCAGGAGCTCGCCGACGAGCAGGTGGAAGATCTCCTCCCGGTTGACGGTGTGGGCGGGCGCCCGGGTCCCGGCGGGTATCTCCCCTCGCCACGCGCACAGTTCCTTGCTGCCGGTGCGAGGGGTGGCGTAGGAGACGAAGCGGGCGCCGTGGATCTCGTGGGTGGTGGCCTCGGCGGAGCGGACGACGGGCATGGGTGCCTCCTGGTGAAGTGGTCAAGCAGCTTGTCTATATGGTCAAGCTGCTTGACCGATCCGTCAAGAGTGTTTCAATGCCCCCGTGCAGAACTCCGAGGCCATGGCCCTGTCCGCAGCCCTGCTCGCCACAGCCGGCGAGCTGACCCAGCGCATCAATGAAGGGGTCGTGGCCCGTGGTTTCGAAGGGGTCAGGCCCGCCCACGGCTTCGCCTTCGCGCGGCTCGCGCCGGACGGGGCCACCGTCACCGAACTCGCCGCGCATCTCGGCGTGACCAAGCAGGCGGCGAGCCAGCTTGTCGATGAAATCGTGCGCAAGGGGTATGCCGAGCGCCGGCCGCACCCCACGGACGCGCGGGCGCGGCTGATCGTGCTCACCGGGCGGGGGTGGGCGTGCACGCGGGCCGCGGAGGAGGCGGCCGCGGAGGCCGTGCGCGGCTGGGGGGACGTGCTGGGGGAGGAGGGAGTGCGCGTGTTGCGGGACTCCTTGGCTCGTATCGCCCCCTATGGTCCCCTCAGGCCCAGCTGGTGACATCCCGTCAGGCGAAGGGCTCGCGACCGGTTACTCGGAAGTTTTACCGACGCGTAACTTCACGCTTGCACTACTCGTCCGTAACTTGATGGATGAACAGCATCCTTCGTGATCCGGATCACAGGGCGTAAGGCCGTCGTACCTCCCTTGAGCCGCAAGGAGATCACCCGATGCTGCCCTGGAAACGAGTGTTCAGACCCCTGACCGCGCTGCTCCTCGCCGCCGCCGTCGCCACCGTTCCCGCCGCCACCGCCCACGCCTCCGGCGCCCCCAGCACCGGCTGGAACGACTATTCCTGCCGTCCCTCCGCCGCCCACCCCCGCCCCGTGATCCTGGTCCACGGCACCCTCGGCAACTCCGTCGACAACTGGCTCTCCCTCGCCCCGTACCTGGAGGACCGCGGCTACTGCGTCTTCTCCCTCGACTACGGCCAGCTGTCCGGCGTCCCCGTCTTCTACGGCCTCGGCCCCATCGACAAGTCGGCAGAGCAACTCTCCGCCTTCGTAGACAAAGTGCTCGCCGCGACCGGCGCCGCCAAGGCCGACCTCGTCGGCCACTCCCAGGGCGGCATGATGCCCCGCTACTACCTGAGGTTCCTCGGCGGCTCCGCCAAGGTGAACGCCCTCGTCGGCCTCGCCCCCGACAACCACGGCGCCACCCTCAGCGGCCTCACCAACCTGCTGCCGTACTTCCCCGGCGCCTCGGACCTGATCAACGCCACCACCCCCGGCCTCGCCGACCAGATCCCCGGCTCCGCCTTCCTCACCAAGCTCAACGCGGGCGGCGACACCGTCCCCGGAGTGCACTACACGGTCATCTCCACCAAGTACGACGAGGTGGCCACCCCCTGGCAGAGCCAGTACCTGAGCGGCTCCGACGTCCACAACGTCCTGCTCCAGGACCTCTGCTCGCTCGACCTCTCCGAGCACGTGGCGATCGGGCTCTTCGACCGGATCGCCTTCCATGAGGTGGCCAACGCGCTCGACCCCGCCCACGCCACCGCCACCACCTGTGCGTCGGCGTTCAGCTGAGCGGCAGCCCAACTGAACGCCGCCGGGGCCTGTCCGGCCTGAGCCGCCGGTCAGGCCCCGGAGCCTGAGGGATCGGCGTCAGGGCGGCCGATCAGAAAGCTAGCCCCAAGAAACCGTGGAATCGCCTGCTGGGAGCGGGCGACGGAGATCCTTATGGTCGCCTTAAGGGAGTGTTCGGACTGCGCTGAGGTAGCGAGACCCGGAAGCCCCGACTCGCCTGCGCCTGAGCGCTGCGACTGTCCGTGGCAGTCCGTGTTCGTTCGCAGCCGGACGCCTCCGTTGGCTCCCAGAATGGCTCCCGGGACTGTCGCTACGCACCTGGCCTCTGGCCGGCGGGCCCACTCCAGAGACCTGGGGGAGGAGTAGCCAATACCTTTCGATCTGGGGCGCAGCGGTGACGTCAACGCGTGCGGAGGATCGGGCGCTCGTCTTCGAAGACGCGGTTCCAAACAGCGTTGAGATCTCAGTCCTCAGCCGGCAGGTCATGTCGCGCTAGCCAGTTCGGATCGTCCACATCCTTGAGGGCCTGCTCCGACAGTCGGTCGAGCCCCGCTCCGCGTCCTCGGGCGAAGCATCCGCGAGCCTCGCACCGGGCGTGCTTCAAGGCGGCAGCCCGAGCGGCATCTTCGCTCTCGTACCGCGTCACGTTGTGCCGCTCGTACCCCTCTTGTGAATCGGCGGAGGTCTGCCCGGCCTCAAGGGCCCAGCAGCCTTCCCAGCCGTGGTACTTGTCACCGTGATCGCTCACCCAGAAGTACGCCACGCTGTGGAGTCTGACACTGGGAGAGGGGCGCATCAGAGCCTTCGCCCAGGTCTGTGACCTACTCGGCGACTAATAGGACTCCGTTGGGTCTGTCTTGATCTTGGTGTGGCCCGGCGGGGCAGGGGTTGGTGGCAGGTGGTGCAGGTGCCGGTCCAGCAGTTCAGCAGGCCCTTGAGGGCTCCGTGTGGACTTCTCCCTCGCGCTGTGCCTCACCTGAGGTCCGTGCCGCCCCGGAAGGCCCCCGGCGTCACGCCCGTGCGAAGCCGGAAGAATTTGGTGAAGTCGCTGGCGTCGACGAAGCCGAGGCGGTCGGCGACCTCCTTCGCCGCCAGGCCGCTGTGCCGCAGCAGCCGCTTGGCCTCCAACAGCACCCGATCGTCGACGTACTGCTTGGCCGTGCGGCCTGTCGCGGCGGACGCGGCCCGGGTCAGGGTGCGCGGACTGTAGCCGAGTGCCGCCGCGTAGTCCTCCACGCGCCGGGTCACCGCGTGGTCGCGCTCCACGGCCGCGTGGAAGCGGCGGAACACCTCGGACGAGGCGGCGGGCCGTGGTGCCGGGCCGCGGGCCTGCGCGAGACGCATCACCAGGACCGACAGCAGGGCGCGCAGCACCTCGGCGTGTGTCTGCAGCGGCAGCGCGGCCAGCTGTCCGTACTCGTACGTGAGATGGTCGAGGGCGCGGCGCACGGCCTCCGCGTCCGGGCCTTCGGGCGTGAGCGGCCGCTGCTCGTAGGGCGGATCCATGTGCGCCGCCGCCACGGTCGTGGGTGGCAAGAATCCGGCCTCGAACAGCACGATCACGCCGTCCGCCGCCCTCAGATCCGGGCCGAACCGCTGCACCTGCCCCGGTCGGATCCACAGCCACGATCCCGGCGGCAGTTCGTACGCGACGAAGTCCACCGCCATCGGCAGCGGCCGGTCGCGGGCGCCGATCAGCTGGTGGAAGGACGGGCGCAGCGGCGCGTACGGGTCGTTGCCGTGGCGGCGTGCCCGCTCGTACAGGGCGGCGAGCTCCATCACCTCGACCCCGGCCGGTGCGCCGACGGTCGGAGTGTAAGTCAGGTCCCTGACGTCCGCAGGCCGAGCCTGTCCGTTTTTCCCCATCGTGAGTCCCGAGCGTACCGCGCGCGCCGCCGCGTCGCCCCTTAGCGTGAAAGCACAGGTCAGCAACGTGTGAGGAGTGGTCCTGTGCGGTTGGTGGTGGGAATGACCGGGGCGACGGGCGCCCCGTTCGGTGTCCGGCTCCTGGAGAATCTGCGTGAGCTGCCGGACGTGGAGACGCATCTCGTGCTGTCCCGGTGGGCGCGCACGACGATCGAGCTGGAGACCGGCCTGTCGGTGGCGGAGGTGTCCGCGCTCGCGGACGTCACGCACCGCCCCGACGACCAGGGCGCCACCATCTCCTCCGGCTCCTTCCGCACTGACGGCATGGTGATCGTGCCGTGTTCGATGAAGACCCTCGCCGGCATCAGGACCGGCTACGCGGAGGGCTTGGTCGCGCGCGCCGCGGATGTCGTACTGAAGGAGCGGCGCAAGCTCGTCCTCGTCCCGCGGGAGACCCCGCTCAGCGAGATCCACCTGCAGAACATGCTCGAACTCGCCCGCATGGGCGTGCAGTTGGTGCCGCCCATGCCCGCCTTCTACAACCACCCGCGCACCGTCGACGACATCGTCGACCACGTGGTGGCCCGCATCCTCGACCAGTTCGAGCTGCCCGCGCCCGCCGCCAGGCGCTGGGCCGGAATGCGCGCGGCCCGCACCGCTTCCCGCGACGCCGCCTGAAATCCGACACCCCGTGAAGGAGTTCCCCATGGCATATGACGATCTGCGCAGCTTCCTGGACACCTTGGACAAGGAGGGGCAGCTGCTGCGCATCACCGACGAGGTGCTGCCCGAGCCGGATCTCGCGGCCGCCGCCAATGCGACGGGCCGCATCGGCGAGAACGCGCCCGCCCTCTACTTCGACAACGTCAAGGGCTTCACCGACGCCCGGATCGCGATGAACGTGCATGGTTCCTGGGCCAACCACGCGCTCGCGCTCGGGCTGCCGAGGAACACCCCGGTCAAGGAGCAGGTGGAGGAGTTCGCGCGTCGCTGGGACGCCTTCCCCGTCGCGCCCGAGCGCCGCGAGGACGCGCCCTGGCGCGAGAACACCCAGGAGGGCGACGCCGTCGACCTCTTTTCGGTGCTCCCCCTGTTCCGTCTCAACGACGGCGACGGCGGCTTCTACCTCGACAAGGCCGCCGTCGTCTCCCGCGACCCTGAGGATCCCGACCACTTCGGCAAGCAGAACGTCGGCACGTACCGCATCCAGGTGATCGGCACCAACCGGCTCGCCTTCCAGCCGGTCCCCATGCACGACGTCGCCCAGCACCTGCGCAAGGCCGAGGAGAAGGGCGAGGACCTGCCCATCGCCATCACCCTCGGCAACGACCCGGTGATGGCGATCGTCGCCGGGATGCCGATGGCCTACGACCAGAGCGAGTACGAGATGGCCGGCGCACTGCGCGGCGCGCCCGCCCCGATCGCCACCGCGCCGCTCACCGGCTTCGACGTGCCGTGGGGCAGTGAGGTCGTCATCGAAGGCGTCATCGAGTCGCGCAAGCGGCAGATCGAGGGCCCCTTCGGCGAGTTCACCGGCCACTACTCGGGCGGCCGCCGCATGCCCGTCATCCGCGTCGAGCGCGTCTCGTTCCGTACGAACCCGGTCTTCGAATCGCTCTACCTCGGCATGCCGTGGACCGAGTGCGACTACCTCGTCGGCCCCAACACGTGCGTGCCGCTGCTCAAGCAGCTGCGCGCCGAGTTCCCCGAGGTGCAGGCCGTCAACGCGATGTACACGCACGGTCTGATGGTGATCATCTCCACGGCCAAGCGGTACGGCGGCTTCGCCAAGGCCGTCGGCATGCGCGCCATGACCACCCCGCACGGACTCGGCTACGTGTCCCAGGTCGTCCTCGTCGACGAGGACGTGGACCCCTTCAACCTGCCGCAGGTCATGTGGGCGATGTCGGCCAAGGTCAACCCGAAGGACGACGTCGTCGTCATCCCCAACCTGTCCGTCGTGGAGCTGGCCCCGGCCGCCCAGCCCGCCGGCATCACCAGCAAGATGATCATCGATGCGACGACGCCGGTCTCGCCGGACGTCCGCGGCAACTTCTCCACGCCCGCCAAGGACCTGCCGGAGACCGCGGACTGGGCGGAACGACTGCAGCGCATGATCGCCGACCGTGCCTGAATGCCCTCCCCGATCCTCTGAAAGGACAACTCCCATGAGCAACCTGCCTGTTGAGTGCCCCCGCTGTGCCTTCGAGACGGTCGCCCGACTCGCCACCTCGCCCGTCCCCGGAGTGTGGGACGTGCTCCAGTGCGGCCGCTGCCTGTACACCTGGCGCACGATCGAGCCTGCCCGCCGTACGCGGCGCGACGCCTACCCCGAGAACTTCAAGCTGACGCCGGCCGACATCGCGAACGCGATCGAGGTGCCGGAGGTTCCGCCGCTTCTCAGGTAGCGCCGAGTGCTGCCGCACACCGCCAGGCGCGTCAACGGCTCGGTCCGCGTCACAACAGGCTGCACGCCCGAAACCTCAGGCAGACGAGCAGCCTCGGCTCGGCGGACGCCATCTGCGCCGCGGCCGGAGGACCAGCCACAAGCCTGCCAATGCTCTGAGCGGCGGCCTGGCCCGCGGCAACTGCCGCGGCGAGATGTCCGGCGTCCGTCCCTCGTGCCGGGTGGCGGCCGGAGGCCGGGTCGGTGAGGTTTCAGTCTTCTGGCGGGGAAGGACATGCGCAGCCAGCCCACTGGTCGGCTGCTTCGGATGCCGCAACCGGGCTTCTCCGAGCCCAGGGTCGGCTTGAACAGCCGGAACGTGTGCGCCAGATCAAACCTGCGCCCGCCGGTGGCGGCGGGGCAGCCCGGTCGGCAGGACAAGGTCCTCGTCGGCACACTCCGATCTCCCGATTGTTCTTTCCGACTGATTTCTCAATTTGTGATCACACAGAGTGCCTGTTGCCATGCTTCAAGCGGTCAGGGGTCGCCTGCCCGCGTCGCGCGATCGAAAGGAAGAGCGCATGACGGAGCGGCGCAACATCATCCTGGCCGTGACAGGTGCCGGGGGTACGCGGATGGCCCGGTTCGTGCTCGAGGCGCTGGTCAAGGACGAGCGGGTCGCGCAGGTGGACCTCATGATCTCTCAGGCCGGGCGTCAGTTGATCGCGCACGAGACCGGCCGGGACGCGTCGGGGCCGGCGGCTGACCTGGTGCTGGGCGCGCCGCCCACGGACAAGGTCGTCGCCTGGGATCCGGATGACCTGACCGGCGGGCCCACCTCCGGCAGCTACCCGTCCTGGGGCATGCTCGTGGTGCCCTGCGCGCTCGGGGTGGCAGGCCGTATCGCGAACGGCATGGCGAACACCCTGATCGAGCGGGCCGCCGACGTGATGCTCAAGGAACGGCGCCCCCTGGTGCTCTGCGTGCGCGAGACTCCGTTCAGCCTGATCCACCTGCGCAACCTCACCCAGGTGGCGGAAGCGGGCGGGACCGTGTACCCGATGATCCCGACCTACTACAACATCCCGCAGACGGTGGACCAGTTCTACGAGGAGTTCACCGCTCGGCTGTTGTCCTTCATCGGCCTGCCTCAGACCGACTACTACACCTACTCGGGTGTCGAGTCCCCCGCTCATCACGACCGGACGGGCCGTGGTTGACACACGGCAGCCGGAGGACGGCCGCCCGCCGGTCGGATCACCGGCCCGCGAGGTGCTCGCCGGTTTCGCGCGCGGACGCGAAAGGCGGAGGGGGTCTCGCCGGTGCACCGGCGGAAGAACTTCGTGAAGACGGTGGCGGAGGTGAATCCGAGCCGGTCGGCGACCTGCGCGGGGGCCAGGTCGGTATGGACCAGGAGGCGTTTGCCCTCACGTGATCACGGGCCGTCCGGCGCGTGACGCGGTGCTGATCGATCGAGTGGCGCGGTGTCGGCCGCCAGCGCCGTGACGCACTGGCACCGCAGCCCTCGTCCTCCCGCTCCCTATCGCACGCAGCTGGAAGACATCGCCCCGCCGTGGTGTCCGGCCTGGCTGGCGGAGTGACAGCATGCCTTCCGCCTATAGCGTTCACGCCATGGCGAACGATGAGATCCGGCCGGCCCGGCCCGCCGACGTACCGGCCGTGAAGGCCGTGACCGACATGGCGTACCACCACTACATCGCGCGGATCGGGGTGGTGCCGCAGCCCATGCAGGCGGACCACATGGCGAACGTGGCCGCGGGTCGGGTGTTCGTCGTCGGAGAGCCGGTCACCGGGCTCGTCGTCATCGAGGCCCACGACGGCCACCTGTTCCTCGACAGCATCGCCGTCCACCCCGACGCGCACGGCACGGGGGTGGGACGGCGGCTGCTGGAGTTCGTGGACGCACACGCGCGTGCGCTCGGCCTGCCCGAGGTCAGGCTGTATACGAATGCCCTGATGGAGGAGAACCAGAAGATCTACCCGAAGTACGGGTACGAAGTCGTCGAGCGGCGTGCGGACGGGCCCTACGACCGTGTCCACTACCGCAAACGGCTGGACTGAAGGCCACAGCGGCGTGCGTCAGCCGTCCGGCCACCAGGTGCGTGCGATGTCCTTGCGCACCTCGGGGCGCCCGGCGGGGCGCTCGTCGGACTCCTCGCGGATCCGGCGGCTGTCCGTCCTCTTCAGGGGCTTCTGCACGGTTGTGCGGCGCATGGCTGCCTCCTTCAGTGCCTACCGAGTTCCGCGTTGTCACGGAGGTAGACGCTTTTGGCGAGAGTTCCTCATCGATGCCGGTCTGTCAGTGGTCGCTGTCACACGGATCGAGTGTCAGTGGTAGGTGTCACTCTGGGGGCATGAGGAATGAAAGTGATCGGACGGTTGCGGCCGGTGTCGACTGGGATGCCGAGGCGGCTCGGTTCGACGAGGAGCCGGATCACGGGCTCGGCACGCCCGAGGTCCGGGCGGCCTGGGTGGCGCGGCTGCGGGCGTGGCTGCCCGAGCGCCCCGCCGACGTCCTCGACCTCGGCTGCGGCACCGGCAGCCTGGCCCTCCTCGCCGCCGAGCAGGGCCATCGCGTCACCGGGGTCGACAGCTCCCCGGCGATGCTGGAGCGGGCCCGCGCCAAGCTGGCCGGCCGTGACGCGGTGTTCCTGCCCGGCGACGCGGCGGCACCGCCGGTGGGCGAGCGGCTCTTCGACGTCCTTCTCGTACGGCATGTGCTGTGGGCGCTGCCCGACCCCGCGCGCGTGCTGCGGCACTGGCGGAGCCTGCTGCGGCCTGGGGGTACCTCCCACGCTTTCGGCAGTGGGGGAGGGCGGTTCGTGCTGGTGGAAGGGGTGTGGGGGACCGTGACCCCGGTCGGCATACCCGCCGGCCGGCTCACCGCCCTCCTCGCGCCGCTCGCCGCGGACGTGCGCGTGGAGCCACTGTCGGCGCAGTCGGTGCTGTGGGGCAAGGAGGTGGACGACGAGCGGTACGCGGTGGTGGCGACGGTGTGAGGGGGCTTCAGGACGGCAGGGCGAGCAGGGCGGCGAACTCCGGCTTGCGGGCCAGGCTCTCCAGCGTGTCCAGCGCGGCCTCGGCCGCCGCCGCGGCCTCCGGGTCCCGCTCCGCCAGCCCGCTCTCGGCGAACTCGTCCTCGTCCAGGCGCCGTACGTCCGTGCCGTCGGCGGAGCGCCACAGGTCCAGGTCGAGGTCCTCGACGACCAGTCGGCCGCCGCTGAGCGTCGCCGGGCGGGTGACGTCGCAGTACCAGCCCTTCAGCGTGCCGTCGGCGGCCCGGACCTCCTTCACCGCGTACCAGCGGTCCCGCCAGTAGAACTCGGTGAAGACATCGCCCTGTTCGAAGCGGACGAAGCCGAAGTCGCGGGGCGTGTCGCCGGCCCAGGGGGCGCGCACGGCGATCCGGATACCGTCGTCGTGCAGCAGCGCGGCGGGGTAACGGATCTTCGTACGGCCCGCCTTGACCAGCTCGACGTCCACCGTGCCGGCCGGCTCAGCCGAGTTCACGGACATACCTGACCTCCGTTGCGCAGATCTCGTACCCGAACCACTTGTTGATCGCCAGCATCGGGCCGTTGCCGCTGTCGTTGCCCGTGAACGCCTGGGTGAAGCCGGCCGCGCGGGCCCGGTGCAGCGAGTCGTTCTTGGCGAGCTTGGCCAGTCCCCGGCCGCGGAAGGCGCGGGCGGTGCCGGTCATGACGGTGCCGTACCGGGTGCCGCCGTCGGTACGGGCCGCGCTGAAGGCCGCGGGGCGGCCGTCGACCAGGACCACCGACGTCAGCTCGTGGCTGAGCAGCGGGTGCCGCCAGGTCTCGTCCAGCCAGGCCTCGTAGTCGGCGAACTCGATGTCGATGTCGCTCGGTTCGTCCCGCAGCGTCTCCGCGTCGAGGTCGAAGAGCGGGCGCGGGTCGTCGGCGAAGTCAGCGGCGGTGCGCAACTCCACGCCGGGTGGCGGAGTCCGCAGCGGGGGGAGTGAGCCGTGCGCGAGGTCGAGCCGGAGGAAGTGGGCCGAGCGGCTCGCGGTGTAGCCGCGGCGCTCGGCGAAGGCGCGGTTGGGCGGGGCGTCCAGCACCCAGGCGTACGAGGTGTTCGCGCCGGCCGCCGACAGGTGCGCCTCCGCCGTACGGACCAGGAGGGCGCCGGCGCCCCGGCCGGTGCGCTCCGGATGCACGTACACGTTGGCGAAGCCCTGGCCCGGCTCCGTGCTCTCGTGGGCGAGGCCGACCTGGGCGGTGCCGATCACCTCGCCGTCCTCCTCCGCGACCAGCTGGCGGAAGCGGGCGTCGGGGTGGGTGTGGGTGAGGTCGTGGACCAGTGACTCCGGGGTGTACAGCATGAAGGGGAGGGCGAGCTGCCGGACCCGGGCGAAGCCCTCGGCGTCGGACCGGACGTCGGGGCGCAGGTCGCGCACGATCACTGTCATGGGGCGCACGCTATGCGGGACGTGTGCCGGATGCCTCTCATTTTCCGGCGGGTACGGGAGAATCGGGCCGTGACCTTGAAGATCCACATCGATGACAGCGCGCCGCCGTACGAGCAGGTGCGGGCGCAGATCTCCGAGCAGGCGCGGGGCGGGGTGCTGCCGGTGGGGTACCGGCTGCCGACGGTGCGGGGGCTGGCCGGGTCGCTGGGCCTGGCGGTGAACACCGTGGCCAAGGCGTACCGGGCCCTGGAGACCGACGGGGTGATCGAGACGCGGGGGCGCAACGGCACGTTCGTCGCGGCGGCAGGGTCCGCGGCGGAACGCGAGGCGTCGCTGGCCGCCCAGGCCTACGCCGAGCGGGTCCGGCGACTCGGGCTGGCCGAGGAGGAGGCGCTGTCCGCGGTGCGGGATGCCCTGCGGGCGGCTTATGGGGGGTAGGGGACTTCGGGTTCGGCTGAGCAGGCTCGGCACCGCCGGATTCCACCGTCGTGGCTGAACGCCGTTGCGGCCGGATAGGGAAAGCCCTCCTGCCTGCCGCAACGGCGTCAGCCGCTCGTGCTCAGCTCCGGCGTTCTGGTCACCGTCAGCCCCGCCCGTTCCGCCGCCCTCCCGAACGCCACCGCGTCCCGCACCGCCGCTCCGCCCGGGTCGTTGTTGAAGTACGTGTAGATGTCGGCCTTCCCGGGGTACGCCGTGGCGATGCGGTCGACCCACGTCTCCAGGGAACGGCGGCCGTAGCGGGGCCAGGGCCGGGCCCGGCCCTGGTGGAAGCGGACGTAGGCCCAGTCGGTGGTGCGCCAGAGCGGGGTCATGGGGCGGGCCTGGATGTCGGCCCAGCACAGGGCCGCGCCCCGGGACTCCAGGACCTCCCGGGTCTCCCGCGTCCACCAGGAGTCGTGACGGGGTTCCACCGCCACCCTCGTACCGCGCGGGAAGCCCGACAGACAGGCGTCCAGCAGGGGCGGGTCCGCCTTGAGCGTCGGCGGGAGCTGGAGGAGGACCGGGCCCAGCCGGTCGCCGAGGCCCGCCGCGTGGGTCATCAGGCGGTCCACCGGCTCCTCGGGGTCCTTGAGGCGTTTGATGTGCGTGAGGTAGCGGCTCGCCTTGACCGCGATCACGAAGTCCGGCGGGACCCGGTCCCGCCAGGACTCGAAGTTCTCGCGGGTCGGGAGGCGGTAGAACGCGTTGTTCAGCTCGACCGTCGTGAAGTGCCGCGCGTACTCCTCCAGCCACGAGCGCATGGGCACGTCGGCCGGGTACAGGACGTTCCGCCAGTCCTTGTACTGCCAGCCCGAGGTTCCGATGAACAGGGGCACACCCCCATCAAAGCACTACAGGTACAGCCCCGCGTCCGCGCCCTCCCGCGCCCCCGGCACCGACGTCGGCGCCGTACCGCGGCGCAGTGCGTAGAGTTCCGCCAGCGTCGCCCCGTCGCGGCCCACACCCTCCTCCGCGCCGAGCCAGTTCACCGCCTCGCGGTGGGTCAGCGGGCCCACCTCGATCCGGGCCAGGCAGCGGCCGGGGCGGACGACCGCGGGGTGCAGCCGCTCCAGGTCCTCGTTGGTGGTGACGCCGACCAGGACGTTGCGGCCCTGGCCGAGCAGGCCGTCGGTGAGGTTCAGCAGCCGGGACAGCGCCTGCCCGGCCGTGTGCTTGGCCTCGCCGCGGATCAGTTCGTCGCAGTCCTCCAGCAGCAGGAGCCGCCACCGGCCCTTGCCGGCGCCGTCCTCCTCGCCGATCGCGATGTCCATCAGATAGCCGACGTCGGAGAAGAGCCGCTCCGGGTCGAGGACGCAGTCCACCTGGCACCAGTCCCGCCAGGACCGGGCGAGGGTGCGCAGCGCGGAGGTCTTGCCGGTGCCGGGCGGTCCGTGCAGGAGGAGCAGCCGGCCCGCGATGTTCTCGGGCGTCGTCTTCATCAGGTGGTCCATCGCGTCCGCGACCGGTGCCGTGTAGTTGGCGCGGACCTCGTCCCAGGTGCCCGCGGAGATCTGCCGGGTGGTGCGGTGCGGGCCGCGGCGCGGGGAGACGTACCAGAAGCCCATGGTCACGTTCTCCGGCTGCGGTTCCGGCTCGTCGGCCGCGCCGTCCGTGGCCTCGTTGAGCACCTCGGCGGCCAGCTCGGCGGTGGTGGCGGTGACGGTGACGTCGGCGCCCCGGTTCCAGCGGGAGACGAGGAGGGTCCAGCCGTCGCCCTCCGCGAGGGTCGCGCTGCGGTCGTCGTCGCGGGCCACCCGCAGCACCCGCGCCTCCTTCGGCAGCAGGGTCGCCCCGGAGCGCACCCGGTCGATGTTGGCCGCGTGCGAGTAAGGCTGCTCGCCCGTCGCGAAGCGGCCGAGGAACAGCGCGTCGACGACGTCGGACGGGGAGTCGGAGTCGTCGACGTTGAGCCGGATCGGCAGCGTCTCGTGCGGCTTGGCAGACATGCCGCCATGATCCGTCACCAAGCCCCGCAGCGCACCCGTTTTCCGCAGTGGGAGGGGAGTGTCGGGTGCGCACCGAGCTTCCGGAGTACCCCGAGGACGCCGCGCACGCAGCCCCGGGTGCTCGCGCCCCTGTTGCACGGCTGTCGATCCCCGATACCTGCCCCCGGGGTCGACTCCCGCCGTTAAAGTTGTCCTTGATGGGACGTCATGGGTGGAATTCGGGGGCTCGGCGGTGGCGGCTCACCGCCCTGCTCGGGGTGGGTGTGGCCGCGCTCGCCCTGATCGTGACACTGGTCAACACGCTTCCCGGGGGCGGCGCCGACACCGCGGGCACGACCCGCGACGGCGACAAGGTGCACGGCACCCCCGCCACCCCGCCGGGCGCCACCGGGCCGTCCGTGGGCTGGGGCTTCACCCACACCCAGTACAGCGCCGACGAGGGCAGCGCGGCCGCCACCGAGCGGGTCGAGGACCGGCTCTCCCAGGACGCCGGGATGCCGCAGGACCAGGCCGTCATGGGCTGGGGCGCCGACAACCCCGAGCCGGTGAAGGGGCGTTACGACTTCGGCGCACTGGACCGGCGCGTCGACTTCATGCGCAGGTCGGGCGGCACCCCGGTGATCACCCTGTGCTGCTCCCCGGACTGGATGAAGGGCGGCAGGGCCGGGGTGGACAACACCGACTGGAGCCAGGCCGCCCTGGAGACCGCCCCCACCCCCGACCACTACCAGGACTACGCCGACCTCGCCGCGACCGTCGCGAGACGCTATCCGGACGTACGGCACTTCGTTGTCTGGAACGAGTTCAAGGGCTTCTGGAACAACGCCAAGGGCCGCTGGGACTACGAGGGCTACACCGAGCTCTACAACCTCGTCTACAAGGCGTTGAAGGCAGTCGACAAGAACATCATGGTCGGCGGCCCCTACCTCGTCATGGACAGCTTCGACCCGCGCCAGACCGAGAACGCCTCCGCCACCCTCAAGGGCGCGTGGGGCGTCATGGACCAGCGGGTCGTCGACGCCTTCGACTACTGGAACACCCACAAGGCGGGCGCCGACTTCGTGGTCGTCGACGGGTCCAGTTACACCAACGACGACGACATGCTGCCGGACGAGTTCGCCGCCACGGAGAAACTGACCTACGTCAGCGAGTGGGTGCGCAGGCAGACGCACGACCTGCCCCTGTGGTGGGCCGAGTACTACGTCGAGCCCGCCGACGGCCAGGACCGGCGCGACGGCTGGACCGAGGACCACCGGGTCGCCGTCCAGGCCACCGGCATGATCGCCCTGGTCAGGGGCGGCGCCGACTCCGGCTTCTACTGGAACCCGGAGGACGAGAAGGGCGGTGACTGCGCCGGCTGCCTGTGGTCGACGACCGACAGCGGGAACGGCGGGCAGGCACTGCCCATGTACGACCTGGTGTCGCGGTTCGGGAAGGCGTTCCCGCCGGGGACCAGGTACGAGACGGTCTCCGTCGCCCGGGACGACCTGCCAGGCGTCCGCGTCCTCGCCAGTGACAGGACGGTCCTGGTGGTCAACACCCTCGACCGGGCGATCAGTGCGCAGGTGGACGGGAAGCGGTTCGGTATGAAGCCCTACGAGGTGAAGTGGCTCACCAGGTGAACCGGTCGCACCGGTCGTACCGGGTGAGCCACGTCGACCCCGTCACTTGATGGTCAGGAACCGCTGCGCCAACGAGGCCAGCAGCACCGCCAGCAGCGGCAGCGAGAACCAGAAGCTGCCCTGCAGCAACCGCAGTTGACGCACTCCGGGCCGGACCGCGACCCGGACCACCTCGCGCGCCGTCAGCAGCAGGATCAGCACGACGGCGGCGAGGCCGCCGATCACCGACCACGGCGTCCAGGTGATCAGCGGCCCGATCGGCCCCGGATCCGGCTTCTCCACCGCGCCCGCCGGCCGTGTGCGCAGCGCGTACATGGTGACGTCGTCGTTGACCAGGACCTTCGTCAGGTCCTGCCGGTTGTCCAGGTTCCGGACCAGCCGGCTCTCCCAGGTCGCCGGGTATCCGGCGTCCAGCCGGAGATAGGTGACCTGGCTCCTGTTGACCATCAGATACGAGTTCGGGCCGGCGTCCTTGAGCGCCTTGACCAGGCTCGACACCAGCACCGGGTCGGCCGGGGCGAGCGTCGGCACGTAGTCGACCCGCTCCATGTCCCTCGCGCCCCACGGGAGCGCCGGGGTCACGTCGTTGACGGTGTCGTTGCTCAGCCACAGCAGCCGTACCGTCGGTTTGTCGTGGGCGTAGACGTAGTCCATGGCGGCGACCTCGCCGGGCCGGACCCGCTCGAAGGGCTCGTTGCCCCAACGGGCCACCAGGAAGCCGCCCATGAGCAGCAACCCGGCCATGAGGGCGGCGACGGGGGCCAAACCGGTCTTGTCCTTCTCACGCTCCCTGGCCGTGACCCCGGTGCGCGGGAACAGGGCGAGCCCGGCCAGCAGGGCCGCGCCCGGCACGGCGAACATGAAGACACGCAGCGCCATCTCGCCGCCGTACGACTGCATGCCGAAGCCCAGGAACGGGACGAAGGTCAGGACCAGCAGGGAACGCTCGCGGTACCTGTGGAGGCGGCGGCGCCACCATCCCCAGACGGCGAACGCCATCATGCTCCCGGCCAGCAGGACCCGGACGTACAGCACCAGCTTGTGGGTGGAACTGCCGCCCTGGATACGGCCGGAGACCGAGGTGGTGACATTGCTGCCGACCCCGCCGACCCCGCCGAACAGGTCGTTGAAGTGCCCCGACCAGTACGGCTCCGCCATGAAGCCCAGCCAGACGGCCGCGACGACCCCGAACAGGACGGGCAGGCCCCGCAGTTCGGACCGGCCGACCAGCACCAGGACCGCCAGCACGCCCAGCATCACGAACGGGGTGAGCTGGTGCGCCGGGACCGTCGCCGCGTAGAGGCCGATCAGCACCATGAGCAGCACGACCTGCCCGCGGCGGTCGGCCGGCTCGACCTCGGCCTCGCCCGGACGCAACCTCGCCCAGACGACGTGCGGGGCACGGAACCAGACGAGCAGGATCGCCACGAACATCAGGTAGAGCAGGTAGGTGAAGCCCTGCGGGGAGAAGTAGTCCTGGCCGACCCAGCCGCACAGCACGAAGATCCAGATGCCGGTCCACTTCGCCCGCCAGCTCGCCCGCAGCGACCGTACGAGCAGGAACATCGGGGCCAGGTAGGCGAGCTGGATGAACGTCGGCCACCAGCGGATGACCTCGGTGAAGTCCGTGACCCCGCACGCCCGGCCGACGAACGCGGCCGCCGCGAAGAAGCCCGGCCAGCTCCAGCGGGCGTCCAGGTCCGGCACGGCCGAGCCGGTGCGGTCGATGTAGTCGATGAACCCGAGGTGCTGCCAGGCGGTCGGGAAGCGCGGCTCCGTCTCGATCACGGCGGGCAGCGCATGCAGCGACACGACCGTCGCCAGCAGGGTGACCAGGAGCAGCGCCTTGTGCTCCCGGCGCAGCCACAGCAGCGCGGCGAACACCGTGACCAGCAGCGCCGCCCCGGCCAGCGTCGGCAGCGGCAGCACCGAGACCAGCCCGAGCCCGCCCATCCGGTCGAGGTCGGCGTCGTCGAGCCGGGCCGCCGGCACCCAGTAGAGCAGCAGGGCGGCGATCAGCAGACAGCCGAGGACGACCCCCGGGCGGGTCGGCGTCAGCCGCTCCCGCAGCGAGCGCGCGGACGGGGGCGCGGACTCCTCGGGCGCCTCGGCCGGTACGTCCGGCTCGTCGGGCACGACCGCCTTCCCGAACGGTGCGTCGACCTCGGCCTCCCTCAGCAGCGAGGCCTCGGCAGGCCCGAGCGAGGCCTCCGAGTGCGGCTCTCTCTCCTCCACCGGCAGCCCCGGGTTCCGCGGCGGCCGCAGCGCCCATGTCGGCCGGTCGTCGGGCCTGACAACGGGCGTACCGGCGGGCGGAGTTCCCGGACCGGGCCGGACGTCCGGGCGCCGCTCCACATGGTCGAAGTCCACATGGATGCCGAGGGCGAGGGTGTCGGTGTCCAGCGCCCACGCCGGGCCCCGCCTGCGCGTGGCGGTGGCGGGCGGGACGTCGCGCGTCCCCAGGTCGGCGAGGTCCCCGTCCGGTGCGGTGTCCGCGGGGACCTCGGCCGGGGCGGCCCGCAGGGTCCGCCACAGCCGGGGCGCCGCGATCGTCACGATCACCGCGAGGCTGGAGATCTCGGCCACGCCCGCGCCGGTCAGCCCCATCCGGGGCAGCAGAAGCAGGGTCAGTCCGAGCACCAGCACGCACAACAGGCCCTGCAGCCAGGCCAGGCCGGCGGTACGGCTCTGCGCGCGCAGCACCGCGAAGTACGTCTCCATCACGACCCGGAGCAGCGCGCCGACCGCGAACCAGCGCAGCAGCGGGGTCGCCGCGTCCGCGTAGCCGGGGCCGAACACGCCGAGGATCCAGGGCGCCCCGAAGAACAGCAGCGCGCAGATGGGGATCATGATCCGGGCCATCCGCCGCAGCGCGGCCCGGGCGTTGCCGGCCAGCCGGGCCGGGTCGTGCGAGCCCTCGACGGTCAGGGAGGCGCCCATGTTGATGGCGAGCAGGTTGGTGGTGCCGCCGATGGTGGTGGTGATGTAGAAGTACGCGTTGTCCTCGGAGCTGACCTGCGAGGCGATGATGACCGGGACCAGGTAGACCACGGCGAGGGAGAACAGGGAGCCGGTGTAGTCGCCGGCCAGGAACCTGCCGATCTCCTTCAGCGTGGGCGGCCTTGCGTGGTCCGCGGTCGCCTTGACGTGCCGGGGCACCAGGCGCCGGAACACCAGCCAGCCCAGCGGGACGAACGAGGTGGCGATCGCGGCGACCCAGGAGACGAAGACACCGGCCACCGGGACCGCCGCCGCGAAGGCGACGAGCAGCGCCAGCTTGACGGCCGAGAACACGGTGTTGCCCACCGGCACCCAGGGCGCGTTGCGCAGCCCGGTCAGCACCCCGTCCTGGAGCGTGAGCAGGTTCCAGGCGATCACCGCCGCGACGAACCCGAGCCCGGGCAGCGGCCCGTGCAGGAAGCGGTACGACGGCCCCCAGACGCCCAGCGTCATCAGGAAGACCCCGGCCGCCAGCGCCACGACCAGCGAACTGCCCGCGTAGGTACGGAAGATGAGCTTGCCGGTCTGGCGTCCGGCGACCGGGATGAAGCGGGCCAGGGCGCCGGTCAGGGTCACCGCCGTGAGCCCGGCCAGGAGTTTCATGGCGGCGATGGCTGCGGAGCCCTGGCCGACGGCGGATTCGGAGTAGTAGCGGGCGGCGGCCAGCCAGAAGCCGAGGCCCAGGACGGCGGAGATGCCGGTGTTCAGCATCAGCGCGTAGGCGTTCCTGAACAGCGGGCTGCCGCCGGACGAGCCGCCCCGTCCGGGCAGGCGGAGACGGCGCCCCGACTTCTCGGGCGCCGGTGTCTCGGTTGTCGCGGTCTCGGTTGTGGTCGTCGTGTCAGACACGGGAACGGATGGCCTTCCGGCGGACCTGGCGGGCTCTGCGGAGAACGGCGTATCCCTTGGTGAGGGCACGGTCCCCGGCGAAGTTGCGGGCGATCGCGCGGCCTTCGAGCAGCCGGGCGAACTCCGCGGCGTCCGTGCTGCGGCGCACGGTGACGCGCTGCAGCGCGAACGGACCCTGACGGCGGCGGGCGAGACCGTTGCCGACGGCGAGCGCCTGGGCGTAGCCGGCCGCCCGCACGGCCTGCCGGACCCGGCGGCTGGAGTAGCCGTACGGGTAGGCGAACGAGGCCGGTGCGGTGCCGAGTTCGTCGGTGACGATCTCCCGGCTGGTCACCAGCTCGGTGCGCAGCCGGTCGTCGTCCAGCTGGTCGAGCTGCGGGTGGGTGTGGCTGTGCCCGCCGATCTCGCAGCCGGCGCCCGCGAGTTCGCGTACCTGGTCCCAGTCGAGCATGGCGTCCAGGCCGCCTCCGGTGTCGTAGGCCCCCCTGATCCAGCCCGTCGAGACGAAGAGCGTGGAGGCGAAACCGTGCTTGGCGAGCACGGACAGGGCGTGCCGGTGCACGCCCTCGTAGCCGTCGTCGAAGGTGATCAGGACGGGACGATCGGGGAGCGGGCCGCCCGAACGCCAGCCCGCGGCCAGGTCGGCCGTGCTGACGGGGGTGAGGCCCAGGTCGCCGATGAGCGCCATCTGCTCGGCGAACGCCTCCGGTGCCACCGACAGGGCGCGGGTGGCGTCGTTGGGCGCGGTCGCGACCGAGTGGTACATGAGGATCGGGACCGGGGCGTCTCTCATGAGCCACCCCCGTCGGCAGGGGCGGACCGGTGACCGGGTCCGTCCTCGATCCCGGCGACGGCGAAGGCCGCCCCGCCCCGGCGCGCCCGTACGCTCCCCACCACGTAGCCGCCCGCCGCCGTCAGAACCCCGGTGACGATCGCGCCTGCCCGGCCCGCGCCTCCCGGCCGGGCCAGCAGCGCGTCCCGCAGGCCACGGGCGATCCCCGCGGGCAGCACGCGCGTGGTGTACCGGCGTTCGGACTCCAGGCCCTTGCCGGCGCCCACACTGCGGGCGACCAGGGCCTTGGAGAGGCCCTCGGCGTAGGCGCGGGTGCGGAAGTACCCGAAGTGCTCACGGATTTCGGGGACCCGGTGGTGGATCACCGCGCGGTCGTCGATGAGCAGGACGGCGTCCGGGCGGGCCCGGGTGAGCCGGATGCACAGTTCCGTCTCCTCGCAGCCGAGCGGGCGCTTGTCGCCGTCACGGCCGATGCCGGTGGCGAAGCCGCCCGCCGCGTCGAAGGCCGTGCGCCGGAAAGAAGCGTTTCCGCCGAGGACGTTCCGGACCCGGACGCGGCCCGTCGGCAGCCCCCGGTAGGTGCAGCCGACGACCCAGTCGAACTCCTCCGGGAACCAGTCCGGGCGGCGGCCCGAGGCCCAGATCGGCATGGTCCGGCCGCCGACCGCCATCACCTTCGGGTCGGCGTACCCCTCGGCGAAGCGGCGCAGCCAGTCCCGCTCGGCCACGGCGTCGTCGTCGAGGAAGGCGATCACCTCGCCGTAGGAGGCGGCGATGCCCGTGTTGCGGCCTGCGGACAGGCCGCGGGGACCCGCGTTGGCGAGCACCCGCACCCCCGTGGCCTCCTTGTACTCCTTCGTGAGCCGTTCCAGGAGTGCCGGGTTGTGGTCGACGACCAGCAGGGTCTCCAGCGCCGGGTACGACTGGGCGCGCACCGAGGAGACCGCCGCGAGGATGTCCTCCCAGCGGTCCTCGGTGTACACGCAGATCACGACGGAGATGTCGGGATCGCTCAAGACGACTCTCCCTGGCCCGTGGTGAGCATCGGGGAGTGCCGCACCTGCCGGCGCAGGTCACGCCGGTTGGAGCGCTCCTTCAGGATCACCTTGAGCACGCGCAGCCCGTCGCGTACGGCTCGCAGGTTGCTGGTGCCGTGGATGCGCAGGTACTCGTAGCTCGGGATCTCCTGGACCTTCAGGCCCGCCTTGACCACCCGGATGTTGATCAGGGTCTCGATCTCGAAGCCGGTGCAGTCGAGGTCGATCTTGTCGAGGCAGTGCCGCCAGAACGCGTTGTACCCGTAGCAGAGGTCGGTGTACCGGGCGCCGAACTTGCGGTTGACGACCGTGCACAGCGCCCAGTTGCCGAGCTTGCGGATGAAGGTCATGTCGTCCGTGCCGCCGCCGTTGGCGAAGCGCGAGCCCTTGGCGAAGTCGGCGCCCGAGACCAGGGCGGAGACGTACGACACGATCTCGTGGCCGTCGGCCGAGCCGTCCGCGTCCACCATGACGATGATGTCGCCGGTGCACGCCTCGAACCCGGTGATGAGGGCATCTCCCTTGCCCTTGCCACTCTGTTCGACGACTTTCACTTCGGGCCACAACTCCCGCGCCACTTCCACGGTGTTGTCGGTGGAATTCCCGTCCACAAGGACCACTTCGTGTATCCAGCCGGGAAGTGTCTTGAAGACGTAGGGGAGATTCTCCGCCTCATTCATGGCGGGAATCACCACGCTCACCGGCGGTGTGATCGCCAGGTGGGAGGAGATCGGCCGGTATTCGGTGGCCATGAACGGATCTTGGCCCGAAGTCGGCTGACGCAGAACAGAACTCACGAGTCTTGTCCCTCTCGTCCGGTGGACCGCCCGCCCCTTGGGCGGCCCGCTTTGGTGTCCGGTTCGAAAGGGGGGTTCTGCTCATCCGAGGCACGGAAAACGGATCTCCGTACCCGCAGATGAGCTGGTAAAGCTGCCCGGTCTGCCGGCGGACGGCAGCCGGTCGCGCGGCACGACTCGGAAACGACAGTGGTCACATGAGAAACGACAGTGGTCATTGCGGTCACCGAGCACGGCACCCCCCTACCGCGCCCCGCCCCGGAACATCGCGGTCCTCGAGCCCTCCCCTGGAGCCGCTTGATGACGATCCGATGCGGGTGAGATGTATGACGGTATTGACGATTGAACCAGTATGGCAAGTCCCGGAACTGGTCCTCACGTTTTTGTGGGTCGGCCCTTACGAAACTTTGGCTGACCCCGTTCTTCAACTCGAACGGATATTCCGGGTTCGCCGGGGCATCCGTTCGAGAATGCGTTCCACCGGTCGCAGGAGTACCAGCAGAAGCAGCAGAAGACTGATTGCGGTCACGGCGACGATGCCGCCGCGCCAGGACCAGCGGTGAAAGGCGAGCATGCCCTGGGCGACAAGCATGTCCAGGGCGACGGCACCCGCCAGTGCGGTGAGTGTGCGGGCGAACGGATCCAGTCCGCGCAGTGCCGCACCGATCGCCGCGGCCGGCGCGGCGAGCAGGAAGAACAGCGCGAACGGCCCGCGCGTCGACGAGCCCGAGTCGGTGAGCGCGAGCAGCGCACCTGTCCCGGCGAGGGCCGTCGCGGCCCCCGCGAGCAGGGGCCCCAGGTCCCTCCCCGGTCCTGGCCGTGCCCGTTCGTCCGCTGTTGATGGTGGCTTGAGACGTATGGTCTGCATGGCCGACTTTGCCCCCCAAGGCGTCGGATGCCGGACTTCAATGTCGCGCAGCCGAACTGGAGGCGTCAAGCGGGTCTCCGGACATGACCGTTCCCCGGAGACACCTGATGCCTCCGGGGAACAAGTCGCTCGATTACGGGCGTTCCGGTGATCGATTGCGACACGAGCTTCAGGGGCCCCTTTTCTCCCCAGGGGCCGTCAGGTTGAGGTCCTGAACCAGTTTTGGCATGGACACTTCCCGTCAACACGCGTAGTTGGTACGACGGTTGTGGCAGAGATCCTGCTAAAGGGAGGTTCCATGAGACGTTCCCGAATTACGGCATACGTGACTTCACTCCTCCTCGCCACCGGCCTCGCCCTCACCGGGGCGGCCGCGACGGAAGCGCAGGCCGCGACCGGGGGCTACGTGGCACTCGGCGACTCGTACGCGTCCGGCGTCGGCGCAGGCAGCTACATCAGCTCGAGTGGCAGCTGCGACCGCAGCACCAACGCCTACCCCTACCTGTGGAACGCCGCCCACAGCCCGTCCTCGTTCTCGTTCCTCGCCTGCTCGGGCGCCACCACCGACGACGTGCTCTCCGGCCAGCTCGGCACGCTCAGCTCGTCCACCGGCCTGGTCTCCGTCACCATCGGCGGCAACGACGCGGGCTTCGCGGACGTCATGACGACCTGTGTGCTCAGCTCGGACAGCACCTGCCTGTCCCGCATCAGCACCGCCGAGGCGTACGTCGACTCCACCCTCCCCGGCAAGCTCGACACCGTGTACGACGCGATCCGTGCCAAGGCCCCCAACGCCAAGGTCGTCGTCCTCGGCTACCCCCGCTTCTACCTGCTGGGCACCACCTGCCTCGGTCTCTCCTCGACCAAGCGCACCGCCATCAACAACGCCGCCGACTACATCGACACCGCGATCGCCAAGCGCGCCGCCGACCACGGGTTCACCTTCGGCGACGTGCGCACCGCCTTCTCCAGCCACGAGATCTGCTCCAGCAGCTCCTGGCTGCACAGCGTCAACTGGCTGGACATCACCGAGTCCTACCACCCCACCGCGTCCGGCCAGTCCGGCGGCTACCTGCCGGTCCTGACCAGCAACGCGTCCTGAACTCTCGGCTCTAGGACGAACTCGAGGCCGAAGGCGAAGCGGAGGCCCCGTCGGTCGGGGTCTCCGTCGTCTTGGTGCAGGTGACCGAGAACGGCACCGAGTTGGACGTCGTCTCCACCGGGCTGCGCACCTCGACGGCGATCGCGTCGCTCAGCGTCCCGCTGTCGGACCAGGTCGTCACGGTCACCCCCGTCTGCCGGGTCTTCCCGCCGCCGTCCGGGAAGGACAGCGTCTTCCAGCCCTGGTCGTCGAGCTTCCCGTTCTTCAGCACCCACCGGTACTGCACGTCCTCGGGCGCGCTCCCCACGGTGAACGTCGCCGTGAACGTCGGCGCCTGCGCCGTCGACGGCGGACAGGACCCCGAATAGTCCGTCCGGGACCCGGTCACACTGACCTTCACACTCTGCTCGGGTGCCCTGCTGCTCGCGGACGCCGACGGGGACCTGGACGCCGCGCTGCTGCTCTGACTGGGCGCCGGGGAGCTGAGGTTGCTGGCCGACTGGCTCGCCCCGGCGTTGTCACCGCCGTCGCGGCCGCCGTTGTCGTGGTTGAGGAGGGCGTACGTCAGTCCGCCGAGGGCCAGGGCGACCAGCACCAGGCCGACGAGCAGCACGGTGCCCGCCCTGCGGTTGCCGTCGCGGTCGGAGGCGGGGGGCCGGGTGTCCGTCGGGGTGGACAACGGCGGCGTGGGGGAGAACGGCCGGGTCTGCCGGGCGACGAGGGTCGGGGCCTCGTACGGTGCCGGGACCGGGACGGTGACGGCCGTGCCCGGGGTGCCCCCGGCCGCGACCAGCCGCAGGTCGTGCTCGGCCTGTTCGGCGGAGATCCGCGCGGCCGGGTCCTTGCGGAGCAGACCCTCGATCACGGGCGTGAGCGCTCCGGCCCGGTACGGCGGCGGCAACTCCTCGTCGACCACGGCCCGCAGGGTGCTCAACGGGGTGTCCTGCCGGAACGGCGAGGCGCCCTCGACCGCCGCGTACAGCAGAACGCCCAGCGACCACAGGTCGGACTCGGGGCCGAACGCCCGCCCGAGCGCCCGCTCGGGGGCGAGGAACTCCGGTGAGCCGATCACCTCGCCGGTCATGGTCAGCGCCGAGCTGCCCTCGACGGTGGCGATCCCGAAGTCGGTGAGCACCACCCGGCCGTCGTTCGACAGCAGCACGTTGCCGGGCTTCACGTCCCGGTGCAGCACCCCGGCGGCGTGCGCGGCCCGCAGCGCGGACAGCACCTCGGCGCCGACGCCGGCGGCCCGCTGCGGGGACATCGGCCCCTCCGCCTCCAGCACGTCGGCGAGGGACACGCCCGGGATCAACTCCATGACGACCCAGGGCCGTCCGCCCTCCATCGCCACGTCATAGACCGTCACCACATTGCGGTTCGCGACCCGGGCCGCGGCCCAGGCCTCGCGTTCCAGCCGGGCGTACATCCGCTCGACGTCGGAGCCGGGCAGCCCGGCGGGCGCCCGCACCTCCTTGACGGCGACGTCACGGCCCAGCACCTCGTCGCGGGCCCGCCACACGGTGCCCATGCCGCCCTCGCCCAGCGGGGACAGCAGTCGGTAGCGGCCCGCGATCACTCGCTCAGGACCCGGCTCTTCGGTCACGGGTGCCCCCCCACGGCAGCTCGCGCGAATTCATCACAAACGTAACTCAGAGAAGTGCGGATGCGGCCCCCTTGAGCACCAGTCCGGCGCCCAGGGCCACGACCACGAGTGCCGAGACGAGCGGAATGGTCCTGCGGACCAGCGCCGCCATGGGGTGGGTGGTCCAGCGAGGGCGTTTGTCCATCACCCGAGTCATTCCCGTACCCAGCTTGACGACGGCGAACCCGGCGGCGGTCAGCGTCAGGGCGAGACCGATGCCGTAGGCGACCACCAGGAGCAGCCCGAACCAGGCCTGGCCGAGGGCGGCGGCGCCGACGAGCACGACCACGGCGGAGGGGCTCGGGACGAGGCCGCCGGCGAAACCGAGGAGGAGGGTGCCGCGGAGGGTGGGGGCCGTGGAGTGGGTGTGGGTGAACCCGCCGTGACTGTGCGGCATGTCGGTGTGGGCGTCATCGGGGGCTGCGCCCGCGGGCCCCCCTTCGGCCTGAACGGCCTCGTCCTCGAACGCCGGACGGGCTGAAGAATGTGGCTGGGCGCCGTGGTCATGGCCATGAGCGTGGTCGTGGTCATGAGGGTGGTCGTGCGTGTGGCCGTGGTCGTGCGTGGGGCCGTGGTCGTGTGTGTGGGCGCGGGCGTGCTCGGGTGCCCCCACCAGGGCAAGCTCACGCTTTCCGGTTGCCGCGTGCTCGTGATGGTGGTGATGGTGGCCGTGGGCGTGTACCTGCTCGTGGGTCCGGTTCCGCCAGGCCCTGCGGGTCAGGTTCGCGCCCGCCGCCAGGACCATGAGGCCGCTCGCGATGCCCAGCCAGGCGATCACCGAGGGTGTGGCCGCCGAGCCCGCCGTCACCAGGATGCCGAGGGCGACCACGCCGAGGGTGTGGGTGACCGTGACCGACGCGGCCAGCGGGAGGACGTCCCGGAGGCGGGCGCGGCCGCCGCGGGCCGCTGCCGTCGCCGCCATCAGGGTCTTGCCGTGCCCCGGTGCGAGGGCGTGCATCGCGCCGAGGCCGATCGAGATGAGGAGCGCGAGCACCGCGAAGCCGACGGTGAGGTGGTTGCGGGCGACCAGGTCGGTCAGGGCCTGGGTCCAGCGGTCGATGCCCCGGGGCAGGATCTCGGCGCCCGGGGTGTCCTGCCGTTCCTGCGCGAGGGCGGGGCCGCCGGGCCGCACGTGGATGGCGGCGGTGGTGATGTCGGCCGGGGAGGAGAGCAGGTCCTTGGGGTAGCTGGTGAGTTCGTGGGAGACGGACGTCTTCGGTACGTCCGTCCTCGTCAGGGTCATCCGGTCGCCGCGCGCCGTGATCTCCCGCCAGCCGGGCCCGGTGTCGGCGCCCGCGCTGTGGAAGGTGAGGGCGGCGGTCGTGCCCTTCGGAAGGGGCGCCGTGAAGCGGCACTCCACGCGGAGCGTGTTCAGCCCCGCCTGGCCCGGGCGGAGTTCGGCGTGGCTGGTCCGCACGGTCAGCGGGGTGGTACGGCCGTCGACGGTGAGCCTGCTGCCGTCGGCCGCCGTCGTGCAGCGCTGCTCGGCCCACTTCGCCGTGCCCAGCCGCTTCAGGTCGGGCTTGGCCTGGGTCGCCGGGATCTCGGCGAGGTCCTCGACGTGGTCGACGCGGAGCTGCCCGGGGGCGGCGACGAGACCGTCGTACTTGTTGACGGTGAAGTTGCCGAGCGGGTGGGCGCTCGCGGCCGCGGCGGGGAGGAGGGCCAGGGCGCAGGCCGTGCTGAAGAGGGCGGCGATCCGGCGGAGGTTCACTTCGTGGCCTCCAGCGCCTTGCGAGCCGCACGGGCGCCCAGCGGGGAGAAGCCCGGGTTGAGCTCGAGGGCCTTGGTGAGGGCGGCCCGGCCGGCCGCCTTCTCGCCGTCGGCCAGCTCGATCATGCCCTGGTGGTAGAGGAAGGAGGCGTTGCGGTAGCCGGTGGCGGTGGCCCGGCGGGCGTACGGCAGCGCTTCCTCGTCCTTGCCGTTGACGTGCAGCGCCCAGGCCAGCGCGTCCGCCGTGTGCACGGTGTGGCGGCGGGCCCACTCGGCGCGGGCGGCCTTCAGGGCCTCGGCCTTGTTGCCGTGGTCGGCGGCGGCGAGGGCGGTGTCGAGGTCGGCGTTGACGCCGTTGGCGCGGGCGAGCGCGATCCACGCCTCGACCAGCGCGTACTGGTCCTCGGCCTTCTGCTTGTCGCCCTTGGCGTTCCGGTCCTCGTACAACTCGCCGAGCTCGACGAGGGGCTGGGGGAGCGGGTAGCGGGAGACGACCAGTTCCATGCCCTTGATGGCGTCGGCCCGGTCGCCGGTCGCCGCCTGGGCACGGGCCCGGCCCTCCAGCGCGGGGAGGTAGTTCTCGTCGGCGGTCAGGGCGCGCGCGTAGTAGTCCAGCGCGCTCTGGTAGTCGCCCTGGTTCCAGGCGAGCAGGCCGAGCTGGGCGGCCACGTAGGAGATGTCGCCCTTCGAGGTCGCCGTGGACAGGGCCTGCTCCAGCACCCGGCGGGCGCCCTGCACGTCACCGCGCAGCTCCCGTACGTACGCGTACCGCGTGAACACCGGGACGCCCGGCTTGCGCCGGTCCGCCAGGTCGGCCGCCTTGCTCGCCTCGTCGTAGCGCCCGAGTTCGACCAGGGCGTCGATCCGGGAGGACAGGGCGTTCGCGTTGTACGGGTTCTGCTTCAGCGCCTGGTCCGCGTAGGTGAGCGCCGGCGCGAACTCGTGCCGGGCGGCGGCGAGCGCGGCCTCGGCGGCCAGTGCCTGGTCGTTGTCCGGGGTGATCCGGAGAGCGCGCTTGAGGGCCTTCTCGGCCTGCGGGTAGCGGGACGGGTCGCCCTTGGTGCGGGCCTGTTCGACGTAGGCGAGGCCGAGGGTGGCCCAGCTGTCGGAGTCCTTCGGCTGGGTACGGAGATGGGCCTGGAGGGAGGCGATCGTGGTGTCGAGGTCCCCGCTCGCCAGCAGCGCCGGGTCCACCGCGCTCGACGTGGCCACCGGCGCCGTGCCGCCGTCCCGCGAGGACCCGAAGGCGATCGCGCCGCCGGTCAGTGCGATCGCCATCAGCAGCGCCGAACCGGCGAGTTGGGCCCGCCGCCAGTTCCGCCCCGCGGCGGCGAACCGGCGCAGGGCGGTGACGCGCTCGTCGTCCTTCGTCTCGGCGGGCTGCTTGTCGTTCGTACCGGGGGCCATGCCCTCTCCTAGTAACTGTTCGCGCGGGGCGGCGCGGCCCGCGCCGTGGGGGATTGGGTGGGTGCGGGCCGCGCCAGTAGATGGGGGACGCCTCGAGCGCCCCGGAGGGGGGCGGGGAACTGCGCGACCGGCCACGCCGACCCGCAGTCACCCGACCGCCCTTGCCGGAACGGCGACTAGTACGGCCGCCGCATCCGCCGCCGCCACCAGCCGAACCCGGTGCCGATCAGCAGCACGCCCGCCGCGCCCGCGGCCGCCGAACCGGCGATCAGCGTCGTGTTGTTGTCGCCCGACCCCGTCAGGGCGTCGCCCAGCGCGCTCTTCGTGCTGCTGCCGGCCGCCTTGGCGATCTTGCCGCGCGAGCCGGCCGTCGGCTCGGCCACGTACGGGAAGTACTTCTCGAAGCTCTTGTCGTTCTTGTCGACGGCGTCGCCCAGGTCGTTCTTGGAACCGACCAGTTCGCCCTCCATGACCTGGAGCGCCTCGTCGATCACGTCGTCGGTGAGCCGACGTCCGTTCGGGAAGCCCGCGTTGTCACCGTCCAGGACACCGAGCCGCTTGGGCTTGGCGGTGGGCTTGATGGACGTGTTGAGGCGGAGCATCTCCGAGGGCTTCGCCTGCGGCTGCAGGGTGTTGAGGCCCTTGACGCCCGTCAGGAAGACGCTGACGAGGTCGTTGCGGGGCTCCGAGGGCGCCTTGATGTGGTAGATCGCCTCGATGAGCTTCGGCAGTTCCGGGTTGGTGACGTTCTTCAGGAACTGCGCGTCGTCCTTGGGCTGGGACGCGTTGAACTTGTCCTTGTCCTTCTGCGGGTTGACGACCTCGTTGACCAGCGGGTTGCCGAGGCGGGAGACCTGCGCGTAGTAGCCCTGCGCGTTCCTGCGCTGGGTCGTCGCGTAGATGCCGACGGTCGGACGCGACGCCGACTGCCGGATCAGGGAGTTCGGCACCTGGAGGGCGATCGTGTTGACGTTGTAGCCCTTGAGGGTGTCGTTGCCGACCTCGCTGAGGTTGCCGCCGTACAACAGGTCGAAGACGCGCAGGTCGGCGAAGAACGGGTCGTCGGCCTGGCCGGCGAAGGTCGCGCCGCCGTTCGAGGTCTTGTAGATGGCCTGCGAGCGCAGCTTCGCGTAGTCGGGCATCGACGCCTTGCCGACGTCCGACGGAGCCGCCGGGACGTTGTCGGCGATCCGTGTCTTGTACTGCTGCCTGCCGTTTTTGAGCTTGATCAGGTCGAGGTCGTACGACTGCGTGACGTTCAGGTCGGCGTCGTTCAGGCTGTCGACCACGCCCGTGTTGTAGAGGAACGTGTTCCTGTCCTTGATCTTGGTGTTGAAGGTGTAACGGAAGATCAGGTCGTCCTTCGCGTCACCGTTGTTGTCGATGTGGATGTCGTACTGGGCGTCGTCGGCGAACTGGTAGAAGTTCGGGCCGCCGGCCGGCTCCTCGAAGGGGATGTAGTCCGACACGATCGTGGTGGTGTCGGGCTTGTCCGGGCTGACGAACGCGTACAGGTCGGTGTTGTCGTACTGCGGGGTGCCCGAGATGAGCGGGGCCTCCCGGTGGGAGGAGGCGGAGGCCACCCCCGGTTCCAGCGCGGCGACGCTGGCGGCTGTGATCCCGCCGGTGGCCAGTGCCCCACAGATGAGGGTGACGAGGCCCTTGCGCCCCGCACCGCTCCTGGAGATTTGAGGTGTCATGCCGTCCGTCCCTCGGTCCCAACTTGCTTGACGGACGGGTATACGGAGCAGGAGGGCCGTTTGGATTGGTCGGAAGAAAAAAATCTTTTCTTCCTGCTCGACCCGCGTTTTTGCCTCCCGCATACGTACTTCTGCCGGAGGTGCGTCAGTTGCGAATGCCTGGTGTGGGAGGACGGGCCGGGTGCGGCCACAGAAGGGGGAACGGGGTGGACGCGGACGAACTGCTGGTGCTCGTGGCCGGCGGCGACCAGAAGGCGTTCGAGGACCTCTACGGACTGGTGTCCGGGCCGGTGTTCGGTCTCGTGCGCCGCGTGGTCCGCGACCCCGCCCAGTCCGAGGAGGTGGCCCAGGAGGTGCTCCTCGAACTCTGGCGCTCCGCCGCCAAATTCGACCCCGGCCGGGGCAGCGCCCTCTCCTGGATCCTCACCCTCGCCCACCGCCGCGCCGTCGACCGGGTGCGCAGCGCCCGCGCGGCCGGCGAACGCGAACAGCGCGAGGCGCTGCGGGCCGGCGAACCCGCCTTCGACCAGGTCGCCGAGACGGTGGAAGCAGGTCTGGAGCGCGAGTGGGTACGCCGCTGCCTGGACCGGCTCACCGCCCTGCAGCGCCAGTCCGTCACCCTCGCCTACTACGACGGCTACACGTACCGTGAGGTCGCCGAGCGGCTCAAGCTGCCGCTGGGCACGGTCAAGACACGGATGCGCGACGGACTCACCCGGCTGCGCGACTGCCTGGGAGGTGTGGCGTGAGCCTGGTCGGCCGCCTGCTGCACCGCGAGGACCTGCATTCGCTGGCCGCGCCCTACGCCCTGGACGCCCTGGAGCCCGGCGAGCGGCGCCGCTTCGAGAAGCACCTGAAGGACTGCGACAGGTGTGCCGAGGAGGTCCGGGCGCTGACCGAGGACGCGGTACGGCTCGCCTTCTCGGCGGCGGCCCCGCCGCCCCTGGCGATGCGCGACCGGGTGCTGGCCGCCGTCCGCGCCACCCCGCAGGAGCCGGCCCCCGGCCGGGAGCGCGTGCCCAACCTGCCGCCGCACGTCTGGGGCGCACAGCCCCCGCCGCCGCGCCGCCGCCCGCGCCCCCTGTTCGTGCCGTTCGCCACCGCCACCGCGGCCGCCGCGCTGGTCGTCGCCTCGCTGTTCGCTGTGCAGGCCGACCGGACGCAGAACCGGCTCGACGCCGAGCGGGCCCAGTCGAGTGAGATCGCCCACGTTCTCGCCGCGACCGACGCCCGTGCGACCAGCTACAAGGATGCCCAGGGCCGAAGTATCGGAGCGGTGGCCTCCGTGTCGGAGGGGCAGGCCGTCGTCACGCTCAGCGGATACGGCACCCCGTCCAACGGCCGCGTGCACCAGCTCTGGCTCATGCGCCCCCGGGCGCAACCGCGCTCCCTCGGGCTCTTCAGTGCCGACACGCCCCTGGTCGCCACCGGTCTGAGCAGATCGTCGACGTCACTCGCGGTGACCGTCGAGCCCGCCGGCGGGTCGGCGCAGCCCACCAGCCAGCCAGTTGTCCAACTCGCCCTGAAATCGGTTGGATTCGGAGAGTAGTCGAAGCGTAGTTCAAGAGGGGTCGTCAACACCCTTGCGGGGAAGGTGAATCCTGTGACCGTGATACACGAGTGCCCCGTCGGGGCGATAGGGTTACCCTGCCCGGGCCGGGTGGACTCGTACGGGTGGGGAGTGACATGGATCAGATAACACGCAGCAGGGCGAGGGTTCCTGCGATCACCTGCGGGAGCGGTGCGACCAGTTCGCGCCTCGACCGCCATCTGTCGGTGCTGGCGGGACCCGCCATACCGCAGCAGCAGGCGGTCGAGGCGACGTCGCTGATGCGTGAGCTGACCGCACGTGAGCCCGCGCAACGCAGTGACCGGGGCGCGCGGGTCAGCCGCGTCTCCCTCTTCGCGCCACTGCGTCGCCTGCGCCGTTCGCTGTTCGGCGGCAACAGGCACTGACCGCCTGACCGTCAGGCCCGCGCCCAGGCCGCCACACCGTCCCGGCGCAGCGCTGCGATCTCCGCGTCCGTCATCCCCACGGCACGCAGCAGCGCCTCGGTGTGCTGTCCGAGCGCGGGCACATCCCCCATCCGCGCCTCGTCCCCGCCCGGCAGCGTGATGGGCGGCAGCAACGCACGCAGCGGCCCGACCGGCGACCCCACTTCCCGCCACCGCTCCCGGGCCGCCAGTTGCGGATGGCCGGCCAGCTCGGGCAGATCCCGCAGCCGCGCGCACGCGATGCCCGCGGCCTCCAGCCGTGCCACCGCCTCGTCGGCGTCGACCGTCCGGAGGGCCGCCCCGACCAGTTCGTCGGTCCGCGCGCGGTTCGCCACCCGCGCCGCGTTCGTCGCGAACGCCGGATCCGCACCCAACTCCGTTTGCCCGATCACCTGTTCGGCCAGCCGACGCCACTCCCGGTCGTTCTGCACCGACAGCAGCACCCGCCCGCCGTCCGCGGTCGGGTAGGCGTCGTACGGCGCGATCACCGCGTGCGCCAGACCGGTGCGCTCGGGCGGCGTCCCGCCGTGCATCGTGTGATGCAGCGGATGCCCCAGCCACTCGGCCAGCGCCTCCAGCATCGACACCTCCACGGGCCCGCCCCGCCCGGTCGTCCCGCGCCGCACCAGCGCCGCGAGGACGCCCGAGAAGGCGTACATGGCCGCCGCGATGTCCGCCGCCGGGATCCCCGCCTTCACGGGCTGCTCCGGCGTCCCGGTGACCGACACCAGGCCCGCCTCGCACTGCACGAGCATGTCGTACGCGCGTTTGCCGGCGTACGGCCCCGACGCCCCGTAACCGGAGATGTCCACGGCGACCAGCCGGGGGTGCGCGGCGCACAGCGTGGCCGCGTCGAGCCCGAGCCGGGACGCGGCACCGTGGGCCAGGTTCTGCACGAAGACGTCCGCGTCCGCGACCAGCCGCCGTACGACGTCCAGGCCGCGCGGGTCCTTCAGATCCAGCGCGATGGACTCCTTGCCCCGGTTGCACCACACGAAGTGCGAGGCGAGACCGCGGGCGGCGGTGTCGTAGCCGCGGGCGAAGTCCCCGCCGTCCGTGCGCTCGACCTTGATGACCCGGGCGCCGAGATCGGCGAGCTGCCGGGTGGCGAACGGGGCGGCGACGGCCTGCTCGACGGCGACGACGGTGATGCCCTCCAGGGGCAGCGGGAGACGGTCCATGCGCTGGATCATGTCCGGTGACCGGCGGGTTTGTCAGCCGCGCCCGTACCGGCGGACGGCGAGGGGCAGGCAGACGGCGACGAGGACCAGGCTCCAGGCGAGCGACCCTGCGACGGGGTGCGCCACCGGCCAGGCCGCGCCGTCGGGTACGGGAGCGTTGCCGAAGAGGTCGCGGAGGGCGGTCGTCACCGCGCTGATCGGGTTCCATTCGGCGAGCGTGCGCAGCCAGCCCGGAAGGTTCCCGGTGGGAATGTAGGCGTTGGACAGCAGCGGCAGCACGAAGGTGGACGCGCCGAGCTGGCCGGCCGCCTCCTCGCTGCGGGTGAGCAGCCCGAGCCAGATGCCGACGGTCGTGCACGCGAACCGGAACAGGAGCAGCAGGCCCACCGCGCCGGCCGCCGCGGCCGCCGATCCCTCGACGCGCCAGCCCACGGCGAGCCCCACCAGGAGCAGGGGCACGGTACCCGCCGTGGTGACGACGAGGTCGGCCACCGCCTGCCCGAGCGGTACGGCGGCCCGGCTCACCGGCATGGACCTGAAGCGGTCCGTCACCCCTCGGTGGGTGTCCTGGGCGGCCTGGAACATCCCGGTCATCACCCCGCCCGCCGCGGTCGCGACCAGCAGTCCCGGGACGAGGAAGGAGCGGTACTCGGGGCCCGGCATCGCCAGCGCGCTGCCGAAGACGTAGCCGAAGAACAGCAGCATGTTGACCGGCATCAGCTGGGTGAGGACCGCGAGGCCGGGGCTGTTGCGGACCCGGCGCAGCTGCCGGCCCGTCATCGCGGCACCGTCGTACACGAGCGCACTCATGCGGGGCTTCCCGTCAGTCGGAGGAAAACGTCGTCGAGGCTCGGTGGACTGAGGCTGGCGTCGAGCAACAGGACACCCGCCGCGTCGAGTTCGCGCACCAGGCGGGGGAGGGTGAGGGTGGGGTCCGTGGTGACGGCGCCCACGGTGTGCCGGTCGTGGTCGAACTGCGGCTCCCTGCCGGTGAGCCGGTCGAGAACCGCGGCCGCCTTCGGCAGCGTGTCCCGGTCGGCGACCACTGCCTGCGCGTACCAGCCGATGAGCGCCTTCAGTTCGGCGGGAGAGCCGGTCCGGGCCACCCGGCCCCGGTCGATCAGCGCGATGTCGTCTGCGAGTTGGTCGGCCTCCTCCAGGTACTGCGTGGTGAGCAGCACCGTCGTGCCCTCGGCGGTCAGCTCGCGCACCGCTTCCCAGATGCCGTTGCGGCCGGCCGGGTCGAGGCCGGTGGTGGGCTCGTCGAGGAAGAGCACGGTCGGACGGCGGACCAGGCTCGCGGCGAGGTCGAGGCGGCGGCGCATACCGCCGGAATAGGTGGCTGCCTTGCGGTCGGCCGCCTCGGTGAGGCCGAAGCGGCCGAGGAGTTCGGCCGCCCGGTCGTCCGGTCTCCGCACCCGCAGCAGCCGGGCGAAGAGGCGCAGGTTCTCGCGGCCGGTGAGATCGCCGTCGACCGAGGCGTACTGGCCGGTGACGCCGATGCTGCGGCGCACGGCCGCCGGGTCCCGGACCACGTCGTGCCCCGCGATGCGGGCGGAGCCCGCGTCGGGCCGGAGGAGGGTGGCCAGCAGCCGTACGGCCGTGCTCTTCCCGGCCCCGTTCGGCCCGAGCAGTCCGCAGACCGTGCCCTCCCGGACGGCCAGATCGAGACGGTGCAGCGCTGACACCGCGCCGAAGCGCTTCTCCAGGCCTTCACTAAGTACAGCGTACGTAGTAGTCATGAGGCGACCATAGCGCACTACGTACGGTGTACGTAACTAGCATGGTGGGCGAGGTGATGATCGATGGCAGTCCGAGGGGCCGAACCCGGAGTGATCTGGGCCCGCCCGGAGCGCGCCGGGCGGGGGCCGAAGCCGACGTTCACCCGTGCCGACATCGCCGCCGCCGCGGTGCGCATCGCCGACGCGGAGGGGATGGACGCCGTGTCGATGCGGCACGTGGCGGCCGGGGTGGGGTGCGGGACGATGTCCCTGTACAACCACGTCCCCCGCAAGGAGGACCTGTACGAGCTGATGTTTGACGCGGTCAGCTCGGAGCACGAGCTCTGGGAGCCGACGGGGGACTGGCGGGCCGACATGATGCGGGTCGCCGAGCAGACGCGGGACCTGATGCGCCGGCATCCCTGGGTGCCGCGTCTGATGTCACCGGTCTACGGGTTCAGCCCGCACGCCCTGCGCTATCTGGAGCACTGTCTGGCCTGCCTGGATCCGCTGGACGTGTCGTACGGCACCAAGTTCGAGCTGATCGCCATGGTGAACGGTGTGGTCACGACCTATGTGCGCAACGAGATCGACACGGCCGAACGGGTGCGGAACCTGCCGTGGTCGGAGGAGCGGGAGAACGCGGTGCGCATCGCCTATCTCGGAGCGCAGATCGCCTCGGGGGCCTATCCGCGGATGGCGGCGGCGTTCGCGAGGGAATCGGGGGATTCGGGGGAATCGGCGCCGGTTGACATGGAGGGGGTTTTCCGGCGGGCGGTGGAGAGGGTGTTGGGTGGGTTCGCGACGTCCTAGCCTGCGGGTCGGTGGGGGCTTGGCGCGCAGTTCCTCCCCCAGCCTTCGGCCGGGGGCACCCCCGGCGCCCCTGAGTAACTCACAGCAGTGTTAGTTGACCCGCAGGGCCTTCTTCGGTGTGTTCCAGGATCGATGCCGGTTTGCGGGCCGTCTCCGGAGGCGGGAGCACGCCCGCCGCCGTCAGGTCCGTCGCGGTGATCCGGGCCTTGATGTCCAGCCCCGCCTGCTGGGACCGTACGTCCGCCAGCAGGGCCAGGACCGTGATCAGTTCCAGCAGTTCCGACGTCCATGACTGGGACCAGCCCGGAGGGTTGACGGCCGCCAGGGTTCCCCGTTGCGCCGTCTCCGTCGTCCGTGCCGTGAACCACGCCTCCAGGACCCGTACCTCGCCCGTCCTGAAGTCCCATGCCTCCGGCGGTACCGGGGAGATGCGCCCCTCGTCGAGGTGGAGGGCTTCCTCCTCGGTGTCGTAGAGGATCGTGAGGGGGCGCGCGGGAAGCGGGGCGCGGACGTACGGGCGGCGGCCGCCCGGGAGTCTGGGGCGGTCGCCGTCGCGGCGCAGCAGCCACAGGGCCCGGTGGCCGAGTTCCACGCCCTGTGCCCAGAGTCCGGGGTCGTCGGTGAGCGGGACGGTGCGGTCCGGGCGGATCGCGGTCAGGGCCCAGGCGAGGACGTCCGGCGGGGCGACGGCCCGGCCCAGCCGGTCGGCCAGGTGTTCCGGCAGTCCCGGCGCCAGGTTCGGCTCCGCGCCGCCCGGGCGGCGGTACAGCGGGCGGATACGGCCCGCGCGCAGGGTGGGGAGGAGGGAGGTCGCGAGCAGGGGCATGCCCTCCGCCGACTCCACCGCGAAGACCTGGTGGCCGTCCGCCACCCGCCACAGCTCCGGCCGGGCCGCGTCGATCAGGCGGTGGTCCGGGATCAGCCACTGTTCGTCGAACGGGGCGGTCAGGACGCGGACCGGAGCCGGGCAGGGGCCCGACGCGTCGGCGAGTGGTTCGGTGCCGCTGGGCTGGCCGGGGAGCTGGGCGACCGCGGAGTGGACGGTCCGGGCGCGTGTCGGCTCGAACAACGTCTCCCGGTCGGGGCCCTCGGCCTTGAGGAGGGCGTCCCAGCGGCTCTTCAGGGTCGCCGGGTCGGGGGCCGTCGGCCACCCCCGGCCCAGCCGCAGTGGTGCGACGGACCACGGCATGAGGTCCGCCAGCAGCGGAGCGTCGTCGTGCGTCACGCCCGGCATCGTACGACGACTTCAGGTGGCGTCGAGCGTGACCGTGAAGGAGAAGCGGTCGCCGCGGTAGTGGATGACCGCCAGGTCCAGGACCCGGCCGGCGGTGTCGTAGGTGACACCCGTGTAGTGCAGGATCGGGCTGAGGAGCGGGACTTGGAGCAGCCGGGCGGTCTCCGGGTCGGCCAGCCGGGCCGCCACCGTGTCCGTGATGCGGCCGATGTCCGCGCCGACCACGTCCCGGAGCACCTTGGTCATCGGCTGCCGGACCAGGTCCTCCGGGTCGATGCGCTCGGCCAGTTCGGGGCGGACGTGGTTGCGGGCGTGGTTGGTGGGCTCGCCGGTCTGCTCGTCGCTGCGGAGGCGGTGGTAGGCCGCCACCTCGGCGAGGTCCGGGAAGTACTCGGTGAGTTCGCCGGTGACGGGCACCGTGCCGTGCTCCAGCAGCTCCGCCGTCATCCCCGACTGCTGGGCCACGATCGCGTCCACCGAGCCGAGCAGCCGTACCGGGGTGCCGCGCCGGGCGTCCGGCTCGATGAAGGTGCCCCGGCGGCGGTGCCGGCTGATCAGGCCCTCGTCCTCCAGCTCCTTCAGCGCCTGCCGCATGGTCAGCACGCTGACGCCGTAGTGCTCCGCGAGCCGTTCCTCGGTGGGCAGCCGCAGCGGGTCCCGGGGCGAGCGGCCGAGTATCGAGGCACGCAGCGACTGCGACACCTGGTACCAGAGCGGCAGCTTGCGGTTGAGGACGATCGAGTCCGGGGCGAAGGAGGTCACGGGCCATCCGTACCGGTGGGGGATCTTCAGTGCAAGGGGCGGAAGTGCCGTTCCAGGCCCTGCCACACGTCGTCGTAGCGCTGCTGGAGGTGCCCGGCGGTCGCCGCCTGCGGGGTGAGCGTCACCGGCCAGCGGGTCTCGAACATGAAGGCCAGGCCGTCGTCCACCTTCTGGGGCTTCAGCTCGGCGGCGCTCGCCCGGTCGAACGTCTCCCGGTCCGGCCCGTGCGCCGACATCATGTTGTGCAGCGACCCGCCGCCCGGCACGAAGCCCCCCTTCCCGGCGGTCTTCGCGTCGTAGGCGCCCTCGATGAGCCCCATGTACTCGCTCATCACGTTCCGGTGGAAGTACGGCGGCCGGAAGGTGTTCTCGCCCACCAGCCAGCGCGGCGCGAAGACCACGAAGTCGACACCCGCCAGCCCCGGAGTGTCGGACGGGGACGTCAGCACCGTGAAGATCGACGGATCGGGGTGGTCGTAGGAGATGCTCCCGATCACATTGAAACGGCGCAGGTCGTAGGCGTACGGCACATGTGTGCCGTGCCAGGCGACCACGTCCAGTGGGGAGTGGTCATATGTGGCGGTCCACAGGTTGCCGCAGAACTTGTTGACCACCTCCACCGGGCCCTCGACGTCCTCGTAGGCGGCGACGGGGGCCCGGAAATCCCGCGCACCGGCGAGCCCGTTGGCGCCGATCGGGCCGAGGTCGGGGAGGCGGAAGGGCGAGCCGTAGTTCTCGCACACATAACCCCGGGCCGTGGCATCCAGCAGCTCCACACGGAAGCGGACCCCCCGGGGGATCAGCGCCACATGTCCCGGCTCCACATGCAGCAGGCCGAACTCCGTCCGCAGCAGCAGTCCGCCGCGTTCCGGGACGATCAGCAGCTCGCCGTCCGCGTCGGAGAAGATCCGCTCCATGGAGGCGTCGGCGTGGTAGAGGTGCACGGCCATGCCGGCGCGCTGGGTCGCGTCGCCGTTGCCGCCCAGGGTCCACAGCCCGGCGAGGAAGTCCGTGCCCGGCGAGGGCTGCGGGAGGGGGTCCCAGCGCAGCCGGTTCGGGTCCGGCGCGGTGTCCGTGAAGGGAGCGGTGCGCAGCCCGCCGTTGCCGGCGGCGCGGGTGAAGGCCGGGTGGGCGGCCGAGGGGCGGATCCGGTACAGCCAGGAGCGGCGGTTGTGGGCCCGAGGCTCGGTGAAGGCCGTACCGCTGAGCTGCTCGGCGTAGAGGCCGAGGGGGGTGCGCTGCGGGGAGTTGCGGCCCTCGGGCAGGGCGCCTGGCACCGCCTCCGAGGAGTGCTCGTTGCCGAACCCGGAGAGGTACGCCAGCCCTTCGGCGGTCTTCCGCGCCTCCTCGCGCGCTCGCTCGAACGCGCTCGCGCGGGAGGTACCCCCATCGCTCATGATCGCTCCCTGAACCTGCGTGGCATCGATTCCTATGCATCACCGTAGGATTGCGCGGAGGCGGGTGCAAGGGGGGCCGGGATCATCCCGGCGGCGGATGGCGAGAACCCGACTTCAGGGGGATCCGGTCCGCGGCGTGCTGTTCTACGCTCCGGGCATGTCGTGGACGCGTGGACTGCCGGGTGCGCTCGCGGTCTGCGTGCTGCTGCTGGTCGCGGCGGCGGGGTGCGGGAGCGGGAAGGCGCACGGGCAGCGGGCGACGGCGTCGCCCTCGCCGGCGGGCAAGATCCTCGCCGACACGGACGAGAACGGACGCCATTACCGCGAACTGGACAAGAAGCAGGCGCCCGAGGTGGGCACGGTGGTCACCCCGGACGCGTCCGGCGGCTGGGACGTACGGCTCGACGTGCACCGCTTCCGGTTCTCCCGGGCGGGCACCGCGGCGAAGGCGGTCGCCGGCCGGGGGCTCGCGTACCTCTTCGTGGACGGCGGCCTGGTGACGCGGCTGCGCACCCCTGACTACCACCTGGCCGCCGGCCTCGTCCCGCACGGCACCCACCACATCACCGCCCGGCTCTACGCCGACGACGGCACGGTCTGGGCCGTGCACGGCAAGCCGGTGGAGAGCACGGCGGACGTCACGGCCTCCGGTGCGGAGACGACGAAACCCACCGCTACCGGTACGACCGGGGCGGCCACCGGATGAGTGCATGGGCCATCCGTCCACGTACTGGGGGGCGAGGTTCACCCGATCCCGGCGGAAAGGCATCATGAAGCCCGTGCCCCCAGCGACATCGCTTCGCAAAGCGCCCGTACAGCGCCGCAGCGCCGAACGGCTGACCCGGATCCTCGACGCCTGTGCCGACCTCCTCGACGAGGTCGGCTACGACGAACTGAGCACCCGGGCCGTCGCGGTGCGCGCCGGGGTGCCCATCGGCTCGGTCTACCGCTTCTTCGGCAACAAGCGGCAGATGGCCGACGCCCTCGCCCAGCGCAACCTGGAGCGCTTCACCGAGCGGGTCACCGAACGGCTGAAGGAGGCACCGAAGGGCAACTGGCGGACGGCCATGGACGCGGTGCTCGACGAGTACCTGGCCATGAAACGCACCGCCCCCGGCTTCTCCCTCGTCGACTTCGGCAACCAGATCCCGGTCGGTGCCCGCCACTCCGAACCCAACCGCAGAGTCGCCGACCGGCTGACCGACCTCCTCTCCGGCTACCTGGGCCGCACCCCCGACGAGGCCCTGCGCCGCATCTTCCTGGTGGCCGTGGAAACCGCCGACACACTGGTCCACCTGTCCTTCCGGGTGGACCCGGAGGGCGACGAGGAGATCATCAGGGAGATGCGGGAGCTGCTGCGGGCGTATCTGGGCCGGGTGCTCGACTGAACAGGTCCCGGAGGAAGTCCCGTTGCTAGTCTGAGTGCACGCTGGGGTCGCGCACGGGGGGACGTATGGCTCGGGTGGTGTGCATCCACGGAATCGGCCGGCAGCACACGGGGGAGCGGGAGTTGCGCGGGGCATGGCACCCCGCTCTGTGCGACGGCCTGATCCGTGCCGGAGCCGTGACCGACCTCGCTGCGGACGACGTGCGGTGCGTCTTCTACGGCGACCTGTTCCGGCCGCCCGGACGCACCCTCGCACTCACCGACCCGCCCCTCGACGCCTCCGACGTCGCGGACGGCTTCGAGACCGACCTCCTGCTGGCATGGTGGGCGGAGGCGGCCCGGACGGACGGCACGGTACTGCCGCCCGACGCCCGTACCCTGGCGCGCACCCCCCAGGCCGTGCAGCGGGCCCTGAACGCCCTCAGCCGCTCCCGCTTCTTCGCGGGCGTCGCCCTGCGCGGACTCGTGCTCGACCTCAGGCAGGTGCGCGGGTACCTGTGCGATCCGGCGCTGCGGGACGCCGTCCAGCAGCGGGTCGCCGACGCGGTGACCGAGCGCACCCGGGTCGTGGTGGGCCACTCGCTCGGCAGCGTCGTCGCCTACGAGGCGCTGTGCGCCCGTCCGGACTGGCCGGTGCGCGCCCTGCTGACGCTGGGTTCGCCGCTGGGTGTGCGCAACCTGGTCTTCGACCGGTTGCGCACCGGCCCCGCCGGATCGCCCGGCGACTGGCCGGGCGCCGTACGGCAGTGGACCAATCTCGCGGACGCCGGGGACGTCGTCGCCCTGGTGAAGGACCTGCGGCCGCTGTTCGGCGAGCGGGTCAGGTGTCAGGTGGTCCACAACGGGGCACGGGCCCATGACGCGACGCGGTATCTCAGCACGGCGGAGGCCGGACGCGCGGTGGAGGAGGGGTGCCGGGAGACGGGGGAGGCCGGGGTATGAGCGACAGACGCCGGTGGGTGGGCCATGGACGCGGCACCGCGCCCCGCTGAGGCGACGGACGGCCCGGTACCGGGCACCTCGCGCCGCTTCCTCATCGCCGCCGCCGTCACCTCCGTCGCCGCGCACCCCGAGGCGGAGCGCGCGGAACTCGCCGACGACGTACGCCGGATCGAGGAACTCTTCCTCGGGCCGCTCGGCTACCGCCGGGGCACGGATCTCGCCCTCGACCCGACCCGCCGCCAACTCCAGGACGCACTGCGGGCGTTCGCCACCGCCCCGGACCGGAGCCCGGAGGACTACGTGGTCCTCTATCTCGCCACGCACGGGGTCACCGCCGAGCACAGCGGACGCCATTACCTGCTGCTGCACGACAGCGACGCCCGGGATCTGCGCGGCACCGCCCTGCCCACCGAGGACCTGGTCGCCCAGCTCTGGGAGGACACCCCCGTCGAGCGGCTCCTGGTGCTGATCGACGCCTGCTACTCCGAGGAGGGGGCCGACCGGGCGCTGCGTGGTGCGCTGGAGGCCCGCCGCTTCCGGGAGCCGGTCACCGAGCACGGCACCACCGGCCTGGTCCTCGTCTCGTCCTCGCGCCGCAAGGAGGAGGCGTACACCGGGGCCCTGTCGGCGGCCTTCGACCGGGCCGTGCGCCGCACGGCCACCGCCGGGCACGCGCCCGCGCACATCAGTCTCGAACACGTCATGGCGGCCATCCGCAGCGACCCCGAGGTCCCCGCCGCCCAGCGGCCCGTCTGGTCCCTCACCCACGCCACCGGGGACATCCCGGCCTTCCTCCCCAACCCCCGGCACGTACCCGGCTCCGCCGGGCTCAAGCTGGAGGAGATCGACCGCATCGTCGACCTCGGCGCCCGCGAACGCGGCGCCCGCGACCAGGACATGCGGGAGTTCTTCGTACCCCGCGCCCGCGGCACCGACGTGCCCACCGAGGACGTCTGGGACTTCACCGGCCGCCATGCGGCGCTGGGCGACATCACCACCTGGCTCGACCCGCGCCGGGTCGGCGAACGCCTGTGCGTGGTCACCGGGGACCCCGGGTCCGGGAAGTCCTCGCTGCTGGGCATGGTGGCCGTCCTCACCGACGACCACCGGCACGAGTCCGTACCCCGCACCGGGCTGCCCGCGCTGCTGCCCCGCCCCGGCGACGTGGACGTCCGGATCAACGCGAGCCATCTCTCCACCCGCCAGCTCCTGGACGCCCTGTCGGCGGCCGCGGGCTGCGCCGCCGACTCCCTGGGGGCGCTCACCGCGCACCTCCAGACCAGGACCCGCCCGCTCGTCGTCCTCGTCGACTCGCTGGACGAGGCGCTGGCCCCGCACGAGGCCGTCGACGAGTTGTTCCTCCCGCTCACCGACCCCGAACGCCGGCTCCAGCTGCGCCTGTTGATCGGAGCCCGCCCACACGTCGCCGCCCGCCTGGCCGCCGCCGGCCCGCGCATCGACCTCGACTCCGAGCGGTACGGCGACCCGGACGCCGTCCGCGCCTACACCCGCAAGCTGCTGTGCGCCGACGGCTCGGTCCTCAAGGCCGCCGTACCCCGGCTGGTGGACGAGATCGCGGAGGCGGTCGCGGAGGCCGCCGGCCGGTCCTTCCTGGTCGCCCGGATCACCGCCCGCACCATCGCCCGCGAACCCCGGCCGCCGGACCCGCACGACCGGCGCTGGCGTGACGGCCTTCCCCGGCTGCCCGGCGAGGCGATGGAACGCGACCTGGTGCAGCGCCTCGGCCCGTCGGCCGCCCGGGCCCGGGACCTCCTCCTCCCGCTCGCCTACGCCCAGGGCGCCGGCCTGCCCTGGGCCGGCATCTGGCCCCGGCTGGCCTCGGCGCTCACCGGCACGCAGTACAGCGACGAGCACATCGTCTGGCTGCGGCAGGCGGCGGGGTCGTACGTGGTGGAGAGCGTCGAGAGCGGAGGGTCGGTCTACCGGGTCTACCACCGCGCGCTCATCGAGTATCTGCGCGAGGGCCGGGACGCGGCGGCGATCCAGCGCACGGTGACCGAGGTGCTGCGGGACATCCGGCACCCCTATGTCCGGCGGTACCTGGCCCTGCACGCCGGCGCGGGCGGGGTCCTCGACCCCCTGGTCCAGGACGCGGCCTTCGTACTGGGCGCCGAGCCGGGCCCGCTGCTCGCCGCCCTGCCCGGCCTCCGCACCCGGGAGGGCCGTCGCGCCGGGCAGGCGATACGCGACCTGGAGGAGCGGCTGCGGGACCGGGCGGGCGCCGGCGCGGACCCGCGGATCAGGGCGGAACTGCGGCTGGCGGCGGTGTGCCGCAGGGCGCAGCCCTTGGCGGACTCCTGCGACGCCGGGGAGGGCGAGCTGCCGTGGCGGGCACGCTGGGCGGCGTGGAACCCGCACGAAGGCAACCGGCGGTACGCGGGGATGATGTACGGGGTCGGGAACGGGGTGGTGGTGCCCGAGCGGTACGGTGCCCGGTTCCTGGACCTGTCGCCCTGGGACGGTGCGATGTGGTGCGACCTGGACAGTGGCACCTGGCAGGCGGTGCACCCCCAGCGGGGCGACCCGTACGCGTGGACGATCACGGCGACACCCCAGGTGGACGGCGCGGCGGCCGGCCTGACCTGGACCACACGCCTGGCGATCGAGGACGAGAAGATCGTCACGAGGAACTACGCGCGGCTGCTCCACCTGTGGGGCGCCTTCGGACGGCAGACCTGGCTGCTTCCGCCCGGCCCGGCGGACACGGAATCCGAACGGCGCGTTCCGGAGCCGCCGTCGGAGGTGGCCGTACTCGCGGGGGCCGACGGGCGGGCCGGCGTGGCGGCGCTGCGGCTCGACGGTGGGCTGCTCGTCTACCGGCTCGGCGCCACCCGCGCCCACCCTCCGCTGACGCGCACACAACGCCGGGCGCTGTGGGACTTCCAGATCAGCAGCTGGGAGGAGCGTGCGGAGGAACTGTCGGCCGAGTTCCTCCTCGCCCTCACGCCCGAGGGCCCGGGCACCCGGATCACCGCGTGCGCCGCGCCCGGGGGACTGCCGGACCTGACGCTGCTGCTGGGGTACGAGGACGGGCGGGTGGTGCCGTTCGACGCGGAGAGCAGCACATCGGGCGTCGAGGTGAACACCGGGCACGAGGGGCCGGTCACCCGGATCGAGTGGGTGGCCGGCCATCCGCAGGGCAGCCTCTTCGTCACCGCGGGCGACGACCACACGGTCCGGCTGTCCGCCGTCGCCACCCGCGGGCCGCTGCGGACCCTGTTGCGGAGCGCCTTCGCCGTCGCGTCCTTCGCGGTGCACCGGGTCGGCCGGCAGTGGATCGTCGCCGTGGTCACGGCCGACGGCCAGCTGCACCGGATCGACCTGGACAGCGGCCGTCCGATCGGTCTGCCCCTGCGGGTCGACGCCGGCACCGCGAGCCGGGTGGCCGCTTTCGACTTCGGACCCACCGCCTGTGTCTCCGTGCAGGGGAACAACAGCGGTCTCCAACTCTATGACCTGGTGTCCGGGGAACGGGTGGGCGGTCAGGTCCGCAGACACGCCGCCGCGGCCGTCTGCGCGGCGGGTAGCACGGTCTGCGCGGGGGGCTCCGACGGGGTGGTACGGCTCTGGCCCTCCGTCCACGCCGCCGACTCGGTGCAGATCAACGCGCACGAAGGCTCGTTGCTGGCGGCCGGCGAGATCCGCGGACCGGGCGGCGCGCCCGCGCTGCTCACGGTCGGTGCGGACGCCCGGATCCGCTGCTGGGACCTGGACCGGCCGCACGAGCTGTGGCGCCGCCGGGTCCTCGACCCGGGCCCCTGGGAGGTCCCGCTCATCGGCTGCGCCACCGTCGGACACACGGCGGACGGCCGGTCCTACGTGGTCACCGCAGAGCACGGTGGCCGGGTCGCGGTCCTCGTGCTGCGGGGCGGACTCCCGGTGGCCGAGCAGGAGTTCACCCTTCCCGAGATCGTCACCGCCGTCACGGCCGGCCGGGTCCGGGACCGGGACGTGGTGGTCGTCGGCACCGGATCCGGCAGGATGTTCTGCTGGGACGTGGGTGCGGGACGGATGTACGCGTCGGGGCCGGCCCCGGACGAGCCGGTGTGGCTCACGGCGCTCGCCCTCGCCCCCGACGGCACGGGGCGGCTCGCGGCCGGCGCGTTCGACGGATCCGTTCGGGAGTGGTCGCTGCCGGGGTACCGGCCGCTCGGACCGGCCCGTTCCGCACACCGGGGCACGGTCCTCGCCCTGGCCCACGCCGGCGGCCGGCTCTTCGGCTGCGGCACGGACTCCCGGCTGGTGTGCCTGGACGACGGCTGGGAGCGGCGGATGCCGCAGCCCGTCGGCTCTCTGCACGCCACCCGCGACGGCCTGCTCTGCGGTGACGAGCAGGGACAGGTCTGGCAGGTGCGGGAGAGCGCCGAGGGCCGGCGTGTGGTGGAACTGCTGGACGCCGTACGGCCCGTGTCGGCGGTGGCGGCGGTGGCGCTGGACGGGGGTCTGACGGTCGTCGCGGGCAGCGCCGACGGGTCGCTCCAGGTACGGGACGGCGAGACCGGGGCGTTGCTGCGGCGGCTGCGCCCGGTCAGCGGCGGCGGGGTGGAGCAACTCGCCACCGTCGCCTGGCGGTCGCCCGGCCGGGCGGTCCGCCCGCTGCTGTTCGCCCGGGGCACCGACGGCCTGCTGGAATACTGGGACTTCGGAACCCGCGGAGCCATCGCCTCCGCGGGACGGCCCCTGGTCACGCCGGTACCGCACCAGCGCCGGGAACGGGTGCGGCTGGCCGCGCTCCCGGACGGCCCGGATGCCCAGGCGCTGCTCTCGCTGGCGGTCTGGGACGCGCGGCCCAATCCGCTGCTCTACGGCACCGCCCCCGACCTCCATGTCGCCGTCCACGACATCGCCCACGGACCCCGGTACGACCAACCGTGTTCGGCCGAGGCGGAGGAGACCGAGGTCGGCGCGGTGCGGGCGGTGCGCTGCGCGGGCCGGCTGCTGGTCCTGGTCCACGTCGCCGGGGTGGGCGTCCGGGTGCTGGACACGTCGACCCGCCGCTGGGCGGTTCTGCACGGGCTGGACATGGCCGAGGCGTTCACCCTGACGGGGCCGGGCGGCGACGAACTCCTGCTGACCGGCGGGCACCACACCCGCATCATCACGTGGGAGTCCCTGCTGCCCCGTTTCACCGGTCCCGGCGAGCGCCCGCCCCCGCAACGTCCCGCCACGGGCGCACGTCGCCTCTACCGCCGCCGGCCCTCGCCGCCGCCCGTGGCCCACGAGCACGTCACACGAGTGGACGTCGACCACGCCGCCCTCCTGCCGGACGGCGGATGCTACGCCGTGGCGAGCAGGGACGCGGTCGTCGTCATGGGCACCCGCACCGGCACCGTCCACCGGGAACTGGACCTTCCCTCCCCGTGCACCGCCCTCACCGCCGGCCCCCGGGGCGAACTCGTCGTCGGCACCCGCAACGGAATCATCCTCTTCGACTGAAGCGCCTCCCGCCGGGTGCCGGCACCTCACCCCGGCCGCCTGCGCGCGGGCTTCCCACCTCACCTCGGCCGGGGACTCCCCACGCGACATACCGATCGGTATGCTCGGGGCGAGTTCCGTGACCTCCAGGAGGCCCCCATGCCCCGCACCGCCCTCCGCATCTGCCCCCTGTGCGAGGCCACCTGCGGCCTGACCCTCAGCATCGAGGGCACCCGCGTCACCGGAGCCCGCGGTGACCGCGAGGATGTCTTCAGCAAGGGGTTCATCTGCCCGAAGGGCGCCTCCTTCGGCGCCGTCGACGGCGACCCCGACCGGCTGCGCACCCCCCTCGTCCGCAGGGACGGCGAGCTGCGCGAGGCCACCTGGGCGGAGGCCTTCGACGCGGTCGCCGCCGGCATCCGTGGCGTCGTCGAGCGGTACGGCCCGCACTCCGTCGGGGTCGTCCTCGGCAACCCCAACGTCCACACCGTGGCCGGCGGCCTCTACCCGCAGGTCCTGGTCGGCGCCCTCGGCACCCGCAGCGTCTTCACCGCGTCCACGGTGGACCAGATGCCCAAGCACGTCTCCAGCGGGCTGCTCTTCGGCGACGCCAACGCCATACCGGTGCCCGACCTCGACCGCACCGACCACCTCCTCCTCATCGGCGCCAACCCCCTGGAGTCCAACGGGAGTCTGTGCACCGCCCCGGACTTCCCCGGCAAGCTCAAGGCGCTCAAGGCCCGCGGCGGCACCCTCACCGTCATCGACCCGCGCCGCACCCGCACCGCGAAGCTCGCCGACCGGCGCCTCGCCATCCGGCCGGGCGCCGACGCCCTGTTGCTCGCCGCGATGGCCCAGGTCCTCTTCGAGGAGGGCCTGGTGGACCTCGGGCACCTCGCCCCGCACGTCGAGGGGCTCGACGAACTCCGCGCCGAGCTCGGGGACTTCACCCCGGACGCGGTCGCCGAGGCCTGTGACGTCGACGCCGGGACCATCCGCGTCCTCGCCCGCGAACTCGCCGCCGCGCCGACGGCCGCCGTGTACGGCCGGATCGGCAGCTGCACCGTGCCGCACGGCACCCTCGCCAGCTGGCTCGTCGACGTCCTCAACATCCTCACCGGCAACCTCGACCGGCCCGGCGGCGCGCTCTTCCCGCAGGCCGCCACCGACCGGACCCCGCGACCGGCCGGTCCCGGCCGGGGCTTCGCGCTCGGGCGCTGGCACTCCCGGGTCAGCCGGCACCCCGAGGCGAAGGGCGAGTTGCCGCTCTCCGCGCTCGCCGAGGAGATCGACACCGCGACGGCACAGGGCGAGCCCATCCGGGCGCTGATCGCCGTCGCCACCAACCCCGTCCTCTCCGCCCCGGACGGCGACCGCCTCGACAAGGCCCTGGACTCCCTCGACTTCATGGTCAGCGTCG
>NZ_JAEKKT010000251.1 GCF_019510245.1 Streptomyces sp. | reverse complement strand
CCTGGCGCTCCAACGCCGTCGCCCCGACCCTGAAGTACGTCGCCTTCGGCGGCACACAGGTCTCCTGCGGCGGCTGGTTCGGGAAGATCTCCGACATCGCCGCCTCCCCGCTGCTGGTCAACGCCGACATCTTCGGCGACGGCCAGGGCAACTGGGGCAGCCAGGACTCCATGCAGGTCTCCGTGAAGGTCACCGACAACCACGGCAACCAGTACGTGTCGCCGGGAACGACGGTGATGACCAAGGGCCTGAACCCCCCAGTCGCGCAGAACTGGACGTCGCCCGACCTCGCGTCGGGCCGCGGCTGGATGCGGGCCGACGGCAGCACGATCACAGTACAGGTCAGCTCGACCAACCTGATCAACCAGACGGCCTGGTCGAACTCGTGCAACTGGACCAACGACGCGATCTCCCCCGGCGTCCCGACGCTCACCTCGTGGGACTATCCGCGTGACGACTGGGGCCCGGATCTGGCGCACGGCGGCGGGTTCCACCTCAAGCCGGGCAACCCGGCCGGCAACCAGACTTGCTACCACATCGTCGCCGACGGCCAGGACGGCGTGCCCGGCATGACCTGGGACCAGTGCCCGAGCACGGCCTGGGGCGCGGAGACCGGCTTCGCCTTCAACTGCCCCGGGTGCTCCTTCAATCCGTTCAAGACATCCGGCATGCACCGGCTCACCGCTCAGGGGATCTCGCAGGCCGGCAACCAGAGCTCCGGCAACAGGTCGACCATCACAGCCCCCTACTACTTCTTCCTGTCGCCCAACGCGATCCAGGTCGACACGGCCACGAACCTGTCGCCGGGAACGGTCAACAGCACCGGCAAGACCGTGAGCACGAGCCAGGTGATCACTGACGCCGACACCGGCACGCAGTACACCCACGCGATGCTGTGGGGCGCGGAGAACGGCGCGCAGCTGACGTTCCTGGACAAGGTCGGCGGCCCGGACGGCAGCAAGGTCCCACCGGGGAGCGGCTACTTCGCCGTCGAGGGCACCATGACAAAGTCCTACGACTACGGCCAGGTCAAGCTGTCAATCATCCCCGTCCTGGATGCGAGCGGCCACACCCCGACCGACGTGACCCCGCAGAACCTGGTCCGCACCTTCGACGCCTACCGGTCGGGCTGCTGCTCGGCGACCGCCTTCGACTTCGGCGGCGCGAACTTGACCCAGGGCTACACTTACAAGATCGTGTTCACCGCCAGCGGCGCCAACCAGGCCGCCACCTCGCCGTTCTACAACATGGCGGTGGACGAGATCCGGCTGATCCCGCTGCACTACACCTACGACAACCTCGCAGCCTCGTTCAACAACGTCGGCATCACCACCGACGACAACGTGGCCGCCGGACCGCAGGCGCTGGACTCCGACGCCTCCACCTTCGACGCCGCCTCGCTGGCCGCCGCCGGCTACGGCCGCAACGCCACGGTCACCGTGGCCGGCGTGCCGTACACCCTGCCGGACAAGGACCCGAACACCGTCGACAACACCGTCGCCCAGGGCCAGACTATCAAACTGGGCAATGCCAAGGGCTCGGCGGTCGGCCTGCTGCTGGCCTCCACCATGGGTGCCTCCCCGACCATCACCGGCAAGATCACCTACAGCGGGATCTGCAACAACGCGGACCATCAGGACTACACCCTGGCCCCGGTCCCGGACTGGGGCGAGCCTGCGGCGGCCGCCGGTAACACCGCCGCCGTCTCGGGACTGCGCGGCTATCGCAACGGTGCGGGTCGCGGCAACCGGCTGTACACGCTGACCATCCCGGTCGCCTGCCCGAACGTGCCGCTGGCCTCGATCGACCTGCCGGCGGTCAGCCCCGCCGTGTTAACCCGTACTGAGTCGCTGCACGTGTTCTCCATCGGCGTGCGCCCCTCGACCCAGGGTTTGCCGTGGGTCTCCTCCTGGGCCACCTCGCTGGACACCACAGCGACCGCCGGCGGCGGCACCGTGCGCATGCCGGTCCACGCCACCCTGGGCGGGACCACGGCGCGGGTGCGTCTGGACAACCCCTACGCCACCGCCCCGGTCACCATCAACGCGGCCAGCATCGCCGTCCAGTCCTCCGGGGCCGCGGCCACCGCGAACCCGGTGCCCCTGAAGTTCGGCGGCCAGGCCTCGGTGACCATCCCGGCCGGCGGCCAGGTCTACACCGACACCGCGGTCCTGACCGTCAACCCCGGCGTGACCCTGCTGGTCAGCCTTAACCTGCCGACCTCAGGCAGCTACGGCGCCCACGCCAAGACCCCGGCCACTGTCTGGACCGCGAGCGGCGACGCCACCGGCGCCACCGCCGCGACCGGCTTCGCAGCCGGCGCCTCCGGCTGGGTACTCGTGGACGACGTCGAGGTCACGCCGTCGGTCAGCAGCTTCCAGATGGGCACGATCGCAGTGCTCGGCGACCAGATCGCCAACGGCGACGCCCTGGTCGCCGATGGCAGGCGACTGAGCGACTACCTCGCCGACAACCTGGCCGACGCCGCCGGCGTCGCCAACCTCAGCATCACCGGCAACCGGCTGCTGGCCGATCGCGACCCCGGTGCCGGTGCCCTGTCCGCCCTGAACCGGCTCGACCGCGACGTCTGCTCGCTGCCGAACCTGTCCACCGTCCTGATCGAGGTCGGCGACAACGACCTGAGCGCCGGCGCCAAGGACGCCGACCTGTCCGGCCCCGGCGGGCTGGTCGCCCTGGTCAATGCCGTCAAGAAGTGCGGCGCCACGCCGGTCGTCGTCCCGGTTACCCCGTTCAACGGCTCCTCGACCTGGAACGCCGCCGGCGAACCGGGGTACTGGAACAACCTCCGGTCCTGGAGCACCACCAGCAACCTGGCGCAGGCACTCGTCGCCGACGGCGGCGCGGCCAGCGTCCTGTCCGCCGGCGGCGACGCGACCAAGCTCAACCCGGCCTACGCCGCCGCCGACCAGATCAACCTCAACGACGCCGGCACCAAGAAGCTCGCCGACACCGTCGCCACCACCGCCAAGTGGGCTTCGACACCCGACGGCATCAGCGACCGGTTCCAGCTGGCAGGAGACGCCAACGACTCGGTCGACTTCACCTACAACGGTGTCGCCGACAACGTCGCCTACGTGGCCAACGACCGCGGGAGCCTGACAGCGGCGCACTTCAACGGCGCGAACTCCTCGGTCACCATCCCGGACCCCGGCGGCTTCTCGACCAGCGGGCCGGTCGAGGTCACCAACAGCTACACGGTCTCGGCCTGGGTCAAGCTGACGAACGGCGCCAACACCGGGGGTAGCCAGACGATCATCGCCCAGAACGGTGCGAACGAACGAGGCTTCATCCTCGGCTACGACGACGGCACCAAGACGTGGAAGTTCGACGTGCAGAAGACCGACGGGGCGACATACACCCCGGTCTCGGTCAAGAGCGCGCCGCTGAACGGCACCCAGTACAGCGGCTGGACCCACCTGGCCGGTGTCTACGACGCCAGCGTCCACAAGGTGTATCTGTACGTCAACGGCACACTGGCGGGCAGCACCGACGCCACAGCCGGCGACAGCTTCACCGGATCGATGGTGATCGGCGGACGCGCGATGTGGCAGACCACCCCCACCGACTATCTGAACGGTGACATCAGCGACGTCGTCCTCTACACCGGCAAGGCGCTGGACATCACCAGCGTGCAGCACCTGTACCTGGCCACCGTGCAGGCGGGCGCCGCCCCGCCGATCACCGCGCTCCCCGGTGCCGCCGGCCAGTGGAAGCTCAACGACGGCTCTGGGACCGCGGCCGCAGACTCCGGCTCCGGCACGCGGCCCGCGACGTTGTCGCAGGGGGCGACGTGGGCCGCCGACGGCGCGGTGAACCTGGACAGCAACAACACGGGCGTTCTGACGACCGCGGGCCCGGTGGTCGACACCGCCGGCAGCTACTCGGTGTCGGCGTGGGTGAAGCTGACCGATACCAAGTACTGGCACCAGATCATGTCGCAGGACGGCATCAACGCCTCCGGGTTCAACCTGCTCTATGACTCGTCACTGGGGAGCTGGGCGTTCTACATGGCCAACGCCGACATGGCGAACCCGAACTCGTACCCCGGGGCCACCTCGTCGATCAAGCCGTCGATCGGGGTGTGGACCCACCTGACCGGCACCTACGACAAGACCACCGGCAAGGTCGGCATCTACGTCAACGGGAAGCTGGCCGGCACCGGCGTCAACACCACCCCGTGGAGCGCCACCGGCCCGCTGCGCATCGGCGCCGCCAAGTCCGCGGGCTCGGTCGGCGGATACTTCCCGGGTGAGATCGCCGACGCACGGGCGTACAGCCAGGCGCTGAGCGACAACCAGATCGCCTGGCTCGCGCAGAACACCGGGTTCACGCCGGCAGCCATGCGCGGTCCGATCTACAACAGCATGCTCAACGCCAAGTGCGTCGACGACTACGCCGGCAGCCAGGCCAACGGCGCCGGTGTGGTGTCCTGGGATTGCGGGGGCAACAACGGGCACCAGGACTGGACCATGACGGCGAACAACACCGTCGCCCTGACCACCGCCAACAGCCCGAAGTGCCTGGACATCACCGGCGGCCCCGGTGCCACCGGCAACGGCACCCTGGTACAGCTGTGGGACTGCAACGGCTGGGCCAACCAGACCTGGGTCGCCCAGTCCGACGCCAACGGCCGGGTCCACCTGGTCAACCCCAACTCGGGGCGCTGCCTGGACGACCCCAGCTCCTCGATGACCAACGGCACCCAGCTCCAGATCTGGGACTGCAACAACAGCAGCGCCCAGTCCTGGACCACCCCCGCGGCGGCCAACCTGGTCACCGCCGGCGTGACCGCCTGGGCCTCGACTTCCACGACCGGCTGGGAGCCGAAGTACGTCGTCGACGGGGTCTTCCGCGGCACGAGCACGGTGCCGGGCTACGCGAGCGCCATGGACGCGTCGGCGAACACCGACGAGTGGTTCGAGATCGACCTGCTCGCCGTCCACAAGGTGAACCAGGTCGACCTGTTCCCGCGGAACGAGGCGGCCAACGTCGTCGGCGTCTGCTTCCCGGTCGACTTCACCATCCAGGTGAGTACCGACGGGAACACCTGGACCACGGTCACGGCCAAGAGCGGCTACGCCAAGCCGGGCGACGCTCCGCAGTCGTTCCGGTTCAACCAGGTCAACGCTCGCTACATCAAGGTCGACGCCACCAGCCTCGGCATCGACCAGAACAACAACCACTACCTGGAAATGCGTCAGATCGCCGCGTACGGAGTCTGACGCCGATCGGCTGACCACCTGATCGACCGAGAAGGGAGCCGAGGGCCCCGCCGGATATCCGATGCTGTCGGCGAATTCGGTTCGGGGCTGTGACGTTGCTTCCCGCGACACTTTGTAGTCGCGGGAAGCTTCGTTGTCGGGAGCGGTCGCATCGACATCCCGCCGAACCCCATTAGGCAACAGGATCACGTGGCTGACCCGAAACCGGGTGCTGACTCCAGCCCCGATCCTGGCGACCGACTTCTTTACGGTGGATCTGCTCGACGGCACCACTGCCTACGTCCTGACGATGATCGAGCACGCCACCCGGCGAATCCGGGTGCTCGGCGCCACCGCTCACCCGACCGCCGCCTGGACCATCCAAATGGCCCGCAACGCGGCGATGGACCTCGAAGACCACGCGGACAGGTTCAAGTTCCTCCTCCGAGACCATGGTTCCCAGTTCACCGCCTCCTTCGATGCCGTGTTCCAAGCCGCCGGCATCGAGATCATCACCACTGCGGTCCGCGCGCCGGTCATGAACGCGATCGCCGAACGCTGGCACAGGTCCGTGCGGGCCGAGCTTCTGGACCGGACCCTCGTGTGGAACCTCGAACACCTGCGCCGTGTGCTGACCGAATATGAGTCGTTCTACAACGAACACCGACCCCACCGGGCCCTTGGCCAGGCTGCGCCGCTCAAGCCGCTTCCGGACAACGTCGTCGACCTCGACCACTTCCGCGTGACCCGCCGCGACCGGCTGGGCGGCATCCTCCAGGAATACCACCTGATCGCCTGACCTGCATGGACGGACTTCTCGGCACCCTCAGGTTCCGACGACGGTGTGGCCGGCGCCTAGGGCGGCGGTGGAGAAGGCGCGGCCCAGGCCGCTGCTGATGCTGGTGATGACGACTCAGGTCGTGGCTGTCATGCCTGGTTCTCCTTGTACAGGACGAGGTGCTCGTGGAAGAGCACGCCGTCGCGGATGTCGCCGGTGGCGGTGAAGCCGGTGTCGTCGACGTATTCGAGGTGGCTGCCGGACACCGTGTAGCGGCCGGTATAGGCGCTGGACCGGGCGCCGCGAGCTTCGTCGTAACGGCCGTCGGGCAGCAGTTCCTGGCGGATGTGCCCGTCCGCGGTCACCCACATCCCGACCACGTCCACGTCCACGTCACTGATCCCTCGCCCGGCCGCCTCCTGCGGCGGGCTCGACTGGTTTCTCACCATGCGCTCCTTCTCGTCTCGCTGCGCTGGTCACCAGTCTGTGCGGCCCGGGGGAAGACAGCCAGGACGAGTCGTGCCCGGGTACGGCGCACCCAGGCACGCCAGCTGGGGGCGGCTTAGCCTGAAGGGGTGACCAGCAACGATCTCGGAGATTTCCTGCGCGCCCACCGCGCCCGCCTACGCCCCGACGACGTCGGTCTCGCCTCCTACGGCGCCCGGCGGGTTGCGGGGCTGCGGCGGGAGGAGGTCGCCGTACTGGCCGGCATGAACAGCGACTACTACGCCCGCCTGGAACAGGGCCGCGAGCGCAGCCCCTCCCCGCAGATCCTGGAGTCCATCAGCAGTGCCCTGCGGATGGACGACGAAGCGCGGGAGCACATGTTCCGGCTGGCAGGTACCACACCGGATGGTGAGCGGCCGCAGCCGCGAGAGAGTGTGACTCCTGCGCTGCGCCAGTTGCTGGACGGATACTCGAGCGCTGCGGCGCTCGTCCTGAATCCGGCCAACGACTTCCTGGCGTCGAACGCGCTGGCCGACGCCCTATTCTCGCCGTTCGAGGACATGGACAACATGGCCCGCATGACGTTCCTCGACCCGGCCGCCCGCAGCTTTTTCACGCAGTGGGGGCGGGCAGCCGAGGCCGTTGTGGCCGGACTACGTCACGCCACGGGCCTGGACCCGCACTATCGGCGCCTGCACGACCTCGTTGAATCTCTGACCGAGGAGAGTGAGGAGTTCGCCGCCCTGTGGTCCTCGCACACCGTTCACGGCAAGTCCCGCGACAGCAAGGAACTCCTCCACCCCGACGTCGGACACCTCGACCTCACCTACCAGACCTTCGACGTCCGCGGAGCGCCGGGCCAGCAGTTGGTGGTCTACCACGCCGCACCGGGAAGCCCGAGCGCCCAGGCGCTCTGCCTGCTTGGCAGCCTCCACGCTACCCGCCACCAGGAGAGCGCCTCGGAGCAGTAACCCCCGGGGCAGAGTCTCGAACGTGTTAGCCCATCGCACACCCACGGTGCGATGGGCTAACACGTACAGAGCCGCGGTTTCTCGGGGTGCTGGTGGCGCAGGGCCGGCGGCGTCAGGACGGCGCCCAGGACGAGCCCGGCGGAGGCGCCGTCTTCGGAGCGAAGGGGCGGTGCTCAGGCAGCAGGGGTGTTCAGGACGTACTGGCGGGAGGCGTGGACCTCGGCGCGCAGGGTGGGCAAGTCGACGCCAAGGACCTGGCCGTTCCACTTGCGGGGCTGCCCGTTGATGAGGACGGCGCTGATGTTGCGAGCGTCGGAGCCGAGCACGATGGTGCCCACCGCGTCGTTGAGCGGCATGTTGTTGAGGTCCTCGGCCTGAATGACCAGCAGGTCGGCCTTCTTGCCCGGGGTGAGTGAGCCGGTGACGCCGGTCAGGCCGTTGGTACGGGCGCCCTGGAGGGTGGCGAAGTCCAGGACGTCGTGGGTGGTGATCCGCTCCGGCTGTTGCTCGGTGCCGTGGACGGCGTTGACCGCGCGCATCCGCTGGATGGCGTGCAGGGCCCGCATCTGCGTGAACATGTCGCTGACCAGCGCCACCTCCACGTCGATACTCAACCCTGGGCGCACACCGACGGCCAGGGCCTCGTCGATGGCGGGGATCGCGGTCTCCAGCCCGATCTGGGCGTCCGAGGTCGGGGCCAGGGCGATGGTCGTGCCGCTGTCCCCGATCGCCGTCCACGCCTGGCCGGTGAGGCCGGTGGCGTGGATGAGGGTGAGGTCCGGGCCGAGGATGCCGTCCTTGGCCCAGTTCAGGATGGCCGTGGACGAGAATGTGCCGAAGACGGCGTCGACGCTCACCCCGATGCCGAGGTCCTTAGCGGTGCGGGCGAGTTCGGGGCCGTAGGCGAGGGCGGGCCCGGCGATCTCGTCGGTGGCCAGAGCGGCCAGGCGCAGGGTCAGCAACTGGTCGTCGCCGGCGAAGTACGTGTCCTTGAGGCGGGCCAGGTCGCCGGGCCACTGCTTGTCCCAGTCCCCGAAATGCGGGCCCATGGAGGCGTGCACCCCGCGGATGCCGGTGTCGATGAGAGCTTGGATGGCGGCGTCGGAGTGCTCGGGGGTGCGGGAGTTGTGGGAGAAGTCGAGCATGGTCGTGATGCCGCTGTCGATCGCCGTCAGCGCGGCCAGCTTGGTCCCGACATACATGTCGTGGGGCCGGTAGACAGTGGCGTAGCCGGCGAGGGTCGACATCACATAGGCACCGAGGTCGTCGACGTCCGGCATGATCCGGCGAAGCTGCGTCTCCCAGGCATGCCGGTGGGTGTCGACGAAGCCCGGCGTCAGGATGGTGCCCGAAGCGTCGACGACCACCGCACCCGCCCGGTCCAGGCCGGTACCGATCGCGGTGATCGTGTCGCCCTCGACGAGCAGGTCGGCGCCGTGCAGGACACCGAGGTCGGCGTCCATGGTGACGATGGTCGCCCCGGCGAACAGGATGCGCCGCTGCGGGTCGGTGGACTGGCGCTGAAGCTGTTCGAGCACGGCCAGGCTGGTGGTGTCGGAGGAAGACAAAGGGGAGGTCCTGTTCATCAGGCCGGGGCGGGGCCGGTGCCGGGTGGGTGATGCCACCAGCCTCGGCCCATCCGGCAACGGCAACCAGGCCGCCGTTTGCCCGGGTACGGCGTACCCAGGCTCACCATCGCCCTGCGACACCACGACGCGCAGGAACCGGTCGCTGCTGTCGCACGGCACCTCGGCGCCGGCCACTCCACACCTCATCTCTACGGCGAAGCCGCAGTCACCGACCCACCACATGTTGCCGACCACTATGAGGTCTTTCGGTTTCCACCTGGAGACGACCTTGCTTACCTTTTCAGTCGCGTTACGAGCGGTTTCGACCGCCTCCTAAACTTCTCGCCTGAGGGTGCCGATTATTGCTGCGAGCTGGGATGATGCCGTGTCGTGGGGCTGAAGCTGGTCTATCTGGTCGTGACTCGGGTGTTCGCGTGGCTGTGGCTGGCCAGGCGGGATTCGGCGGCGAAAGAGGCCGAGATTTTGATGCTGCGTCATCAGCTCGCTGTCGCACAGCGCCGTGATCCGCGCGTCGCGCGGAAGCTGACCTGGACCGATCGGGCATGGTTGGTGTTGCTTGCGAGGTTGTTGCCCACTGATCGTGCACCGCGGCTCCGGCTGATCGTTACGCCGGCAACGCTGCTGTGTTGGCACCGGGACCTGCTGCGGCGGCGCTGGGCGAGGCGTTCGCGGCGACGTGCGGGCCGTCCGTCGACACATCGGAACATCAAGGCCCTGGTGCTGCGGATGGCGCGGGAGAATCCCGGTTGGGGCTATCGCAGGATCCACGGCGAGTTGGCCGGCCTGGGCATCAAGATCGCCGCCTCCACCGTGTGGGAGATCCTGAAGACCGCCGGTGTCGAGCCGGCCCCGACCCGGGATACCGGTCCGAGCTGGGCTGCGTTCCTTCGCTCGCAGGCCGAGGCGATCATCGCCTGCGACTTCGTGGTGGTCGACCTGCTGGACGGGTCCAAGGCGTACGTGCTGGCGGTGATCGAGCACGCGACCCGTCGGGTCCGGGTGCTTGGCGCCACCTTCCATCCCACGGCCGTCTGGGTCACCCAACAGGCCCGGAACCTGCTGATGGACCTGGATGACGCCGGAGCGAGGGTGAAGTACCTGATCCACGATCGGGACGCCTCGTTCGGTGCGGCGTTCGACGCGGTGTTCACTGCCGCCGGAATGGATGTGATCCGCACCGGCATACGGGCACCCCGCCAGAACGCGATCATGGAACGCTGGTTCCACAGCCTACGCGCGGAGCTGACGGATCGGACGCTCATCCGGAACCTGGAGCATCTGCTGCAGCTGCTGCATGAGTACGAGGACCACTACAACGGGCACCGCCCGCACCGATCCCTCGACCAGGCCGCGCCGATGCGTCCGCGGCCGGACAACGTGGTCGATCTCGAGGAGTTCCGGGTCAGACGGCGTGATCGCGCCGGAGGGCTGCTCCACGAATATCAGCAGGTCGCATAGGTTATCGGCACCCTCAAGAAGTCCGAACGCTCGTCACCTGGGAGGATCACACGCGGGACGAACGTTCAATCGAGCGACATGCGCCAGCACGATGCGGAGCGGGTTGTCACCACACGGACTTCGTACGGCCGTCATCACACCGTCATCACACGCCACCGACTCAACGACTTTAGGCCTCGACTCGAGTCGAGTCATCAACCCCGGAAAACACAAAATCCCAGGTCATCGACCTGGGGTTAGCGTTTTCACGAGTGCGCACGAAGGGATTCGAACCCCTAACCTTCTGATCCAGTAGTCAGGGCTCTTATACAAAGTTTCTTATTGATTGTTGGCGTACAAGCACGTCCCGTGCCGTTTCGTTCGAGTCGACTCGACTCGTAGCCGTCGTTTCGTGCCGCCTGATGCCGACAGTGAGGTGATCTCAGCAGCGGATTCCGGCCTGTCGGTGCAGAGGGGATGATACGGTATAAGGGTTCTGACCAAAGAAGATCCTTAGCCGAGGGACCCGCGTGCGGACCTATCCAACCATGCTTGACGTGCCCCGAGAACTGATCGCCTACCTGGCAGTACTGCTGCAAACGGAGCGCCGGCGCCGCGGCACCCGGCGAGGGGCCCGGCTCCTTACCCCGTTCCGGCAGGCCGTGTTCCTGCTGGCCTGGTTCCGTGACGGTGGCGACGTCGAACGCCTGGGCGCGGCGTTCGGGTTGTCCCGAGCCACCGCCTACCGCTACCGCGACGAGGGCATATCCGTGCTGGCCGAACAGGCCCCGGACCTGGTCGAGGTAATGGCCGCCGCCGTCGCCGACGGACTGCCGTTCCTGATCCTGGACGGCAAGCTGGTCGCGATCGACCGGCTGTCCGAATCCAAGACGTCCGTCAAAGGCAAGGTCATCGATGCTTGGTACTCCGGCAAGAGCCACGACTTCCGCGGCGGGATCCAGGCCCTGATCCGCCCCGACGGAATCCCGCTGTGGACGTCGGAGGTGACACCGGGGTCCGTCCACGACATCACCGCCGCTCGCGAACACGTCCTCGGTATCGTGCAGCATTTCCTGGCCGACCTCCCGATCCTGGCCGATACCGGCTATCAAGGAGCTGGCCAGGGCGTTTGGATCCCGGTCCCGCAGCCGAAAGACGGCACCGAACTCTCTGTGGACATCCGCGCCTACAACCGGTTGCTGCGTGGACTGCGATTCCAGGGAGAACGCGGCTTCGCCCTGATGACCGGCCGCTGGAAGGTACTTCGACATGTCACCATGAGCCCGCGCGCCATCACCGAGCTGGCCCGATGCGTGCTCGTCCTGATCCAGTTCGAACACAAGATGATCAAGTAATTCTTGTTGAGATCACGTCAGTGAACGCGACGCCCGCTCTCACACCGCTCTCACAGCCCGAACGTTGGTCCAGTTGGTCGAACCGGCTCGGCCGGCTGCCCGGTCAGTGCTCACGTCGCGTCCCCCATGTACGTCTGCGTTGGCAGGATGCTACAACGCCAGTCCCTGAAGAAGCCTCCCCAGACCGGCAACCTTTTCGGCCTCCCAGACCACTGGGTGTGGTCCGGGCAGATTCAGCGACTGAAAGGGAGACGAAGAGTGATGGTTCGTAGCCGTCGGTTATTCGCGCATCGAGGTGTTTGGGCGGCTGTCGTTGTAACCGTCGTCATAGCTGTCGGTATGGCGGTCATGACCACAAAGTCTCCAAGGCCGACCGAGGTGACGGCGGCCAGTGCCGCGACTGAGACGCCGTCGACCACCGACGGCACCTCATCCCCACCGGGAACGTCGGGAACGTCGGCAGTACCGGGCACACCCACGGCGACGCCGGGCAGCGTTTCCCCAACCCAGGCTCCGAGCGGCACGACGCGCACGTCGTCGTCGGCGCCTCCTGCGACCGGTGGCAGCGGCTCCACGACACGTTCCATTCCGACCACGGCCGCCACCACGACGACGACCACGACCAAGGCCGGGGGAGGCCCCACCTGTTCGCTTCCGTCGTCGTATCACTGGTCGTCGACGGGTCCGCTGGCGCAGCCGGCCAATGGGTGGCTGGCGTTGAAGGACTTCACGAACGTCGTCTACAACGGCAAGCACATCGTCTACGGCTCGACCGTCGTCAACCAGTCCGGGGCATACGGCTCGACGGGCTTCGCCCCGTTCACGAACTGGTCGGACATGGGCTCGACCCAGCAGATCGGGATGAACTCGGGCACAGTCGCCCCGACGCTGTTCTACTTCGCGCCCAAGAACATCTGGGTACTGGCGTCCCAGTGGGGCCAGTGGCCCTTCTTCTACCGCACCTCGTCCGACCCCACCAACCCCAACAGCTGGTCCGCCCCGCAAGCGCTGTTCACCGGCAGCGTCCCGGGCGCCGCGCCGATCGACCAGACCCTGATCGCCGACGGCCAGAACATCTACCTGTTCTTCGCCGCCGACAACGGCAGCATCTACCGCGCCAGCATGCCGATCGGGAACTTCCCCGGCAGCTTCGGCTCCTCCTACATCACCGTCATGACCGATTCCCGGGCCAACCTCTTCGAGGCCCCGGAGGTCTACAAGGTCCATGGTCAGAACCAGTACCTGATGATCGTCGAGGCGATGGGCGTGAACGGACGCTACTTCCGCTCCTTCACCGCCTCCAGCCTCAGCGGCTCCTGGACCCCGCAGGCCGCCAGCGAGAGCAACCCCTTCGCCGGCAAGGCCAACAGCGGCGCCACCTGGACCAACAGCATCAGCCACGGCGACCTGGTCCGCAACAACCCCGACCAGACCAAGACCATCGACCCCTGCAACCTGCAACTCCTCTACCAGGGCATGTCCCCCAGCACACCCGCGGGCACCGACTACAACCTGCTGCCATGGCGGCCGGGTGTCCTGACGCTGCAGCGAGGCACGCGATGAAGCGCGGCCGCATCCGGCTGCTCGCCGCCCGTGCATGCGCCGCAGCCGTCGCGACCCTGTCCCTGTTCAACATCGCCCACGCGGACACGACCATCACCACGAGCAAGACCGGTACCAGCGACGGATACTTCTATTCGTTCTGGACCGAGGGCAGCGGATCAGCGTCCATGACGCTCGGTTCGGGCGGCAACTACGCCACGAACTGGAGCAACGCCGGCAACTTCGTCGCGGGCTACGGCTGGAACACCGGCGACCGCAAGAGCGTGACCTACTCGGGCAGTTTCAACCCATCCGGCAACGCGTACCTGTCCCTCTACGGCTGGACGACCATCGCACTGGTCGAGTACTACATCGTCGACAACTACGGCAGCTACCGGCCCACCGGGACATATAAGGGCACGATCACCAGCGACGGCGGCACCTACGACATCTACGAGACGACGCGCTACAACGCGCCGTCGATTCAGGGCACTGCCACGTTCAACCAGTACTGGAGCGTCCGCCAGTCCCGGCGGACCGGCGGCACCATCACGACCGGCAACCACTTCGACGCCTGGGCCGGCCACGGCATGAACATGGGCCAGTTCAACTACATGATCCTGGCCACCGAGGGCTATCAGAGCAGCGGCAACTCCAACATCACCCTGAACGGCTCCACCCTCCCGCCGGGTCCGGCCCCGACGACGGCGGCCTCGGCCTCGCTTCCCGCCAAGCCGCCGTCGAGCACCTCGGCCCCGTCTTCGATCAAGCCGTCGTCGAGTGCTTCGCTTCCCTCCAAGTCCCCGTCGAGTGCCCCGTCTCCCACCAAGTCCCCGTCGAGCACCCCGTCCACTACCGGGACGCCGAGCACCACCCCCTCGGCCACCCCGGCCGCCTCGACCAGTGGCGCCTCATCGAGCACTGATCCACCTGGCACCTCCGCGACCGCGTCGTCGATCTCGCCGGCGCCGATGGGTGTTGCCGAACCACGATCGCCGCACTCACTTTCACCATGGTGGTCACTGCTGTTCCTGCCGCTGCTACCCGCCGCTCTGTGGTTTGTCAGGCATCGACGACGCCTGGTCGCGAGCGAGGGCTTCACAACGCGCCGGTGACCCATCCGAGATTCCTCGATCCGTGCGGCAACCTTTCCCCATCGGTCAGACCACTGGGGAGTCGCACCAGTCGATCCGCTGCTGAAGGAGAACCCTCCGTGCCACCCAACAACTCGATGACCACTCGGCCGCCGACCGGGGGCGGCCGCCGCCTGCGCCGCCGCGCGATATCCGGAGTGGTCGCGACACTCGCCGCCGCGACCGTCCTAGGCGCCGGCGGCGCGGTGAACGCCACCGCGGACGCGGCGCCAGCCGTCACGGTGACCGTGGACGCCGGCGCTTCCCTGGGCACCGTGCCCGACACCGGACTCGGCCTCAACACGGGCTTCGGCGACGGGAATATGGGGGACGCCACGGTGTCGTCGCTGATGAAGGCCGCGGGAGTTCGGCAGCTGCGCTATCCCGGCGGCTCCGGCGCGGACTTCTTCCACTGGAAGCCCGGCAGCGGGACCGCGCCCGCCACCGACTTCGACCACTTCATGGCCACCGCGAAGACGGTCGGCGCCCAGCCGATCCTGACCGCGAACTACGGTTCCGGCACCCCTCAGGAGGCCGCCGAGTGGGTCAAGTACGCCAACGTCGACAAAGGTTACGGCGTGAAGTACTGGGAGATCGGCAACGAGGTCTACGGCAACGGGCACTACGGCGACGGCAAAGGCTGGGAGCAGGACGATCACGCCGACAAGAGCCCGACGGCGTACGCCACGAACCTGGTCGCCTATTCCAAGGCGATGAAGGCGGTGGACCCGACGGTCAAGATCGGGGCGGTGCTCACCACCCCCGGCGGCTGGCCGGATACGGTGAAGGCTCCCGGTGACAGCGCCGACTGGAACCACACGGTGCTGTCCATCGCGGGGAACTCGATCGACTTCGTCATCGTCCACTGGTACCCCGGCGGCAGTACCACCGCCGACTTGCTGAACACGCCCGGCAAGATCGGGTCCGCCACTGCCACCCTGCGCTCGCTGATCGCCACCTACGCGGGCTCGCACGCCGCTTCGGTGGAGATCGCGGTCACCGAGACCGACGCCGTCGGCTCGCCCGCCTTGACCAGCCAGGCCGCGGCCCTGTTCGCGCCGGACACGTATATGACCTGGTTCGAGCACGGCGCCGCCGACGTGGACTGGTGGAACCTGCACAACGGCACGGACCAGGCACCCACCACCGTCAACGGCCAGACCGACTACCAGGACGGGGGTGTGCTCTCCGTTGGAGGCTGCGTCGGGGGCAAGTGCCAACCGCCGCGCGAGACGCCCTACCCCACCTACTGGGGCATCCGCTCACTGACCGCACTGGCGCAGCCTGGTGACACCATCGTCAAGGCATCCTCGGGCAACCCGTCCGTTGCCGTGCACGCAGTGCGGAGCAGCAACGGCGGCCTGAACGTCATGCTGATCAACAAGGATCCCGCGAACCCCGTGACGGCGTCGCTGTCGTACGCCGGATACAAGCCCGCGCCGGGAGCGGTCACCACCGTCTCGTACCTCAAGGGCGGCACTGCCTTGACGACCGCGTCGGCCGGCACCGCAGCCTCGCAGACCTTGCCGCCGTACTCGATCACGACTCTCCAGCTGAAGCCGGCTGACGGCAAGACCACTGCGTCGACCACCGGGACCAGGACGACTTCTTCGGCTCCGGCGGCGGCGACCCCCACCAGCCTGCGGTCGTCCGGAGCGGCCGGGGCACCGGGCGCCAAGCCCACTCACGGGTCCGCACCTGCTTCCCAGACGTCTGCCGCCGGAGGACCGCAAACCGATGGCACCACGGCCGCTACCACGCCGGTGGGCAACGCCGTCGCTCATGACGCGCCGGCCTCCGGCGCCTCGATCGGCCCGCTGGCACTCACCGGAGCGGGCAGTGTCGTCACCTATGGCATAGCCGCCATCATCGCCATCGCCGCAGGCAGCGTGCTGATGATGCGCCGTCGGAACGCCAAGGCCGTACACCGGGGGGTGAACCCGGAGGACTGCTGACCGCGTCGTCGCGAGCAGCTGAGCCCTCTCGTCCACTGGAGGTTTCGGCCCCAGTCGGAACGGGAGGGCTCAGGCATGCCCAGTCTCAGGTGTGCTCGGCCTCAGCTTGCCGTTTAAGGTCGGATCTTGATCAACGCTCTGGTGCTGGTTTTGGAACCAACCGCATCATCGCGACGACTGGCTGGACGCGGACCGGGGCGTCACCCGTTCGACTGGGCTGCGGCGACCGAGCAGCAGCTGGGAACTCGGCTTCCCGCTGACTATCCGCATTGCGAGTACTGGCGGCAGTGCCCACAAGCGAAGTCACCGCACGACCTGGCGACAGCGACCTTCGAAAGCGCCACCGCCCGCTGTATCCAAATGGACATCCCCGCCACGGACGAGCACCCCGCCCTGCTCCAGCGGTCGCTTCTGAACGAGTGACCTTCACCCTCAGCGCCTCACTGCTGTAGTGTCCGCCGGTTCTGCGCAAGCACCTCGCTGCTTCAATACAGGCGGGCTGACTGTTCGGCGGCTTCGGCACGGACCGCGTCCAGGAACTCTTGCGATCCGACTTCCGGCCAGTCGCCGTCCTCGTCATCGACTTCCTCGTCGACGAAGTCGGCGGCTTCCCCGACGTCCACACTGTCGGCACCAGTCTGGACGGCGCCGGTCTGGCTGAGCATCAGGCCCACCACATCCTCGACGCCTTCCAGATCCACCACTGCCAGGTCCTCGATAGCGACCACACCGGCGTCGGCGATACTCCCGGCTTCGAAGGACTCGTCGTCGATCTCCTGGCCGGCTTCGTACTCCCGATACAGCAGCGCGCAGCCGTAGATCCCGGACAGCAGGTCCTCCAACAGATCCAGCGCAGGGCGGGACGGATCCAGGGGTGTGGACCGCAACTGCTCCAGCAGCGCCTCCAACTCTGCGCCTGCCGAATACCTCGTCCGTGCAGGTCAACCGCATATTCAAGCTTGCTATGGAGGCTGTCGGCCTGGCATCGAATCTCGGGCTGTGGTCTCGGCAATGTCTCGGGCATGATGGCCGGTTGTGCTGCTGCGTCTGACCTGTCTCGCCGTGACCAACGCCTTCGCCGCGCTGCGGCTGCTGCCGATGAGCGACCGGGACAAGGACGCGGAGATCTTGGCCCTGCGCCATCAGTTCGCGGTCCTGCAGCGCCAACTCGGTCCAGCGCGGGCCAGTTTTGCCCCGGCTGACCGGGCCTTCCTCGCGGCGCTCCTGCAACCTCTCTCTCGTGCCTCGTTGCGCCGGCTGCATTTGATCGTCAGCCCGGACCCGGTGCTGCGATGGCACCGCGATCTGATGCGCCGGCGCCACGCGAAATCCTGTCGGCCCAAGCGAACTGGCCGCCCACGTACGGTTGCCTCGATCCGCCGGCTGGTGCTGCGCCTGGTCCGGGAGAACCCGAGTTGGGGTTATCGCCGCGTGCACGGCGAGCTGGCTACTCTGGGCATCAAGGTCGCTGCCTCGACCATTTGGGAGATCGTCAAGGACGAGGGCATCGACCCGGCAC